>JBKQSA010000029.1:0-12628 GCA_052143815.1 Steroidobacteraceae bacterium | reverse complement strand
CCGATGCGAAGCTCATCCAACAGAACTCGGTTATCAGTGTCCATTTCCCACCTCCCTCAAAGAGCTAATCGTGATTTGTGATTCAGGGTTGCGGTTCCACCAACCGCCCCCCAGCGCCTGAAATAGCGTCGCCGAGTCGCTATAGCGCGAGGCCTGTGCCACGACGCGACTCTGGCGTGCCTGTATGTATTGCCGTTCTGCAATCAGCACCGCGACGTGGCTGTTGACGCCCGCGGTGTACTGCTTGCGAGCGATCAGAAGCGAGGCTCGCGCAGCCTCCTCCGCGGCCATTTGTGCCTTGAGATTGCGCGCGTCGCTCTCGATGGCCCGTAAGGTGTCGGCGACCTGCTGGAGCGCTTCGAGCACCGTCTCGCGGTAGCGGGCAGCGGCCCCATCCAGGTCCGCGAGCGCCGCGCGACGCTCGGCACGCAGCTGCCCGCCGTGAAACAAAGGCTGAGTCAGCGATCCGGCAATGCTCCAGACTCCCGAACCCGCCCCGAGTAGGTTCTGCGCCGTTGTGGAATCGGAACCGATCGAGCCCGTGAGGCTCAGCGCCGGGAACAAGTTCGCGGTGGCGACGCCAACCTGAGCGCTCGCCTGATGCAATTGCGCCTCGGCCGCCTGCACGTCCGGTCGCTGCCGAATGAGGCTTGCGGGCAGGGTCACCGGTAGTTCCGTGGGCAGCGTGAGCCCGTCCAGCTCGAACCCTTGCAGTTCCTCATGATCGGGCGTCTCGCCAGCGAGCACCGCGAGTCGGTGGCCGGCCTGAACGAGTTGCCGCTCGAGTGGCGGAATGCTGGCCTCGGTCTGCGCCAGCTGCGCTTGCTGCGCGAGCACGTCGGCATGGGAGGCCGTACCGGCCGCGAACTGGCGCTCGGTGACGGCGAGTTGGTCGCGTTCACCGGCGACGATGTCGGCAACGGCTGCGAGTTGTGCTTTTAGACTCGCGATATTGACGGCCGTGGTGACAATATTCCCGGTGAGCAAGAGACGGGCGGCCTCGAGCTCCCAGCGCTGGTATTCCGTCTGCGCCCGCAGCCCCTCGAGCTGGCGACGGGAGCCGCCAAACACATCCAGGTGGTAGGACACCTGAGCCGACGCGGAGAACAGGTTGTTGTAAACAGTGGCCCCGTTGGGCAGCCCGAACGAGGCCAGCGAGGTCTTCTCACGCGTGGCGGATGTTGACCCGTCAACGGTTGGCAGCAGCAGTGCGCCGCGTTCGCCGCCGTAGCTTTCCGCCGCGCTGCGCAGGGTCGCCTTGGCGGATGCGACGGTCGGACTATTCTTCAGGGCGCGCTCGATGAGTTCATCGAGCGGCTCGGAATGCAGTACGCGCCACCACTCGGCGGGCACCTCCCCTTCAGCAACGAAGTGCTGGGCAGCGCCGCCAGCCACCTCGTCCGTGCTCACCGTGCTGGTGGGCTGCGGCCCGGGCGTGTACCGCTCGGTGGCGGGTGGATCCGGGGCGCGGAAATTGGGGCCCACGGCGCACGCGGCCAGAATGCTGGCGCTGAAGGCAGCCATGAGCCCGCCGCGCAGGCGGTGTAGGTTTTTCTCGAAAATGCTGTTCATGGTTAGGCCATCCACTCGTTGGTCACTTGCCACAGGTGTCATCTAGAAATTAACTGAACGATACGGTTTCGTTTTATATACCGGGCAAGCGGGCGTGTCAAGGAAAAACTTTACGATACCGTTTCGTTCTATATTGCCCCGAAATTCGTTAGAATTACGGTGGGTAATGCCCCAACCAGGGGTTCAAACGGACACGAGGTGGGTAGATGAGTAGCGGTCCCGTACCAGGCAAGCGGCGCCAGAAGCCCCCGGCAGTGCGCGCCGGACGGCCGCCCGGGAAGCTTGCCGGACAGGTCGACGAGCGCATTCTGGATGCGGCTCGCCAGTTGTTTCTGGAAAACGGGCTGGCCGGCGCAAGCATCGATGAAATCGCCCGACTCGCCCAGGCGGGAAAGCCAACCATCTACGCGAGGTTCCCCACGAAGGAGGATCTATTCGCGGCGGTCGTGGCGCGAAACGCAACGAGGGTCAGATCCGGATTCGGGGGTCAGGCGCCAAGCGGGGCCACGATTGAAGAGCGCCTTGCTAACGTCGGCGCCAACGTTCTGAAGGGACTTCTCGTTAGCGATACCATCGATTTCATGCGACTTTCTGTCGCCGAGGTACGTCGGTTCCCGCAACTGGCAGAGGTCGGACGTATGGCACGCCAGCGCGGCACGCAAGCCGTTGCTCACGTTTTGAGCGAGTTGGCGCAGTCAGATGAGTTACGCGCGTTTCCGGCTCTTGCTCCGGACTGTGTGGAGACAACGACCGAGTTCTTCCTCGATTTGGTCGTTGGGCCATTGTTGATGCGTGCGCTTTTCGGAGGAGACCTCAAGTTATTGCGTGCGGAGATCGACGCTCACGTCGCGCGCAGCGTTGCCTTTTTTCTAGCCGCTTGCAGAAGCAGCGGGATCACTTGATATCGGGGTAACCAGTTTGTCCGGCCCGACTCGCTGTATGGCTTCACTCGAAATCAGCGTCGGCCGTCGTCTCCGACGATGGAGTTTTTGCCAGTATTGCCCCGAAACTCGGGGTTCACCGTCTCTGCCGACCGTGCCACACTGGGGAAGCGCCCTGGTCACTCCCACTCAATAATTTCTTGGCGTCGTAACCTACTGACTACATTGATGTTCCACGAACCAGCAACTCAAATGTCCGTCCGAATGTACGACAACATGTTTAGCAAGCTGGAATGAGAACGGAGAGTAGGCGAAGACCTTTTCGACTTTATTATCTTACCTTGACGACAACCTTGCCTTTTGCACGGCCACCTTCGACGTAAGCCATGGCCTCGTTGGTTGATTCGAACGGGAAGACCCGGTCCATCACGGGGCGGATGAGGCAAACGGGTGCGCCGCCTGAGCCAGCCTGAATGAAGACTTTCTACCCCTTCTGCAGGTTGGCCTTCTCGACCAGTGCCTGCCAAGCCGTCAAAGCCACCAGTGGAATAGAAGCGGCTTCTTCCATCGTAAGTCCCTTGGGCTTGAGCGCCAGGGAAGCCTCTTTGACCGGTAAGGGCACGTTTCCTCACGGGCGGCGAATCGCGGGCCTAGGGCTTGACTTTCCATGTATATGCATGTAACTTACCAACTATGCAATTACTCTCTCTCCCTTGTTACTGCGCAACGCTTCGGCAAGCCGCCCGGGCTGTGACGGTGCTCTACGAGGATATGCTCGCCGACAGCGCGCTGCATGCCACTCAATACACGGCATTGCAACTTCTCGAGTTGGCCGCCAACCTGACCACTACGGAGCTGGCGGAAGGTCTCGGTATCGACCAGACCACTGCGACGCGGACCTTGGCGTTGATTAAGAAGGCTGGCTTTGCAGTGGATACCGTAGGTCTTGATCGCCGGCAGCGTCGCTGGGCCCTCACTGCCCAGGGGCAAGCGTTACTGAAGAAATTCAAACCCCGCTGGGAGGCCGCTCAGGAAGCTTTCGAGAAGCGTCTGGGACGACGGGAAGCCGCGGCTCTTAAAAAAGCATCGTATCTCGCCGCCAGCAGACTGTCTTTGCGTTAAAGCCGTTCATTCGCATCAGGAGATTCATTTCATTTCGGCAAACACATGTATATACATGTAATATAGATGGAGATTATTTATGTCACAGCACAATGCAAAGCACTTCAGCCCCTCGCTCATCCTCGCCTCTGCAGCACTTCTCATTCATATCACTGTCGCCACAGCAGCGGATTCGAAGGGCGATATACCACAGCAGGCGAAGGAATCGCGCGCTGGGACCACCAAAGCTCACTACGCCCTGCAAGATGGCAAGGTGTCGAGCCCGACCCCCGATGCGCAGGAACTTGCCAGGCAGCTGTTACTTGGGAGCCATCCGTCTCGTGGCGCAAGCACTGACCCCAAGTCCAACGCTGCAGGAACCGCAGGGGAAACCCAGACACAGAAACACCCGCGCGCCTACGGCGATGCGCAAGGGGCGGCGCAGGAGCTTCTGCTGGGCCAGCATCCGGCGAGCCACGCTTCGCCAGGCGACGCCGGGCCAGAGAAGCGCCCGGTCGTCTATGGCGATGCGCAAACAGCAGCGCAGGAGCTTCTGCTGGGCCAGCATCATGTGAGCGTCCCTTCGTCCCGCTCAGCTCGGGCGACTCGCTGAGTCCTTGATGCTCATGCCGGCACGGTCACCCATGGCGGCTTGCGGACACTCCAACAAGGAGGACATATGAGAGTGGTTCCAAATAGGGCTATTGTTCGGCATTCACTCCTGGCCGCTCTAGTCTCGATCAGCCTCGTCTCGCAACTCTGCGTGTCAGGTTGCGCTGTCGGCCCATCTTATCGAGCGCCTGCAACGACCCTCGAGGGATTTCACAGCGCCGCTGCGCTTAAAGCTCGCCCGACGAGCGCTGCCGCGCCTGCGCTGGAGACCTGGTGGGATGGCTTCAACGACCCGATGCTTTCGCGCACCGTGCAGCGGGCGCGGGATCAGAACCTCGATCTTGCAGCGGCATTGGCGCGAGTGCAGCAGGCCCGGGCCGCAGCCCGCGAGGCCGGCGCGCAGCTCCTGCCCACCATCGATCTGAACGGTCAGGCGACCCGGATCCATCAGTCTCTGGAGAGCTCAACCGGCCAGATCGCCAGCCAACTGCCCGGATTCAACCGCAACCAGTCAATCTACGATGCAGGTCTCGGCGCAAGCTGGGAGCTGGATCTGTTCGGCGGTCTGCGCCGCGGCAGAGAGGCCGCGTCGGCCGAGGCGGACGCCGCGATCGCTCAGCAGGTGGGCACGCAGATCTCCGTGACGGCGGATGCCGCGGACGCCTACCTGCGCATCCGGGGAGATCAGGTGCGTATTGCCGTCGCCGAGCAACAGGTCGCCACCGATGAGCACCTGCTCGGTCTTGTGCGCCAAAGATTCGGCCGTGGATTGTCGGCGGTACGTGAGGTCGCGCAAACCGAAGCGCTATTGTCAGGGGCCCGTGCCTCACTGCAGCCACTGCGCATCGACCTCGAGGCGCAAATGAACCGATTGGACGTCTTGCTCGGAGTCCAGCCGGGGACTTCCGCCCCGGAGCTTAAGACTCCGCGCGACATCCCAGCCGTGCCGAGTGTGTCAGCCAACGACGGGCCGCTCGAGGTGCTGCGCCGCCGGCCGGATGTCATCGCCGCTGAACGGCGCTTGGCAGCATCCAACGCCCGGATCGGGCAGGCGCTCGCCGGCTACTATCCGAAGATCTCCCTGGCGGGAGTGCTCGGCTACGAGAGCTCCAGCCCAAACGATCTTTTCAAAGCCGCGACCTTCCAGATGCAGGGCATCGCGGGACTGCGCTGGCGGGTGTTCGATTTCGGCAAAGTGAGCGCCGAAGTGGCGCAGGCCCGGGGAGCCGATGCTGAGGCACTCGCCCGCTACCAGCAGACGGTGCTGCGCGCAGCCGAAGAGGTCGAGAACGCTTTCACTTCACTGGTGCAACTCGAGGCTCACCAACAAGAGTTGTTCGCCGAAGTTGCAGCCCTCAAGCGGGCGCGAGATGCCTCGCAAGAGGCCTACCAGGGCGGCGTGATTGCGCTCACCGATGTTCTCGATGCGGATCGCCAATTGCTCAGCGCACAGGACGAATTTGCGCAAACACGCGCCGATTCGGCCCGAGCCGCGGTGGGGACGTTCCGAGCGCTGGGCGGTGGATGGTGAGTGGAACTGGTTACTTAACTCTTGTTCTTGGGAGCACAACGATGTTTCGAGTTAGAACACTTGCCCTCGCCGGTAGCGCCTTTGTGGCGACCATGAACCTCGCGGCATGCGCGCCCTCGCATTCCGCGCAGGACCCGCGAACGGCCCCCCCGCTTGTGCAAGTCGCCGAGGCGCTGCCCGCCGAGGCCGGCGGGCGAGCGTTCACGGGCCTCGTATCAGCGCGTATCCAAAGCAATCTCGGCTTTCGCGTCTCGGGCAAAGTCATTGAGCGCCTAGTCGATAGCGGTCAGGGGGTGCAGAAGGGCCAGCCGCTGCTGCGCCTGGACCGAACCGACTACACGCACGCCATCACGAGCCAGGTCGGCAATGTCGATGCGGCGCGAGCCCGCCTGCAGCAGGCGGCCGCCGATGAAGCACGCTACAGTGGCCTGGTCGCTTCGGGTGCGGTATCGCAGTCGGCGTACGACCAGGTCAAAGCTGCCGCTGACAGCGCTCGAGCCCTGCTGTCAGGCGCCGAAGCGCAGCTCAAAGTCGCGCAGAACGAAGGCGCGTACTCGACACTGGCGGCGGATGCCGACGGCACCGTGATGGAGACCCTGGCGGAGCCGGGACAATTTGTTTCCGCTGGCCAGATCGTGGTCCGCGTGGCACGAGCCGGACCGCGCGAGGCGGCGGTCAACCTGCCTGAGACCTTGCGTCCGGCCCTGGGCTCGACCGCGCACGCCACCCTCTATGGAGCGAGTGCCGATTCGGCCACGCGATATCCGGCGCGCCTCCGTCAACTGTCGGACGCCGCCGATCCGCTGACCCGGACGTTTGAAGCCCGCTACGTGTTGGACGGAGCAGCGGCGAGAGCCCCGCTCGGTGCGACCGTCACCGTCTACCTGAACGATTCGGAGCAGGCCGGTGCCCTGGCCGTCCCACTTGGAGCGATCGATGATGAGGGACACGGCCCGGGGGTTTGGCTCATCGACCGAAAGTCCTCCTCCGTAGCGTACCGAGCGGTCAAATTCGTTCGATTCGACGGTGAGCGTGCCATTGTGAGCGGCGGAATTCAGATTGGTGACCCGATCATTGCCGTCGGTGGGCACTTCCTGCACGAAGGCCAGCATGTCCACGTCGCTGAAGCACGCGTGGCGCGAGAGTGACATGAGTCAGTTTAATCTCTCCGCATTGGCCGTCCGCCAGCGCTCGATCACCTTATTCCTGATCGTCGCCATCATCCTCTCGGGCACCTACGCGTTCCTGCGTCTCGGTCGCGCCGAGGACCCTTCTTTCGTGATCAAGGCCCTGACGGTTACCGCCGTGTGGCCGGGAGCCACGGCAAAGGAGATGCAGGAGCTCGTCGCCGAACCGCTCGAGAAGCGGATGCAGGAGTTGCGTTGGTACGATCGGGTGGAGACTTTCACGCGCCCCGGCATCGCGGTAATGATGGTCACACTGAGCGACAAGACCCCGCCCGCCGCTGTTCCCGAGGAGTTTTATCAGGCGCGCAAGAAACTCGGCGATGAGGCGCCCAAACTTCCCACCGGCGTGCAGGGTCCGTTTATCAATGACGAGTATTCAGATGTCATCTTTGCCGTCTACGCGCTCGAGGCTCACGGCATGCCGCCGCGAGAGCTGACCCGCGAAGCCGAGACACTACGGCAGCGCCTTCTTCACGTACCCGGCGTCAAGAAAGTCAACATCCAGGGGGAGCGCCCTGAGCGCATCTTCGTGGAGTTCTCCTATGCTCGTCTCGCGAACTTAGGTGTTACACCGCGAGATATTTTTGGCGCACTCCAGCATCAAAACGCCGTGACTCCCGCCGGCTCGATCGATACCAACGGTCCACAAGTGTTCATGCGCCTCGATGGTGCCTACGATGACTTGCAGAAGATCCGCGATACCCCCATCGCCGCCGGCGCTCGTACGCTTAAGCTTTCGGACATCGCCGAGGTCAAACGGGGTTACGAAGATCCGCCGACCTTCCTGATTCGTCACGATGGCGAGGCCGCGCTGGTACTCGGCGTGGTGATGCAGGACGGTTGGAACGGATTGGATCTTGGCCGAGCGCTGAATGCCGAAGAGAAGCAGATTGCTCACACACTGCCCGCGGGTGTGCGGTTCGCGAAGGTGGTCGACCAGGCGGTGAACATCCGTGAGGCTGTCGGGGAGTTCATGCTGAAGTTTTTTGTCGCCCTCACCGTCATCATGATCGTGAGCCTGATCAGCCTCGGCTGGCGCGTCGGTATCGTGGTGGCGGCCGCCGTGCCCTTGACTCTCGCCGCCGTATTCGTCGTCATGCTACTCACCGATCGGGTCTTCGATCGGATCACACTGGGCGCGCTCGTGATCGGTCTCGGGCTCTTGGTCGATGATGCGATCATCTCGATCGAAATGATGGTAGTGAAGCTGGAAGAGGGCTTCGAACGGGCGAAAGCTGCCGCCTACGCCTGGAGTCACACGGCCGCTCCGATGCTCTCGGGGACAGTGGTTACGATCATCGGATTCACCCCCGTGGGTTTCGCCCGCTCGACGGCGGGAGAATACGCCGGCAACATCTTCTGGATCGTGGGCTTTGCGCTGATCGTGTCCTGGTTGGTGGCCGTCTTCTTCATACCGTACCTCGGTGTCAAGCTACTCCCAGACATCGCGCCCGTCCGGGGCGGCCACGCCGGAATCTATTCAACACCGCGCTACCAGCGCCTGCGAGAGCTCATTTCTTGGGCCGTGGACCATCGGTTCAAGGTCGCCGGCATGGTCGTCGCGGTACTCCTGCTGGCGGGCCTCGGCATGGGGTTCGTCAAGCATCAGTTCTTCCCGAGTTCCGATCGGCCCGAGGTGTTGGTCGAAGTGCAGATGCCGGAGGGAACCAGTATCGAGGCGACCACGGCGGCTGCCATCAAAGTCGAACAATGGATGCGCCAACAACCCGAGGCCAAGATCGTGACCACCTATGTGGGTCAGGGCGCACCTCGCTTCTTCTTCTCGTACAACCCGGAACTCCCGGATCCCGCGTTCGCGAAACTGGTCGTCCTCACGCCTGACGCGCGGGCGCGCAATCACCTGAAGTTGCGGCTACGCGAACAGATCGCGAAAGGACTGGCGCCTGAGGCGCGCGTGCGCGTCTCGCAGCTCATCTTCGGCCCCTTTCCGCGTTACCTGGTCAACTTTCGAGTCATGGGCCCCGATCCTAATCAGCTGCGTATCATTGCAACCCAAGTCCAAACGGTCATGCGCGCAAATCCCCATACTCGCCAGGTGAACCAGGACTGGGGCGAGCGCACGCAAACTATCCATTTCGTGCTCGACCAGGATCGGCTGCAGCTCGTGGGCTTAAGCTCGAGCGATGCGGCAGAACAGCTTCAGTTCCTGTTAACCGGCGTGCCGGTGACTCAGGTTCGGGAAGATATCCGAACGGTAGAAGTGATAGCGCGCAGCGCCGGCCCCGAGCGCCTCGACCCCGCGCGACTCGGGGACCTGACCCTGACGAACCGCACGGGACGCATGGTTCCCTTGAGCCAGATCGGTCATGTCGAGATCCGTCCCGAGGACCCCATCTTGAGGCGCCGCGACCGTACACCGACCGTCACTGTCCAATCCGACTTCGACGAAGCCATGCAGCCGCCTGAAGTCTCAATGGAGATCGAGAAAGCGCTCGCACCGATCATCGCGAACCTGCCCGACGGCTACCGGATTGAAACCGGGGGCAACATCGAGGATTCGGCCAAGGCGAACGCCGCGTTGCTGCCCGTCTTTCCGATCATGCTGCTGTTGACCCTGCTGGTATTGGTTCTGCAGACACGCTCTCTCTCCGCGATGGCCATGGTGTTCCTGACCGCGCCGCTGGGCCTAGTAGGTGCGGTGCCGATTCTGCTCATTCTGCATCAGCCCTTCGGCTTCAATGCCATTCTGGGTCTCATCGGCCTGTCGGGAATTTTGATGCGCAACACGTTGATCCTGATTGGCCAGATCCACACGAATGAGGCTCAGGGTTTGGATCCCTATCAGGCGGTCGTCGAAGCCACGGTACAGCGCGCGCGACCTGTCTTGCTGACTGCGCTCGCGGCCGTGCTGGCATTTATTCCGCTCACGACCTCTGTGTTTTGGGGATCGATGGCCTGCACGCTGATCGGCGGCACAGCCGCCGGCACGGTGCTGACGCTGCTCTTCCTTCCGGCGCTCTATGCCATTTGGTTCCGGATAAGGAGGCCCGCAACGCACGCACTCGCGGAGGCATCGTTGCTTGCGGACCCCTATGGCGCGTGAATCACTGCGCGCAGCGCTGAATGCCGCCCACCGCGGGTCGGCTCTTCGCCTCACGACCGAAGATGCTCACAAATGTCCGGATATGGGATTCGAGGTGTACACATGACTTCCGCATTGCTGCTTCTCTTTATTTTCGTGGGTTCCGGCGTCGCGTTGTGGCTCGTGTCGCTAGTTTTCGAGGCAATGCGGCCAATCCCCAGCACGCCGACGACACTTGGCTGGGCGCCTGAGATTCCGATCCGCTACATCAAGGTCGGCGATTGCCGACTTCGCTACATCACCGCGGGAACCGGTCCGAGTGTGGTGCTCTTGCACACGTTGCGCACACAGCTCGACCTGTTCGAGAAAGTGGTTCCCGAGCTCGCGAAACATTTCACGGTTTACGCACTTGATTACCCGGGACACGGATATTCGGACATTCCAAGGGAACGATACGACTCAGACTTCTTTGTTCGCTCCGTTGAGGGCTTTCTCGAGGCGCTTGATCTTCAAGGCGTGGCGCTGTGCGGGGTTTCGATCGGCGCCTCCATTAGTCTAATCATAGCTGGACGGCGCAACTCCCGCGTTGCTCGAGTGATAGCCATAAATCCATATGACTATGGCAAGGGCCGTGGGCTGGCGCGGAGCTCATTCTTGGGACGGTTAAGCGTCACCGTTTCAGATATTCCAGTAGTCGGTGAGACGTTCATGCGCCTAAGAAATTTCTTGATCGTTAAGGGGATCTTGGAGGGTGGAGTCGCCCATCCGAGCGCCATCCCAGGCGAACTGTTGAGAGAAATGTACTCGGTCGGTAATCGGTCCGGTCATTACCGCGCATTCCTAAGCTTGTTGCGCAATTCCGAAAGCTGGGAAAAGGCCAGAAAGGTATACGCGAACATTAACGTGCCGGCTCTGTTGATATGGGCCGAACAGGATTGGTCTACGCCCAAGGAGCGGGAGGATGATCAACGCCTTGTTCCGGGCTCGCGGACGGCAACCATTCAAAATGGCGGCCATTTCGTGCCGCTCGACTGCCCGCGTGAAGTCCAGGATTTGATCATCCGCTTTGCCGGAAGGTGAGCGCAACGACGTCGCGGCGAATATCCGCCTGGATCGGAGCGACTTCCTGGTTTGCCGCATCAACTTCCTTCGCGAATCCCGCGATTACGATCGCGCATTCTCTCATTAACACCTTTGCTTGCATCTCCCCTAGTCATGTCGCCGGGTTGATCGTGTTGCAACTGCGTGGGGTGATTGTCGGTCTCTTCCTGGCAACGTACCTGTCATCGACGAGTTCAGCGACGCCGCAGTCGAAACGTACCCCGTAACTCTTCTCGCTTTAGCGACGGATCTACACCCGCAGCGAGCAGTTGTCGAGCTTCAAGATGTCGTGAGCGCGCACGGTCGATAGGCACCTCCGGATAAATGCCAAGCGAGAGTGTCCTCCGCTTCCCACCGTAACGGTAGCAATAGCGCCAATACCGGCCGCCTTTAGGCGTCACAAAGAGATTCAGGCTACCACCAAATGAAAACTTCCTCAGGTAGCGAACTGGCGGAAATTCGGACTTCAGGAACTCTTCCGAACTGTCTCGTTTCGTCCTTCTTGAGATCTGGTGCATTAGCGGAAAACAGCTGCCCTCTGGCAAAACCGACTTGCTCGCCGGATTCAGCGCGCATTCCCACATCTCCTTCAACGAGGGGCGTCTCCCCTCAAGCTTTATCGGTAACAAATGCTGTCCCTTCCTAATGCGATGGGCGAGTTCGATTCCGGCGAGAGTAACTGCCGCAGACCGAAAGGACTTGAGTCCTAGCATCGAAGCGCATCGCTGTTTGATGGCCCGATGGTCTTGCTCAACCACGTTGTTGAGATACCGCCGCGCACGCACTTCCACTTGCCGCCAACGGGGATCTTCCTTACCAAGCGACTCCAAGCCTCGGAGGGTTGCTTTATTGCCATCGATGTTGATTTTCTTAGGCCATGGGACTCGCCCATCGGCGACGGCTGCTCGGAAAAATGCCTGCGCGGACTCTTTATTTCGATCATTGCAGAGCAGAGACCCAATGGATTTTCCGTTCTTGTCCACAGCTCGAAATAGGTAATGCCGACCGCCACGGACAGACACAGCCGTTTCGTCCATACGCCACGACTCTCCCGGAGGTCTGGAAAAGCGAGCCCATCGACCCTCGTATTCCGGCGTATAGCGCAACACCCAGCGCATGATCGTGGTGTGGGAGACGACGACGTCACGCTCAGCCATGATCGCGGCCAGATCACGGTAGCTCAGCCGATAAGTGATGTACCAGCGAACGCAGAGCTCAATAGTTTCAGCTGAAAAGCGACGACACCGATAGATCGTGTCGCGTCCTAAAGGCTTGGTCATGCGCGTGTCCTCTCAATAGGGGACACGAATACTAAGTAATTCCTTTAATGCACCAGAACCCAGTATGTCCGTCAAAAGTTTCCGCTGGCGTGCGATTGTCCGCGATAGACAATGAGCGAAAATTATCGCGGAAACAGGAACTTAGAGTTGATTTTCGATCGTTGCCGATAGTCGGCGAAGGATAAGTTTCTATTCCCACTCGATCGTCGCCGGCGGCTTCCCTGAGATGTCATAGACCACGCGCGATATGCCGGCGACTTCGTTGATGATGCGATGGGTGACCCGATCGAGAAACTCATACGGCAGGCGCGCCCAGCGAG
>JBKQSA010000028.1:0-6922 GCA_052143815.1 Steroidobacteraceae bacterium | reverse complement strand
GTCATCTATCACGGCATGCTGCGCGGCCTCGCCCTCATACTCACCGACGTCGCGCTCCCGGCCGTCTCAGCGCCGCGAGCGCCGGCGTGCGATATCAGCTCCGTTGATCCGGACTTGTTGCGCCTGGTCGCCAACATGGTGCTGCAGCTGCAATCGCAGGTGAACCATGCTTACTGACTTTCATCAAAAGGTGACCGTCGAACACCTGCGCCGCGAGGCCTTTGTCTATGTTCGTCAGTCCACCTCGCGCCAGATCCTCGAGAACACAGAGAGTACCCGCCGACAGTATGCGCTGCGCGACCGAGCGGTCGCACTCGGCTGGCCCATCGAGCGTGTCCATACGGTCGATGACGATCAGGGCCTCTCGGCTGCGCGCGCCGAGAACCGCAACGGTTTTCAAAGACTGGTGAGTGAAGTTGCGCTGGTCGCGCCGGCCTCGTGTTGGGATTGGAAGTCTCACGCCTGGCGCGCAACAACGCCGATTGGCAACGGCTTCTGGAGTTATGCGCGCACACGCGGTGCCTGATCGGCGATGAGGAGGCCGTGTACGATCCGATGCATTTCAACGATTGCTTGTTGCTGGGGTTGAAGGGCACGAT
The DNA here is from genome assembly GCA_052143815.1 of Steroidobacteraceae bacterium. GTDB lineage: Bacteria > Pseudomonadota > Gammaproteobacteria > Steroidobacterales > Steroidobacteraceae > Bog-1198. Next base: position 6,323 of record JBKQSA010000028.1, on the reverse strand, counting down.
CAGTGCGGCGGAGCTGCATCTACTCAAAGCCCGTCTCATCGGCGGCCAACGCAACAAAGCGCAGCGCGGCGCCCTCGAAGTGCCCTTGCCGATGGGCTTGAGCTACAACGCCGCCGACGCCGTCGTGCTCGACCCCGATCCGCGGGTTCAGGCGAGCTTCCGTGAACTTTTTGCGACTTTCCGTAAATTGCGCTCCGCCTCCGCCGTCGCGGATCGATTTCGGGAGGCCGGACTCACCTTTCCTCGTCGGCTTCGCCGCGGGATCGGCAAGGGCAAACTCATCTGGGGGCCCCTCAACCATTCCCGCGCCCTCGATATTTTGCACAACCCGCGTTACGCCGGGGCATTTGTCTACGGACGGCATCGTGTTCTGTACACGGCGCCATCGAAGAAGGCGGTGATCGAGCAGCCGCGCAAGGACTGGCAGGTGCTGATCCAGAACGCTCATCCTGGCTATATCTCCTGGGAGGAGTTCGAACGCAATCAAGTTACGCTCACGCACAACCGCGCCGCGTGGACGTTAGCCGGCGCGAACACTCTGCTGCACGAGAGTCCCGCGCTCCTGCAGGGACGGCTGGTGTGCGGCGTGTGCGGGACGCGCATGCAGGTTCGGTATAATCCACGCGAACAAAGACTGCGGGTCTCCTACCTCTGTCACAACGATTCGTCCCATCGCCCAGGCAAGCCCTGCCAATCGGTGCGAGCACCAGCCATCGACGCGGCGATCGGTGAGTTGTTGTTGGGCACGGTCACGACCGCCCACTTGCGCAAAGTGTTGCTGATCCACGGGGAGATGACCGCCCGAACGGAGCGCACAGAGCGCGAGCGTCGTGCAGAGTTGCAACGTTTGCGGCACGCCGCGGATGTCAAGCGCAGCCGATTTCTGAAGTGCGATCCTGACCATCGGCTCGTCGCGGACGCCTTGGAAGCGGACTGGAACGAGGCGCTGCGTCGCCTGGATTCCCTGCAGCAGGACCCCGCGCAGCAACCCCGCCGGGATGAGGCGCATCTCGATGCCGATGCACGCCCGCGTATTCTTGCGTTGGCGGAGGAGTTTCCGCGTGCATGGAACGATCCGCAGACCGGCGACGAGGAGCGCCGACGCTGGGTGAGCTACCTCATCGAGGACGTGACGCTCCGCAGTGCCGAGACGATTCAGCTGCACGTGCGTTTCCGAGGCGGACAGGTCACCTCATTGTGCGTACCGCACCCTGTGCCAACTCCCCGGGTGCTTAAAACACAAGCCGAGACCGTCCAAGCGCTCGATCGATTGCTCGAGAGCTGTTCCGACACCCAGGCCGCCGAGAGACTCAACGCCGCCGGTCATCGTGGCTGGTTGGGACAGCCCTTCACCGCCAAGCGTGTCTGCACACTGCGCCAACGCTGTGGACTTAAAAGCCGTTTCGAACGGCTGCGAGCTCGCGGCTGGCTCACGGTCCACGAGATGGCTGAGCGCCTCGGCTTGTGTACCACCACGGTGTATAACTTCGGTCGCGCCGGGGTGCTGCCGCAGCAGCGCTACGGCAATGACCACCGTTGCCTGTACGAGCCCTTGAACGGCGCGGTGCTTATCCGTGGCCGAGGCGGACGCTATCGGTCTACCCCGGCTAGGCTCGTGCGCGCCACGCCGCGGCGCCCCCAACATTGATCTTGTCCCTCTCATGCCCACGGGGTAATCCATGACGACCGAGACCCACAGCAAAATCAGCGCCCAGCATCTGCGCCGCGATGCCTTCCTCTACGTTCGTCAGTCAACGCTTCGCCAAGTGATGGAAAATACCGAAAGTACCCAACGTCAATACGCATTGCGTGATCGCGCCGTGGCGCTCGGCTGGCCCGCCGAGCGGATTCATACCATCGATGAGGATTTAGGCATCTCCGGCGCTCATGCCGAGAACCGCGACGGTTTCCAGCGTCTGGTCAGTGAAGTCGCCTTGGGTCACGCCGGCATCGTACTCGGCCTCGAAGTCTCGCGCCTCGCGCGCAATAACGCCGACTGGCAACGATTGCTCGAACTGTGTGCCCTGTCGGGCTCCCTCATCAGCGACGAAGATGGCGTCTACGACCCCGCGCACTTCAATGACCGGCTTCTCCTTGGCCTCAAAGGCACCATGTCCGAGGCCGAGCTGCACATACTCAAGGCACGACTGCAAGGCGGTATGCGGAACAAAGCGCGCCGCGGAGAGTTGCAGCTGCCATTGCCGATCGGCCTCGTATACGACGCCGCCGGCGCCGTCGTGCTCGATCCGGATCGACAGATCGAGCACACGGTGCGCCTGCTCTTCAACACCTTCCGTGAGGTCAGCTCCGCTTCCGCCACCGTGCGCCGCTTCGCCCGCGAGGGACTTAAATTTCCGCATCGAGTGCAAAGCGGCTCTGCCAAAGGGGAGGTGCTCTGGGAGGACCTTGAGCAGCCCGTGTGCTTCAGATTCTGCACAACCCGCGCTACGCCGGCGCCTTCGTCTTCGGACGCACGCGCAGCCAACGGACCACCGACCTAAAATCCACGAGTCAAGTCCTCGTTCCTCGCGAGCAGTGGATGGTGTTCATTCCCAACGCCCATGTCGGCTACATCGCCTTGGAGGAGTTCGAGCGCAATCAAACGACGCTCAAGCAAAATCTCGCGGCCTTGGGCACGGAGGGCCGCGGCACAGTGCCCCGCGAGGGCATCGCGCTCCTGCAAGGTCGGGTGCTGTGCGGGCGCTGCGGCGCGCGCATGCGCGTACGGTATCAGCGATTCCGCGACCGGCTCATTCCCTACTACGTGTGCACGGATGCCGTCGTGCGCCGAGCGAGCAAATCCTGCCAATCGATTCGCGGCAGCGACATTGATGATGCCGTCGGCGAACTTTTATTGAAGACCCTCGCGCCCGCCGCGCTCAATGTGGCGCTCGCCGTGCAAGCGGAGATCGCCGGACGCATCGAAAAAGCTGACGCCCTGCGTCAACAGCAGGTGGAACGGGCGCGTTACGAGGCGGAGCTCAAGCGTCGAAGATTCTTAAAGTGCGACCCTGACCATCGGCTCGTCGCCGATGCATTGGAAGCGGACTGGAACGATCAGCTGCGCCGCCTCGAGACGCTGCAGCAGGAACACGATCGGCAGCGCAAGACGGATCAAAGCTTGCTCGACGATGCCGCCCGGGCCCGCATTCTCTCGCTCGCGCGTGATTTTCCGCGCGTGTGGAACGATCCGCGCACCGAGTCCCGTGAACGTAAACGGATGCTCGCATTAATGATCGAAGACGTCACCCTGACGAAAGCCGATCCGATTGCGGTGCACGTGCGTTTTCGCGGCGGCCAGACGACCTCTCTGTCCGTGCGGGGCCCGCAGCCGATAGCCGCGGTTCGTAAATTCAAGCCCGAAGTTATCTCGCAACTCGATCAGCTACTTCAAACGTGCACCGATCAAGAGACGGCTGATCGACTCAACGCCCTCGGCTATCGCAATTGGAAACAGCAGCCGTTTACTCGAACCAAAGTGATTAGCCTGCGAGTCGCCTACAAGCTTCCATCGCCCGCTCAACGCTTACGAGAACAGGGATTCGTTCTTGCCGAAGAACTCGCACGACGCCTCAACGTCTCCTCCACGACCATCCACGAATGGGGTCGTGCCGGCTGGCTCTGTCGGAAGCACTATGGCAATCGCCAGTGCCTCTTCGAACCGATAAAATCGGTCAATATCCGCAAGGGAAAAGGCGGGCGCCTGATCCCTTCATTCGTCCGCCCTCTACGTTCAAGACAGGAGACAGTATGAAACGCAAGCCTTATCCCGGGGTTTTTTCGCACGTGCAGGTAGGATTGCCAGCGAATATCGCTCAGCAAAATCGCAATATTCGCGGTTCTTCAGCGGATCGTAACGGCAGACTCTGATCACCGCCGTCTTGCAATTATCCGGGACAACCGCAGCGGGCGCACACCCAAATGCCTCCAGTGCATTGACGTGCGCCTCCAGCCAGTCCTTGGTATCCTGCGACTTCGTCGCTTCCGAGTACATCTTGCTGCTGAACGCCCACACCGCCACAAATAATTGGGCCGCAATGATCTCACCGGTATGCCGATCGACGAACTGCGCGGGATCCCCGCTATAATCGACCAGTAATTTATCGCCGGGAACATGCTCGAGGGTGAGTGTCGCCTCCGCACCCAGGCTCTTGCGCCAGCGGCGAAAGTGAACGCAGAACGCCGTGTATTTCAGGCCGTTCGGATTCTGTGCCCGGTACTCTTTCCACAGCTGCCGGCGGGTGACGTGCGGACGCGCCAACTCCCGCAACACTCGATCAAAATCCGGCTCCGGCGTCAGTACCGCCTTGGCCTTCGAGGGATACAATTTCGCCTGAAGCGTCAGCTCGTGAGAGTGGTCCATTGCGGGTGCTGGGTTGGAGATTGAGCCAGGGTTGGATCGGTGTTAGCGTCGGGCGATGGGCGCTGAGCAGACAGTGGGTGCGGTGCAGCTTAGTGCCCGACTATGTGGCGTGTCGCCGCCGGTTACTCGCCGGCTCCTGATCACCGAACAAGCGTCTCTGGCCCAGTTCCACGCTGCACTGCAAGTCGCTTTCGGGTGGAGCGACGAGCATCTGTATTGTTTCCAGATTCGCGGCTGGCAGTTTGGTGACCCGGCTCGCGCAATCGAGCTGGCGCTCGCCGGCGGCGGTGTCGACATCCCGATGGCTGCGTTTGCTTTCGAGATCAATGAAACGTTCCGGTACCAATACAATTTACTCGTCCCTTGGGAGATTGACTGCAGGATTGAATCCAGACCCCTCGTCTCGCAGACGCAGCCGCTCGCGTGCCTTGCTGCGCGAGGTGATCCTCCTGATGAAGAACTCAATAGCCCGGCCGCGTATCCGGAGTGGCTGGAGGAAAGCAGTCCAGCCTGGGCGCTGCATCGGATTGAGGAACTGCTGGAGGAAGGCTTGAACGGCGCGCAATTGCGTGCCGAAGTGCATGACATTCTCGCCAACACGCGCGTCGCAAAGCCGGGCCGGCGTTCAATCGATCAGCGACTGAGGCAGCTGCCAGCAATCGACTGGGACGCAGGGAGCATGTATGAAGATGCGGATCCAAGTGATCATTGAGGACGAATCGGGATTGACAACGACCGCAGAGATCGCCGCCATCGAGCGTCGGCTGTCGACCGATCTGATCGGCATCAGCCTTGAGGAAGCGAAGGCGATGACCGGGAGCGTGCAGCGCGTGATGGTCGAGATTCAGGCGCGAGAAGCGATCGATCGCGGCTCCCGGTGCCCGGAGTGTCAGTTGCGGCTTCGACGAAACGGCTTGCACCGTATTCGTTACCGAACACCATTCGGCCGATTGGACCTGCATAGTCCACGATTTTATCGATGTCTCTGCGGGAGCAGCGGCAGGCAGAGCATTAGCCCACTGGCTCTATGGCTCGGCGACCACACGAGTCCCGAGCTACAGTACCTTGAGGCGCAATTCGCAGCCCTGTTGTCGTACGGCGCCTCCGCCCGCATCCTGAGCGCCGTGCTCCCGCTGGAGAATGCCACGAGCATCACGACGTGGAAGCGACATGTGACTCGAGTCGGCGGACGCCTCGACGAAGAGGCCCACCACCGGCTGACGAGTCAACCCGCTCTCAATGAGTTTGGACTGCCGACCCGCAATCCGCTTCGCGCCGTCGGCATCGACGGCGGCTACGTCAAGGCTTCCGACGCGCCATCGCGGCAAGAAGGGTGGTTCGAGGTCATGGTGGGAAAGAGCCTACCGCGGGCAGGTCGCGGCCAAGTGTTCACCTTCGTTCATCGATTGGAACCGAAGCCGAATGCGCGGATGGAGCGATTCCTGGCGGAACAAGGCGTATTTCCCGCACAACCGACGACGTTTCTCTCCGATGGCGGCGAGACAGTACGCCAAGCGCAGGGTGAATTCCGCGACTTTGGTGAACCGATCCTCGACTGGTTCCATGTGGCCATGCGAACGACCCAGCTGACGCAATCCATCAAGGGTTTAGCGGCCGACCTACCGATCGAGGGCGACTCACCGAATCGTATAGAAGATCTTCTCAGAGAGTTAAACCGAGCGAAGGCCTACCTATGGCATGGCAGTCCACATCGGGCCCTACGCACACTGGAGGACTTGACCTGGGAGATCGGAACCGAGTCGCCACGCGCCGAAGCGCTTCAGGATAAACTCGATGAATTCATGAACTACATAACGGCGAACATAGCGGCGATCAGTAGTGTCCCAACGTTGAAGGGGACGACGCGTTTAAGTTATTGAACATGATACAGAAAGCGTCATATTTTCTTGGTCTCGATTTGAACATCGATTCGCCCTCGCGCACCGTGACCGCGGTCCCC
>JBKQSA010000027.1:0-64431 GCA_052143815.1 Steroidobacteraceae bacterium | reverse complement strand
CCGCAGGTAGCCCAATCGAACACCTTTTACACGGCCGGTAATACCCAAACGGGCAACAGCACGGTGCAGTTCCAAAAGGCGACGAAGGCCGGCGACACCATTTGGGTCGCTGTGACGCTCAGCGATTTCGCCGGCGTCCACACCATCTCGGTGAGTGACACACAAGGCAATGCATTCACTCTTCTCGATCAGAAAAATGACGGCGCACCGGGCTCTCAGACGGTCGCGCATTTCTACGCGCCGAACATCATCGGCGATACGACGACGCCCGACACGGTCACGGTGAATTGGAGCGAGGAAAATTACAAGGGCGTGCTGATTGCCGAGATTTCCGGCACGACGGCCGCTCCCTTGGTGGGGCATGCGGGCAACATTCAGGATGGACTCGCCGCTGGATCCAACAACGTCTTGGCCGGCCCCATCGACGTGACGTCTGCCCAGACTCCCGCGCTGCTCGTCGCCCTCAGCATGAACACGACGGGCGGCGCCAGCGATACGGGCGGCAGCGGATTCGGCGGTCCGGCCGCCGGCAGCGGCTTGACCCAAGTAGCAACGATGTGGGACTGGGGCGCCACTCTGGCGACGTTTGCTACCGCCAGCGTCACCGGCGCCGAAAGCGTATCGAGCACATTCAATGCGCCGGATACCGATTCCTATGTGACCGTTGCGGCGGTGTTTCACTGATCCCCATGCGGGCCACGCGGCGGAGGCCTAGGGATTTTACGGTCGCACCGAGTGATTGACTTCAAGTGCGGCGGTCTCCAGTATCGCGGTATCCTACCGACTTCCGGTTAAGCACGATAATTGGGGTGTAGGTTCTTGAGCGGAGCGGCACGAAAGCGCGTGAGAGGGTGGGTGGCGATCATGCTGCCCGGTTTCTTGCTGCGCTCGTTGATTCCGGTCGGATTCATGCCCATGGTCGGCCCGGACCATAGCGTTCAGCTCGTCGTTTGCGACAGCTATGCCGCCGTGCCGCGGTCGGCTTCGCCCACCAACCTGTCGATGGACATGCCTATGGACATGTCTATGGATCCGGCGATGGATATGTCGGCGCATCACCATCCGGTGGGCGCTGCGCATCCTGAAGGCGGCGCTCCTGTCCATCAAGACCATGGCACCTGCCCCTACGGCGCCAGTCCCGCACTGGGCGCGCTGCCATCCGTCGCCATTGTGCCGATTGTGGTTCAACAACCCGCAGAGCCTGCGGTGGCGGCGGCGCAAGTCGCCTATTTCGAAGTCTCACCCCGCGCGCAGTCGCCGCGCGGTCCCCCGGTTTGAGTCCAACTCGAGAGCGCTCACTGAACTGACGCGCGCGTTATGCGCGACGGCGCTATTGACCCGTCGTCGCATTGGTATTTGAGTTTGGATTCAACGGGAGACTCACATGTGGAGTGCCTACCAGAAAGTTGGGCAGCCTTGTTCGTGGATTATGGTTTCTTGCCGGTGCGCCTTCGGGTTGTTGATCGGCGCGGCGCCGCCGGCGGTCATGGCGTGCGCATGCGGATGCGGCGTATTTGACGTCGGCACCGCCACCATGCTGCCGTCCCAGCCGGGCGGCGAATTTTTTCTCGAGGATGATTATCAGGATCAGGACCAAAATTGGGTGGGTTCGCACGCAGCACCGGCCGCGGCGAATACCGACAAAGAGATCGAAACCCATTTCGGCAGCCTGGGTCTGGACTACCAGTTCAACGGTGACTGGGGGATGACACTCCGGGTCCCGTATTGGAATCGGATCTTCCGCACCGATATCGGTGCCCCTGCAGCGCCGGATGTGACCACCTTTCGCCATGGCGCGCTCGGCGACATCCAACTCACCGGACGCTATACCGGCTTTTCCCCCGACCTCTCGACCGGCATCACTCTCGGGCTGAAGCTGGCCACGGGCGACTGGACGTACCCGAATTTCGATCGTGACACGTCGATTGGCACCGGCACCACCGACTTGCTGTTGGGCGGCTATCACCTGGGGACGATCAGCGACGCCCACCATCTGAAATGGTACGCCGAGGCGCTGTTCGATCGCGCCTTCAATATGCGCGAGGGCTATCGGCCGGGCAATGAATTGGACGCTGCCGTGGGCGTCTTGTACGACGGCTTGCAGTTCGGCCAACGAGGTTCGGCGGCTGCACTTCTCCAGGTCATAGGATCGAATCGGCACCATGACAGCGGCGTGAATGCCGATCCCGACAACAGTGGGTACCACCGCGTGCTGCTGTCACCGGGTGTGGAAGCGGGCGTTGGGCAGTGGAAGTTTTATGCCGATGCCGAATTTCGCCTCTACCACTACGCCAATGCCGCGCCGTCGGTGGCCGTCGAAGGAACCCAAGGTCAGCTCGTGGCACCGGTCCTGCTCAAGGTCATGGTGAGCTACCATTGGTAGTACGATCGGGTGCCCGCTGCAGTGCGTCACGAACTCATTCGCATTGTGCGCCAAAATGGCGCGCAGCTTCGCGCGTCACTAAACCGTAATGTTCTGCTTTTAACCTTTTGTTCTGCGGTCGACCCTGTGGTAGAAACGTCGTGAGTGAGCGGGATGCGTCACCACCGCTCCTAGCCGTGACATCGCTTGGCATATCCGGGCACGGACGGCGCGGATTTCAATACCCCGTCCGGGGTGATCCGTCGAATTGTTGCTTTCTTGCTTCAGCAAGCCGGTTTTGCTATCTGAGTTGATACAAATAATTGATACAAATAAGGGAAGGGATAAAGTGATGAACAATCCAAAATTGTCCTACGCGATTGCCGCGATTTTAAGCGGATCCGGCTTCGGGCTGGGAATCGCGCATGCCGCCACGGCTACCGATACCAGTGAGTCCGAAGGGATCCAAGAAATCACGGTGACGGCCCAGCGCCGCTCAGAGTCGATCCAGGACGTGCCCATTACGATTCAGGCCATCTCCACCGAGCAGCTGAAAGAGCTTTCGATCGCAACTTTCGACGATGCGGTCCGCTATCTGCCGAACGTCTCGTTCGCGACCAACGGTCCCGGCCAAGGCAATATTTTCATGCGCGGCCTAAGTCCCGGATCTGCCGGCAACCAGTCGCAATCGTCGATCGCATCGTTCCCGAACGTCGCAATTTATCTCGATGACCAATCCGTGCAGTTCCCGGGCCGCAATCTCGACATCAACGCGGTGGACATGGAGCGCATCGAAGTGCTGGAGGGTCCTCAGGGCACTTTGTTCGGCGGCGGCGCCCAAGCCGGCGCGATCCGCTACATCACGAACAAGCCGAAACTCGATAAGACCGAAGGCAGTGCCGACGCCAGCTACAGCGTGACCGCCGGCGGCGACCCGAACAACGCCCTCAACGCAGTGCTCAACCTGCCGTTGATCCAGGACACTTTGGCTCTGCGCGGGGTGATCTACAGCGACCATCGGGGCGGCTACATCGACAATGTGCCGAGCACCTTCACGCGCGAGAACACAGACAACGGCACGTTCCGGTTGGGCGTGCCGGCGGTGGGCGGTGTGTGCCCCAACGGGCTTCCTCCCGGTACGCAGACTGCGGCGGGTACTTGCGTGCCCTTGGGTCTGCCGGTCACCAACAATCTGCCCTTGGTGAAAGACAACCAGAACCCGGTGGACTACACGGGTATGCGCGTGTCAGGACTCTACCAGTTCACCGACGACTGGAACCTGCTCGTCACGCAGAGCTATCAGAACATGGAAGCGGATGGCGTCTTCACTCAGTTTCCATTGGGATCCGACGGCCAAGTTCTGCAGCCCTTGGAGGTGACTTCCTTCACCCCGTCCTATGACAAGGACAAGTTCGAGAATACGGCCTGGACCGTCAACGGCAAGCTCGGCGTCCTCAAAGGCGTGTACACGGGCGGCTATCTGATTCGCACCACGGAGCAGCAGAACGACTACACGAACTATGCCCGCGGGTCGTACGGCGACTACTACCAGTGCACCGGCGGATCCGCAACCGTTGCCACCAAAGATGGCGCAGGCATTGCCCAACCGGCGAAGTGCTATTCGGCGGCAACCAGCTGGCACGACTACACTCGCAACACGCATTTGACCCAGGAAATCCGTTTGAGCACGCCGGACGATTGGCAGATTCGCGGCCTGTTCGGTGCGTTCTACGAAGACTTCAAGATCTACGACATCATGAACTTCAACTACAAGTCCGATCCGTCGTGCACCCCGGCCAATCTGGCCGCGTCCGACGCGGGCGGCGATCCGTGCGTGGGCAACGTCGAGACCAATCCCAAGTCCACTGCGTCGGAACCCGGCATTCGCGGCGACACCACGGCGTTCGGCGAGGATCTGCAACGCGGTTACAAACAGACCGCCATATTTGGCTCCTTCGATTACGACCTTCTCCCGAAGGTGCTGACGATAACCGGCGGGACGCGCTGGTATCATTACAGCGAATTCGAGACCGGTTCCGAATACTATACGAGCACTTCCTGCGCCAATGTGCCGAATGGTTGCCCCGCCGGCAAGAACTTGGACGCGATCGGTCTGCGCAAGACCTACAACGGCTTCAGAAGCCGCGGTAACCTCACCTGGCATGTCACCGACGCCGTCATGGTCTACGGCACGTATTCTCAGGGCTTTCGTCCGGGTGGTTTCAACCGCGAGACGGGCAAGAGTCTCGTCGCAACGGGACCTGACGGCGTCAAGCAGCTCTTCAAACCGTCGGGCTACGCGCCCGATACATTGACGAACTATGAGGTCGGCGTAAAGACAGAGTTTTTGGACCACCACCTCCAGGTCAATCTGTCCGCATACCACATGAAGTGGGGCGACGTGCAGATACCGCTGTTCAACCCGAACGCACTCGGCAATACCACCTTCGTGACCAACGGCCCCGACTACAGAATCAACGGTGTCGAGTTGCAGGTGGTCGCCCGCGTGACGCAGGGTCTGACGTTGCAGGGCTCAGGTTCCTATAACGACGCCAAGCAGCAGAACAATCCCTGCCTGACTGCCAACAATCCGGCAAGCATCACCTACGGTAATTGCATTACGCAGGTCGTCAGTCCCGCAGGTGTCCTGGTGCCGCTCTTGAGCGTGTATGGTCCGGAGGGGGGAACGCCGGCGTTTTCGCCGAAGCTGCAGTTCAACCTGCGGGCGCGCTACGATTGGTCGGTCGGCGACTACAAGGCGTTCGTCATGGCCGGCGGCAACCACGTGGGCACGATGTTCAACCAGGTGGACAACGGCACGACCAACTATGTCGGAAATCCGTTCACTACCCTGCTGCGCTACGAGCAGCCGGGGTACACCACGTACGACGCGTCGCTCGGCGTCGCCAAGGACAATTGGACGGCGGAGGCGTACGGCACGAACCTCTCCAATTCGGACGCCAGCGTATTCACTTCCTCGGCACAGTTCATCAAGTCGGAAGTGCCGCTGCGGCCGCGCGTGGTGGGCGTGAAGATCGGCTATAAGTTCTAAGCGCGGTCGACCGACATGCAAACCATTCCTTGAATGGCTTGCAGTAGAATCGAGGGCGGGCAGCAATGCCCGCCTTTTTTGTGTGCTTGGGAAGGCTGACTTAAGAGCGATGCCAAGCGAGTGAAAACCGGCAGAAATGACCCTTGCCCTTGCGGCAGCGGGAAAAAATACAAGAAATGTTGTGGGGCGCACACCCCCGCGGCACTTGCGGCGCGGTCAATGAGTCAGCCGATTGAAGTCGGCGGGCGGCAGAACCCGCGGTCGGCACCGCCGATACCCACTGAAATAGGCGAGCTGGCGGCCATAATGAATACCGGACGTTATGCAGAGGTCGAACACGGAGCCCGCGCTCTGCTTGACCGCTATCCGAATCTAGGGCTGGCGTGGAAGATGTACGGTGCCGCCCTGATGCTTCAGGGAAAGGAGGCCTTGCACCCGCTGCGAACGGCGAATCAACTGTTGCCCGATGATGCGGAGACGCACTTCTACTTGGCCAATGCATTACACGACCATGGCGAACTTGCCGCTGCCGTTCAAAGTCATCGTCGCGCCCTAAAGATCAAGCCTGATCTCGCCGAAGCCTACGACAGTTTGGGTTCGGCGTTGCAGGATCTCGGGCAGCTGAATGAGGCGGTGGCAAGCCATCGCCGGGCGATCGAGATCAAGCCGGAATTGGCCGAGGCGCGCAACAACCTGGGCAATGCGCTGCTGGCACTCAATCAGATCGATGCAGCCGTGATGAGCTACCGCAGCGCGCTCGCAATCAGGCCCAATTATGCCGAAGCGCACGGCAACTTGGGCAATGCGCTGCGGGATCTCGGCCAGCCCCAGGAAGCGCTGGCTAGCTACCGCCGAATGCTCGAGATCAGGCCCAACTTGGCCGAGGCGCACAACAACTTGGGCAATGCGCTGCTATCGCTGGGACAACTTGATGAGGCCGTGGCGAGCTACCGCAGGGCGCTCGCCATTCAACCCGCAGCCGCCGGCGCCCTGGCCAACTTGGGCAATGCGCTGCGGGGTCTCGGGCAACCCCAGGAGGCCGCGGCGAGCTGTCGCCGGGCACTCGAGGCCGAGCCGGAATTCGCCGAAGCACACCGTTACCTGGGCAACGCCCTGTTCGATCTCGGCAAGTTTGACGAAGCGGCGGCAAGCTATGGGCGGGCGCTGGCGATCAAACCCGATAGCGCCGAGGTTCACACCGCACTCGGCGCGGTGCTCCGTCAGATAGGCCGTGCCGCAGAGGCTGAAACCAGTTGTCGCCGAGCGCTGGATATCAACCCGAACTTGCCCGAGACCCTTGCTCTCCTCGGCGAAATTCGTGCCGGTTATGGTCAGTTCTCCGAAGCGGAGGGTTTGTTCAAACGGGCCATCTCGATCGATCCGGACCTGCCCGAAGGCTGGGCTGGCATCGCTCGATATCGCAAAATGGGCGACGGCGACGCCCCCTGGTTGGCTGCGGTACAACGACTCGTAGGCAAAGGCCTGGCCATTCATCACCAGATAAACCTGCGGTACGCCCTCGGCAAATATTTCGACGACATCCGAGAGTTCGACCAGGCGTTTGACAACTACCGACTGGCGAACGAGCTGACCAAGCAGTACGGGATCCACCATGACCGACAGCGGTTGACGCGCCGCGTCGATCGGGTAACGGAATTCTATGATCGGAATTGCTTGCAGCGGATGGGGATCGAAGCCAACCCTTCGGAACGCCCGGTATTCATAGTCGGCATGCCGCGCTCCGGGACGACGCTGGCGGAACAAATCCTCGCATCGCATCCCGCCGTGTTCGGTGCCGGCGAACTGAGGTTCTGGCATACCGCAGCGGCGAACTATGAAGCCTCCGTGCTAGGCAGCGGCAGCCCCGGCGTGATATCCGGGCTGGCGGGCCTGTACCTGCGGCAACTCGCCGCCTTGTCGGCCGACGCGCTTCGGGTGGTTGACAAAATGCCTGCGAATTCCATGAATTTGGGTTTGATTCATGCGGCGCTGCCGAATGCCCGTATCATCCATATGCAACGAAATCCCATTGATGCCTGTCTTTCCGTCTACTTTCAGATTTTTTCCATCACTCATTCGTATGCCAACGACCTCGACGACATTGCTCACTACTACACTCAATATGTGCGCGTCATGAAGCACTGGCGATCAGCTCTGCCGCCGGGAGCGATTCTGGACGTACCTTACGAGGCACTGGTCGAAGAGCCGGAGGCGTGGAGCCGGAGAATGGTGGATTTCGTCGGTCTGCCCTGGGACTCGCGCTGCCTCGATTTCGAGCAAACGAATCGGACCGTGGTCACGGCCAGCAACTGGCAGGTGCGCCAGAAAATCAGCAAGTCATCGGTGGGGCGCTGGCGCAGCTATGAGAAATTCTTAGGTCCCCTGCGGCATCTCGTGGAATCAGGTCCCCATGGATGACCCGGGACGGCAAAGCGGTTCAACCCCGTCACCGGTGGAAGTCGAAGTTCGCCGGATACGAGAACTCCTGGAGCGCGGGGCGTATGCCGAAGCCGTGGCCGCGGCCGCGGTGCTGGCCGTCCAAGTTCCCGAGAACCGCGACGTTCTGTATATGATGGCCGTCGGCCAGCGGTATTTGAATCAAATCCCGGACGCGCTCGCGACGCTCGACCGACTCGAACAGTATCACCCCGGGTTCAGCCGCCTGTACCAGGAACGCGGCCATTGCTATGTCGCCTTGAAGGACGCGCCGCGGGCCATCGACGCCTATCTAAAGGGGGTGAATATCAATCCGGCGCTGCCCACGAGTTGGGCGCAGCTCGAAATTTTGTATCGCATGACTGGCAATCCTGCGAATGCCCGCATGGCTGCCGATCACGTCACCACCCTGAAAAACCTCCCGCCCGAAGTGGTCAACGCCACGGCCCTGTTTTCGGACGGCGACTTGACGCTGGCTGAGAACATCGTGCGAGCCTATCTCCTGCAACATGGCAATCATGTCGAGGCCATGCGGCTGCTCGCCCGGATCGGGATCGAGCGCGACGTCCTCGACGATGCGCAGTTGCTGCTCGAGGGCGTCCTTGAGCTCGCACCGGACTACCACGCTGCCCGCTACGATTACGTCCGCGTGCTGCTCGATCGCCACCAGCATCTGCGCGCCCGCGAGGAACTGGAGAAGCTCCTCGAGCGGGAACCCGGGAACCCGCGCTACCTGACGACTTACGCCACGGCGTGCGTGGGGCTCGGCGAGCATGAGAAGGCACTGGGACTATACCGCGGCATCCTCGCCGCCACGCCGCGGGCGGCTGATATTCACCTGTCGATCGCCCACTCGCTCAAGACCCTGGGGAGGCGCGAGGAATCCATCGAGGCCTACCGCGCCGCCGCTGCCGCCCGCCCGAATTTTGGGGATGCCTATTGGAGTCTCGCGAACCTGAAGACTTATCGCTTCACGGAGGCCGAAATGGCGAGCATGCGTGCCGGAGAATCGGCGCCCGCCACTGCGCTCATCGATCGGTATCATCTCTGTTTCGCGCTCGGCAAAGCGCTCGAGGATCGGGAGGACTACGAAGAATCCTACTGCTTCTACGAGCGCGGCAACGCGCTCAAGCGGTCCGAAAGCCGCTACCGGCCCGAGGTCATCGAGAACAATACGCGACACCAGATCCGCATCTGCACGCGAGAGTTCTTTGCGCGCCGTGAGGGCGTGGGCGCCAAGAATCCCGATCCCATTTTCATTTTGGGACTGCCCCGCTCGGGGTCGACATTGATCGAGCAAATCCTGGCCTCGCATTCGAGCGTCGAAGGTACCCAGGAACTGGCTGACATTCCGCGAATCGTTCATGAATTCCAGGGGCGCGACCCCGACCTGATGAAGCCGCGCTATCCGGGCAACCTCGCGGATTTGAAGCCTGAAGAGTTCCTACGCCTCGGTGAAAGGTATCTGAGCGACACGCGTATTTACCGCACGGGAAAGCCCTACTTCATCGATAAAATGCCGAATAACTTTCGGCATATCGGGCTCATCCACCTGATGCTGCCCAACGCCAAGATCATCGACGCCCGGCGCGAGCCGATGGCTTGCTGCTTCAGCAATTTGAAACAACTGTTTGCCCGCGGACAGGAGTTTACCTACAGCACCCAGGATATCGCCCGGTACTATCGCACCTACCTCGAGTTGATGCAGCATTGGGACGAGGTGCTGCCGGGGCGGGTACTGCGGATCCTGCACGAGGACGTGGTCGATGATCTTGGCGGCAACGTGCGCCGCATTCTCGATTTTTGCGGGCTCGAGTTCGATCCCGCCTGCGTCGAGTTTTACAAGACCGAGCGCAGCGTACGCACCGCAAGCTCAGAACAGGTGCGCCAGCCGATCTTCCGCGAGGGGCTCGACCAGTGGAAACATTACGAACCTTGGCTTGGCGGGCTCAAGGACGCGCTGGGCGATGCACTGGTCCGTTACCGTCAGTAAAACGCAGCCACGTGATGGCGCAAGCGCCATCAGCCTTGGATCGCGCGCTCGAGCGCGGGAACGAGATCCGCGACCGAATCGATGACGAGGTCGGCGCCCGCACCGAGCAGCGCGTCGCGGGCTGACTTCAGGCGGCTGTCGCGCTCGGACGGCGACAGTGCCTGGAAGGCTTGGAGCGAGAGACCCACCGCGTTGCCCGACGCGACCCCGACCGTGAACGCGCCGGCCGCCTTGCCCTCACCGATCCCAACCTCCGCATCATCGACCTTGACGACGCGTGACAGCGGCCACACGCCCAATTCTGCGCAGGCCTTGTAAATCATCAAGGGAGACGGCCGGCCCGCCGGCGTCTCACCGGAACATACGACGTGTTCCGGCACGTAGCCTTGGGCGTGGGCTCGCGCGAGTACCGGCTCCATCATGTCGCGGGTGTAGCCCGTCGACGAGGCAACCCGGAGGCCGGCAGCCCGCAACAGATCGAAGGTCTGCCGCGCACCGGGGATGAGCGTGGACGCGTGGGCGGCATGTTCCCGCATCAAGGGTCCAAGACGCGCCATGAGCACCTCGACGTCCTTGGGTTCCGCGTCGCGGCCATGTCGGGCGCGCCATGCGGCCGCGACCGCGGGCTCCCGCAGAAGGCCGCGGACATGATCGATCTTTGCCTTGCCCATGTCGCGGCGCGCGGTCGCTTCATCGATGACCACTCCCTCGGCGCCGAAGGCTTCGATCAACGCCTTGACCGGCGCCTCGCAGCCGAAGTCCACCATGGTGCCGGCCCAATCGAAAATGACCAGATCGAAACGGTTCTTGAGGCTCATGCGGCTGCTCCGGTATCGAAAAAGCCGTTCAGTATACGGGGGTCCAGTCATCGGCTTCCACGGCAAGAAACCGCGCGTCATCAGGCTGTAACACGCCGGCGGCTTGATGGCGGCTGTTTCGCCGCTACGAGTTGACATGCCGCAAACGCTCGCTCTCTGGCTCCGCAAGGCGTCGCCCGTGGCCTTTACCGCTTTTGCTTCGCTTGCGGGCTTCGCCACCTACTTTTCGATGTATGCATTCCGCAAGCCGTTTGCGGCTGCCAGTTTCGGCAGCGTCGATGGCTGGCACTACACCTTGGATTTCAAGATTGCGCTCGTGATTGCACAAGTGCTCGGCTACGCCACGGCGAAGTTCATCGGAATCAGCGTCATTTCCGGGATGCAGCCGACCTATCGAGCACGAGCAATTCTAGGCCTCATAGGCGCGTCGTGGGTTGCGCTGGTGATTTTCGCGGTGGCGCCGGTGCTCGTGAAAGTGCTGGCGATGTTCTTCAATGGGTTGTGCCTTGGCATGATTTGGGGGTTGGTATTCGCTTACATGGAGGGTAGGCGTACCTCCGAGATCTTGGGTGCGGTGCTGTGCGCGAGTTTCATCGTCTCCTCGGGCGCCGTCAAATCCGTCGGAATATTGCTCATGCAGGTGCTGCATGTCCCGGTGTTCTGGATGCCGGCTGCCGCAGGGCTCGTGTTCGTGCCGGTGTTGTTTCTGGCGGTATGGGGTCTTGCATCGTTGCCTCCGCCCACTGCGCAAGACGAAGCGGCGCGGGTGCGTCGTGCACCGATGAACGCTCATGAGAGGCGTGCATTCCTCGTGGATTACGGTATCGGTGTGGCCTTGCTGGTGACTACGTACGTGTTCGCGACGGCGTTGCGCGATTTCCGGGATAACTTCGGCGCGGAGTTATGGAGAGCGCTGGGCTATGCGAACCCGGCTTCCGTGTTCACGTCGACGGAGTTGGCGGTTGCTGCCGTGGCATTGGTGGCCTTGGGCATCATCGTCAAAGTGAAGGACAACGTGCGCGCGCTCGCCGTCATCCACGGCGTGATACTGGCCGGCCTCTTGCTGCTCGGCGCGTCGACACTTGCGTTTGATGCCGGCTGGCTTGGCCCGCTGCCGTGGATGATCGCCAGCGGCGCTGGTCTGTACGTCGTATATACCCCGTTCAACGCCATGCTGTTTGATCGCCTCGTCGCGGTCAGCGGTCGCGTGGCAACCGCCGGATTCCTGATCTACGTAGCGGACTCCGCGGGCTACGCCGGTAGCTGCGGATTATTGCTGTGGCGAAATTTCGGGATGCTGCGCGCCGAGTGGCTGACGGTGTTCAAGTACGCCGCGTACACGACTTCGGTCGTGGGTTTGGTGCTCGTATCGCTGTCGCTGGCGTACTTCAGCGGCCGCGCCCGTGCTTCGGTTCGGACCGCGGCCCGCGACTTGCGCGCCGCACCGGGCCCCACTTCCGTCTAGTCGGCCGATACGTCAAGACCCAGAGCGTGCCACGCTTGACGCAATATACTATGCAATGCTATGGCACGGTGAGCTCTACGGCCTAGACGTGTTGCACATGAGCTTCACATCAAGTGACAGGTTATGTGCGTGGGATTATAATAAAATACTAATACCGTGAATGGCTGTGCACGGCTCATCTACGCAGTCAATAACTATTCGCGACTTTGGGGGCCGGTGCCTTGTGAGCTACGGTTTCAATTCACCCGTGACGCTATGTCTTCTGCTGCTGACTGCATGGTGTGTGGTTGGCCTTACAGGGTTGCTGCGGCCGCTGAGCATCGCCTTCGTGGGCCGGACGCTCTTTCCGTTGGGTGCGCTTTGCGGTGCCGCGTTGGCAGTTGTCGCGGTGACAAGTCTCGGTCACCCCGCCGAACATCTCATGTTGCCTATCGGGCTGCCGGACTTGCCCGTTCATCTGCGTCTCGACGCACTGTCAGGCGCATTCTTGTTTTTGCTCGGTGCCGCATCCACCGGCATTTCGATTTTTGCCGCAGGCTACTTCCGGCAGGGCGAAGGCACGGCGCCGGGACTTCTATGTCTGCAGTACCACTTGTTTCTTGCCAGCATGGGCTTCGTTCTGCTCGCCGATGACGCGTACGCATTCATGTTGGCGTGGGAAACCATGGCACTGTCGTCATACTTTCTGGTCACCACGCAACATCGCATTCCTGAAATTCGTCAGGCCGGCTTTCTCTACCTGCTGATTGCCCACCTCGGTGCGATCGCCATCCTATTGTGCTTTGGCGTTCTTCAGGGCGGCAGCTGGCATTTCACGTTCGATGCGATGCGTACCGCGCACCTGAGTTCCCATTGGGCCTCAATCGCTTTCTGCCTGGCGCTGATCGGCTTTGGCGCCAAGGCAGGCCTGGTGCCACTGCACGTATGGTTGCCGGAAGCGCATCCGGCTGCGCCCTCGCCTGTTTCCGCATTGATGAGCGGCGTCATGCTCAAAACGGCGCTGTATGGAATGATTCGCGTGAGTTTTGATCTGTTGGGTCAACCGATATGGTGGTGGGGCCTGCTGCCGCTCTCGCTCGGGCTCTTCAGCGCGCTGTATGGGGTTGTGTTCGCCGCTGCACAGACCGACATGAAACGTCTGCTTGCCTATTCCTCCATCGAAAACATCGGGATCCTGTTTACCGGCCTCGGCTTGGCGATCGTATTCACCGGCGTGGACATGCGCGCCGCGGCGGCGCTCACGCTGATTGCCGTCATGTATCACGCAATGAATCATGCCTTCATGAAGAGTCTGTTGTTTTTGGGTACCGGTGCGGTATTGCACGCAACCGGGGAACGCAACCTAGGGCACCTGGGCGGCCTCATCCATCGAATGCCCTGGGTTGCGTGGCTGACGCTCATCGGTGTGCTTGCCATAGCTGGACTGCCGCCTTTGAACGGATTCGTGTCGGAATGGTTGCTGCTCCAGTCCTTCCTATTCGCGTATAAGGTGCCGCACCCGTTCATCAACATGCTGCTGCCCCTGGGTGCTGCGTTGCTCGCGCTGGCCGCTGCCCTTGCGGGCTATGTCATGGTCAAATTCTTCGGCATCATCTTTCTGGGGCAGCCGAGGGAGCCCGCGCTTCAACAGGCTCACGATGCCGGGTTCGTAGAACGCCTCGGACTCGCGTGGCTTGCGCTCGGCTGTATACTGCTCGGCTTCCTCCCGACGAATGTCATTTCACTGTTCAGCGTCGTTACGCAGCAGCTCAAGCTCGGCGGACTGCCGGCAAGCGACGCGCCCTGGTGGCTACTCGTACCGATCCCCGAACGACAGTCGTCCTACGCACCGCTGGTGTTCTTCGCCGTCATGGTGGTTGTCGTGGTGTTGGCGATTTATGGTGTGCGTCTTTTCTATCACCAGCGCATCCGAATAGGTCCCGCTTGGGATTGCGGATTTGGCGGGCTCAATAGCCGCATGCAAGATACCGCAGAAGGATTCGGGCAGCCGATTCGACATCTGTTCCAACCCCTCTTCGCCATCGTTCGGCAGCTGCCGAGCCCCATCGACAGCAAACCCAAGTATCGTTTACAGATCGGCGATCGCTTCTGGCTCGCTCTGTACCAGCCTTTGGGTGCGCTCATTCGTCGAGTTGCAGACAAGGTGGCTTGGCTGCAGCAAGGTCGCATTGCAACTTATTTGCTCTATAGCTTCGTCACGCTCGTCGTCTTGCTGGCGCTCATGCTATGAACGTGATCGACTGGATCGTGCAATTGATGGGAATCGCCTTGGCGCTGGCCGCGGCGCCCGTGTTCATCGGCTGGGTGAATCAGTGCCGAGCGTGGCTGCAGAACAAGTCTGCCCCCAGCATTCTGCAGCCGTACCGCGCAATCCGGAAGCTTTTTCACAAGGATGCGGTGATAGCGGAGAACGCTTCGCGGCTGTTCCGGCTCGCCCCGTACATGGTCTTTGGCGCGATGGTGACGGCCGCCGCGGTCATCCCCTCGATTGCGACCCGTTTGCCAATGACGCAAGCCGCGGATGCGATTGCGCTGGTCGGCCTGCTGGCGACTGCGCGCGTGTTTTCATCTCTGGCTGCGATGGACGTCGGCACGGCCTTCGGCACGATGGGTGCACGCCGCGAAATGATGATCGGTTTCCTCGCGGAGCCCGCGCTGCTGGTGGTGATTTTCGTCGTCTCCCTGACTTGCGCAACCACGGCGCTGCCGATGATCGCCGAACGCCTTTCAGCGCAGAACTTCTCGCTCAACCCGAGTCTCGCCTTTACCGCAGTCGCGTTCACGATGGTGTTGCTGGCCGAGAATGCCCGTATCCCGGTTGACAATCCCGCCACGCATCTTGAACTGACCATGATTCACGAGGCCATGCTGCTCGAATATTCGGCGCGTCACCTGGCGCTCATGGAGTGGGCCGCCGCATTGAAGCTCTTCAATTATGCGTGCATTGGACTTGCAGTCTTCATTCCCTGGGGCATCGCGACCAGCCACGCGCCGTTGAGCCTGGCGGTGTCGGTCATGTTGCTGAGCGTGAAACTTCTGGTCCTGGGTGCGGGGTTGGCGCTCATCGAGACGCTGTCGGCGAAACTGCGCGTCTTTCGTGCACCGGAGTTTTTGGCCACGGCCTTTCTGTTTGCGGTGCTCGGCCTGCTCGTGCGGCTGTTGCTGGGAGCCTGAGAATGAACGCATTGCCATGGGATTTGCAGCTCCAGAACACCCTTGCGGCGCTGTTGCTGTTGCTTTCCTTCGCCATGTTGTCGCAGCGGCGCATCGTCGCTCTCGTCGATCTGCTCGCGCTGCAGGGGGCCCTCTTATGCATCGCCACCCTGTTGCTTGCGTGGCGGACCGGCAGCCACCACTTGTACCTGTCTGCGGCGCTCACGCTAGGGCTCAAGGTAATCTTCCTGCCCTGGCTGTTGCACCGTCTCATTCGTCGGCTCGGCGTTTATTGGGATACGGAGCCGTTGCTCAATATCGCCGGGACGATGCTGGTGGGGGTTCTCGTCGTGATTTTTGCATTTGGACTGGCGCAACCGATTTCGGCGCTGGCGAGCACCGCGACACGCAATTCCATCGGCATCGCCGTGGCGGTGATCCTGATCGCCTTCCTCACCATGATCACGCGCCGCAAGGCGATGTCGCAGGTCGTCGGGTTCCTGTCGATGGAGAATGGGTTGTTCTTTGGCGCGATGAGCGCCACCTACGGCATGCCGATGATCGTCGAACTGGGTGTTGCTCTCGACGTCCTGGTGGCGATGCTGGTTCTCGGCGTGTTCTTCTTCCAGATTCGCGAACAATTCGACAGTCTGGATCTGAAACACCTCGAATCCCTGAAGGAGGATCAATAGCATGGAGTTCGTCGTTCTTCTGGGCACCCCGCTCCTGGGCGCAGTGACGCTGGGGGTGTTAGGGGGGCGGCGTTGGGCACCCGACGCCAATGTTGGTTTTTCGCTGGTCACGTTCCTCGCGGCATGCGCGCTCACGTCAAGGATCGTCGCGCATGGCAACTTGTTGGTCGCGCACGAACAATTTTTTATCGATGCGTTCAACGTGTTTCTGGTGACGCTGACTGCGTTCGTCGGATTGACCACCTCGTTGTTTTCGCGCCCCTACATGCGCATAGAGGCTGAGCACGGGCGGGTATCGGCCGGACAACTACGCCTGTATCACAGCATGTACCAGCTGTTCATGGCAACGATGCTGATTGCCCTCACGACCAACAACATGGGACTCATGTGGGTGGCAATGGAAGCGGCCACCTTGTCCACCGTATTGCTCGTGACGCTCTATCGAACCCCCGCAAGTCTCGAAGCTGGCTGGAAGTACTTTATTCTCTGCGGCGTGGGCATCTCCCAAGCCCTGTTCGGCACCATTCTCATGTACTTTGCGGCCGAGAAGATCCTCGGCTCCGAGGGCGTCAGCGCGCTGCTTTGGACGCACCTTAATGCGGTCAAGGCGCAGCTCGAGCCCTCCGTTCTCGGTCTCGCATTCGTATTCTTGCTCGTGGGTTACGGCACAAAGGTCGGCCTTGCGCCGCTGCACAATTGGTTGCCCGATGCGCACGCGGAAGGCCCCACCCCTATTTCGGCCGTTTTGTCGGGACTGTTGCTCAATGTAGCCATGTACGCCGTCGTGCGCTGCAAGGTGCTCGTCGAGGGCTCGCTTCACTCGAGCCTGCCGGGCCGCATGTTAATGGGTTTTGGGCTGCTCTCGGTGGTGCTCGCCGCGTTTTTTCTATGGCGACAGCGCGACGTCAAACGGTTGTTCGCCTATTCCTCGATCGAACACATGGGCATCATTGCGTTCGCGTTCGGGATGGGGGGACCGGTCGCCAACTTCGCTGCGCTATTGCACATGACTGTGCATTCACTGACGAAATCGGCAATTTTCTTTGCCGTGGGGCACGCAGCGCAGAAAGCGGGTTCGCAGCTCATGGATAACATCCGCGGCCTCATCACCGTGAGTCCCACCGTGGGCTGGGGATTGATGATGGGTACGCTGGCCATTCTCGGCATGCCGCCGTTCGGCGTATTTGCCAGTGAATTTCTCATTTTGACGACCGCCATGCAGCAACAGGCATGGGCGACGCCCATTCTGCTGCTCGCGCTCGGGGTGGCGTTTGCGGCAATCTTCGGCCGTGTGCAATCGATGGTCTTCGGGGATACGACGGCCAAGCGTTTGCCGCATCCACCCGCGCTCGTGCCGGTATTTGCACATCTCGGTTTGGTGCTGATGTTGGGTTTTTTTATTCCGCCCTACCTCGCTGACTGGTATCGCGCTGCGGCGCGCTTGATCGGCGGAGAGTGAGATGGTTCTGCAGCGATGGTTCGATCAAGCGATCCAGCAATCCGCATCGGATGCGGGCGCAGCGATTGCGGGCGCGCCGCAAGCGTTGGGCCTGACCGTAGCGCGCGATGACTGGCGTCAAGCCGCCGCGGACATGCAGGTGCATGGGGGTCGATTGCTGTCGCTGTGGGCAAGCCGCGATGGCAGCGGCGAGAACATCGTGCGAGCCGCGTTTATCGCCGCTCCGGGCGTGCTCGTTCTGAGCTTGCCGCTGACGGCGTCGGAGGACGGCTATCCCGGCATCGAATCGTGGTTTCCGAGCGCAAGCCGAATGCAACGTGCCGTGGCCGACCTGTCCGGATTGCTGACTACCGACGCGGATACCCGGCCGTGGTTGCGTCACGCCGCTTGGCCCGAAACCTTTCATCCGTTAGTCCACCCCCATACGCCGCCTTCGCCCGCGGTGCCTGTCGTTGAGCACTACGCATTCGTAGCCGTGGAGGGCGACGGTGTACATGAGATTCCGGTGGGTCCCGTCCACGCCGGAATCATCGAACCCGGCCATTTCCGCTTTTCGGTGGTCGGTGAGAAGGTCCTCAGGCTCGAGGAACGTCTCGGGTACGTTCATAAAGGCATTGAACGGCGTTTCACCGAATTACCGCTGCTCAGTGGCCACCGATTGGCGGCGCGCGTTTCCGGCGATTCTGCCGTCGCATTTTCGTGGGCTTATTGCCAGGCGCTGGAAGGCATGGCTGCTGCGCATTTGCCCCCGCGTGCGGCCTGGTTGAGGGCGCTCGCGCTCGAGTTAGAGCGTCTTGCCAATCACCTGGGTGATGTCGGCGCGATTGGCAACGACGCCGGCTTCGCCTTTGGACTTGCGCAATTCTCCCGGCTCAAGGAACAGCTGCTGCGCGCAACCGAACAAGCGCTCGGGCAGCGTTATCTGATGGATTTCGTTGTGCCGGGCGGCACGCGCATCGATCTGTCATCGGCCGGAAACCGCTTATTGATTGAGTCCGTCGAATCGATTGCGGCAGAGGTCGACACGCTGCGCACCATCTATGATGAACACGCGGGATTGCGCGACCGGTTTGTGGGCGCCGGTGTCGTCACACCGACCCTCGCCGCCAAATTGGGTCTGACGGGGCTTGCAGGCCGTGCGAGCGGCCAAGAGTTTGACTTGCGCTGCGATCTGCCGTGTGATCCGTTCGGCGACCTGGCGCCCAAAAAGACCGTGCGCGCGGAGGGCGATGTCGCGGCGCGGGTCGCCGTGCGCTTCGATGAAGCCGCTGAATCCATACATCTCGTGCAGCGGATACTGGCGCAGTTGCCGCCCGGTTTGCATCATGCGGCACTTTCAATACCGAACGAAGATGCTTTTGGCGTCGGAATGATCGAGGGATGGCGCGGCCCGGTATTTCTTGCGCTTGAAGCGGGCGGCAGCGGAATGATCCGGCGATGTCATCCGCACGATCCATCGTGGCAGAACTGGCCGGTGATCGAGCACGCCATCATCGACAACATCGTGCCGGACTTCCCGCTGATCAATAAATCCTTCAACCTGTCTTACAGTGGACACGATCTATAACCATGCTCAAGACGCTACGCCAAATCGGTCACACAGGGATCATCACCGAGCCGCCGCCGTCAAGTGATGACACTCTGCGCATCGCCGACGCATTGCAGGTGCGCATTCTCGAGGTACTCGGCCGCGCGCTCTGCATTCGGGCCATTGACGCCGGGTCCTGCAACGGCTGCGAGCTGGAGATCCATGCGCTCAATAATCCGCTCTACAACATCGAAGGGCTGGGTATCCGGTTCGTAGCAAGTCCGCGGCACGCCGATTTACTGTTGATTACGGGACCCGTTGCCAAAAATATGGAGGTGGCGCTGCGGCGCACTTACGATGCGGCCCCGGACCCGAAGCTCGTCGTTGCAATCGGCGACTGTGGTTGCACGGGTGGCATCTTCGGTGAGAGCTACGCCAGTTGCGGTCGCGTATCCAATGTAATCCCGGTCGATGTCGCGGTGCCCGGGTGTCCACCGCACCCTCGTCAGATCCTGAGCGGCATTCTGACGGCCATCTCCAAGCCGCTGCGTGAAACCTCGAGTTCGCGGAGCTGTGTGACCTGAAACGACGCTGCTGTACATCCGGAATCGAACGGCTTTCCCGCGTCAAACTTTGCCCGATTCGTGCCTTTTGCTCTTGGTTGCGTAGGTGACCCCGTGTTTGGCAAGATATTCGCGGATGAGTTGGCGAACGACCTGCGAGGGCGTCAGATCTTGCTGCGCGCATAATGTTTCGAACGCTTTCTTCTTGTTTGGATCAATCAGCAGCGTGAAGCGGGCGGTTTTGGATTCCATTGGCCACTCGTATCATAGGATGTGAATCACATTATCATCCGAAATCGCCCGACGAGTCGAATGTTTCGAGAAGCTTGCGCCGGGCGTCTCACGAAAGCGGCCGCGGCAGCCGAATGTGCGCGGCGAGATACTGAATGAGCATCGCCACGGAAAATGGAGTGACGATCAGTTCGTCGGCGCCGCATTGGCGCACAATCTGCATGGCACGCTGCGGCGGGTCATCCGTGACGACCACCATCCATGCCTTGGGCGCGGCGTGCCGTAGATCCGTCAGACACTGCTGGAACTCTTCGTCGTCCACGAAATCGGCGACCACGACCACGATCGAACAGACGCGATACTCGAGAGTGTCGAGCGCTTCCGCAGGGGTCGAGACAACTTCAATCGCGAACCCCGCGTGCCGAAGTTGCGCGGCTAACTGCGCAGCGGCGCTGGAATCCGCGTCGAGCAACAGGACGGGCAGCCGCATGCCGGCAGATCACTCAAGTGCTTGCAAAAAAGCGGGAAACTCGAGCTGGAAACGTTGCTTGACCTCTTCCGAACGCGCCTGACTGGTCCGCAACGCGCTCGCACCGGGAGCACCCTTGAATGCCAGCAATACGAGGTTGCCGTCGGTTTCAACTTGCACGCCGACTACGGGGTCGCCAAAAACCGCCCGCATGGCATCTGTACAATCTTTGCACCATGCGTCCGTTCCGACCACGTTGAGAATGACGGAGCCCATTTCGGTCAAATGCGACTTCACACTCGTCAGAAATCCGCGATCCCGCAAGAACGGCACCGCTCCACGGCGATCGTAAAGATCGATGAGAACGGCATCAGCGAGCGCGGCTGGGTTTGCAAAGTAATTGCGCGCGTCGGCGCACACCACGCTCAGTCGCTCGTCGTCCGCCGGAATCCGGAACTCGTCCCGCAATGAGATTACCCAGGGGTTGATTTCAATCGCCGTGATGCGAGTGTCCGGTAGATGGCGATAACAATATTTCACAAGCGACCCGCCGCCCAAGCCCGCCACCACCACATGCCGAGGATTGGGGCGCAAGAGCAAAAATGCCATCATTTCGCGGGTGTAAGGCAGTACCAGCTCGTCCGGATCCGTACAGCGCATGACGCTCTGTGAGCCCCCGGCCAGACTGAATTGCAAAGTCCGTTCGTTAGCGTCCTCGATGAGAAACGGTTTCCGATAGGTCCCGTTGAAGATCCGCTGAAACAGGGTCCTTCTGTCTTTGTCGGGCGGCTCAAACACTCGCAGTACGGCTCGCGGCGCAGTAAACGGACTGGACAGCGACCGCAGAGCCGGACGCCTAACGGCCATGGATCTCGCCGCCTTGCGCAGCCACGTCGCGGATCCTAGGCAACAATGCAATGAACGAGAAGGACGTCACAGGCGCACATTATATGCATAATTAGTGTGAGCGCTATTATCATGTTATGCGCATTCCATATGCATGGAGTGATGCACAGTGCGTGCGCGTCGAGCGACGCGACGACTTGAGGGCTAACTGCTGTGTTTACTGCATGGACCAGCCATGACTGACCATCAACGACTGTCCGGTTAGAGCGCTAGATTGGAACGCGGCGAAAAAGAGCGCCGCGGCGGCGACCTCCTGCACCGTCGTGAATTCGAAATCGACGGTTTCCCTGAGCATGACGTCGCGAATAACGGCCTCCTCTGATATTCCGAGCGCCTTAGCCTGCTGTGGAATCTGCTGGTCGACCAGCGGGGTGCGCACGAAACCGGGGCAGATGACATTGGCCCGCACGCCGTGTTTCGCTCCTTCTTTGGCGACCGCTTTGGCAAGACCGATGAGGCCGTGTTTGGGCTGTCCCTGCGGGCGGCGGGCAAGAACGAATCGGCGATTCACGGGTTGTACTCCTGTCGGTCCGCACTAACCTGTGCGAGGCGTGCGCCATTGGTAATCGATCGACTCCTCCGCAAAGCGCACGAACCAATCGATGGCTCCGGGATTCATCATGGCATCGCGGCTCGCCGCCTTCGCCAGCGTGTACCCCATGAGAATCTTGCGGACCGGCACCTCCATCTTCTTGGCGGTGAGGGTGTACGGGATAGCGTCGACCTGGTACATGCGATCGGGCACATGCCGTGGACTGCAGTCCTCCCGCAATTGGCGGGTAATGCGTGCCTGCAGTGCTTCCGTCAGCTTCATCTCGGGTTTGAGTCGCAGGAACAAGGGCATGAAGAAATGGCCGCCCCGCAGTTCGCAGCACACCACGAGACTGTCCATGATGTCGTCGATCTTCTCCATCACTCGGTAAATCTCCGCCGAGCCGATGCGGACGCCGTTGCGATTGAGAGTCGAGTCCGAACGGCCATAGATGTAACAGCCGCCGCGGGAGTTGATCTTCAAAAAATCGCCGTGGCGCCATACGCCCGGAAAGTAATCGAAATAGGATTCTCGGTAGCGGATATCCGATGGATCGTTCCAAAAGCGGATCGGCATCGATGGGAAAGGGCTCGTTACCACCATCTCGCCGACCTCGTCGATGACATCCTCGCCGCGTTCGTTCCACACGTGGATGTCCATCCCCAGCATGCGTGCCTGAATCTCACCGGCATACACGGGTAACGTCGGCACCGCGCCAACGAAGCCGCTGCAAATCTCGGTGCCGCCGGATTGCGAGGTCACCCACAGATCGGATTTGACGCGCCGGTAGAACCAGTCGAAGGTCTCCGGTGTACTCGGCGCGCCGCTCACCACGATGGATTCCAAGCGCCTCAGATCGAAGGTTTCACCGGGACGCAGTCCCGCCTTGTCCATGATCTGCACGTAGGTCGGACTGGCGCCGAAGCAGGTGGCACCCGTGTTGGCCGCCAATTCCCACAGCAAAGCAGGAGTGGGATGTGCGGGGCTACCGTCATAGAGCACGGCGGCGGCGCCCGTCAACAGCGATGCCAGGAGGATATTCCACATCATCCAGCCGGTCGTACTGTAGAAAAACATCACCGAGCCGGGCTGCAGGTTGATGTGCAGGTGCATCAACTTCAAGTGTTCCAGCAACACGCCCACGTGCGAGTGCACGATCGGCTTCGGCAGACCGGTGGTCCCCGACGAGAAGACCACCCACAGTGGATGGTCGTGCGGCACGCGTTCGAACTTGAAGCCGCACGCCGGTACGTCTGCGCAGTCGAACAACTGCGCCCAGGATATCGTGATGAGACTCGGCAGATAGGCCGCGAGATCCGCAGTGGACGCCGTGGGATGCAAGTAAGGCAGCCAGATTACTCTCTCGAGCGACGGTAGGCCGGCGCAGATGCGCCTGACCTCGCTCTCGCGGCCGAAATCCTTGCCGCCGAAGCGATACCCGTCGGCGGCGAACAGCACCTTTGGCGCAATCTGCGCAAAACGATCAACCACGGTGCTGACGCCGAACTCAATGGCCGCGCATGCCCACACGGCGCCGACCGCCACCGTAGCCATCATGGCAATCGCGGTTTCCGGCACATTCGGCATGTAGGAGACGACGCGGTCTCCGGGACCGACGCCCATCTGTCGCAGTTGTGTCGCGAGGATACGAACTAGGGCCGCAAGTTCTGCCCAGGTCATCGTCTCGAGTGGCCGGCATTCGGAGAGATGATGGAGCGCCACGGCCCCGTCCGCGGCCCGATGTTCGTGGCGCAACATGTGTTCGGCGTAGTTGAGCCTCGCGCCCTCGAACCAGCGGACGCCGAGCATCTCGCGCCGATCGAGTGCCTTGCGGTAGGTCCCGTCGTGTTCGATAGCGAAGTACTCCCAGATCGAGGTCCAGAACGCATCGAGGTCAGTCACCGACCATTCCCAGAGAGCCGCATAGTCCGCCAAGTCGAGCCCGCGTGTTTCGCGCAGCCAACGCTGGTAGCGCGCGAGATTGGAACTCGCCGCGAATTCCGGTCTGGGACTCCACAAGAGTTGTACTTCGGTAACCATGCTTGCCCCCCGCAGGCTCAAATACGAGTCATCGAAGCAACGCCAGGCGCTCGAGCACCCGCTCGGGCGGCGTTTCCGGCGGAATCCTCGCGTAGCAAAATCCGCCAGGAGGAATTTCCGGCGGCGGCTCGCCGTTCCAAAATCCATCGCTGACCACGCAACCACAGGGCACGTTGGCCACCGTATCCCGCGCAACGAGAAATCCGAGCTCCGCCGCGCCGACGCCGCACTTGCCCCCGGTCTGCAGCCCGACGTCCCAACGATAATTCGCCGCGACGTTGAGCGCCGCGCGATACGCAACGAGATTCGGGGCGCCGGCCGACTGCGCGTTCGACGGCTCCTGCAGCAGCAGCACATCGAGTCGACAATCGCCGAAGACGCGCAGAAAATCGGCAATGTACAGCGCCGCCGAGTCGATTTCGTCTTCCCCGATCTCGACTTGCACGGCGTCACCGAACGCTTGGCGGTACGCCGCCGCTACCCAAGAAGGGGGCGACGGGCACACCAGAGCCAGCGTCAGATCGCTGAAATTGGCACGCAACGCATGGACCGTGTCGTGGAGCTGCGCGCGCAACCCTGGATCCGCCAACATGACCCGCAGTGGGTATACGGCGCGGCGTTTGCTCGCCATCGAGGTCTGCAACGCGGGGTTTTGACGGATCCACGCCGCGCAGATCGATGCCGCGGGCACTGCCACCACGTCGGATTTCAGAAGACTCTGTGCTTTGCGCAGCCACGCCACGCCGGCCGTGATGTCCAGCCACGGTACCTTGCCGCCGGCGAGCAGAGTACCGGCGTACTCCTCGTAGTCCAGCCACAGCAAGGGGCGGCGATGCGCGAGACGTTCGACGAAGACTGCCATAGGAGGGACTCAAGCCGCCGTGTAGCCACCGTCGAGGACGAGTTCGGTACCCGTCGACCATTTCGCTGCGTCGGAGGCGAGATACAGAACCGCTGCCGCCACATCCTCCGCTGCGCCAAAGCCCATCGGGTGCGCGGCGAGCATGGCCGCCTCGGCCGCTGCGAAATCGGGCGCCAAGTGCAGATCGACGAAGTGCTCGATGAATTTGTTTCCCATCGGCGTGCGGACAATACCCGGATGTACGGAGTTCACGCCACGGCTGCCTGCCACTCAGGCTCACTCACCACAGCGTGCCGTTGGAATTGCGCTTGGCCGCCGCTGCGCTCGATTTTCCCGACGATGGCCAAACCCGCCGTCTCTTGGATGTCGGCGACGAGGACCCTGGCGCCGGCGTGCGCGAACGCCACGGCAATTGCCGCACCGATCCCTTGGGCTGCGCCGCTGACCAAGGCGACCTTGTCATCGAGGCGGAAAGGATTCGCATGGCCGGTCATGGCGTGGTCTGCAGCGCCGCCAGCTGCGCCTCCAGTTCGGCAATGCGCACATCCTTGGGATTCGGCATATACACCCCCTGCAGGTGGTCCGCGGGCATCTTGATTCGCTGACCCGCGCTGGTGGCGTAGATTTCCCGGGGGTTCTCCCAAGATCCGAAATATGGCAAGTGCGCTGGCGGTTCCGGCGTCACCCATTCCTTGCAGAACTGGTCGAACGGCTTGCCGCGGGCGATGCGCTCTTGGCGGTACGCCTGGCGCAGGGCTTGGGTAGCATCCTCGTCCACGACCAACGAGCGCTCGTCATAGACGACCTTGTAAATGTCGCGGGCATTCTCATGCGACATGAGGTCCTCCTCCAAGTCCTTCATGACCAGCGCCGGGTCGCGCTCCAGTACGTCGCCGTAACCACCTCCGGATCCCTGGCAGATCATGTAGATCTCGCCGTCGGCGCAGAGTTCGAAAGTCATCCCCATATCATTCGAGGTGTATTTCCCGCCCTTGAGCGGCTGCTCGTTCATCAGCGTGACGATGTCGAACACCTCGACCGCCCGCGGGTTCTCCTTGAGCACCTCGAAGATGTTAATGCCTTTGATTTTGCAAAGTTGGTAGGACGGACAAGAATAGCCACCGAACAAGCCCTGCGCCGAGGGAAATTTGGAGCCCTCGCAGCCGGTCATGAAGCCCCACATCCCCGAACCTCGCGCGGTCGCGATCTGCTCATAGCCCATTCCGGCCCGGTACTTGCCCCAGCCGATGCGATCCTTGGCAAGGCGTTGCGCGCCCAAGCGTATGATCGGCGTGTCCTCTTCGCTGATCTCGTGCTCGCCGCTGTCGCACATGAAGCCGAACACCGGCGAGACCGAATGTTCGCCATCCGCGTTGCTGCGCGCGCCCTGGCCGTTGCCGTTGATGTCGGCGCAGAAATTACCCGTCACGTCGCCGTGCTGGGTGAGCCCGCCGTAGATGAACGTCGCCGCCTGATCGTACTGCGAGGCGATGACCGCCGAATAGCGGTGCGGCAAACTATAGTTGAATTTGTTCATGGGAATCGTCCACACGACGCAGCCCTTGAACAGCGGCATGAGGCTCATGGCCTGCGGCATTTCGCCTTCCGCATCGATGATCGAATTGCGATCGGTGATGATCTCGATGGGCGACAGCACCGCCATGGTGTGCGGCAGATCGGGCCAGATGTTCTGCAGAAGGCCGGTGCACAGCGCCGCCTTGAACGAGGCGATATTGGTATTCACCGAGCGATTCATGAATTGTGGCGCCGTGCCCCGAAAATCGAGAATCATCCGGTCGCCCTTCACGGTGATCGCAAGGGAAATCTTTTGCATCGCGTTTTCGCGCAGGCTCGAGTCCATGAACTGCACGACGCGCGTCGTGCCGTCCGGCATCTCGCGAATACGGCGGCGCATTTCGCTCTCCACGTCCTCCAGGTGCGAGCGCAGCGTACCGATCAATAGGTCCTTTCCGAACTGATCGAGAATGGCGGTGATGCGGTCGCGTAGGCGTATCACCGCGTGCAACTTGACCTTCATGTCTTCGAGCTGCAGTTTCGGATCGCGCACTGAATTCTGTAGAAACGTCACGAGATCGCGTTTCAGCTGAAAATTCTCCACCACTTTGAAAGGCGACATCTTGATCCCTTCGTCGTACTTGCTCTCGGCGGCCGCCGGCAAGCCACCGGGCTCGCAGGCGCCGTTCTCGCCCTCGTGGATGGTGGAAGACAGCCAGCAGACGAGTTCACCCTTGTAGAACAAGGGCATCATCATGGACTGATCGGTGTTGTGGATGCCGCCGTAGCGAGCGTCGTTGTGGATGAAGCCGTCGCCGTCCTTGACGCCCACGGTCGGATCGTTCACCCAATTCTTGATGATGAAGCGAATCGGGTAGAAGCAGCACACTGCAAACGCGATGATGCCGTGCGGCGCGATCATCGCCAAATCGCCCTGCGCCGTGTAGATGCCGGTCACGAGGTCGCCCCACTTGGCGCCCGGAGCGGCACCCATTTGGTTGACCATCGTGAATGCTTCCGACAGCGCCGAGTTGATCAGACCACGAACATGGTGCACGCGATGCGGATCGAGACCGGACTTGAGCGCCGCCTCCTCGGCGGCCGACCGTGGCGTGATGCAGTGATTGCGCATGATCTCCGGGTCGGGCCCCAGAAATAGCGTGTTGTCGGCGAGGAACTTATCCAATAACGCCTGTTCTTTGGCGGAAATCGCATGCTGCATGACGGCCTCGTTGCTCATTGACGCAAAAACCACACGCCGCCCTGTGCCGCGGCATGAACGGTCCAACGGGGTTCCACCAAGTACGTTGTGGCGCGCGTGGTGATGATGGCCGGCCCGTCAATGACGGTGCCCTCCACGAGCGCTTTCTCGTCGAATACCGGCGTGTCGACGGGGGCCGCTTCGCTGACGAAGTGACATTGGCGCCTGCCGACCGGAGCGCACGAGCGCCGAGACTTGCCGTTGATCGCCAACTTGGCAAATTGCACCGTGGGCTGCTCGACGAACGAACAGACACGTAGGGTGTTGATGCGCACGCCGGCTTCGGGTGACTGGCTGCCTTCGCCGAAACGCTCGCCGTAACGGGCATGGAACTGATCCATCAGCGCGAGCACATCCGCCTGCGATCGTAAGCGCGATAAAGGCGTCACCACCGCGGTCTGCACGCGCTGATTGCCGTAGCGCATGTCGACTTCGAGGCGATAGCGAATTTGCTCGGGGGGCATGCCCTGGCGCAGCAGATCCGTGCGGCCGCGCCGCTCGAGTTCCTCAACGCTGGCATTGAAGGTCGTAAAATCGCCGAACAGCGATTTACTGCCCGCGTTGAATAACACGGTCCAGGTGCTCATTTCATGGATGTGCATCTGATTGACATTGCCGGCGCCGCAGGCGGAGAACGTGGCGGAGAAAGGCGGCGCAAGAATACGGCTCACGCCCAGCGCATTGGCGATTCCGCAGGCATGCAAAGGGCCGTTGCCGCCGTACGCGAGAATCGTGAAATCCTTCGGTTCGTACCCCCGCGTACGCAGTTCCGTGGCGATGCCGTTCGCCATGTTGCCGTCGACCTGCCGCTTGATCAGCTTGCAAATCTCGATCGGCGTCAAATCCAACTCGTCGACGAGATAATCCTCGACCGCTTGCTTGGCGCGCTTCGGATTGAGCGGAATACGTCCGTTGGCATAGTTGGCCGGATCCAAATAGCCGAGCAACAGATCCGCGTCGGTCACGGTTGGATTCAAGCCGCCACGGTCGTAACAGGCAGGGCCGGGATCGGACCCGGCCGATTGCGGCCCGATTTCCACGGTCTTGTACATGCGTTCGAACCGTGCGATCGAACCGCCGCCGGCACCGAGCGTCACCAAGTGCACCATGGGCACGCTCACCAACCAACGATCGATGACCGGGTTGAAGTCGTAGTACTTGAGACCGCCTTGCACCACGATCCCGATATCGAAACTGGTGCCGCCCATGTCGGTGGCCACGACGTTGCCGAGTTCCGCCAGCGTCGCCAGGTGTTCGCTCGCGGCAATGCCCGACACCGGCCCCGAATGCACGGTCTGCAAGGCGTCGGTGGAATTCAATTGCGCCATGCCGCCCGAATTGTGGCTCACCAGCATCGGCTTGTCGTAGCCCTGCGCGCGCAGATTCAATTCCAATGTGCCGAGACCGAAGTACATGGTCTGATGCAGGAAGGCGTCGATGATGCTGGAGGTGGCGCGCGCATACTCGCCCTTGCGGCCCGCGATCTGATGCGACAGCAACAGCGGAATGCTGCCGAGGAGATGCGCCGGGTATTCTTCGAGAAAGATCTCTCTGACGCGCAATTCGTGCACCGGATTGACGACGCTGTTGGTGAACATGACGACGAGAGCCTCGGCGCCCTGGTCCACCAACTCGCGAATCCGCAGCCGCACGTCGTCCTCATCCAGCCGCCAGAAGACTTCTCCGAGATAATCGATACGCTCGCGAATCTCGCGAATCATCGGGATTGGGACGATGGGCGGCGGCCGCCGCGCGTTGGGGATGTCCATCTGTTCGATTTCCGGCAGTCCCTCGCCGTAGCCGCGCGCCCGCGACAACGGAACCGTGTGTTTGAACCCGCTGGTTACCAGCAGCCCGACCCGCGGCCCCTTGCGTTCGATCAAGGCATTCGTTCCCAGAGTCGTCGCGTAGCGCACTGAGTCGACCTGCGACAACACGGTCGTCGGCTGTACGTCCAACTGCTTGCAGGCATCGGCAAGCGAATCGTTGAAGCCGAGCGCGAGATTGTGGTGGGTCGTGAGCGCCTTGCCCTCGACATAGCGATCCTCCCAGGCCACGAAGCAGTCGGTGAAGGTGCCGCCGATATCCACGGAGACTCTTTTCATGGTAACCCCTCAGCGCCGCTGGCCATGTTGGTGCTCGGGGTGCAGCGCGCGCTGGTTGTGCACCTTTTCCAGCGCCAGATCCGGGCCTATGGGTGCCTCCTGAACCTCGGTCCGGTCGCACCACTGGAGCTTGAGCGCATCGATGTCGAGATCGATGTCGTGCAGCGGCGGATGTCCGGGCGGGAGGTATTCGACCTCCACCATGGTGCCGCACTGTGCGCAGTAATATTCCAGTATCCGGCACCACGCCGGGTCCGGCGAATAGGTGCGCTGATACTTGACCGGATCCAGCAGCGGCTTGTGAATCTCACGCGGGTCGCGGTTGTAGACCAACAGTCCGCGCTTGTAATTATCGCGCGCGCTGCCGTGCACTTTGCCGCAGCGGCGGCACTCCCACATTTCGGTATCGAGGTTGATTCGCAGATACTCGGTGATCAGTACTTTCATCGCGCGACCTCTTACGCTCTGCTCAGCAAAATATCGCTGTTGTCGTTGATCTCGAATTGCCAGCCGGGATCGATGCGGCAAGTGAAAAAAGCCTCCTCGAGGACCGCGGGCCCCGGGGCCTTCGCGCCTGCGCTTTGGTCCTCGACACGGTACAGCGGCAGCGCCTGCACGCCGCCCGCTACCCAGGTGTTTCGCACCGAATGCCTGATGGCAGGATGGGTGGCGGCGCCGAAACGGCCCGTGATCGTGGCGTGCGCAACCGGCTTGACGACCGTCAGCGACAGCGACAGGCGAGAGTCAGGATCGATGCCCGCCGGCAAGCAGCCGTCGGTAAGCACGATGCTGCGCTCACCCGCCGCCGTGGATACGTTCAGCAACTCCTCGATCCGGCACTCCTCGAGGCTTGCGCCTTCGGCAAACATCCCGCGACGCGCACGTTGCAGGAGCGAGTCGCGGCACTGGGCGAGACCTTGCCCGTCGTTGCGCAGCACAGGTGCCGAATACTCATGTCCAATGTCGGAAAAGCCGATGCCATAGGCCGAAAACACCGCGGCGAGACCCGGAATGACGACCTGTTCGATCCCCGCGGCCTCTGCCACCTGGCATACCACGAACGGTCCGGCGCCGCCGAATGCCGCGAGCGTCGTGTCCGCCGTGATGGTCGCGAAGTGGCGCAGCTCGCCGGCGACCCTGTTGACCCAGGCCAGTTCCATCGCCGCCGCCGCCTTTTCGTCCGTGAGTCCGAGCGGCTTGCCGACTCTTGCACCGATCGCAGCTCTTGCGCGGTCGATGTCGATCCTCAGCTCACCGCCGAAATATGATGCCGGGTCCAGCAAACCCATCAGCAAGAAGGCATCGGTGATCGTCGCCTCGGTGCCGCCGAGACCGAAGCAGGCCGGACCCGGTGCGCTGCCGACACTTTGCGGTCCGACCGCGAGCTGCCCGTTCTCGACACGGATGATGGAACTGCCGCCGACGCCGGCGCTCAGGACATCGCACAGCGGAAAGGACGTTGCCACCCCCTCGATGAGACCACGGCGCGTGGCGCGGACCACGTGCTTGTCGATGAGACCAATATCGGTGGTCGTCCCGCCGATGTCCATCGTAAGCAATTGTTTGAACCCATAGTTGGCGGCCAGCGCTTTGGCGCCTTCCATGCCGCCGCGCGGACCGGAGCTATAGGTCTTGATCGCAACGGTCTTGGCGACGCGCGCCGAATGACCGTCATTGCGGAAAATGAGCAAGGGATTGCGCGTTCGATAATCGCGCAGTTTGTGCTCGGTGTTATAGAGAAATCTCTCCATGGCGGGATGCAAGAACGCATTGAATATCGCGCTCCAGGCGCGCCGCGCCGGATCGTCATCGTCGACGAGTTCGTGCGTGTAGAGGATCGGCAAGGCTCCCAGCAGATGCGGCGGAAACGTGCGCAGCAGCGTGCGCTTGATCTGATTCTCCGCATGCGCGGCGTCGGTGCCTGCAAACGCGACCACGATGCGATTCGCGCCGGCTGCGCCCAAGGCATTGACCGCCCGCACGGCGGCACTATCCAGCGAATCGTCCTCGAGTCGAGCCCCGAGTAGCTGCGCACGCGGACCGATCAATGCGCCATACAGGTCGCGCGAACCCGCATCGTACTGTAAAGACTCGCCGGATAGGCCACCCCCGAGTATCAACCCGATGCGCGGACCTTTGCGTTCGACCAAGGCATTGGTGCCTTGGGTGGTCGAATAACGAACATAGCTCGTGGCGAGCAGCAGGCTGAGCACATCCTCCTTGCCATAAAGCACGCGCGAGGCCTTCTTCAGGCCGTCGAACACGCACTGTGACAAGTCGTGCGGTGTGGTGAGTGTTTTGGTACGAATCACGCGCGCGCCGTTGAGAACGCAAATGTCCGTGAGCGTGCCGCCATTGTCGATATTGATGAGTAGGTCCATACGTCCCGACTTATGCCTGCCTTGTTGCTTACGCCTTTCGCCCCGCCAGCACCATTTGGTACCAACCGTGCCGCGCAAACAACTGCCCGATTGGGTAGTACGCGGTTCGCTTCGCCGGCACTCAGGATGCCGTGGCACCTGATAGCATCTATTGATTGGGGTGTGCGGCGCACATTTTCTGAATCCCCGGTTCGAATTCAGCGGGTAGGCGCGGCCTCGTCGAAGTGCATGTCACCCAGAGCAAAGGCCACCCCCATACATGGATGCTCTCCCGCGCAGACGCCAATGATGGTGAGTGCGATCCGCCCTGACCTTACGTTGTTCTTTGGTACACCGACACGATGCATGAACTGCCAAGGCCGACATTATGGGCGACGCCGATTCCTGCGCCTTCTACTTGGCGCTCTTGCGCCTCGCCACGCAATTGCGTCACCAGTTCGAAGCATTGCGCAAGTCCGGTTGCACCCAGCGGATGACCTTTGGCCAGTAGACCACCCGATGGATTAGTAACGCACCGTCCGCCGTAGGTATTGTCCCCACTTTCGATGAATTCTTTCGATCCCCCCGGTTTGCACAAACCGAGTGCCTCGTACGCCAACACCTCGTTCACGGTGAAACAATCGTGAAGTTCGGCAACATCGACGTCCCCGGGCGAAATTCCCGCTTCGTCGTATGCGCGTTCAGCCGCAATGCGCCCAATCCCAAAACCGACGGCGTCCATGGCGCTGTCCGTGAAGCTCGACGGCAAATCGGTCTCAAGGCTTTGCCCCGAGATACGCACGGAACGTCCGGCGCCAAACTTTCGCAGAACCGAATCGCCGACGATGACAGCGGCGGCTGCGCCGCAAGTCGGAGGACAGCACTGTGCGCGAGTTAGAGGACTGCAGATCAACGGCGTCGACAAGACCTGCTCCGCACTTAAGGGTTCGCGAAATATCGCCCGATAATTGTCCTTTGCGTGGTGACGACTCTTCATTGTGATAGCCGCAAAGAAGGCAGAATCTACCTCATAACGGTCGCAATACTCCTTCCCGGCAGCGCCGAACAATTTCGGCGCCAATGGCGCGGACTCATCGTCGTTGCGGCGATCAACCACGTCCACGTAGGGCTGTAGCGGGCTGGGGCGATCCTTCCAGTATTCTACCAACGCGCCCGACGGCATTTGCTCGAAGCCGAGCACCAATGCGATATCAAGTGCCCCACTCGCGACCGCTTGGCGTGCAAGGTACAAGGCGCTGGCGCCGCTCGAGCAGTTGCTGTTGACGTTGAAAATAGGCACCCCCGTCATTCCGATCTCGTAGACCGCGCGATGCCCGCTACAACTATCCCCGTAAACGTACGCGGTGAAAACCTGTTGAACGTCAGTGTAATGGAGGCCTGCGTCGCGCAAGGCCTCACGAGCGGCGACGCCGGCGAGTTCGACATAGTTCGGGCTGTTGCGCGGACTACGAAATGGCGTCATTCCAACACCGAGTACATAAGCTGATCGCATGGCGGTTCCCCTGTTAGTTGATAGCGCGCTGTCTGCCGGTCCAATAGCGAGCTCTTATCTCGCTCTTGGCCACCTTGCCGACCGGCGTGCGCGGCAGCTCCGGCCAAAATTCCACGCTCTTCGGTGCCTTGACACCTCCAAGCGCCGTTTTGCAGAATTCGATAATTTGCTGTTCCGATGCATTGGCGTGCAATTTGAGCACTACGATGGCTTTGACGGATTCGCCCCACTTTGAATCCGGCACACCCACGACCGCGCAATTTTCCACGGCGGGATGTCCGTTCAATACGCCTTCCACTTCGATGGAGTACACGTTGAAACCTCCGCTGATTATCATGTCTTTCTTGCGGTCGACGATGTACAGAAAGCCTTCTTCGTCCATCTGCGCGATATCGCCGGTGTGCAGCCAGCCGCCCCGTTGCGCCTCGGCCGTGGCTTCGGGATTGCGGAAATATCCTGGGGAAACGAGATTTCCTTGTACCACGAGTTCACCCGGCGTTCCCGCCGGCAATCGATTGCCGTAATCGTCGACAATCGCTGTCCGAGACAGGACGTTCGGCCGGCCGCAACTCAGCAAGCGATGGCGCTTGGCTGGATCGCTCACCGCCTCGGCCACTTCATACGGAGCGAAAAACGACACCGCCATCGGCGCTTCCGCCTGCCCATAGTACTGGCACATGCAAGGTCCGAATACCTCGACCGCCAGCGCCAGCTTGTCGGGCACAATCGGAGCCGCCGCCACGATGAAGTGGGTCAGTGAACCGTAGTTGAACTCGCGAACCCGCGGGTGCGCCAGCATCGAGTACAAGAGGGTCGGGGGAACATATAGGTGCGTTACGCGGTATTTGTCGATGGCTTCCAATATCTCGAACGGACTCGCTCGATCGAGGACGATATTCGTCGGCGCAAACGGCAGCAGCATCATGGCGAGGACGCCGGCCGCATGCGTCATCGGCGCAACGCAGAGATGGACAGGCGCCGCATCATGGCCCACGGGCATTATATTCATCGCCGCCTGAGCAATCAGCGTCTCCCAAGTCAGATTGTCCCAGCGCACTGCCTTGGATCGGCCCGTAGTACCGCCGGTACCGAATATCGTCGCCATGCGATGCGGGTCATGCGCGATCTCGGCCGGAGGGCCGTCCGCCCCCGCGATTAAATGGTCGATGCTGACAGTACCGTCGTCGGAACCGTCGATGCAAGCCAGCTGTGTCAGGCTCCCGACCCTGCTGCGCAGAATCTTGGCGTGATCGTGAAAGCGGAACGCATAGAAAAGCCACTCGCACTGTGCAAGCGCGATAAATTCCGCGTTTTCGTCCAGGGCATTGCGGATATTGATCGGAACGTACACCGCACCGGCGCGGACTGTCGCGAGGATGCATCCGAATGCGGCTGCGGCGTTCGGCGAATAAATGGCAACTCTTGCGTTGTCGGAGATGCCGCGTTCGCGCATCGCCGCCGCCAGACGCTGCGAAAACACCCGCATCTGTGCGTAGTCAAAAGTCGTCTCCTGATCGGCAAATGCACATCGCCCGGGATGTCGTGCCGCTGCTTGATCGAAAAAATCGATGAGTCGCATTGTCAACGCCTTCAAGTTCAGCGAAAGCTCGCCTCCGTCTTCGCTCTTATTTCGTCAAGCGAAGTTCCGGGCGCCATCTCGAGAAGAGTGGCACCCCCGCCGCGCTCGATGCCGAACACTGCCAAATCGGTAATCAGTAGATCGACGACAGCGGCACCCGTCAACGGGAGAGTGCAGCGCCGTTTGAATTTAGGTGCACCGCTCTTCTCCACATGTTCCATCAGGACGACGACGCGCTGTACACCCGCGACGAGGTCCATCGCACCACCCATTCCCTTGATCATTTTTCCCGGCACCATCCAGTTTGCGAGGTCGCCGTTCTCGGCAACCTGCAGCGATCCAAGAATGGTGAGATCGATGTGCCCGCCGCGAATCATTCCAAAGCTGTCGGCCGACGAAAAATAGCTGCTGTGCGCCAGCTCCGTAATCGTCTGTTTGCCGGCATTGATGAGGTCGGGGTCGATATCTTCGGGATAGGGGAATGGTCCCATACCCAACATCCCATTTTCACTCTGTAGCGTCACCTGCATACCGGGTGGCAGCACGTTGGCCACTTGAGTCGGAATGCCGATCCCGAGATTGACGTAAAAGCCGTCCTTTACCTCGCGCGCGGCGCGAGCCGCCATCTGTTCGCGTGTCCACGGCATTAGCCGCCTGCCCCTAAAGCGTCCGGCGACGCTGCACGTTCGCGGGTAGCGCGCCGCTCGATATGCTTCTCATGGCGCACGCCCCGAAAAATGCGATCGACGAATATGCCCGGAGTGTGGATATGATCCGGGTGCAGATCACCTACATCAACGAGTAGCTCGACTTCCGCGACCGTTACCGCACCCGCCGTCGCCATCATCGGATTGAAGTTGCGCGCGGTCTTGCGGTAGATGAGGTTGCCCTCGCTGTCGCCCTTCCACGCTTTGACGAGAGACACGTCCGCCGTCAGTGCGGTTTCCAAAACGCATCCCTTGCCGCCGAACTGCTTCGTCTCCTTGCCTTCGGCGATGACCGTCCCGTAACCCGTGCGAGTGTAGAAGGCCGGTATGCCCGCACCACCTGCCCGAATCCGTTCCGCCAGCGTGCCTTGCGGATTGAATTCTATTTCGATCTCGCCCGTCAAGAACGACTGCTCCAACAACTTGTTGTCGCCGGCGTACGAGAGGATGACCTTGCGGATCTGATGGTTGGCCAGCACGTGCCAAAGCCCGTGCTGGTCGCAGCCAACGTTGTTGCCGATGACGGTCAGATCTTCAACACCTGAGTCACGCAGCGCGAGAATCAGGTCCCCAGGAATGCCACATAGACCGAAACCGCCGGCCATCACCGTCATGCCATCAAACAGTAGACCGTCCAGCGCAGCCGCCGCGTTCGGAAATATTTTGCGCGGCACTGCGTAGACCTCTCAAAACTGGTAGCCGAGTCGAACGCCCACCTCGCTCGCGAAGTCCAGCGTACCGATGATGTTGTTGTTGGCGTTGTTGGTGCCCGCCAAGTGTGAGTTCAAATAATTGTAGAAGGTCTCGACGGTGATGCCTCCGCTCGGCTTCCAGCGAATCGCGGGTTGCACGAGGATGCCGCCGTGGGTGTCATACAACGCGGCAAAATCGAAGCGCCACACCAGACCCGGAAACGGTTGCTGGAAAGCGAAAGCCAATGCGTTCCACCCGCCACCAAAACCCCCGGCAGCGTTCGACTCCGTGCCGCCCATGCCGCCGAGGTAACGCCCGAACAGGTCGCTCTCCGTTTTATGCATCCACTGAAATACCATGTAGGTTGCCGGGAAACTCGATGAGAAGCGCTGGTATTTCTCCAGGACCAAAGCCGTCGACGTTTCGGGCTTGTGAATAAAGTCGGAGCTCAACGAAGGATTCGTGAACGTTCGATCCGGGACATACGAAGCCTCGAGGTTGATGATGAGCTGATCGAGAAACGATCCTGGGCTTCCCGACACCACGTAGCTCGTGCCCAGTCCAAAATCGTTTTCCTGAAAGTATTCGCGGGCTAAGTGTCCGCGCAATCCGCTGCCCGAGAGTTGGAAGAACAGATTGAGCTCCTCCGCGGCGGCGTTGTATGCGGCTTGGCTCGAGGGGTTGCCGGGAATGACGACCGCACCCAGTGCCTGCGCCGCAGGAAATTGGGAGACCGCCGAGTTGAGCGCTGTGACGCCATTCAGCCGAGCAGCGCCCGCATAAGTAAACCATTCGTTTGCCGACCACACACCGGAGGGATCGACCTCGAACGGGGTTTGGGCCAGCAGCTTGCCGGTTCCCGGGAGACCCGGAAGATCGCGGTCAACGCCGGACTGCGTCCAGCGGAAGACCCCGTCCGGATTGTAGCGATGGACCGCCATGCCCTGCACGCCGAAGGCGCCCAAATCGCCTTTGAGCCGTAGACCCAGATCGAGCTTGTTCTGATATTGCTCGTACAAATCATGAATGGTGAATTGAGAGGCAATGACGTTGTACGGGGTGTTCGGATTAGAGTAGACCGTCGACTGGAACTTTTCCACATACCCATCCGCGACCCACCCATTGGCCACCTGATAAGTAGTGCGCAACGCGAGCGATGGAACTCGTTTGTCCGAATACTCTTCCGAGGCAAAGTCCAGCGCCGAATGGCGCCGCAGATCCAGGCCGTCGACCACATCGAATACCCGGAAGAACAGCGCCTGTCCCCAGGCAATCTGTTGATTCCCGAGCCGCACGTCGAGCGGGCCCTTGTTGAATTCCAGGAACAATGCAGGAAAGTAGATTTGGTAATTCTGGCCGTCCCACTCGAGTGGATTCGGATGACTCATACCCTGCACGGGATTCTGGAAATAGTTCGGCTGTCCGTACACTCCGCCCGGATTGCCGCCGCTGGTCGCTTGGGCTTGGCTTCCGATCGTACCGGGGTTGTACTGGTCGTACCAGCCAGGATCATAGAGAACCCGCAGTTTTGCTTGCACGGAAAAATTATTGTTCATCTTCCATATCGCACCGAGTTCGCCGCGAAACATCTGCATATTAATCGAATTGTCCAAGGGCACGCCGTCTCGGGTGGTGATATCGGTACCAAGCACGGATGTGCGGCTAACCGGTACGCCGTTGAAGGGGTTGCCGCCCTGATTGAACATGTTTTGCTCGCTCGTGGTTCTTATGGCCGTCTCCGAACGGATGAAGCCGCTCCAGCTGAAATCCTCATCGGCCCACGCAACCGATTGCATCATCGCCGCGGCCGCAGCAATCGAAAATACCAAGATAGATTTGTTCCGCCAGCCATTCTTGTTGTACATATGCCCCCCTTTCGTATCTTACGTTGCCGCGCGTCCTACGGACGTAAGCGGGTCGATTCGTCTTTGGTCCGCGCTATGGCGCGGACCCATTTTTCAATCCAGTATCGGAGTGGTGGTCAGACCCCGCAATTCGGGACTTATCGGGCTTCGAATCGGGATTTCCCGAACATGCGTTAGCGGAATACCACCTCACTCGTCGCATCAGTCACCGCGCAATGCATT
The DNA here is from genome assembly GCA_052143815.1 of Steroidobacteraceae bacterium. Taxonomy (GTDB): domain Bacteria; phylum Pseudomonadota; class Gammaproteobacteria; order Steroidobacterales; family Steroidobacteraceae; genus Bog-1198. The sequence continues at coordinate 26,050 of JBKQSA010000027.1, read as the reverse complement.
GAGACGCTGCAGCACATACTCCGGATTGGCGTCGGCGGGAATTTGAGCGAAGCGAAAGCCGCCCGCGGGCACCGCCGGTGGCATCGCATCGGCCCAAAAGGACGCAGGCGTGGCGACGCCCGGAACCGTGCCCATCGGAGGCCGCGGGGCGATGATGAACGCCATATCGACGGCTTCGCCGTGAAATTCGCCGCCATCCGCCAGCTTGAGCCCGATGTCCCATCGGTAGTGCTTACATACGTTGATGACCGGTTGATACCATGCAATTTCGCCGGCTGATGTCGGCTCGTCGCCGATTCGCTCTTCCAGCAGCAAGGCGTTGACGCCGACAGTACCGAGACCACGGAGAAATTCCGCGACGTAGACCGCGGCGGAATCGACTTCTTCTGGATCCACATCGGCCTCCGATGGGCCGTGTGCCCATGCGTACGCCTCTTTGATCCAACGGCGAGGCGAAGGAATGCTGGCGACCAACGGCTTCGAGCTCAATGTGCCGCACAGGGCCTTTGCGGCGTCGATCGCGAGCGAACGGGCTTTGGCGTCGCCGAGCAAGGTTCGAAGCGGCGCGATCACCCGCTTCTTCGCGCGCATTTCCGCCAACAACTCCTCGTCTGCCTTCACGGCCGCTTCCATGATGGCGCCTATGGGCACCACGGTCACATCCGACGGCAGCAGGCTTGCCGCCTTGCGGCGAAACGCCGTCAGCGCGGCGGCATCGAGCCACACGGTGCTTGGCGCAGCCAGTAGCCGCGCCGAATACGCAGCATCATCCAGCCACACCAATGGCGTACTCGAGGCCGCGATTCTCTCTAGCAGCGCGCCCATAGTCCGCCTCGCTCGATATCGAAGTACTCCGGCATCACGCGCTGCCGAGGCGCATCAGGGCGGCGCTGGTCAGATAGTCGTCGTAAATGCTCGCGCGGTTGACGCTGGTCGCATGTCCGCCCGAAATACTGCGAACTTGCTCGAGCCGCGACATTCGCCCGGTCTGGCTGTCGAAGCTATGCACATGCGTCCAGGACCAATAGGGATGGCTGCCGTCCATGACGGATTTTCCATCGGCTTCGAACATTGAATAGGCACCGTCAAATGAACGATACACTTCGCCGCGGCGATCGTATGAAACCATCGCGACCGGCAACGCGGTGCGCACATCGAACCAGACACGCTTCTTGCTCACCGGAGCGCGGGCAAACATCACCGGCTCGGCCTCGACGACGACGGCCTCCGGAACGAGTTCCACCTGTGTATCCCAGAACGTCTTGCCCTTGGGCCCGCCGTGCGTTTTGTGCTCCCAGTTCGGATGATCGCCGCTCCAGCCGCCGGAGACCGCGGAGAGCATCGGACCGCGCCCCACAATTTTGTAGTTGCCCCAGGTATAGAGCGGATCGCCGGCGGTCCACGCATCCGAGAGGTACAGCGTCGACCCGGGAATCAGGGGCTCGAAACGCTGATCCGTCGGAAACTGGCGGATGCGCTTGAATGCCGCGACGAAGCCGTAAAGTTCGGGAAAGCGATGCTGGTCGTAGGGCCAGATGTTCAGAAAAGCCGTTCCCTTCACATTGTCGGGCGTCTGAAAAAAGATCGACTGAAAGCGCAGCTTGTCTTCCTTACCGAGCATGTACGGGTGCGGTTCCATGCTCACGCGTGCAACCGCCGACATTTCCGCCCAGCCCGACTCGTAGCGAAACTGAACTTCGCCCTCAGGTGAAATATCGTCTTCTTTGATGGCATAGAATGATGCGTCGTGCCGCCCCCACGACAGCGTTTGTCCCGCAAACAACTCCAATGCGGATTGCGCATCCGGAAACGGATTGCCGCCGATCCACGGCTTTCCCTCGAGTGTGACGACATTGCCGCGGTCGTCAAAACGCGCCTGGCCTCTATTGCGCAGTGTCGCTTCCAAGTATTCCCACGGGCCGAGTTTCATGATCTCTGTGGTGGACTTCGTGATCTTGAGGCGCCTTCCCAGGGTCGCTACTTGCAGGTACTTGATCGGTTCGAGCAGATCCTTCACCAGCTCGACGTTGTCCGCGTTGATCTCGTCGCCCGTCTTGATGCGTCCGCGGGTGTAATTTTCGATGGACAGTAGCTCGTCAGGATAAGCCGCACTTGAGTCGCCTGATTTTGCGATGACGTCCCACAAAGGCGCTAGCACCCCGGCGGCGGCGAAGCCGCCTGTCAGTCCTTTGAGAAAATGGCGACGGCTGTAGTCGCGGTCGTAGCGGATGACGCGCATGATCTTGGCGTCAAGGCCCGACCCGGGCGATCTGTCCGGAGTGGCCCACGATGACAATCGGCGCGTGCGGCCCTCCTTGCGCCGCGCCGGCGTACCAGGAGGTCGTCGTGTCGCTCGTTGCCACATGCTCCCAGCTATCGCCGCCGTCCCCGCTCACCAACATATCGCGCATGCCGGTCACGACGACGCGGCCGTCGCTCGCGGCGCAGACACCGAGTAAATTCGCGTTGCTGATCGGCGGCAGCACGGTCCATGTCGAGCCGCGATCCCCACTGCGTAGAATCGTGCCGCTCTGCCCAACGGCATAACTCGCGCCGTCCTCTCGCATGTGCATGGCGAACAACGACGCATCGCCTTTGTGCAGCAGTTCCCAGCTCGCGCCGCCCGTCGCCGAGCGAAGAATGAGGCTGAATTCGCCCGCAATGATCATGACTCCCGCCGAGTTGATACTTGCCGCATACAGATGCGGCTCGATCCCGTCGGCGACCATGCTCCTCCAGCCGGGCGCGACGGATTTCCAGGTCTCGCCGCCGTCATGCGATGCGATGACGGTCCCGAAGGCGCCCGTGGCGACGGCATCGCCGCGCGCATTCAGCGCCACCGAGAACAACCGATTGTCCGTCCCCGATCGCGCCACGTTCCATTTGGCACCGGCCGAGCGCTTGGTGAGAATCACGCCTTGCTGACCGACGGCGATTGCCGCCGTATCGTTGAGATCGACGCCGAGAAGAGCGAGCGTCGTCGGAGAGTCCTCGCGCCGCCAACTCGCGCCCGCATCGCCGCTCGCCATAATGGACCCGCCGGACCCCACGGCGATGCCGCTTTGCTTGTCAAATGCGACGGCAAATTGCGCCTCATGGGCGCTCCCTGAAAGCAGGATATTGACCGATGGCGGTGTGCTTCCCGAGCCGCCGATTGCATCGGCCGCGCCCGCCGCGAGTGCAATCGTTAGAACCAATACACGGATCAGCGGACTCCGCGGCTCCCTCCCTTGCAACACCATGCGAGTTCCCATGCCCGCTATATCAAATCGGCGAGTTCGGCATCGGATGCGGTCACGACCGACAGGTCCACGCCTTCGCCGACCAGCAAATCCGTGCGTCCGACGAAAGCCGGTTTCACAAGCCATACAAGCAGCGGTAGTACGATCAGTGCCAGCACCATGTTGCTGGTAAGCGTAAGCGCCAGCAGCAGGCCCATATCGGCCATGAACTTGAGCGCCGACAGGAAGTACCACGGCAGGATGCCGATCAGCATGATGGTCGAGGTGAACAAAATTGCGCGGCCTGTCGTCGTCAACGCCGCCGTGAGAGTAAGACCCCAATTCGATGCATGAGCCTGGTGTTCTTCGCAAATGCGCGACAGAAGATAGATTCCATAGTCGATGCCGACGCCCACGCCGATCGCAGCCACCATCAGCGAATTCACATCGAGCCCGATGCCCATCAAGTGCATACAGGCATTGAGGATGAAGTTGGCGAGGTTGACCGGCGCCAACAGGATCAGACCCGCGACAATAGACCGGTACGCGATGCTGCACCCAATGAGAATGACCACGTTGAGCAGGCCGATCACCACCCAGTGATATCGCTCGACCACGTTGTTCATCGCCTCCTGCAGGGCTATCGTGCCGGTGCCGAGCCTGATGCGAAATGCGCCGTGGTCCACGCCGAGTTGCCGCACGGCCGCGCGCACCTGGCGCAAGGCAGCTACCACCGTGTCTTGTTTATTGTCCTTGTACCAAAGGGAGACCGTTCCGTTCTCTTGTTCGAAGTCGACCACATTGGAAAATGCCTTTGCGCTGCTGCCCAGCATGACCGCCTGCGCGGCGGCGTTGACGGCCCCGTCGTTCGGATCGAGCGGCAGCCATTTAGGATTTCCGCCCGCAAACAGCCGATTGCCCTCCATGAAGTAGTCGGCGATCGACAAGGTGGCGCGCGGCGGCGAAGCGCCGTGCTCGATCAAGTTCTGCAGCTTCAGCATCGTGACGACCGTGTCCGCCTGATGCGTGACCCGATTCGGGTCCATTTGGTTTTTGCCCTCAAAGACGATCTCCAGGGTATTGACACCCGGAAAATGATCGTTGATCTGGCGCACGGCGGTGTTGAATTCCGAATCGTCCCAGAGCAAATTGCTTCCCTCGGTCGGGTTGCCGATTCGAATCTGCAAGGCCGTATAAATCGCGAATACCGCAACGACTACGACGGCGATCGAGGTATAGCGGGCCCGCTTGCCGTACGTGACGGTCGACAGGTAAGTCAGCACTTTCTTGATGAACCGATGCACGCCGAATTCGCCCGCGCCGCCGGTGATATTCACGATGTTCTTCGGCGCCGGCAGCACTGTGAGCAGGAGCGAAATTAGAAACACGCCGGTGGGGATCAGCCAAATCGCCCAAAATCCGCAGAACAAGGCGAAGCGCTGCATCGCCGGAATCGGCGCCAGTGCAATGAGGAATATGCCGACGATGTCGCAGAAGATTCCGAGCACGGAAGGAGCCATCATCACTCCCATCGTGATTTCGGCCGCCTTGATGCGATCCTTTACTTGCGCATAGACCTCAAAATATCGCTCGGTGAATTGCACGCAGTGCGAGAGCGACCGTGCGACGAGGAGCAGCGGCACGATCATCAGCAGCGGCTCAATCGGCGATCGCAACCACCCCACGAAGCCGAATCCCCATATGGCCGCCACGGCGCTGGTGACGATGGGAGTCACGACGCCGACCACGTTGCGCATGTAGAGGATGAGCGCGCCCAACAATGCGGCGAGAGTCACGGAAAATATGCCGAACATCTGAGACTCGTAGTGATACACCCAGCCCGTCAGCGCGGGCTGGCCCGCCATGTAGACATCGTGATGCGCGTCACGGCTCTTGACCACGAGGTTCTGCACGAATGCGAAGGCTATGCCGTAGTCGAGGCGTTTTTCTATGAAAGTCGCGTTGATGAGCGTCGCGGTGCCGTCGTTCGACACCAGGAAAGTGCGCGCGTTGGGCGACTTGTCCACGCGGCCGCGGAACGCCGCGATTTCCTCCGCCGTGCGCGGAGCGTGGTCCTCCATCAGCGGCCGGACGTCTATGCCGAAGGGCGTCGCCTCCGCATAACGCGCCTTTTCCGTGGCGATGGACAGGATCTGATCGTGATCGACGCCGGGCGCGAGATCGATGTCCCGGGTGAGCTGCCACACCTTCTCGAGGGATTCGGCATTGTAGATGTCGCCATCTTTGCGTCGCACCATCAGCGTGATGGTCAACGGATTGCCGAAATTCGGATGATCCTTGTAAACCTGCACGAACGGATCGTCCCGCGGCAGCAGATCGGAGAAAATCGTCTTGAGCTGCACCCTCGGCAGACCGGCCGCGAAGCCCAGCGTGACGAGACAGAAAACGATCGCCACCGGGAGCCGGTGGCGCATCATCCAGCGAGCAATACGATAACGGAGGGATACCATGCGTGCCTCAAGTGATACGAAACCGGCTCTCGCCGGCTTCGTGGTTCACGTGATGATCAGGCTGAGCCCAACCGCTGCATCGCCTGCACGGTGAGGTATTTATTCAATACATCGCCGTCCGGACTAAATGTGGTCTTATATCCGCCCGTGACTTCTTTGACGTGACTTAGGATGCTCATGCGATTCGATTGGATGTCGTGGCACATGACATAGGTCCAAGACCATGCCGGATAGCCTGAGGTGTCCTTGAAGACAGTGTTGCCGTCGACGAATTGCCCCGAACCGGTTTCAAAGGATTTCCAGACTTCTCCGCGCCGGTCGTAGCTCACGCTCGCGACGTACATGTTGTTTCGGACGTCGATCCAGACGCGCTTCTTGCTGACGGGTGCACGCGGGTAACCCACCGGCTCCGCCTCCAGCACGATGACTTCCGGTATCATTTCCATGTAAGTGTCGATGAAGGTCTTTCCCTTGCCGCCGCCGTGGCGGTTCTTTTCCCAATTGGGGTGGCTTCCCTGCCAATTCCCGCTGATGGCGCCGAGGAAGGGCTGACGGCCGATGGTCCTGAAATTCCCCCAAGTCAGCATGGGATCCCCGGATGACCAAGCGTCCGACAAGAAGAAAGTGATGCCCGGCACGAGCGGCTCGAAGCGTTGATTCGTCGGAAATTGGCGTACACGCCGGAACGCCGGCAGATATCCGTAAAGCTCCGGAAATCGGCGTTGATCGTAGTACCACTGCGACAAATAGGCGGTGCCGGCCGTATCCTGCGGTTTGGTAAAAAACACCGATTGCAGCCGCAACAAATCCTTATGGCCCTCGAACACCTGCCCGTCGGTGCGCGCAGTGGTATTGAGCTCACACCACACGAAATCGTACTGGTAGGCCTCGTCGCCGGACGGTTGAATATCCCAGTCCCTGATGGCGTACAGAGAATAATCGTGGCGGCCCCAGCTCAAGGTGATGTTGCATAGGGCTTCCTTGGCATCCTTCGGTTCAGGAAACGGTGTTCCGCCGCGCCACGGACCTCCGTCTTCGAATGCGACGTTTCCGCTCTCGTCGAATCGCGATTTGCCTTTGTTGCGCAGCGTCGCTTCAAGGAAGTCGTGATTGAACATCTTGGTGATGTCCGTGGTCGGCGCGACGATGTTGATGCGCCGACCCATGCGCTTTACCTGCTGATACGCAATCGGATCGAGCAGATCCTTGACCACGTCCACATTGTCCGCCGTGAGGACGTCTCCCGGCTTGATCTTGCCCTTCGTGTACGCCTCAATGGAAGTTAACTCCTCGGGGTACGCTTTGCTCACGTCGGCGCCTCGCGCGATCAGCGGCCACAGCGGCGCCAACACGCCGGCCGCGAAGGCTCCCTTCGCCGCCTTTTCCAGAAGCGCGCGCCGGCCATAGTCAAAATCATATTTCTTTATGTGCATCTGATCCCCCTTGCCCCGAAAGCCAAATGATCGCGACTCGACGACGGCGCCCGTCACGGCCGCATTCTTGTTTCCGACCAGTCCTCGGAAGTCTTTCAATGAACTCCTTGGAAGTATCTGCCGATGCGCCAGCCGATCAATTAGGTATATACCGGCGCTTGCGCTTCGGCTTCGCTATGCGATCTGCGTATAAAGCCGCCAAAGTACCGGCAAATGGGCGTCTCATCTCAGGGAAATACCCCCTATAGCCCAAGGATTCCCCTACATTCCCATTATTCAGGTTACTGGGGATCGGAGTTGCCTCGTCGGATGACGAGCATCATATGCACGAGTTCGGGATAGTTGTGCGCCTGCATTTTGCGCATTAGCCGCGCACGGTGCGCCTCCGCGGTCTTGTAACCCACGTTCAAGAGCCGAGCGATGGCCTTGTTGTTTTGCCCGGCCACCAGCAAATCCAGCACTTCGCGCTCCCGAGCAGTGACGGTCGCCAGGCGTTCGTTGATGACGGTCGCCATTGCCTGCTCCTCATGCCTCCGTTTGCCCTGCGCGAGCGCTCGTCGCACGCATTCAAGAAAGGCCTGACTGTTCGGAGGTTTTTGCAGGAAATCAACCGCACCTCCGCGCATGGCGCGTACCGCTAGCGGGACATCGCCGTGCGCCGACAGGAAAATTATCGGAATGGCGAACCCCCGCTCGATCAGGTGGTCCATGAGCTCCGGACCGCTCATGCCCGGCATTCTGACATCGAGCACGATGCAGCCGTGTGACAGGGGCGTCAGGCTCTTGAGCAGAGCCTCCGCCGACTCAAACGCCTTGACATGCAGCTTGACGGATTCGAGAAGATACTTGAGCGAACGCCGCAGCGGCTCCTCGTCATCGACGATGTATACCGTCTCTTCTTCAACCTTCGGGGTCACTGTCCGATGTTCGGTAGTAGACATGTGAACGTCGCTCCCCCGTGTACGTTGGCGTTCACGGAAAGCTTCCCGCCGTGAGATTCCACTATGGACCGGCAGATGACGAGGCCGAGACCCATTCCATCCGGCTTGGTCGAAAAGAACGGTTTGAATATGTTGGTCACGTCATGGCTGGCGATACCATTGCCGCGATCCGCCACGGTCACCTCCACCCATTTACGGCCGCGTAGCTTGGTTCCGATCGTCAATATGCGCTGCACCGTCGCGACCGAGGCCATGGCCTCCAGCCCGTTCTTGATCAGATTCACCATGAGCTGTTTGATCTCGAACGCATCCAGCATCAATTGCGGAATATCGGCGGATAACGCCAGTGCGATGGCCGCGCCGTGCTCGCGGCTTTCGAATTCCATGAATATCGCCATGTCGCGAATGATGGCGTGAATGTCTGCGAGCACCGTGTTTGGCTGATGCAGCCGCACGAACTGCCGGATATTCTTGATGATATCGCCGGCCTGCTCCGTGTACTTCAGCGCCTGCGAGATCGTGTCCGAAACGGCCGCCGGATCGTAGTCGCCGGCGGCAAGTCGCAGCTGGCATCCGGTCAAAAAGTTCATCGCCGTGCTCAAGGGCTGGCCCAGCTCGTGTGCCATCGCAGCCGCCATTTCGCCCATCGTGTTGACGCGCGAGGCGCGCGCCAACTCCATTCGCCGCACCCGTTCCTGCTCCTCGAGCCGCTTCGTTTCGGTAATTTCGCGGTGGGCCACCACCGCGCCATAGGTCTTCACCGGCATCGGCGCGCTGCTGACGCTGAACCACCGGACTTGGCCCTCTCGATTGCGCGCACCGAGTTCGAATTCCGGAATGGTCTTGCCTTCGCGCAGAGCGCGTGCATCGGCGAATTCCGAGCGCTTCATCTCCGTTCCGTCCGGATGGATCTGCGTGATCCGCGCCGACTTCGAGCCGCGCATACTGGAAATCAACTCGGCCTTCGGAATCATGCGCGCCATCGCCCTATTGACCTCGACGACGTCGCCGTCACCGTCCGTCACGAACATGCCGACGGGTGCGGTTTCGAACAAAGTTCGGTATTTTCTACGGCTCTCGCGCAGCTTTTCTTCGATGCGTTTGCGTCTAGCGATCTCTTGCCTCAGCGCCTCGTTGGTCTGGCGCACCTCTTGCGTGCGTTCTTGCACCAGGCTCTCGAGGCGCTGATGCGTGCGCTGCAAGGCTTCTTCGGCATTCTTGCGCGGAGAGATATCCTGCAATATCCAGATGGCGCGGCGCCTCCGGGTGCCTGCATTGAGTCGCTTGACGGACAACGCGCACCACAGTAAATCTCCACTCTTGCGCTTCATCAAGCGCTCATCGTCATACACGCGATGCCTGCGAAAGTGCCGCGACATCGCCGCATGCGTGGACAGGTATTCACTCTCCGTGGGAAATATCTGGCGGAAATTCGCGCGGTCCAGCTCGCCGGGTTCGTAACCGAGGATATCCTCGAAGCGACGACTGCAGCGCACCATCGATTCGTCGATGCTGCAGCCGATTCCCACGATCGCGTTGTCGAATATCAACTGATAGTCCCATTCCTCTTGGGGCAGCTTGGATTTCAATTCGAACTGCGCTCTCGGCACCGTGTTGAATCGAATAGCCGCGGGAAGCGTGGGTTTCGCGATCGGCCTTTCGCGAAAGGCATGGTTGCTCAAAACATATGCGGTGCCGAGAAACCGACCGGTATCCTTCGTGCGGATGCGAATCGGATCGGCGCATCGGTCCAATGATCGCGGCGTCAATTGCACGGTAGCGCCGTTCGTTCGTACCGTGCGGACCAGGCGGCCTCGTTCGTCCAGCAGAATCACGTTTTCCGCCGGATAGCGGTTGCAGAGGCTTTCGTAGCGTTGCAGCAGATAGTGCCGGACGGCAATCGAGCGCTGTTGGAAATCCGCCGTGATGGTCCGCGCCATCGAGGATGTCAGTGAAAGCGCCTGTTCCTGATAATTCTTGCCGACAGTCGTGAAGTCGATGACTCCGATCGTCTCGTGGGTATCGGCATCCATGAGAGGCGTGGCCGCACAGGTCCACTCATGCCAGCCTTCGCAGAAATGTTCCGTCGAAAACACGTGAACCGGCTCTCGTTTGGACAGCGCCGAGCCCATACCGTTCGTGCCGGCGACGGTCTCGAGCCAACAGGAACCTTCAACCACGCCGGAACGTGCGGCAGCCAAATCGCGGACCGCCGAGTTGCCGGCGATATACAGGATCACGCCTTCGGCGTCTGCAAGCAATATGACGCCGGGAACACCGCTGAACTGCTCCGTCACCTTGTCGATAAATGGGCGTGCCGCGTCCAACAGTTGCCGATTATCGCCCAAATGCTTCTGGAAGGCCTCGTCCGAACACTTGACGCCGAAGCGGCGGGCTGGATCCACGCCGAGCTTCGTGCAGCGTGCCCACTCGTTGATCATCAGCTTCATGTAGGGATCGGCCAAGCCTTCGGCATTGACGGCACCCGAATTGAACCGTTCCCAAAGCGAATAGGTCCGGCGCTGATCCTTCCGGAAACCGACATAAGGATTCTTAGTAGGCACCGCGGATCCCCCCCCTATTGCATCTACCCCGCCAGCTAGGTCATGACATATCGTTTGTACCGCTTCGAATCGGTACCTCCAGTGTCAAGTTATGTCTCCTCGCACCGTAACCAGAACTATAACACCGCTCACGGGCGATTCTGCTGCTCAAGTTTAAGGATGCGCGCCTGCAACTCGGCGATTTTCACGTCCTTGGGGTTGGGCATGAAAACGCCCTCCATCGAATCTGCCTTCATCGTTTTTCGCGGCATTCCGCCAAAGGGCCCGGCGTATATGGTGCCGATATCCTCGCCCCAGCAGCCGTACATCGGCAACTCCGCCGGGGGCTCCGCCTGGTTCCACTGTCTGCAAAAATCCTTGTACGGGACGCCCCGCTTCTTGCGTGCTGCACGTTCCGCTGTCCGAGCCGCGCTAGTGGCTTCGCGATCCAATACCAGCGTCTTCGGATTGAAGACAATATGGTATATCCGCACCGCCGTCTCCTGGGAGATGAGGTCTTCCTCGACATCCTTGATCACCAGCAGCGGATCGCGATCCAGTACATCGCCGTAACCGCCGCCGCTTCCCTGCATGATCATGTACAGCTCGCCGCGATTGCAGAGCTCGAACTGCAGTCCCATATGATGGGTACTATAGGTGGCGCCGGCGAATGGCTGCTTATTCATGATATCGACGATGGAGAATTCCCACTTCGCAGGGCCGGATTTCATGATTTCGAAGGTGTCGACGCCTTTCACCTTGCACAACGGATAGGTCGGCGAAGAGTACCCGCCGAACAGGCCCGGCGTACAAGATACCTTCGAGCCGATGCAGCACACCATGAATCCCCACATGTTGCTCATGAGGTTGGAGGCGATCATCTCGTAGCCCTGGCCGCCGCGGTATTTTCCGAAGGCCTGATTGTCTTTCATGATCTTCTTCGACACGATCTGAATGAACGGGATCTCCTCCTCGTTCAGTTCCTGCTCGCCGGTATCGGCCATGGACGCAAATATCGGCGCCACGCTGTGCTCGCCGTCGCGATCGGCGCGCGCACCGCCCCCCATGCCGTTGAGGTCGGCGCACAGATTTCCCACCATCTCATTGTGCTGGGTCAGTCCTCCCCAGATGAAGGTGCGAATCATGTTATGCCAGGGCGCGATGACCTTGGTAAACTTGGACGGACATCCGTACAGGAACTTGGCGACACATAGCTGCGCGGCCGTGAATGACGGAAAGAACGTCATCATGCTTTCGGCGTTCGGCGTCAGATACGAGGATCGCAACGTGGACTTCGGATCGCAGATGACCCGGATCGGCGCGAACACGGCTTGATTGCGCGGCAAATCGGGCCAAACGAACATCAGAAACAACTGGCAAAGCATGCCCTTCAGCGAGGCCAGCACCGTATTGTTGCATCGATTGGCAAACTCCGGACTCGAGCCTCTGAAGTCCAGTATTAACTCGTTGTCGCGCTTTGTCATGGCGAGCTGGATTTTGATTAGGCAATTTTCCCGTAAGGTGCCGTCCGCCATGACCACGGTTCGCACGGTGCCTTCCGGCCATTCCTGCAACCGGCGCTGCACCTCCGTCTTGGAGTCCTCGAGGCCTCGCCGCAGCGACGAAATGACCGCGTCCGGGCCGAACTCCGCGATGGCGGCCTTCACTCGCTGCTCGAGCCGCCGGCAGACGAATAATTTGACTTTCATGTCCTCGTACTGAAGCTTGGGCTCGCGCACCGAGTTTTGCAGATACGTGACCAGATCCTTCTTGAGTTCGTATTTCTCGACGACTTTGAAGGGCGACATTTTCAGGCCTTCGTCATAGACCTGTTCGGCGGCCGACGGCATTCCGCCTGGTTCAATGGCGCCATTCTCTCCTTCGTGCACGGTCGCACCGGCCCAGGCGATCAGCGTGCCGTCGTGAAAGATCGGCATGATCAGGCTCTGATCGGTATTGTGGATATTGCCGTAGCGCGCATCGTTGTGGATAAAGCCATCGCCTTCGCGGATGCCGACCGTGGGCTCGCCTTCCCAATACTTTCTGATGAACTTGATCGGGTGGTGAACCAGGCACGCGAACAGCAGCACGCCCCCGGTGCTGCCCACCGCCAGGTCGCCACTCGGCGTGAAGACGCCGGTAATGATGTCGCCCCACTTCGCACCGGGAGCCGCGCCCATCTGTTCGAGCATTTCGAAGGTCTCATTGCAGCCGGCCTGCAGCCGATCCCGAACCAGCGCGAGGACGGCCGGATCGCTCTCGTTCTTCATCGCCGTATTTTCACGCTCGGTGCGCGGCGAAATATCATGATTCTCCATGATCTCCGGATCCGGCCCGAGAAACAGCACGTTGTCGTCCAAAAATCGGTCGATCAGCTCTTTTTCACGGTTCTCGTCGATTGTGTATTTTTCGGCAGTACTCATCAGTCAGCTCCCAAGCTGGATACGGTTGAACGCGGCAGTCAAACGGTCGCGACGCTGCGCGCCTTGCTTGCCGATGAAGTTATCGGTGCGCCTACGACCCCGAGCCGCGTGAACCAGGCGGCGCCATGATCCGCGATCTCGAGCTGCCAGCCCGGCTCGACGAGATAGGTGGTGACCGGCGAAATGATCACCGACGGCCGATCGATTACATTGCCCACCTTGAGTTGCGAAATGTCGTAGAAAGCGGTCTCCACAGGGTCCTTTGCCTCGACGAAGAAGCACTGACGGTTTTCGAGCGGCGTAGGCGTCATGCCGCTGCGGCCGCGCGGCGCGATATCGTTGAACTGGACGGTTTCCAATTCCACGTAGCTCGACACACGCACGGTATTGATGCGAATTCCCGCTTCGGGCGCCTCGCTCCCCTTGCCGAAGCGATTGCCGTAGTCCACCGAGAACTGCTTGATCAACGCCATCACGTCATCCATGTTGCGCAGCCTCGACGTCGGCGAAATGACGGTGGTCTGCACCAGCTGATTGCCGTAACGCATGTCCAGTTCCAGACGATGCTTGATGTCGTCCGAACGCATGCCCTGGCGTAGGAGATCCAGGCGTCCTGCCGTCTCCAGCTCCCCGACGATGAGGTTGAAGCGTTGATAGTCAGACAGCAGGCGGCGAGCCGTGCTGTCATAGATGTACATGAACAGCGAGCGTTCGTGAATATGCAGCTGATGCATATTGGCGGCCCCGACGGCCGAGAATACGGAGCAGAAAGGAGGCACCAGAATTTTATTGATACCCAGAATATTGGCAATTCCGCAGGCGTGCAGAGGTCCGTTGCCGCCGTATGCGAGCATGGTGAACGTGCGCGGATCGTAGCCGCGAGCGCGCAACTCCTGGAAAATTCCGTTGGCCATGTTGGCATCGACCCGTCGCTTGATCATCCGTGCCGCTTCAACCACCGAACAGTCGATTTCCTCGCACAGATTGTCCTCGATCGCGGTCTTGGTCCGTGTTGGATTGAGCTTGATATTGCCCCCGGCGTACCGGTCGGGCGAGAGATACCCGAGCGCAAGATCCGCATCGGTCACGGTAGGAAACAGGCCGCCACGGTCGTAACATGCGGGTCCCGGATCGGATCCGGCGCTCGATGGTCCCACTTGGACCGTACCGTGCAAGCGATCGTAACGACAGATCGATCCGCCGCCGGCGCCCAGTGTCACCAAGTGGATCATTGGCACGGTCACGAGCCATCGCTCGATGACCGGATTGAAATCGTAGTGCTTGACGCCGCCTTCAACCACGAGGCCGATATCGAAACTCGTCCCGCCCATGTCGGTGCAAATTACATTGCCCAAATTACCCTGTGCCGCCAAGTGTTCGGATGCACTGATTCCGGCCACCGGTCCAGAGTGAATGGTCTGCAGCGAGTCGGTGGAATTCAACTGCGCCATTCCGCCGGAATTGTGAATTACCAGCATCGGCTTCTGGTAGCTGGACTCTCGCAAGTTGAGTTCCAGGGCACTCAATCCGTGATACATCACATCGTGCAGAAAGGCATCGATGATGGACGACGACCAGCGCACATATTCGCCCTTCCGTCCGGCCACTTTGTGCGAAAGCACAACGGGCATGGCGCCCAACATGTGTTCTGGATACTCCTCGAGCAGCACTTCTTCCACACGCCGCTCATGGACGGGATTGGTGACCGAGTTCACCAAGCCGACGACGAAAGCCTGGGCGCCTCGATCAACCAGCTTGCGGATCTTCTGTCGAAGGTCGTCCTCGTCAAGCTTCATGACAATGCTGCCGGCCGCATCGATCCGTTCACGCACGGAAGCTATCATTGGAATAGGCACCAGTGCTTCCGGCCGATCCGCCGCCGGCAGATTGGACTGTTCCATGCCGTCCAAGCCCTCCCCGTAGCCGCGCCCGCGCGATAGCGGTACGCAGCTTTCATAACCCGCAGTCACCAACAACGCCACTTTTGGACCCTTGCGTTCGATCAGCGCATTCGTACCCAACGTCGTCGCATATCGAACGGAGTCGATTTGCGACAGCACGGTCTGTGCATCGAGGCCGATTGATTCGCATGCATTCTGCAAGGCCTCACGGAACCCGAGCGATAGGTTATGGTGCGTGGTCAATGCCTTCGACTGCACGTAGCGGTCATCCCACACGAAGAAGCAATCGGTGAAAGTGCCGCCGATGTCTACCGCGATGCGCTTCATGATTCACGTCCCGCGCGCTTGGCAACTTTTTGCTTGTGTGAGTGCGTATGCACGGAGCTGACGAGATCCGGGCCGACCAGTTCTTCGGAGGTCAATTCCTTACGGCCCTTCCACTGTTTCTTAAGGGCATCTAAGTCAAATTCCATGTCGTTGACCGGCGGATGTCCCGGCGGCAGATATTCAGCTTCGATCAACGTGCCGCATTCAGGGCAGTAGAATTCAAGAATCTGCACCCACTTCGGATCAGGAGCGAACGTGAATTCGTACAACTCCGGATTCAAGATCGGTTTATGAATCTCGCGAGGATCTCGCGCGTAGACGAGTAGCCCTTCTTTGTACGGGCGTCGAGCCGGACCCAAGTCGGCGGCGCACGCACGGCACATCCACAATTCACGTTCCAGATCGATCTGCAGATACTCCGTCATGGGTACTTTCATGGCTTAGTTCCGTTCGTTGTTCTGTTTAAAGCGAGGTCAAAATTTTCGTTCACCAGAAACTTCCAGCCGTCCGGCACGAAACAGGTGAAATACTCATCCTCCACAATTGCCGGGCCCGTCGAGAATTCCCCGCTCTTCAATTGCTCGTAACGGAATAACGGAATATCCCTCGCCGAAAGCGTCTTCGACGATGCGCCGGAAGGCATGCGCACTTTTCGCGTGCGCGTGGATTTCGCCGCAGTGGCGGATGCCGTTCCGAGCGGCACCAAAACGAAATGCGGGATTTCCTTGGTGGCGCGAAGTTGGACGCGGATTTCCTGCGCCTGCTTGACGGAATCGGGCAATTCGCCTGCGCCGGACAGCGTGTGAGAACCGCTCTTGCCGTTGCTCGTAAAGCCTATGGACGGCTCCACTTTGCACTCGCTGAGTTCGAATCCTTCCGCGAACATGTCGCGGCGCGCACGCTGAGTCAATTGGTCGACGGCGCTCTCGACGCTGGAATCGTCGGTGCCGGGCAGCGCGGCGTCATAAGTATGAGCGATATCGCTGAATCCGATGCCAAATGCGCTAAATATGGCGGCCATGCGCGGCACGATGATCTCGCGGATGCCCACCTTTTCGGCCACTTTGCATGCCGACATCGGACCCGCTCCGCCGAAGGCGAGCAAGCTGGCGCCGGAAACTTGCGCGCCGAGCTGCGAGATCGCGGCCGCAATTTTCCCCACGTACGCCTCTTCCATTCTTATCAGCGCTGCGTCGAGGGGCGTACCGAGCGGATTGGCGACGTTTTCAGTAATTGCCGCGCTTGCTCTGCCTGCATCGAGGCGCAATGTGCCGCCGAAGTACGAGTCGGCATCGAGGATACCGAGCAGAAGATACGCGTCCGTCATGGTCGCCTCTCTTCCGCCATAGCCGAAGCAGGCCGGGCCCGGTGCTCCCCCGACGCTCTCAGGTCCGACGCGAATCACGCCGTCGGACACGCGAAATATGGAACTGCCTCCCGCGCCGAGGCTTTCGATTTCACTCAAAGGAAATGAAATGCAGATATCTTCCAGCTTGCCCCAGCGATCCTCGCGAACTTCGCTCTGTTGAACGACGCCGATGTCCGTCGTGGTACCGCCAATATCCATCGTCACGAGATTTTGACACCCATAGTGCGCCGCAATTGCCTTGGCGCCTTCCATACCGCCCCGCGGTCCGGATCCCCAAGTCTTGAGCGCAACGGTCTTTGCCACACGCGAGGAAGTGCCGTCGTTGCAAAAAATCAGCAGAGGATTGCGTGCACGCCTTTCACGCATGACCCCTTCCGCACTGTACAGAAAGCGCTCCATCGCCGGGTGGAGAAACGCGTTGAGCAGGCTGCTCCACGTGCGCCGCGCGTTGTCGCGGTCGTCGGAGAGGTTATGCGAATACAGAATCGGCACGGCTCCCAGCAGGTGCCGCGGGTAGCGCAACAGCGTGAGCCGTTTGATCCGGCTCTCGTCTTCGGTGAGTGTGTCTCCTCCCAGGCTGACGACGAGCCGGCTCGCGCCCCGGGACATGAGTTCATTGACCGAGGCGATCAATCCGGATTCGATCTCATCGTCGCTTTTCGTCAGATCCAGATACGCAATCCGATCGGCAACCATCGCTTGCAGCAGTTCGCGCTCGGCATCGTTACGGGTCAATTCATCGACGGTGGCACCGGCTAGCAAGATGAGACCCAGCCTCGGGCCCTTGCGCTGTACCACGGCATTGGTGCCCTGCGTCGTCGAGTAGCGGATGTAATCAACTTGCTCCAGTAATGCGTCGAGTTTCGATTCGCCATAGATCCGCTTGGACACTTCGCGTAGCGCTTCGACGAAGCACTGGGTCAGATCGTGCGGGGTGGTCAGTGTTTTCGCGTGAAAAACCCGCGCCCCATCGATAACGCACGCATCGGTCAACGTGCCGCCATTGTCGATGCTGATAAGCATTCCCATCTTCCCCCCGGTGATTGCAGCCTTGCACAGCACGCACTCGTGCATGCCTTTATCGTTTGCAAGACAAGACGATAGATCCTCGCACGGGCTGTCTCAATTGGCATGGTGCCCCCCTCCCTATAGGGTTTTCACTAATGCCCATCGTCCAAGTCGGTCGACGGTTCGGCTGGTTTCGGGGACCGGAGGCGTTGCTTGAGCGTCATGGAAGCGTGGCAAGGCCGCCCGGTCAGCCAACTAGAATCGACAATTGGCGCCGGCCATGGCACTTTGCCATGCCATGTTCAAATTACGTTCATCGGGGGTCCAGCGTGTCTACTAAAGCGGAAATCGTCGAGTTCCTCAAGCGTGAAATGCCTCAGAGCAGGTGCATCGTTGAGGAGGTTGGCGGCGCTTCGGCTACCGTGAGGCATCATGTCGGTACTGCCGAGCTGCGTCCGGGTGGAACTGTCTCAGGACCGGTGCTCATGACGGTTGCCGATGTTGCGCTCTATGTGGCCCTGCTCGGCGAAATCGGCATCGTCCCACTGGCGGCCACCACGAGCCTCACCATCAACTTTCTGCGAAAGCCGTCGCCCGATAGAAGCATCGTCGGTGTTTGCAAACTCATAAAAGTTGGCCGGTCATTAGCCGTTGGGGATGTGCTCTTGTACTCGGAAGGTAGCCGCGAAATGGTCGCTCACGCAGTGGGCACGTACTCAATTCCACAGAAAGTTGGTCGCTGAGGCCGTGCCGCGCCTAGCGGATCAGCCCTAGATCACGCGCTGCGTTGATGGCCTGTACGCGGCCCGACACCTTGAGTTTGGTGTAAATGTTTTTTAAATGGTATTTGACCGTATTTTCCGAGACGTAGATCTTGCCGGCGATTTGTCGATTGGACGCACCGCTCGTGAGCTGTACCAGTATTTGAACCTCGCGTTCGGTGAGGGGTTCCGACACGTCGATCCGCTCGCGGGCCGGACGAAGACCACAACCCCGCTACCGCCGCGACTTTGTCTGAAGTGCTGCGCGCAAACCCAGCCGTCCCGTACGACAAGCGGATTGAGACCGCACGCTTCATCGAAGACCTGACTGCCTCCTACCAAGGCGGCTGGTACTCGGTCATCAGCCTGCACGGCGGCGGCTCACCGGCAGCGATGAACCAGGAAATCTGGCGCAACTATCCCTTCGGCACTAAGGTCGAGCTGGTTGAACGCTTGCTCGAGCGCGGGGTGCTGCACCAAGAGGACCGCCCAATAACGAAGAACCGTCAGCCCGGACGCTGCTGCGCCACCGGCTGCACGACGCCTGGTCAGCCCGTCATGGTCCCGTTGCCCACGACCCGCGGGGCGGTCGGCGACGCAAACTACGGGTTAGCCGGCGCTGCAGGGATCACCGCCAGCGGCGCGCCGTCGACCGGTTTGAACGACCAGGTGAGGGTCGCCTGCAGTTCGCCCGCGAAGTGCCCGAGCACCGTGTAATCCCCGTCGAGCGGGGCGTTCGCGGCCAGCGTCTCGGAAATGTTCAAGCTCTCACGGGTGCGGCGCAACTGAGCGATTGTCCAGTCCAAAACCTCGGACGGCACCGGCAGATCCTCCGCGCGGCGCTCGATGCTGCGGTTGATTGACCGCAACGTGGTGCCCGGCGGAGACGGGATGTATGGGTTTTCCAGGTACACGTCACCGTTGCGGACATCGACAGTCGCGGTGTAGCGTTGACACAGTGCCGCGCGATCGCCGGCGTTGCCATCGGTGCTCGCAGAGCGGTCCAGGGACCACGGGACAAGCGACTTCCGGTCGCGATCATAGGCGCGCTCGCCGGCAATATGCGTCTCACTGGTGATCTGAATGTGGTTCGGACAGCCCGCGAAGCCGAAGAAGTAGAGCCAGGTCGCGGACTCGCTGGATACAGGTGCGGCGATAAGAGTCTCGAGGTCATCGACCGAGTTATTCTGGAGGAAATCGAGCGCGGCGGCGCGCTCCACCGCTTCTGCGCCGCACTGATCGTCGCGTGTACAATCCGGCCTGCCGCCCTGCCCCTCGCCGGACAGCGCCGAGAGTTCCTCGGCCGTGCGCGGCAGCTTGCCGCCGTTCAGCGCTTTGAGCCGGATCAGTCCGCGCCGCGCGAGGTACTGCCGCTTGATCTCCATCCGCGTCGACTGATCGGGGTCGAGCAGGTTGTCGGCGTAGAGTACGCCGTCGGAGCGAAGGCGCGTGCTCAGAACATAATCCTGCGCCGTCGTACCCTGCGTGTGCTGTCGGACATTCTTCCAGGTCTGCTCGCCCTTCACGGTGATGTGCAACTCCATCTGGCGCTCCATCGCCAGCGAGGCAGCCAGCAGCGGGGGGCTCACCGGTTCGACGGACTTTGCGACTTCGCCGCGCGGAACCTTCGGCGCTATTACTGCTTCTGTGACCTCGGGACGGTTGTCCGGCGTGGCGTCGGGTCCCTGCGGTAGCTCGTTTTTGGTCATCGTCCTCGCGATGCGAAACCCCAATCCGTCGCTGTAAGTATCACTAACGTCCCCGTCGCGGCTCGACAGGCGCAGCGCACGCAAGTTGTTGCCCCAACCGCCGCCGCGACTCACGCGCTTTCGGCACGAATCCGAAAGCCAGGCCGAGCCATCCGCCGGAGCGCCGGAATAGTCGGAATGCCAGCAGTCGGCCACCCATTCCCAGACGTTGCCGAGCATGTCGTGGAAACCCCAGGCATTGGACGGGAAGCTGCCGACTGGCGCTGCCTCGGCGAAGTGATCGTCGCAACGCTCAGCCCAGTACCACTCCGGATGTCTACGCTGGCCGCTCACATCGAGCAAGTTGACGTGACTGCAGGCATCCGCTTCGAAGCTGCCCCAGGAATAGCGGTCCGTTCCGCCGGCGCGCGCCGCATACTCCCACTCGGCCTCGGCCGGCAGGCGGTAGGGTTTACCGGTTCGCGCAGCGAGCCAGTCGACATAGGCCTTGGCCTGTGTCCACGACACACCCGCCACCGGGTAGCGGCCATGCTGATCGTCGCCCGGAAAGTGCGAGGCCGAACAGACGCCTGCCGTGACGCAGACCTTCCATTCGGCGTTCGTTACCTCGAAACGGCCGAGCGCAACCGGCTCGATCTGCACATCGTGCGCCGGCCGCTCATAGGTCAGGCCATCGCCGATGAGATCGCCCATGCGATATCTGCCTCCGCGCAGCGCAATCATTTCCGGTGCGCCGTCGCAGTCGCGGAATACGCGGATGCCGGACCTCAGCCTGCTCGCGTGTGCGCGGCAGGGCGGCAACGGTGCAAGCGCCGCGCCCAAGGCGGGTGCTGCGCTGGGCGATGAAAGTGAGGCGGCCTTTTCGGCAGCGTGGGCGGCGAACGCGCCGAACAAGAACAGGAGGAAGCAGCGAAGGGTCATGGCGTGAAATCGATTTCGAGGCTGCCGGCCTCTTCGTTGGCGCGCAGCAGTGGGAGCGGCTGGGTTTTCCAGATCGCGCGTTTCACCGAGTCGTCAAGCTCGAGGCTGCCGCAGCCTTGCAGGAAGCGCACCGCAGCGATCATGCCTCCGGCAGCGTAATCAATGCGAATGCGGCAATGGAAGCTCTTGCTGAAGCTGGGTGGCTCTAGCCAGTTGGCGTGGATGCGGCCAATTATGTCGTCCGTCTCATCGACTTCGTCCGGCACTTGCGGCGAAGACGGCACGGCGGGGTCGGCGGCGGTCGATTGCTCGGGTAGAGCCGCCAGCTTAAGAGCCGGTGCCGGAGCGGCTGTCACGATTATCGCCGACACGTAATTCGGCCGCGCTTCAGGAGGCAAAGTCATCATCGCGACCACCCCCTCTCGCCGGCGAGACGGCGGTTTCGCGCCGCGCCGATCATCCGGCGCCGCGCTGAGCAACGCGATCAACAGGATCGCGTGCAAGACAACCGACGCAGCAAGCGCGAAAAAATTTCGCCTGCTTGGAGAGTACCTAATTGTTGGGGGTGTGCTATGCACCTCGTTTCTCCTGGCCTCGTGTCGCTCGAGCTTTCGGTGGATTCATGCCAGCTTGAGTCATATCCGGGATCACTGCGGTACTGGCTTCGGGCAGGAAATAGCGTCCAACGAGATTCTTCGCTCAATCATTGATCCGCCGTCTCTGACGCAAGATTACGTAAGCGTTGGGGTCTGGATATCGATTGACCGTTCCATCGACATTTAGACAGTCCGCCCTGGACACCTTAATCATTGTGTCACTGGATTCATAGATAACGCCCCCGAAGCGCCAACTCAGCACACTATTGTGATCGACGAGCGTGAGAAGCGGCGCGCCGCTGCAGCCGCCGAGCGCCCAGTCGGGTGGGATCCTCTGCCGGTGACCCACATCGAACTGCGGATCGTGTTCGAGCACGACTGTAATGCCGGTCTCGCTCACACTGCTCGCCACTGCCAATGCGGTGTAGCCGGTCCAGTCGACCTCGACTATGCTTTGGCCGCGGTAAGGCCGCATCTGTCGTCCGTCTCCCGGGAATCCCACGAAGAACACTCCTCGGTCAACCTGCGGCGGTTTTGGTGGCCAGACAGTCTGACTGCCAGTCAACACCACCTTCCCGTTTCGCTTGTGCGACTCAATGTCCGCCGAGGACAACCTGAAGGTGGCCACGTCGTACAATGGGTCTTGCGCAATCATTAGTTCCTCAAGAGGAAAGCGACTGATATCGCCGAGCACGCAGACCGTGTCCGCACGCTCCAGGCGCGCCGACAAGTACTCTTCGTATACATGGTTTGCCGTGACGAGAATCGGACCTTGTCCCCCGTCCAGCATGAATGCTGAACCATTACCTAAGATGAGCGGACGCCGGTTCTCCGCCGCAATCCAGCAAATCGGCATGACGTACTGCGCGGCAGCCTGACGCAGCGCATCGCCAAGACCCGCTCGGAGCAAAGCGATCGCTTGTTTACGCGTTGGTTCAACCATCGGCCATTCCATAACGGTTGATCTCTATGATGTTATACGGCCACTACCGTACCTCGTATGACACGAGCCTCCAAGCTTGCACCCGCAGGGACACGATGTTGCTGGATGAAATTATTGCGCTATTGAGCGATCAGAAAAGCAGTCTCGGGTAGTGTCCTAATTTGGCCTGAGGCCCAGAAATCCCCTCCCTGCACGATCCGGCCACGGGCGAGCGCCTTGATATGTGGCTTATTCCTCATATTCATAGTCGGGATCTGGTACGGAATAAAACCTAGCCGAGCCATTACGTTGCTGGAATTCCCGGCAGAAAGCCGTGCGGCGCCGAATTGGCATAGTCGACTCATCGATATACTCAATCCAACCCAGTACAAATACACGTATCCCATCTGGACCCTCCCCACCTGGAATTCCGTCAAATCCCCATGGGGCTTTAGATCCGAACTTCCCGCGGTTAGAACTGCCAGCTTCAATAATTGTATCGTCAGGGACAGCTTCGTTTCCTTCATTCCCTTCATAAGGTCTTTCCATCGGAAGACTGTTGACGTTCCAAAGAACTTCGGAATAGCTCTCAACGATGCGCGCTGTAGATCCGCCAATATTCGATACGAAGAACTGCCCGGATATTGGAAATCCCATATCAAAGCGCGGCGCATTAATAACCAGATTTCGTACACGAATCCTTGGCCGATGAGTGGCCATGAATTCATCACGGGCCAACTTAATTTGATCGCTGATAAGACTGGCTTGGCGATTGGAGACGCGAACCAAGAATACCGTGAAAGCAGCGATGACAATCGTTGCAACCGCTGTAACCGCCCCGTTGTGCACGTCCAACCAGCCCATAAATGCATTAAGCCAACACATAAATCATACCCTTACGATTGGCTCATGGGAGTAGCGGTTATTCTTTCGCCATTCGTTGCCGGATTTTTTGTTTGGAAAGGTACACGAGACCTTTATCGTAACACAAAAACTCTTAATGAACTAAGTCGAGAAGCAGAAAATAATCGTAACACAAAAACAATTGACATCAAGTGATTAATGTAATACAATATCTCGCATGACCAACATACTCCCCACCGACAAGAAAATCCAAGTCATCGCGGCATTAGCGGAAGGCTCGGCGATCCGCTCCATTGAGCGCATGACCGGCATTCACCGCGACACCATCATGCGCCTGGGCGTGAAGGTCGGTCAGGGCTGCACGCGCCTCATGAACGAGAAAATGCAGAATTTGGATTGCGGGCGGCTGGAGATGGACGAAATTTGGGGATTTGTGGGCAAGAAGGATCGGAACGTCAAACCGGGAGAGGCGGCCGTTGGCAGTGTGTGGACCTTCTGCGCTATCGATGCGGAGACGAAGCTCGTTCCGGCCTTCAAGGTGGGGAATCGTGATGCGGCGACCGCAGACGCCTTTATGCAGGACGTGGCGAGTCGGATGAAGAACCGCCTTCAGATTTCTACGGACGGCCTGGCGGCCTATGTGGCTGCGGTAGAGAAGGCTTTCGGCGTGGATGTGGACTACGGCCAAATCGTCAAGAGCTATGGTCCACAGGAAGCGAATGGTGTTCGCCGCTACAGCCCTCCAGAGTTTGTATCTTGTGAGAAAAAGGTCATCAACGGCTCACCCGATGACGGCCTGATATCCACGAGCTACGTCGAGCGGTTGAATGCAACGACACGGCATCACATGCGCCGACTGACGCGCCTCACATTGGCGTTCAGCAAGAAGCGAGAGCACTTCGAGGCGGCGGTCGGATTGCATTTCGCCTACTATAATTTCGTGAAGCGCCATAACACACTGCGCTGTACGCCTGCGATGGCTGCAGGAGTCACATCGAGCTTCTGGAAGGTTGGGGATCTGGTGGAGGCGGCTGCATGACGCCTATCGAGGAACTTCGGGAAGTGATCCGTAAACTGCACGGCGTGGATTCGACGCATCGCGCCAGCGTGCCGGTCAAGGAGGTTTTTCAGGGAAAGACGATTTGGGAGGGTGTTGTCGAAGTGTTCGACCTTCACGGCCATGACAAGGCAAATACCGCCTATGCGTGGTCACATGACACGGATAACCCGGCACAGCCCAAGCGCCATGTGACAGTGCTCCATATCCCACCCGCTGTGTCGCCGGAAACGGCCGTCAGGGCGGCAATCGTTCAGGAGTTCCGCAACTATGCGCCAGCCTAAACCGAGGCGCCCAGGACGGCCGAAATTACCCAAGGGGGATGCTAAGTCCTCGATTGTGCCTATCCGCCTGAATACGGAAGATCGTAAGCGCGTCGAAGCGGCAGCTCGCGCGAGCGATCAAACCGTATCAGAATGGATTCGCGCCGCCCTAGCGGCTGCAATAGGTGGATGATTCTCGACTCAAAACCAACAGAAATTGGAGTCCCGGCTATGGAACGCACGAAAAAAATGCCCTCCGCTAAGATCCTGGCTGCCGCAGCGATATCCGCCTCTGTGACCATCGGTATCTTGGTTTGGATCGATCAGCCCGCGCCCAAGGCAATTCCTGCCGCTTCCCAATCCGATGTATCCACAATTGTGGGGTACGCAAAAAGCCTGCCACATGTATTCGGTGCTTATTGGCGTGCTCAAGACGGCAGGTATCTGCCGGACAGCGAGATAGGCCAATTCTTTTATGTTGATATAGCGGGTGCAGAAAGCGACCCGCTGACCGATGCCCTACCAGCGATTAAGGCTGTGCTACGCTGGGAATCTGAACACCGCACGACCGCTAAATCTACTAACATCTATATCAGTTCAACGGAAAGGGACGTATTTTCTTCCCCGGATCTACTCGGTCTTTCGTTTTCCAACGAATACGTCGACCAGATTAGTGCCAGCACACTTAGCGATGCCGATCTACTCAACCATGCATCCCAGGTCGTCTTCAATGCCTACGGCGAACACGGAAGAGACGAGCGAGGCGAAAAAGCTTTGACGAATTATTGCGAACGAAATGCCAATGCCGCAGTGGAATTCTGCCAACGTGTAGAAGCTAGAAAAGTCGCCCTGGCCAATATGGACCGAGGAATTTTTCCCAAAGACACCGACTAATGTGCTTATGCCTACCGTCTGCTTGACTTAGACCGCCGATCTTGCTCAACATGCTTCCGCTATCGCTCGTCGTCCGCCGCACAGGCTCTCGCCCACCAGGACAGTTCGTCGATGCGCATCTGCATGAAATCGGCGAATCCAAATTAGGACACTACCAACAGTTCGGTCACATGGACTCCCCGCGCCCATTGTGGGAGAGAGCCAGAGTTGGTATCAACAACTAAATGCTGCGAGACTTGCGCCGAGCCCTCGAGAGATGCGTTGTCGCGACGCAGATTACTGATTTATATTATTTTTTTACTTTTTCGCGTCCATCAGCGGCTTGATAAGGTCCAACGGCAGCGGGAACACGATGATTGAGGATTTGCCGTTGCTGGACATGTCGGCCAGCGTCTGCAGGTAGCGCAACTGCAGCGCCTGCGGCTG
>JBKQSA010000026.1:0-15386 GCA_052143815.1 Steroidobacteraceae bacterium | reverse complement strand
TGGCCCGGTCGATACAAGCCGCGCTTGGCGTATTGAGGCCCTGATCGCCTGGGCGCTCGGCAGTGCCTGGGCCGCCCTGTCCTCGGGCTGGGGCTGGCAGATCACACCGGTGCCGGCGCTGGACTCCGTGTGCGCGGCAGCCTATGCCGCACTACGAAAACTGGCGGCACGTTGCAACGCGCCGCGCAATGATGGAGCGCCGGCACAAGGCGATCTGTCGAGCCAAGCACCCCCCTGCGCCAGCCATGGATGTGACCGCGTCGTCGCCGCGCGCGTACGACGCTTGATATGGCGTTCTCCGAGCGGCGGACTTACTGTAGCGGCAAGGTGAAAGCGATCGTGTTGTCCACCGCGCAACGCGCGGCGAATGCGGGCTCGAGCCAGTTCCTTTATCGGGCGACGCGGGGGTTGTTACAGGCATGGGTCAGGGACTGAAAGGAAATACCGGCAAGTCAGGTGGCGTGCCTTCCTCCAAGTTTCAGCCACCGCATTACCGCGTGCGATTGCTCGAGCGTCGCGCGTTGCGCGAACGGCTTGATCAGGCGCTGTCGCTTCGCCTGACCCTGCTCTCGACGCCGGCAGGCTACGGCAAGACGACTCTACTGGCAGGATGGTGGGCGTCGGTCGAGCCAAGCGTCCGGCGGGTCTGGGTGTCGCTCGATGGTGAAGATCAGGAGCCGTCGCAGTTTCTCATCGGCTTGGCCGAATCGCTCTCTTTTGCCGGCCTTGCGGTCGAACCATTATCGTCCGATTTGAGGTTTGGCCGCCTCCATGTCACTCCTGAGGTCGCGCTGCGGCTCATCCTGCAGGCAATCGAAGCGAGCCGCCAGGAAACGCTGATCGTTCTAGATGATTACCATCATACCGAATCACGGGAAAACGATGCCCTTCTCCACACGTTGCTGCGGATCCAGCCCGGCAATCTGCACCTCGCGATCGCGATGCGCAGCCGACCGGGCTTCCCGGTTTCGCAACTGCGGCTCGAAGGACAGCTACTCGAGATAACGCAAAATGATCTGCGATTCAGCGAAGCAGAAATGCGTTGCCTGCTCGACAATGAACTGACACCGATGGAAGCGGACGTCATCCAGGCCAAAACCGAGGGATGGCCGGCAGCCGTCCAGCTGGCGCGTCTGTGGCTGCAGCAAGGTCGATCGGTCGAAGATCTGCTGCAGTCGTTCCTTGGCAGCGTCGACGATGTTGCAGCCTATCTAGCCGAACAGGTCTTCTCCGGGCTGCCGCGCCGGATGCGTGATTTCCTGATCGATACCTCGATCCTCGACCGGCTGAATGCCGATCTGGCGAACGCGACGTGCGACTGTCACGACGCATGCGGGATCCTCGCCGATCTCGATCGCCTGAACGCGCTCATTTTCCCGATGTGCCTGGATCGGACTTGGTACCGGCACCACCAGCTGTTTGCCGAGTTCCTCAGCGCTCAGTTGCAGCAGCAGAGCCGGGTACACGTCGAAATGCTGCATCGCCGGGCGTCGGCATGGTATGAACGCCACGATCGCTATGTTGAGGCGGTCCAGCATTTGCTGAAGGCGGGTGACGTCAATCTCGCCGTGACGCTGGTCGAGCGAGCCGGCGGCGCGCGTGTGCCACTGTTCGGGGGCCTTGCGGCGCTCAAACGCCTCATGCAGGGGATTCCCCCGGACATTATCAACCAGCGCCTGCGGCTGCGCGCGGCAAAGGCGCTCATGCATCTGAAGGAAGGGGATCTCAAGGCCGGCTTCCGCATCATCGCTGACGTCCAGGAGCAATATCGCCAGGGCGATTTTGTCGTCGCGCCCGAGGATCGTCCCTACATCGAGCGCGACCTGCTCTTAGTCGATACCTGTTTGATCGTCTATCAGGATCGGCAGTTCGGCCCAGAAACCGTGGCGGCGATGGAGGCGCTGATCGCGGCATCAATCCCGGAAGATGTCTGGTTCCGAGGGTTTTTGAACAATATCCTCTGCGTCCTTCACCATCGGCTTGGCAATTTCATGAGCGGGCACGCTGCCGCGCAGCTCGGGTTGTCGCAATATCGGGCGGCGCAGAACATTTATGGCGTGATCTTCATGCATCTCCATCGCAGCATGTTCCTGCTCAGTCGTGGCAGCATCGGTGAAGTGATCGCTCTTCTGACCGACGCGCAGGGGATGTGCGCGCGTTACTCTCCGATCGACGAGCCCTTGCAAGCACTACTGGCGATCTTCCTCGCGGAAGCGCGTTATGAACGCGGTGAGTTCGAAGCCGCCGGCGAGCTGATTTTCGAGGCGCTGCCGGCCGTCGAGTCTGCCGAAAGCTGGCTCGAGATCTTTGTCAGCGGGTATCGCACCGCATGCGAGTTGACATTCCAGCGCTCGGGGGCGGCGGCGGCGGCGAAGGTCCTCGATCGCGGTGAGCAGATCGCGCTCGAGCGAGGGCTGCCGCGCCTGTCGGCCTCGCTGCTCGCTCAACGCCTCACCTTGCTGCTCTATGCGGGTGACACGGACGGTGCCCGCGCCTTGCAGGCGGCGTCGCGTTTCTCGGTCGCCGGCGGACATTTGCCGGATGTCAATCTAGTCAGCTGGCGCGAGCGCATCGATGCCACACTTGTCCTCGCGCGCATGGAGCTCGACGAAGGCGACCCGAAGGCGGCTTTCCAGCTGTTGGCGAATGCGGAAGTCGCCTGCCGGGATGCCGAGCTGATCGTTCGGCTCGTCACCGTGCTGATTCTGCAGTCGATCGCCTGGCTGGAACTGGGTGACGGCGATCAAATGGCTGAACGGATGCGGCAGGCGCTTTTCCATTCCGCCAACGAGGGGTTGAAACGGTGCTTCATCATCGAGGGGCCGCGTGCCGAGGAACTGCTGAAAGAGTTCCTGTCGCATGTCGGCGTCTCTGGACTGACCAAAGCGACGCTCGACTGGGTGGCGGAAATCCTGGTTCAGTTCGAGGGCACGCGGCAGACGCGGCAACGAACCTTGGTCGCGACCTTGTTCACCGATCGGGAGCGGCAAATTTTGCAGGAGCTCGGTCGCGCAGATTCGAACAAAGCGATCGCTCGCCGTCTCGACATTAGCGATAATGCTATCAAATTTCATTTGAAGAATATTTTCCGGAAACTCGGGGTCAACAATCGCCGTCTGGCGCTCTCGATGGCGCAGAAGCGCGGTTTGATCGAGGCCGAAGATGCGATGGTCGCGACCACCCGCCGCTGATCCCGCAGACCTACCCTAGATTTCGTTTCAGGCTACCCAAGAGGACGCTTTGGGGAACGGTATGCGCATCCTACTGTGAGTATGATCTTACCTCGGCAACTAATCATCGGAGTGTCGGATGCATATTGGGGTGGATGTCGGGGGAACGAATACCGATGCCGTAGTCATGGACGGGCGGCGCCTGGTTGCGACCTACAAGACGCCCACGACAGAAGATGTGAGTACCGGCGTGATCATCGCAATTCGCGAGGTGCTCATGCAAGCGGGCATCGGTGCGGACGACATCACCGCGACGATGATCGGCACAACGCAGTTCACCAACGCCTTTGTCGAGCGCAAGCGCCTCACAGCCGTGGGAGTCATTCGGATTTCCTTGCCGTCGTGCGTCGATATCCGCCCGATGCTCGATTGGCCGCAGGATCTGACGAATGTCCTGGGTGATCATGTCTATTGGAGTCACGGCGGCTATCAGTTCGACGGCACGGAAATTTCCCCATTTTCGGCGGATGATGTCCGCAAGGCCGCGCGGGATATGCGACGGAAGGGTCTGCGGCGGATCGCCGTGTCCTGTACCTTCTCGCCCGTGAACAGCTCGATGGAAATGCATGCAGCCGAGATTATCCGTGCCGAAATGCCCGACGCCAGAATCACATTGTCGAGCGAAATAGGGCGGGTCGGCATGGTCGAGCGCGAAAATGCGGCGATCATGAACGTGGCATTGTCCGACCTGTCACAGCTGGTCGTCCGCGCCTTCACCACTGCGCTCGCCAGCCTGCGGATCCAGTCCCCTCTCTATTTGACCCAGAACGACGGCACGCTCATGGCAGCCGACTATGTCGAGCGCTTCCCGGTTTTGACGTTCGCGTCCGGGCCGACGAACAGCATGCGGGGCGCGGCCTTTCTCTCCGGGCTTGATCATGCGATCGTGGTGGATATCGGCGGAACCACTGCGGACGTCGGTGTTCTCGCTAATCGCTTTCCGCGCGAATCGTCGGTGGCGGTCGACATCGGCGGCGTTAGAACCAATTTCCGGATGCCCGACATTCTGTCGATCGGCCTCGGTGGCGGCAGTTATGTGCGGCCGGCGGCGGGCAAAGTGTCCATCGGCCCTGATTCGGTCGGCTTCGCGCTGACGAGCAAAGGCCTGGTGTTCGGCGGCGACGTGCTGACGACGACTGACATCGCGGTTGCCGATCGCGGCCTAGATATTGGTGATCGCTCGCGTGTCGAGGGGCTGGACAAGTCCGTCATCGACGCTGCAGTGTCCGAAATGCATCGCATGACCGAAGAGGCGATCGACCGCATGAAGACCGCGGCCGGTGATGCCGAGGTCGTGCTCGTCGGCGGAGGCGGAATCCTGATCTCGCGCGATCTCAAGGGCGTGAGCAAGCTCCACGTGCCGCAACATGCGAGCGTCGCCAACGCGATCGGCGCGGCGATGGCGCAGGTCGGCGGTGAGACCGATCGGATATTTTCTTATGAAAAATCGGGTCGCGACGCGGCGATCCAGGAGGCCAAGGCCGAGGCGGTCGAAAAAGCCGCCAAAGCGGGAGCGATCCCGTCGACCGTGTCGATCGTCGATGTCGAGGAGCTGCCCATGGCTTACATGCCGGGCGGTGCTGTGCGCATCCGCGTCAAGGCTGTCGGCGACCTCGATCTTTCCTCGCAAGCACATAGCAGGTAGGTAGAGACGACTAATGAAACTCGAATTGAAAGATCTGCACGATCTGGCACGGGGTGCCGCCTTTCTCGGAACGGGCGGCGGTGGCGACCCCTATATCGGACGCCTGCTGCTGCAGCAGGAGATGGCCGTCGGACGCATGCCCAACATCGTCGATATCGACACCATCGACGACGACGCCCTGGTCGCGCCGGTCGCCAGCATGGGTGCGCCGACAGTCATGGTCGAGCGTTTTCCCAAGATTGCCTCGATCGAAAAGGCGCTCAAGGTGCTCGAGAAGCGCCTCGGCCGAAAGCTCGATGCTCTCATCTGTGCCGAGGCGGGCGGCATAAACGGCACGCTGCCGCTAATCGCTTCGGCGCGAACCGGACTGCCGATCATCGACGCCGACGGCATGGGCCGCGCATTTCCCGAGCTGCAGATGATGACATTCAACATCTATGGCTGCTCAGCGTCGCCGGTCGTCCTGGTCGATGACTATGGCCACAGTTTCATCGTCGACACCGAAGGCGACAACAAGAGGGCGGAACAGTATGCGCGCGCCGCCGTCATAGCCATGCGCGGCATAGCGCAGATCGCTCTCTTCCCCATGACGGGCGCCCAGGTGAAGAAGGCGGCCATCCGTGGCAGCGTGTCGTTCGCGTTCGACATCGGCCGTGCCATTGGCGCCGCCCACCGCGACAGACGCGACCCGGTCGAAGCGTTGCTGGACTATATCCGCGCCCGCGGCGACCGCCGATTCTGCAAAGTCCTGTTCACCGGCAAGATCGTTGATCTGGTACGGGAGACACGCGGCGGCTTTGCCTTCGGTCGCGCCGTGCTCGAAGGAACCGGAAAGCAGAGCGGCCGCTGTGAAGTCGACTTCCAGAATGAAAATCTGGTGGCGCGTCACGACGGCAGGATCGTCGCGATGGTCCCAGATCTGATTAGCGTGGTCGACGCCGAGACGGCCGAGCCCATCACCACCGAAGGTCTTAAATATGGCCAGCGCGTCAAGGCGATCGGCGTCAGCGTACCGCCGGTGATGCGGACGCCCGAGGCGCTCGCGGTCTTCGGTCCGCGGGCCTTCGGCTACGGTGTGGATTTCGTGCCGCTCGAGGCCATCCAATAGGGCGGATGCTCGCGCGGCATCTGCGGGATCCGCCATGGCGTTTTGTCCAGAAACAGAATCGACGCCGGTCAGGCGGCGGCGCGGTGGTAATAGTTGAGCATCCCACCGAGGCGCTGTCGCCGTTGCATCGGGTGAGATTGTTCAATGATGGGGCCGGGTTGCACGAGTCGGTTTACGAGGCCCTGATGATTGCGCTCAGTATGGTAGTGCGCCATGAAGTGGGAGATCGCATGCTGAAGCGAGGCATGTCCGAAGAAGATCATTCGGTCCAAACACTCGGATTTTATTGAGCGCACAAAGCGTTCGGCGAACGCATTCAAATTCGGCGATCGCGGCGGGAGTCGAATGAGGTGGATGCCCTCACGGACGAGGACGTTACGAAAGTCGTCTGTGTATTTCGTATCTCGGTCGAGAATCAAATACCGCTTGCCGCGAAGGATGCCGTCCTCGGCATCGGTGACATTGCGCGCAATCTGCGTCATCCATCGATTGTCGGGGTGGGTGTGATGCCGGCAATGTGGACCGATCGGGAGGCGATGTCGATGAAGAACAGGATGTAATACGTGACCCGCCCCTTGATCGTGTACACCTCGACGCTCAGGAAGTCGGTCGCTGTCAGGCACTCCCAATGGGCTTTGAGAAACGTCGACCATCGAGTATGCCGGTCTCTCTCAGGGGCGGGCTCGATGCCGTGTTCTCGCAGGATGTTGGCGATGGTGCCTCGTCCAGCCTGATGTCCCAGATTGGCCAGCGCGCCGCGGATCCGCGTGTATCCCCAGAAGGCATTTTCCTGCGCCATGCGCAGAATGAGATCGACGATCGTCTTCATGATGCGCGGCCGGCCCGGCCCGCGCCGTTTGCTGTAGTTCCATTTTGATGCCACCAGTTCCCGGTGCCATCGCAACAGGGTGTCCGGTGTGACCAGCGTCTCCAGTTCATTCAATGCCTTGCGGCCGAGCGCGTCGCTTTTCGGGCGAGCCGTCGACGTTCGGCGTCGGTGAAGCGGATGCGGCGTCCGCCCAGGCGTTCCTTGAGCACGCGATTCTCTTCCTGGAGGTAGTCGATCACATTCAACTGATGGCGGTTGACCCACC
Source organism: Steroidobacteraceae bacterium (assembly GCA_052143815.1). Classification (GTDB taxonomy): domain Bacteria; phylum Pseudomonadota; class Gammaproteobacteria; order Steroidobacterales; family Steroidobacteraceae; genus Bog-1198. The sequence continues at coordinate 8,309 of JBKQSA010000026.1, read as the reverse complement.
CAGCGAACATCATCAACAGCAGGTGAAGAGGTTGAAGCAGCGAGGACATTGCTGCCGAGTATATCGGGTCGACAGCTATCGTGGTTCGTTACGCTGACGGACGGCGCCCTTCGTGCGTCGTCTGTATAATTGGACAATACGGGAGAGGGTGATGTGGCCGGCAAAAAGCAGTTCTCTGGAGGGCGGCCCGGTCACGCAACCGCCAGCAAGCATTCGTTCCGCGGCTATGCATGCTGGGAGTTCGACTCGGCCAGCGGATATCATCGGGCCCGGCCTAAGAACTCGCGCCCGACATCACCGCGCGATCCACGGCATGTTGGACTGCTCTGACAACACCCACTTGTGTTTCGCTGCGACCGACGAATGGCGTAATGCCGGACTTGTAAATCCATGACATCGTCCTGTCCTCTTTGATCCACGCCAGCACACTTAGGCGAAGTAGCACTCCCGCCGTCTGCTCTTCTTGCACGCTGTTCCATGAATTGGCGTACATCTTCACAACAGATTCCTTGCGCTGGCGGATCAGCGAGACGACTTCACGCCGGCGAATATCGGACGTGACAGAGAGGTTTGGGTTCGATACCTTTATAAGGTCGAGCGCAATGAACCCTGTGGTGCTCGATCTCCTCGCCTCTCTATAACGCTTGGCCAGTTGATGACGGGCATCAGTAATAGCTCGGTGGATACCGGCTTCAGACTGTGGTCGTTTGCACTCCACGATGACGGTCGTGCTTCCCAGTTGGGCGACTACATCAGCAACTCCACCATCCTGCCTTATTGATAGGCCGGCAGTCGCTAAACTTGCAATTACGGCCAATTCGAATCCGGCATTCCTCGCCTTGTTCGAGCTAGATGCATTCTCATCGACGTAACTGTCGGGACCTGAGACCAATTCCTTAAGCTTAGGACGTAAGTACGCATCGAGCCTCTTGCCTGCGAGACCCTGATGGATTGTTACAAGCTCGTTTGCTTCGAAGAGCGGAGCGAACGCACAGAGCTCACTCGCCGTGTCAAACAAGTCGATTCCAGCGAGTCGCGCAGCCTCGAGTTCATTCAGTGTCTTCGTATAGCGACCGAATCTGGTTGCTGAATAGGCGATACCCAAGCGATCGAGCCACTGCGTGGCAGCTTGAAGTTCTGATGTTAGGTTCGAATAGACTATTCTCGCTGCTTCTTCCGGCATACTCTGGCGCTCCCAACGATCAGGTTTTCGGTGCGGGTCACGCCGAATTCGTAGAGCGTCATATCTCCCACGATTGCGTCGATGGCGCTGCGCGCGATGGTCCCCGACACACATTTACGACGAGCCCGACCCCAGCACGCCCATCTTTCATCCTCCGATAATCGAAGAATGTGTGGCCGCGGCCATTGTGCCAGTTCCAGGATTCGGAATTGGGGTGACGCTGGTAGGGGGCGACGCGGATCTTGTCGCTCAGTTTGGATCCCAGATAAGCGAGCAGCGGAATGGCGACGAGCGCGAACACTGACGCGTGCAAGGAGCGATTCCCACGCGGTTTGATGCCAGACAGGTCTTATCCCGATGACGGGTCCAACGAGAGTAGGCCGGAGGCGAGCCTTGCGTGTACAGCAGCATCCGCTACTGTGCAAATTCGTCCGCCGCCGACATGGGATTGAAAACAGCAATCTGGGAGGGAGAGTGTGACCGAATGGCTACCACCTACTCGCGGAAAAACCACGTGCGGTCAGACGCGGTCCAGCTTCGGAGTTCTTGTTTTTCATCGTTATTCAGGCTCGCATACGCATGGCTATTGCGAATTTGCCAGGCTGCGAGTTCGCGTGAAACGGCGAATTGCTCAAGCAACTCCTCGATCGCTGCTATTGCGTCACCTGAAGCTTGCTGAATACGTGTGATAGCTACGCTCTTGGGTAAAAGAAACTCCGCTGCAAAAGCGTTCGCGCGCTGCTCTGGATATCGAGGTACATTGCCACCAAAGACCTCGGCCGCGGGGAGGCTTCCGTTGCGATCGATAAGTACGTGGGCAAGTTCATGTGCGAGCGTAGCTCGCCTACCGGCTGACGACTGTGCGTGTCTGCCAACCTGATTCACGAGAACAGCTGGGCCGTGCCGATTGCCCCAGCATCCAACGGCGTCGATAACATCTATCCCGAAATTGTGTGTTGAGACCTCGACACCAAGGCGAGTAAGAACATCCTGAGGATCCGCTTTGACATGTGGTGCAATTCCAAACTTTTTTCGCGCCCATTGGGCGAGAGTGGCACCCTGCTCGTGCGGCAGCGACATGTAGCTTGGCAACTGCGCTTGTGCCTCTGCAGAAGCTTCTATTAGGGCTGACGTTGCACCTGTACCGGGGCGAACTCGCAGTGAGTCCAAAATCAACTTACGTACCTTCAGCGGTAGCGCTTCGCTCATGCGAGCGGCAACGAGCAAGCTTGACTCGTATTGATCGTCGTTCTGCGCCTCAAAGTAAGCGACTACTGACTGTCCGGGAGGAACTATCTCTGTTATGCGAGTGGCGCCAAGTTTGATCTGCAGCGATCCAGAAAGATCTGGCTCCCGACTTTTCCATGCTTCGATCGCTAGTCGTGAACGCTCCTGCTGCGGAGCGGCGGCGATATTTGCCGCCAGATCGTTACCTAGCTGTTCCAACGTGTGCAACGTTGGATTCAAATCGAGAAGTTTTGCAACGTTGGCTGATGCTACCCAAATTTTCTGACCTTCTCGGAGCAGAGAGAAACTAGGCAAAAATAAACCTGTGATTCCGGTTGCAAGGTTGTGCCGACGTAAGAAAATGTAGATGTCCTTCGAGTTCTGCGTTGCGGGCTCGAAGTCGAAGTCGGTGGCTGCTAATCGACCTTGGCGGAGTAAACGAAGCGTACTGTCATACACACCTTCGGGCGCGCTTTCTTCATAGCGAATAAATGGCCACGAACTGGCAAGTTGTTCTAGCAAGTCGATCCACGTCCAAGGGATGCCCCTGCCATCCGAGTCGCACCATATCGAGGACGTGGTGAGTGATACGCGCAGGGACCCGAATCCCAATGCCTGATCGTGCTGGCCGGGAATGAATTCATACTCCAATTGGCTCTGCTTCTTCGGGATCATAATGGCATCATCAGCTATAGTCGTTTAGCCAGTCCTCAAACTCTTCCAGAAAGCCCTCGATCTGCGATATTTCACGTAATCGGTCAACTACCTCATCTGGCGAGGGTCCGCGGCCTTCGCGGCCTCGCCAAGGGTACCCATGGTAACTTGTCCCCGGCTGCGTGGGCGCCCCCTCGTAGATGACCCCTCTGTACACTCCGTATAAACGTTTGGGGATTGGATCCGGCTTCCGACCGGGCACAATGAATGGGTCCGGCTCTGCAACACTTTGATTTAACACGGTTTGTGCAATGGTGTCAGTTATCGAGCGTGGGCATTTCCCGACTAAATGGCCATGCGACATGACGAAATCGGCCCGGTCTTCCTTCCAGCAATGCTTTTTTCGATGTTCGCCGCGGTCGTATTTATATGGCACTACATAAGCTCGGGCAGAAATGTAGCCGTCATTTTATCCCACAATATTAAACGGGATTGAAGCGACCGGGATTGAAGCAACTTAGGACGGCGCCTCAAGTGGCTCAGGTCCTTACATAAGCCGGCTTCCGCACCTTTGTAAATAGGCGCCGATCGAATCATGCTGATTTGACCATGAGCGGTTCAACTCGACTCGAACCGAGCACGTCGTCGAGTTCATTCGCGACCGCGTTCATTTATCGGGTTCATCATCTCCGTGAATTTGAGTGAACGATACAATGGGGGTGGAATCCGCGCACTTCCCTGTAAACATACCCATCCTGGATAGATACCCGACTTGAAGCCGGCAACACGTTGAGAGGTAGCTCCGAAGCGATCGCGGCGGTACTGATCGATCACCAGATTGTGTACGGCGTGTCGCAGGAAAGCCTCCTCGTTCAGGACTGCATGGCCCTTTGCGTACACATGGCGGCGCAACATGGCTTCCTGGATCAGGTCTTCGGCGTCCTCTCGAGATCTGCCCTTGCGCATGAGAGATCTCTTGAGGCGGACAAGATACGCGGGGTGGATCGCATCCGGGTCGGCGACATAGAACAAACCGAATCTCATTCCGCCGCGCCGAGATATTGTCATCGGTCGGCGAGCCTCGTACCCCGGGCGATCCATCGACCCCTCTGAGCCGCTCACGGCTCGACCACTTCTACCGCCTTCTCGAGGTTCACGATGTCGAGTGCGGAGAATACGGCGTGCGTGCGTTCCAGGAGCAGTGCCGTCACTTCTGGCATATAGGCACATCTCGCCGCGGCCTGTAGGCGAGGATCGCACTCAACCTCCATTTCCTTGCCCGGATACGTACTCCGGAGTTCGAGCATTACGTGGAAGCAGTGCAAGACGCTAATGATTGTCATGAGCACATCCCTCTGGCGTTCTATCTCGTCTCGGGGCCCGGGTGGGATCTCCGTGGCTGCGGCTGGAGACCGGTGTGAAGTCTTGCGTACAGTCTTCCGGGTTACATGGCGTTGACCGGGACGAGCGCCTTTGGCGCGGACAGACTTCGGCTTGCGTGATAAACCCATGCTGCACCTCTGATTAGGTGTGGTGGTAAAGACATTCCGGTCTTGCGAATTAATCACTCTCCGATGCGCGATTTACGGCGAGAAACAGCGAATCAGAGCCTCGTAACCGATCAAAACGAGACCGAAGCCGACCGAGATGGCCAGCATGGTCACGAAGGGGAAATGCGGGGCGGCGCCCGACAGCTTGAAGAAAAATGACATCAAAACGCCCAGCAACGCCAAGCCGCCAAAAACGAGCACTACCACGGGTTGAAGGATCACGAGGAACGTCAAGATCGGCAATCGGATGAGCAGGCAGACAAGCCGCAGCGATCCCATCGCCAAATCACCAATGAGACGTGGGGCCGGGGTGTGCGGCGCTCGCCTAGTGGCCTGGCGCACCGTGTCCTCTTGCGCTTGACTGCGCTTTGTCGGCGCGTTCCGCCTGGGTTTTCTTGAAAATCTCCTCGCGATGGACGGGCGTTTGGTCCTTGAGCACGTTCTGGCGATTGTCATTCGAGTCAGCCATGTGCACCTCGTTAGATCCTTCCGGTCGAATGTCCCCTAAATAGGGGCACTATACCAGTGGCCCCTGAATGGGAGCAAGAGCGAATGTCGGTAACTTGTGTCGCTCCTGATTTGGGGGCAAGACATGGGAAAGCACCTTCGTACTTCTAGGCACAGAGCGCTGATGGCCGCCTTAATCGCCGCGCGCGAGGGTACCGGAATGTCTCAACGCGAACTGGCGAAGCGATTGGACCGCGCGCATTCGTTTGTCGGCAAGATTGAGTCAGGTGAGCGACAGTTGAATGTGCTGGAATTTTGCGAATACGCCGATGTATTGGGGGCGGACGCGGCGGAATTGCTAAGATCGGTGGTGAAAGGGAAGGGGTAGGGCAGGGGTGACTCTCGGGGGCACATTAGAGGGCATCCGAATTCCAAGAGTAGAAAAACTGCCTCAGTTACAGATAGTTAGCGCGTTTATTCGAATCCTCTTTACGCCAAAGATTCATTGCGATATGAGATTTTGCTCGAGTTTCTTGCGCTGACCTCCTGTAACCCACTCTTTCCGTTACGAATGGTTTTTATAGGCGTGACGAATATATCGCGACAGTTGGAATGCCGATTTCCTGATTTCCATTGCGCTCAGGGTAGTCGGTTGCCTTCCGATGTAGTCAGGAAGTTGCTTCGGCTCAATGACGCAGACCGTCCCGTGCTCAAGGGCCGTATCGACGGTCCAGCCGGGCACCGCCACGACACCGCGTATCTCGAACCGACAACCGGTCTCGCGGCTCAGAATGTCCTGCAACCAGCTTGCTGCGGCCGACACCTGAGTAACGGGATCACGTTCGGGTGTAAGACCTGCTTTCAGCAGCTTTCCCTCCCGACTAACCACTTTCGCGGTGGGCCACGGTAGGCTCCAAGTTTTCGTCTCAATTGCGAAGATGCCTTGGGGACAAATTAAAACGTGATCGATATTGAAGGCTTTACCGGGCACGTCGTGGAAGACTCGACCGCCGCGACTCCGAAATCCCTCTAAGAACTGACCGACGACGCGCTCCCCGTGGAGGCCGAGCTTGAGGGGTCGCAATTTCCGCCGAATGTAAATCACACGCCAGACCAAGCCTGCGATCGCCAAGGCGGCGCATATGGAAAATACGATAGGTTGGCGAGGCGCGTGGGTCAGATAGCCGAGCCACTCCATAAAGGCCAGCATGAAAAATGAGGAGGCCGCAATAAAATAGTTGATGATTCTTTCGTTTTGCCATTGGCTGATCTCCTCGTCGAGGGATTGGCCAGGCAAACGAAGCGGTGGGTCCTTCAACGGTGATTGTGGTGCCATTCCCTTGCTCCGATCGAGTCACATCTAAATGTGTCATCAAACGTCGGCAAGGGCGGTGACTAACTTCTCAGTTCGCGCTGGGTGGCGTTACCCCGTTTGAGTGGACAGTTCATTGCCTTCGTTCATGAGCCACTCGGCCCTCGGCTGCTAAGCTTGCCTCCGGCCAGGCTCTCCGCGGACAGTTCGAGGACGCGAATTCATTTTCGGTATCATTGTGTGATTTCCAGCAGTCGGCGTCGGACATGGCGCTCTTGAGGCCGCAGCCTGAGCACCGACTGGGAGGCGCTCGCCTACGCAGATACAGTCGTCCTATTGTCAGACCCCATGGAATCGTGATGACAGGCCGTTACGAGGTTTTTGGTCCAGAAGCTGAATTTGAGCCCGGGTTGCGCGGCCGAGCGCTCCGCAACCGGCTGGGTATCACGTCAGTGCGAGCCCTCCAGCAGAGGGAATCGGAAGCCCTGCTGGCAACCACCCGACAGGTAATCGATCAAGCGACTGTCGACCAAAATTTCACCGCCGCTGACGTCTGCCGGCTGCACCACTTATGGCTCGGAGAGATCTACGAATGGGCCGGCGAATATCGCAGTGTGAATATCGCAAAAGGAGAGTTCATGTTCGCCGCCGCTGCGCAGGTGCCGCGGCTAATGCAACAGCTTGAGCAAGGACCCCTACGCCTGTACACGCCGTGTAGGTTCAAGTCCACAGAGCAGCAGGCAGCGGCACTCGCAGTCGTGCATTCCGAGTTGATCTTGATCCACCCCTTTCGAGAAGGGAACGGACGCTGCGCAAGATTACTCGCCATGCTAATGGGATTGCAGGCGGGGTTACCGGTTCTCGACTTTGGCGGGATTCGAGGCGCAAAGAAGCGCCGCTATATTGCCGCCGTACATGCCGCGATGGATCACAACTACGCACCAATGACCGAGATATTCCGGGAAGTCATCGCAAGGACGCTGAAATCGGCGGCTAAGACTTCTTCTGATTAGACCTTACGCGGCTATCGCTGGCTTTTGCACGTCGTTTGAAGGTCGTCCGAATGCCCTCGATGGCCGACGAAGTCTCGACGGACCTGATTACCATCCGTTCTCGGACGTCACGATCTCGCAGGTAGGGATTTGTAGAGGTAAGTTTCGTGCTCATCAGATGATTCTAGCAGCAGATCGACTAACTGGGTTCCAGCCGACCCCGCCGAGCCCGTGCCAGGAACGTGACCAACTCAGTTTTAGTGTGCCAGGATTGTGCCTTGGTGTGCCTGGGAAGGGGTCGGCAAGACGCTGCAAGTGATTGATTTATAAACCCCTGTAGAACCCGGCCGCGGGCTGAAAATCCGCGTGTCGGGGGTTCAATTCCCTCTCTGGCCACCAAAATCAAAGACTTACGCGCGACTGCGATTTTGGTGTGGAATATAAAGGCCGCGAATTGGGCATTCGGCGCTCTGAAATGCCGAAATAAATCTCATAGAAATCAAGCTATTGAACTGATCTGAATTTCGGACCTGCGATCCGTATGTCAGCAGTTCAATTCCCTCCTTATGGGTCTGTGGTCTCTTTGAGCCTTTCAGAATATACTTTCCGACGAATCGGAATATTTATGGTGCCACAATGTTAGACCTGTTCGTCCCCACGTCAGAGGCGGCCTTCATCGCGGACGTCTCTGACCGCGACATGAATCGAGCGGTCGACGAACACATCCTCCTGGAACCATTGATCCGTAGTGGCAATGGGCGCCGTTTCGCGCCTCTCGGGGCCGCGCTCGCGAGTTTTTATTTCACGAGTGAGGACGTATGTGAACGGGGATTGAAAACCGCGTGATTCCGGGGATAGACGCGGATTGGCCGCCGGTGGCCGGGTGGGGGATTTTGGATTTTCTTTGGTTTCTCTGACGTCGTTTCAGATGTAGACGAAGCGCA
>JBKQSA010000025.1:0-13923 GCA_052143815.1 Steroidobacteraceae bacterium | reverse complement strand
AAAATGAGTCATCTTCGCTGTTCAGGTTCTTACTTGAATGCAATCGATCTTTAACGACTCGACTATCATTCTCCAAGGGCCGGTACGTGCGCCAGATCCCTGGAACGCGTCCCTCGGCGACTGCACCGGAACGCGTCCCTCGGCGACTGCACCAAGCAAGATGATGCCGATGACCCCTAGCGCGACATATAACTGGCCTACTTGTCTCATGAAAGAATGTCTTGGGGGTTGAGCTGACCTGAAATTTCTGGTTCAGGTTGATGTTCCCTAAAATGTTGGAACTGACGAAACCTGGATCATGGCGACGCAACGGTACACGACAGAACAGATTATTCACAAGCTGCGGGAGGCCGACGTTCTGATCGGCCAGGGCAAGACCGTGGCGCAGGCCTGCAAGCAGCTCGGAGTGACGGTGCAAATTCCCATCCGTGCCGAAGTGCTGTATTCGAATGGTCGACAGGCTGCCACAGCATGGTACGTACGCCACCCCTCTGAGGTATAGTAATCGCGGAACCGTCAGCGCAGCGGCGGATGGCTCGAGACGCGGACGGGATCTAGTTGCCGATCGCGGGCAGCGGCTGCGCATTCCTCAGGAGATGAATCATGTACCGGAATATTCTCGTGCCCATCGATGGAAGCGACACGGCCAAACGTGGACTTCGTGAGGCTATGATATTGGCTAAAGGCAACGGTACAACACTGCGCCTCATTCACGTCGTCAACACCGCCGTAATCGCATTGGAATATGCCGAAACCTACGCCCCGACGGATGATTGGTCCGAGGGACGGCGGGTTGTCGGCGAAGCGGCCTTGAAAGAGGCGGAGGACATCGTCAAGCAGAACGGCCTGCACTCGGAATCCGTGATGCTTGAATCGGCTATCGATAACACGGGTGAATTGATTGTCAAACAAGCGGTTGATTGGCCTGCCGATGTCATCGTGATGGGCACTCACGGGCGACGGGGACTCAGTCGATTGGTTCTTGGCAGCAACGCGGAATATGTTGTGCGTCACGCGCCCGTTCCAGTTTTATTGGTCCGCATGCAATCCAAGAGCTGAATGGCTTCGTTCCTGGAACTCTGCTTCTCATCGGCAGTTCATTAGTGCGCTCGGCCCCCTCACCGGGGTGCCAGAAGCGATAACCCGCTCCCCACTCATTTTGCGGCGGGTGTCGCGTGTGTCTGCTCCGCGGCGGCAATCGCTTTTTTCGCCTGCGGCATCGCTGCATTCACTGCTTCCTTTACACACTCGGTCCCCCCCGGTGGAGACAGAGGAAACAGCTTGTCCAACTCTTTGCAGACTGCAAGCGCCCTTGCATTGATACGCTTCTCAAGCTCGATAGCGCCGCTTTGGCTGCCGAGGTCAAGATCGGTAAATGGTACAGACCACGTGAGCGTGATACGTTCTTGCGGCGCTCCAGTCGTCTGCGAATGGCCCACCACCTTTGTTGTGACCGCCTTGATCCCCATGCGGGCGGCGGTCACGGTGATCTCATCAAGCTGGTCTGCTGCAATCGCGCCGGCGTCGACCAGCGCTCCCAAGCCCAATAATGCGAACCTCACCGAACATCCGGCCGACCGACGGAATTTCATGGGAAAATCTCCAGTACTAATTTCTACCACAACTTATCCCTGCATAGACGTGCGCACCATCAGTAGTTTCATCGAGGCGCTCTGTATATGACACGGCGTTGCCTATCGGGTCGCGCAGCATGGCGCGAACATGATGGCCGTTGCGAAACAGAGAAACGGGAAACGGGTATGATTGTGAAATTCACCATGTAAACTTTTTATAGTGAATTTATCGAAACACCAATGCCTATACTTCCCATGGAAAGCTCTTAGGGTTACTCGGCGGGAGGATCCAGCAATTGGATCGTCGCTGCCGCCATCACCTTAAGTCATTGAACGGCAATGCCATGGGAAAATCATGAGTGGGAAGTACGAGCTGAAGAACCTGACAACCGGAAAAACGGCGTCATTGGATACCGTGTCGGGAACTATCGGCCCCGATGTGCTCAACATTTCACACCTGACCAAGGATTTCGGTGTGTTCACCTTCGATCCCGGCTTCATGGCAACCGCCAGCACCGAGAGCAAGATCACCTACATCGACGGCGATGCGGGATTGCTGTTATATCGCGGTTATCCCGTCGAGCAACTCGCTGCGCGGTCCAGTTTCCTGGAAGTGGCAAATCTGTTGATTTATGGGAAGTTGCCGACCGACGTGCAGCTCGATGCGTTCCGTCAGTCGATCATGCGGCACACCATGGTGAACGAGCAGCTAATGCACGTTTTCAGGGGTTTCCGTCACGATGCCCACCCCATGGCGATGGTGTCGGCCGTGGTCGCTTCCATGGCCGCCTTCTATCACGACACGACCGACATCAATGACCCGCACCATCGGGAAGTGTTTGCTCATCGGATCATCGCCAAACTACCGACGATCGCCGCCGCTGCCTATAAGCACACGCTCGGTCAACTGTTCATCTATCCGCGAAATGATCTGGGCTATTGCGAGAATATGCTCAACATGTTTTTCGCGGTTCCATTTGAGACCTACTCGATCGATCCCGTGGCGGCCGAAGCGCTGGACCTATTGTTCATTCTGCACGCTGATCACGAGCAGAATGCCAGCACGTCGACGGTGCGCTTGGCCGGCAGCACCGGCGTCAATCCCTACGCAGCGATTTCCGCGGGGGTCTCGGCATTATGGGGACCGGCGCATGGCGGGGCCAATGAGGCGGTGCTCGACATGTTGGACGATATAGGATCGGTCGCGAACATCGAGAAATTCCTGGCGCGGGTCAAGGACAAATCCGACAGCGTGCGATTGATGGGATTCGGCCACCGTGTCTACAAGAATTTCGACCCCCGCGCGAGAATCATCCGGGATATGTGTTATCGCGTGTTGCAGAAGCTCGGCAGGACCGACAATCCGCTATTCGAATTGTCGCTGAAGCTCGAAGAAATCGCGCTCAAAGACGAGTACTTCGTGTCGCGCAAACTGTATCCAAATGTCGACTTCTACTCCGGCATCATTTACAGCGCTATTGGAATACCACGCTCCATGTTTACTGTCATGTTCGCCATTGCCCGCACTGCTGGGTGGGTCGCACACTGGCAGGAAATGGTTTCCGACCCGCACATGAAAATCGCTAGGCCGCGCCAGCTTTACACCGGTCCGGCTCAGCAGGACTACCGGGCCATAGAAAGGCGCAGCATAGCCTGATCGGGGCGAGGGGCCAACATTGTGAGCGACACTCACCAAATCCTGACCGAGGCCGCCGAATGGCTTCGCAGCGGACGCGGCGTTGCACTGGCGACGGTCGTATCGACTTGGGGCTCCTCCCCAAGGCCGGTCGGATCGAAGCTCGCGGTCGACGACACGGGGCACATGATCGGCTCGGTTTCAGGTGGCTGCGTGGAGGGCGCCGTGGTCGAGACCGCGCTCGGCATCATCCGCAGCGGCGCGTCCAAGGTGCTGGAATTCGGCGTGAGCGATGAGCAAGCGTGGGAGGTAGGCCTTGCCTGCGGCGGTAGGGTGCGGATTTTTGTCGAGAAGCTATCGTGAAACTCGCATTGCTCGATCGGTTGTTGGCTGCCGGCGGCAGCGCGGCAGCGCGGCAGCGCTCGCGACCGACTTGACGACGGGTGCGCAGTGGATGGTGACTGCGCAAGGCTGTGTCGGCGACGGGGAGCTTGGCACCGGTGCAATGGTTCAGGTGCGTCGGGCAATTGACGAGGATCAGAGTCAGACGATCGAGACAGAGACAGGCCCGCTGTTTGTCGAGGTCTGGAACCCGCCGCTACGCCTGATCGTGGTGGGCGGGGTGCATACGGCGCAAGCGCTGGTGCCGCTTGCACGGTTGGTGGGCTACGACGTCACCGTGGTTGACCCCCGCTCGGCGTTCGCGACACCCGCACGCTTTCCGGACACGAAGTTGGTCACCGCTTGGCCCGATCAAGCGGTGCCCGGACTCAGGCCCGACCGCCGCACGGCCATCGTGACGCTCACCCACAATTCTAGAATTGACGATCCGGCGCTCGCGGCGGGATTGCGTACTGCGGCGTTCTACATCGGGGCGCTCGGCTCGCGGCGGACGCATGCGCAACGGTGCACACGGTTAACTGAATCCGGCTTCGATGCAGCGGCGATCGGGCGCATCCACGGACCGGTGGGACTTGCGATCGGCGCATCGACCCCAGGGGAAATCGCTGTATCGATTGTGGCCGAAATGACGGCGGCGCTGCGCCGTAGTCCGCTTGCGAACCGAGCACCAGTGTGATCCCGCTGGGCCGCTATCCCGAACTAGGACTTTGGCGGAGTGTTCAGGGTTTTTAGCGCCTCGACATCCTCGGGACGGAGCACATTCGGGGGCTTGCAACGCGGATCACTGCGCTGCAGGGCCTCGATCATGGCGCGCGTCAGCGGCACCGGCGCGCAGCCGTGGGTGGTCTCGCAGATCATGTCCCATTGGGGTTGGGCGGCCGCATGGCAACCGAAGCAATTGCCGCCAAAGCGGTTGACCACGTCCGCGTAGCCACGGTGGCGGATGGTGCTGCCCTGGGCATTGACGTCGAGTTCAATGAATTCCCAATCGCGGGTGACCGGACTGCTGCCTGGACGCAGCTTCACCATGGCTTCGGTGGGGACCAGCTGCACGATGGAACCGGGCGGATAGACCGCACCGTCCGGCGAACGTGCCGCCTTGAGTGTCGCGTCGAGGTGGCCGAGCAAATTCGACACATAGAAGCCGCGTACCGGCGTCATGTGCGTAATGCATTGGAACGAGGCTTCTGTGGCGACAATCGGGCCGTCGGCAGCGACGGCGCCGGCTATTGCCATTGTCATCAACAACGGCACCAGTCGCAGCGTGCGGCTTTTCTTACGATTCATGCTTCCTCCATGGACGGGGATAGGGCAGTGATGAGTTCATCGAGCATTCCTTTGAGGGCCAGGGCCTTTTTCAATGGATAGCTGGCGGCACTCTCGGCAAGCAGTCCCGGGACGCAGGTGCAGCGCGCCTTGAGTGATTCGCCCTCTGCGGTCAGGGCGATTTCCGTCACCCGTTCGTCGGACCGGCTATGGGCGCGGTGTATGAAGCCGGATTGCTCGAGACGCTTCAGCAGCGGCGTAAGCGTGTTGGAATTCAGCAGTGCCCGCGAGCCGACATGCGTGACGGAGCAGGGGGCGTCCTGCCACAGAATCATCATCACGATGTACTGCGGGTAGGTCAGGCCCAGGGGCTCCAGCAGCGGCTGGTAGAGCCGCGTCACGAGACGAGATGCCGCGTATAGCGGGAAGCAGATCTGCTGATCGAGGTGCAGCGGATCGAGATGAGGCGCGGAGCCCTGGGGTGTTGTCCGACGCTTGGGTCTCTTGGGCACTATTTCATGACCGCGGTGAATGGATCTCAAGCGATTATATCGTGTGCGATATAAAATATGCAAAAAAACATGGATTTGGCGCCCCGAGCGTCCCTCCAGGCGAGCGGAGTTGCGAGACAACTGAATCGCGATCATTGCGGGCCGCAGATGAGCACGGCTGCCGGCAAATCGCTGAATACCGCTTGCGAGGACAAGCACCCGTCATGGACCGTGAACTCGCGTCCGCTCAATAGATCCCGCCAGGCATGGCCCTGCAGCTTCTCGGGCAGTGCGATCGTGCTGTCGGCGTCGAAGCCGCGGCTCTCCAGCCGGCATGGGAAGCGCGCCGTCAGGCTCAGCAATACCTGCTCCTCATATTGGCGTGCAAAGGCGCAGACGCACTCGGCCTGGGTGCCCTGCGTCTCTAAATCCTGATAGCTGCCGGCCGCGAACAGCTCCGCTGACTGCCGCCGGTATTGGAGTAGTGTTGTCAACGTAGCGAGCTTGAACCGTGCATCCTGCCAGCTCGCGAAAAAGCCGCGCATGGCAGCGCGCCGGTCGCGCTTGAGCGCGATATCCACCTCATCGAGCAGGCGCTGCCGCTGGGCGTAATCCACGGGGCGCCGATTATCTGGATCGACCATGCTCAGGTCCCAGAGCTCGGTTCCCTGGTAGATGTCTGGCATTCCGGGCGCAGTGAGCTTGATCACCGTCTGCAGCAAACTGTTATGTGCGCCCAGCGCGGCAATGCGTCCGGCAAATGGCAGAAAGGCGGCCAAAAACATCGCCGCTCGATTCGACAGCAGCGCGGTATCGACGAATGCCAGCGTGGCCTCTTCATAGGCTAGGTTCGGAATCGCCCAGGTGGAGTGCACGCGAGCCTCCCGCAGCGACTTACGCATCGTTTGCCGCAGTCGTTCCGCGTACGGCTGTAGCGTGGTGGCGTCCAGCCCCTCGGGCCGCAATAGATCCACCGGCCAACTGCCAAGCAGTAACTGGTAGAACAGATATTCATCATTTCGGTCCGGCGCCGGCTCCGCATCCGTGCCGCCAGGAGGGCCGCGCAGTATGCGGCTGCAATTGAACGTCAGCCGCAGCCACTCCTCCGGCAATTCGGACAGTGCCGCCAGCCGTGCGCGCGCGTCCTCACCGCGTTTGGTATCGTGCGTGGACGTTGCCAGCATGGCATGCGGCCAGCTGTGCGCACGCTGCGCATTTGCCTTATGAAAGGCCGCCAATGAAATGCCGAAGCGCTCAGGTGCACCGCCCACCTCATTGAGCGCGATAAAACGCTGATAACGATAAAAGGCCGTATCCTCGAGCCCCTTTGCCATGACCGGCCCGCTGTATTGCTGTAGCCGCATCACACAATGCAGTGCGGCCTGCCGGCTGAAACCGCTTCGCGACTGCCACATTGCACCGCCGAGCAGTTGCTCGAGAAAGTCGAATACGCTCAGATCGCGTCCCATGCCGCTTCTGCGCGCGTGCGCCAGCGCCCACTCAATGTCGCGCCGATCGGCGTCGCTGATCGTGCCTTCGGCATCGATGTAAGTGCGGTACACGGTACAGCAGGCGATCAGTTGCTTGAGCGCATGGCGCAGCAGATTGTGAGTGAAGTCGGCCGTGCGTCGATTCTGGCGCGCCAGGCGTGCGAGATCGCGCGCCAGCACGTTGAGTTCGCCGGCCAATTCGCGATCCATGATGCTCAATTTGCATTCGTGCACCAGCGGACCGAAGGGGCGACGTTCGCCGGCAAACTCAGCATAGATCTCGGTGAACCGCTGTTCCGTATCCGAATCGATCAAAAGCCCAAGCACCTGGTTGGCAAAGTCATAGCCGGTGGTGCCTTCGACCGGCCATTCCTCGCGCAGCCGCTCATGCGGCGCCAGGATTTTTTCGACGACGACATAGACGGGACGCCCCGGCGCTGCGGCGGCAATGTGCGCGCGCAGGCGCTGCAGATAGGCTTTCGGATCTTGTAGTCCGTCAATGTGGTCGATGCGTAATCCGTCAAGCGTGCCGTCCCCCAACCACTCCAGGACCCTGCGATGCACGTGCTCGAAGACTTCCGGCAGTTCCATCCGCAGCCCGGCCAGTTCATTGATGTCGAAGAACCGTCGGTAATTGATATCGTCGGCGGCCGCTCGGAAATGGGCAACACGCCAGTGCTGTTCCTGAATCAGATCGTGCAGCGCTTGCCAGCTGGCGGCATCGGCCTCGTTGCCCTCGAAGCGATTCAGCGCCGCATCGAGCGCCTCGCGCACGTCGGCGCGCGTTTGCACGAGCTGCGCGAGCTCCGTCTTGAGGTCGGCTGCGCGTCGTAATATCTGCGGTCGCCGAGCCGTGAGCCACAAAAATGCATCGCCGAGCCGTTCGAGCTGTGCATGACCATTGCCCAGTACACGCCCATAATGCAATGGCCAGATCGGCAGCATGTGCGTGTCGTAGGCCCATACCGCCAGCGTCCCGGTGGCCTCGTCAAACTTCAATCGCAATTTGCCGCGCTCAAGCTCCACGCCATATTGATCGCCAAGCAAGGGTACGAGCACTTTCTCATGCAAGTAACGGCGATCGGGATCCCATTCGATGTCGAACCAGCCGGCGTATACCGACTCCTGACCCCATTCGAGTACGTCGAGCCACAGCGGATTGTCGGCCCCGCCAACGCCCATATGATTCGGGACCACATCGAGAATCTGTCCGAGCTGCTGGAGCTGCAGCGCAGCGCTCATGCGGCGAAACGAAGCGTCATCGCCGAGTTCGGGATTGAGCTGCGAATGATCGACGATGTCGTAGCCGTGCAGACTGCCGGGACGTGCCTTCAAATAGGGCGAGGAATACAGATGACTCACACCCAGTTGCGCCAGATAGGGCGCCAACGCCGCTGCATCATCGAAACCGAAATGCCTATGGAACTGCAGCCGATAGGTGGCGCGCGGAATCATGGTACGGGGCTGCGCTGCAGGCTCCAGCGTACGGCCCAGGGGCCGAGGCGGCCATCGTCGCCGAAGTCGCCCTCGTGCCAGATGGGTTCACCCGCCTCGAGCGGAAAGCCGCCGGTCGCGATCGCTGCCAGATTTGCCGCGAGCATCAGCGTACCCGCCGAAGTGTCCCAGGTCACCGCGACGGCACCTTCGCCCAGTGTGGTGTAGCGCGCGTGTTCGCCGGTCAGTCCGCGCAGCAGCGGCTGGATATGCGTGCGCCGCGCAGCCAGCGCGGCGCGATACCACTGCAATACCGCGCTGTGAGCGGGATCGTCGAGCTTGGACCAATCGAGTTTGGCTGCGGCGAAGGTGGCCTCCGCCTGCGGATCGGGGATATGCTCGGGCTCCGCTTCGGAGCGAAATCCCGCAAATTTAGCGAATTCCTTGCGACGGCCTTCCCGTACCGCTTGCGCGAGTTCAGCGCTAAAATCGCAGAAGAATGCGAACGGCTCCACGCAGCCCCACTCCTCGCCCATGAATAGCATCGGTATCTGAGGCAGGAACAGGTAGACGGCGGCAATCGCGCGCGCAACCGGCGTTGTCGTAAGCACAGCAATGCGTTCACCGAGGGCGCGGTTGCCGATTTGATCATGATTTTGAATGAAGGCCACAAAGGCCGCGGCGGGCAGTTCTGCGCTCGGCTCCCCGCGCGCGCTGCCGCGATACTTCATCATCTCGCCCTGAAACGCGAAGCCCTCGGCGAGTGCGCGGCCCAGGCAATTGGCGAGCGGCAGGTAATCGGCGTAGTAGCCGCCATTCTCGCCGGTGGCGGCGACGTGCAGCACGTGATGCAGATCGTCGTTCCATTGCGCAGTGTAGAGTCGCGGCGCATCGGATTCGGTGCGCGTCAGCCAGTGGGCCTGATTGTCGTCATTCTCGAGCAGCAGATGTATCGTTCGGCCGGATAGGTGTTCCCGCACGTGCTGCGCCAGATCCTCAAGAATATGCAGCGGGCCGTCGTCGGCGATGCTGTGCACAGCATCGAGCCTGAGCCCGTCCAGATGAAATTCCTCCAGCCAATAAAGTGCGTTGTCGATGAAGAATTTACGCACCGGGCCGCTGCCTTCGCCGTCGTAGTTAATGGCATTACCCCAGGGTGTCCGGTGACGATCGGTGAAAAACTGCGGTGCGTAACGCGACAAACAATTGCCATCCGGGCCGAAGTGGTTGTAAACGACGTCCAGCAGGACCATCAGGTCCCTTGCATGAGCGGCCTCCACCAAGGCTTTCAAATCCTCGGGCCGGCCATAGGTCGCGTCCGGCGCGAATGGCAATACGCCATCGTACCCCCAGCTGCGACGGCCTGCGAAATCCGCGACGGGCATCAACTCGATGGCGGTAATGCCAAGCGTGGCCAGATGCTCGAGCCTGTCGATGGCTGCGCGAAAAGTGCCTTCCGGCGTGAACGTGCCGACGTGCAGCTCATAAACGACGGCGTCGGTCCAAGGCCTGCCAGCCCATCGCCCGTCGCTCCAGCGATAGGCGATCGGATCAATCACCTCGCTGGGCCCATGAACATCTTCCGGTTGAAAGCGAGAAGCGGGATCGGGTAATTCGCTGCCGTCAGCCAGCAGAAAGCGGTATCGCGTACCGGGGTGCGCCGCAGCGCTTGTAAGCTCGTGCCAGCCGTCGGCGCCGGCGCGCAGCGGCAGCGGTGCAGCGCCGTCAATCGCTACACTGAGACTCAATTGTGCGGGTGCCCAGATACTGAACCGTACGCTGTGATCAGCCTGCACCTCGGCCCCGAAGCGCATGCGATGCCGTCGCCGCAGCGGCGTTGCCGCCGGATAGGGAAGACCATCTTGAATTGGCATGCTGCGGCAGACTATCACTTCGCGGAAGTGTGTCCATCCGACGAAGTGATTGACAGATCGGAAAGAATCTCTATCCTTTGCAGCGGGCCATCCGCTCCCAACGGCGGACGCTCATCTGTAAGGATGGGAGTACAACTTGATGACACGCATACCGCCGCCGGGCGTCCGTCCGGCTGATGCCCGATTCTCAGCGGGTCCGACCAAGAAACGTCCGGGGTGGAATCTCCAAGCCCTTGAAGGTGCATTGCTCGGCCGCTCGCACCGTTCCAAACCCGGGAAAGCCAAGCTCAAAGAGGCGATCGACCGGACGCGCGTAATATTGGGCGTGCCCGCCGATTTCAAGATCGCGATCGTGCCGGCATCCGACACCGGCGCGGTCGAAATGGCACTGTGGTCGATGCTGGGCGCGCGCCCGGTCGATGTGTTCGCTTGGGAAAGCTTCGGCGAAGAATGGGTGACCGATGCGATCGAGCAATTGAAGCTCAGCGATTGCCGTATTCATGTCGGCCGGCCCTACGGAGTGCTGCCGGATCTGTCTCTTGCGCGTGAAACGGCGGACATCGTCTTCACGCAGAATGGCACGACCTCGGGTGTGAAGATTCCAAATTTCGACTGGATCCCGGCGAATCGCGAAGGCATTACCTTCAATGATGCGACCAGCGGCGTCTTTGCGCAGCCCGTCGAGTGGGGCAAATGCGACGTCGTGACCTTCTCCTGGCAGAAAGTATTGGGAGGGGAGGCCGCTCATGGCATGTTGATTCTTTCCCCGCGTGCGGTAGCCCGATTGGAAACTTATGTGCCCCCTCGGCCGCTGCCGAAGATTTTCCGCATGACCAAGAAAGGGAGACTGGATCAGGAATTGTTCGAAGGGGCGACCATCAACACGCCATCGTTGCTTGCCGCCGAGGACTATATCGACGCCCTCAAGTGGGCGGATTGCATCGGCGGTCTTGCAGCACTGCACGCTCGGGCGAATGCCAATACCAGCGTGCTGACGGAATGGGTGGCGCGGACGCCCTGGGTGGATTTCCTCGCATCGGATGCCGCCATTCGCAGCAACACCAGCGTTTGCCTCAAGGTGGTCGACGAACGCGTGACTTCACTACCGGAAGCCGGTCAGGCGGAGTTTGCAAAGAACCTTGCCGCGATCCTGGAGAAGGAGGGCGTGGCGCTCGATGCGGCATCGTATCGGTCCGCGCCGCCCGGTTTGCGCATTTGGTGCGGCGCCACCATCGAGCAAAGCGATGTGCAATCCCTGACCCCGTGGCTCGACTGGGCATTTGACCGCTGCCTCTCGCTAATCAAGTTCCCCGGATAAGGACGTACCGTGCCCAAGGTTCTCATTGCCGATGAGTTGAGCCCGAAAGCCCTCGAGATCTTTCGCAGCCGTGGGGTGGAGGTGGATGTGCGCATTGGTCTCAAAAGGTCCGACCTTTTGAGCATAATCGGCGGTTACGATGGTCTGGCGGTGCGTTCCGCGACGAAGGCGGACGAGCAGGTCATTGCCGCCGCAACGAGACTCAAGGTAATCGGTCGGGCCGGCATCGGTGTCGACAACATCGACATCCCAGCGGCGACCGCTCGCGGCATCGTGGTCATGAACACTCCATTCGGCAACTCGATCACGACCGCTGAGCACGCCATTGCCCTGTTGTTTGCCGCGGCCCGCCAGATCGCTGCGGCGGACGTCTCCACCCAGGCGGGGAAATGGGAAAAGAACCGCTTCATGGGCGTCGAGCTGTATGCCAAGACCTTAGGACTGATCGGCTGCGGCAATATCGGTGCGCTGGTCGCAGAACGGGCGCTGGCCCTCAAAATGAAAGTGATCGCCTACGATCCCTTCCTCTCGCCGGATCGCGCGGTAAAGCTCGGAGTGGAGAAAGTCGAGCTGGACGATTTGCTGTCACGCGCTGATGTGATTTCGCTGCACACTCCTTTGACCGATAAGACCAAGAACATCCTGTCGGCGGAGGCGCTCGCCAAGACCAAGAAAGGCGTCATCATCGTGAATGCGGCCCGTGGCGGACTCGTCGATGAGGCGGCCTTGCGCGCCGCGCTCGAAAGCGGGCAGGTCGCCGCCGCCGGTTTCGATGTTTTCGTGACCGAGCCGGCCAAAGAGAGCGTGCTCTTCGGCGCGCCGAACTTCGTTGCGACTCCTCATCTCGGCGCGAGCACCAACGAGGCCCAAGAAAACGTCGCTTTGCAGATCGCTGAACAGATGTCGGACTACCTACTGGCCGGCGCTGTCACCAACGCACTCAACATGGCGTCAATCAGCGCGGAGGAGGCGTCACGTCTGAAGCCCTTCATCGGGCTCATCGACAAGCTCGGTGCTTTTGCGGGTCAGATTGCCGACGACGGTCTCGAGGCGGTCGAGATCGAGTACGAAGGGGACGTCGCGCACCTCAATACTCAACCCCTGACCGCGATTGCATTGGCTTCCATGATGCGACCGTTAATGCCTGACGTGAACATGGTGTCCGCGCCCGCCGTGTTGAAGCAGAAAGGCACCTCGCTGACCGAATCCAAACGCGAAACCTCCCCGATCTATGCGTCGCTGATCCGGATCAAAGTGCTCACCGGGGGGCGTTGGCGGACGCTAGCCGGTGTGGTCAATGCAGGATCGGCGAAGATCGTCGAAGTCAAAGGGATGGCTCTGGAAGCGGACTTTCATCCGGTGATGCTGCTCATCAACAATCGAGACAAACCTGGTTTCATCGGCGCGCTGGGCACCATGTTGGGGGAGGCCAATATCAATATTGCAACTTTTCACCTGGGCCGCCAGGCCGCAGAGCAAGATGCCATTGCTATTGTGGGTGTTGATCAGATGGTGCCCGACACCATTCAGCAGAAGCTGCGTGCATTGCCTCACGTACGGTATGTGAGGGTGCTCAAATTCTAGGTTATTGGGGATTGCGGTCGCGGGCGAGGTACATGCGTGAGAGCAGGCCGTCACGCGCAATGAACCCATGGTAGAGCGCAAACAGGATGTGCCCGACCACCAGCGCGGAAAACACATACGCCAGCACATCGTGCGTGCCGTTCAAGAACCCGTAGATCACCTTGTCGTCGGGTCCCCAGGGCCGCAACTGCACATGGTTCAGGAAGCGGATTCCGTGCTTGCTGAAGTTCGACGCGAGGTATCCAGAGACCGGCATGCCAACCATACAGACGTACAGCAGGATATGACCGAACTTTGCCGCGCGCAATTGCCGAGCAGCCATGCCCATGGGATAGGCCGGTGGTTGGTGCCGCAGGCGCCAGATGAGCCGGGCGAGGATGAGCAGTGCAAGCAGCAGCCCCGTGGACTTGTGTAGATTGGTGGCGAATGCGCGAGCCGGCGTGCCACTTTTGATCTCACCGAGACTCCACCCGAAAGCCAGCTGAGCAAGCACCCCCGCCGCAACGATCCAGTGAAGCGAAATCGCAACGCGGTCGTATCGACCCTGCGGAGAACTGGGCATCTTGAATCGATAATAACCGATCCTACATACTTGCGGCCAGCTTTAAGGGGATCTGGTTCTTGCGGAGCACCGGGCGCCGCAGCGCCGGTATCTGCTTAAGAATCTCGCTCTGTCCCTTGATGCGCAGGAAGTGCTCGAAGGCCGCAGCGACCGGCGGCACGGGCCTCGAGGCGAGCCGGACCACGAACCACTCGCGCTCGAATGGGTTGTTGGGGATCGGCAGAATCGCGAGCAGCCCGGCTTTGATCTCCAGCACGCAGGTGTGCAGCGACAAATACGCGGGCCCGAAACC
>JBKQSA010000024.1:0-36987 GCA_052143815.1 Steroidobacteraceae bacterium | reverse complement strand
TGAGCAAAATGACACATTGCAATGTGCGGAAAATCGTCACCGCTATCGAACTGTCCACCGTGCTCGGTCTTGTCATGTCCGCTGATGCCACGGCACAGCAGGCTCCCGAGGAGCAACTGCAGGAAATCGTCGTCACCGCGGAGAAACGCGCTTCTACCGTGGATAAAACGGCAATCAGCATAACCGCCGTCACCGGCGACGACATGCTGAGTCGCGGCATCACGGGTTTCACCGCCCTCGCAGCCGATACTCCCGGCATTTCGATGAGGACCAATGGGCCAGGCCAGACCGAGTTTGAAATGCGTGGCATGACCTCGAGCGGCGGCAATTCGCCGACCGTGGGCTTCTATCTCGATGATGTGCCGATGACCGCGCCGGCTGCGGCGCAGAACGGCAAGGTCGTCATCGACCCCACCCTGTACGACCTTAATCGCGTCGAGGTGTTGCGCGGGCCACAAGGCACGTTGTATGGATCCGGCTCGATGGGCGGCACCATCAAGCTGATCACCAATCAGCCCAATCTCACTGAATTACAAGGTAGCGCCCAGGCGATTCTGTCGGGCACCGACGGCGGTGGCTTCAACCACAATGAAAATGTCATGGTCAACATCCCACTGGTCGAAAATCAGTTGGCCCTGCGCATCGTGGCCTCGCAAGCCGATACCAGTGGATGGATCGACCGAATTGTCGTCGGAGATTTCCCGCAGCCGACCAATGGCGGCCTCACTCGCGGTAATGTGCTGGCTGCGCCGGTCCTCGCGGATTACAAAGGCAGCAATGCCGAACAATTGGTGGGCACCCGCGTCACGCTGACCTGGAAGCCGACCGACAACCTGACCATTACTCCGTCCGTCTTCAATCAGAGAATTACCCAGGGTGGGAATAGTACTTTCGACAGCGATCCAGGCCTGCTGGCCCATTACCAGCCTTTCGATATTGCCGAGCCGTACTCGGACTCGATCTCGCTCGCTGACCTGACGGTCAATTACAAGTTCGAATCGTTCGACCTGACCTCGGTCACCGCGAACTGGCACCGTAATTCCATTCAGAAACAGGACGGTAGTGAAAATTTTGAGGGTCCCTTGTCTGGAATCGGCCCAAACAGCGGAGCTTTTTATGGCCCCGACGGAACCGGCCCGATTTTCGGCATAGAAACCGACCCTTCCCAACAATTCAGCCAGGAACTACGCGCCGCATCGTCCGGCAACGGCCCCCTGTCCTGGGTGGCCGGGCTTTTCTATAGCAGTTTCAAGTCCGACTGGGAGTTGATCACCAATATCACCAACCCGGCTGCCTATGGCGTGACGATCGACAACGTCTGGGACCTTACTCAGCCGACCCATATCAAGCAGTATGCGGCGTTCGGAGAGGCCACCTATGCGATCACCGATCAGATCAAGCTGACCGCCGGCCTGCGCGAGTATCGGTACCAGAGCGATCTTGACATGTCGTTCTCCGGTTTCGGTAGTCCGACCGGCAACAACACACCGATCCTTAGAAGCATTAGCCAGTCGGCCACTGGAACCAACCCCAAGATCGACCTCTCCTATGAGCCCAACGACGATACCTTGCTCTACGTGACCGCTGCCAAGGGCTTTCGCCCAGGCGGCGGCAACCAGCCGCTACCGATCACCGTGGTCAGTCCCGTCGGTCCCTGTATCGAGGCCGGACTTGTCGCTCTAGGTTATCCGGCGGGCAAACCAGCGCCGTCCAGTTACCGGCCAGACTCTTTGTGGAGTTATGAGGTGGGCGAAAAGGCCAAATTCTTCGATAATCGATTGAGGATTAACTCCAGTGTCTTTTACGAAATCTGGGATCAGATTCAGCTGGAGGAGCTGCCTTGCGGTTATCCCCTGTTTGACAACGCCAACTCGGCGCATATTTATGGGGGTGAACTTGAAGTCCAAGCTTTGTTAGCGAAAGATTGGACGCTGCGGGCAAGCACCGGTTACACGCACGCCGAATTAGCGGAAACCTCACACGGTTTCATCGCTGGCAATCGGCTACCGGACGTGCCGGTGTGGACGGGCGATCTTAACTTGAGCTACCTCACCGCCATCACCGACAAATATTCCTTCAATGCCTACGCGGAATCTGTCTTCACCGGGAACCGCGTCGACCTCAGTTTCCCGGGCGGAGTCACCGACACCCAGACACCCGTGCCGAGTTATACGTTGACCAATTTGCGGGCGGGGATCACGTCTCGGGATGGCTGGAGCACGTTCATATTTGCCAATAATGTCACCAACAAACACGCATCGCTGGACAACATGATCCAGCTGACTTTGCCAAGCCCTGAGTACAATCGCGTGGAGACCAACCAGCCTTTGACCATCGGCGTCGATCTTGCGTATCGCTTTCGGTAACCTGCAGCCAGAGTGATCGGTTGACGGTCACTGGTTCCGGTACGCTGCATGGTTTCGCAGGGGTAATCCAATGTATCGACCAGCGCATTTTCAAGAGAACGACCCAACGACGCTTGCCTCGTTCGTGGATACGCATCCCCGCGCCGTGCTAGTTGCTACGGATCCGTCCGGCCTCGTAGCGAATCACATTCCGCTTCTGCGGCTGCAGGATCCGGGCGGCCGCACGCTCCTGCGCGGACACGTCGCGCGGGCCAACGATTTCTGGAAAACCACGCCTGCGGAGAGTTCCGTCCTTGCGATCTTTAGCGGCCCCGACCGCTACATCAGTCCGGCCTGGTATCCAACCAAGGCGGAGACTGGGGAGGTCGTCCCCACCTGGAACTATTTGGTCGTGCACGCCCACGGGCGGATCACGTTCACGCAAGAGGCTGCCTGGCTCCGGACATTGGTCGAGGCCTTGACCAATCGCCACGAGGGGGCCCGGCCGGTGCCTTGGAAGGTGTCCGACGCGCCGAGTGAGTATGTGGATCGCATGCTGCGAGCGATCGTCGGCTTTGAGATCGTCGTTGAGAGGTTGGAAGGGAAATTCAAGGCCAGTCAGAACCGCACCGAGCGCGAGCGTGCCGGAGCGATCGCCGGCCTCGCCATGGACGGCGATCCTGAGGACTTAATCGCGCAGATCGTACGCCCTCGCTGAGTAAACGCTGGAAGTGAGAACAAAAGCGCCACAAATTATTGCGCCAGGTCGAACGGCGCGATATGCCGCATAAGGAAAGAGAGAATAGTTATTGGCGGATCGGCAGCCTTAGCGGCTACCGTGCCGCCCGTGCCCAATGTTGCACGCGAAAAACTATTGCCCAAGGAAATCATGAGTTTCAAATTTTCTGCGACCGTCTCGATGGTCGCACTGACTTCGGTTGTCAATGCCCAGCAGGCGCCTTCCGCAAATACCTCGTGGCGGCAGCCGACGGCGTCGTGCATCGGGCGGAGGCTGCCTGCACGATTGCCAACACGCTAATAGCCTCCACCGACATTACGACTCGGAATCACGACCAGGTCAGCTTGCTTCAGCAGTAGACGGAGCTGAAACGGGACCAACCTCACCCTCGTACTTGGCGCCGAGCAGCAGCGGTTAACCTTGAAACAAGACTTGGCGATTCGTTGCCATATGTGCCAAAACTGCTGCGCTGCGCTCACCATATCGAGCTGCACTAAGTGATAAGTCGGTCACATTTCAAAAAAAATGTCGCCGTAAAATCGCCACTTTCTCGCGCACGCGGTCCTCCGACGAAGCATCACTCGCTGCGCCATGCCCTAGGTTGCCCCTCATGCTCGGGAGCATCCGAAGCGTCGGGCTTCAGGAATTCCCCGATCACCATTAAAGCCATTTCCCATTCTCGAGCGGCGGGAGCCAGCGGCGACAGGTGGACTCTCACCGGCGGGCCGATTCGCGAATCGATAACGGCGTTTGCTGCGGAAATAGAAAAACGTGCGGCAGTTTTCGGACTAATTGGCATGGCTCCTGCGCACTGAATCGGGCCCCGCAGGTAGAGCGTCCGCGTCAACCTCGTTGAGGCAGGCGCCTACGCCTCTTCGGGAATACCCTGCACGGCTCACGCCCGTTGCGTCACTGCGCGGCGGTGTGTTTGGCGCGTCCGTTTTGTTCCAGCGTCTCCCACCAGAGACACATTGAGCCGATGACTTTTGTGATGTCCACTATGGGTCGATGACCTTCAACCACAGTGGAACCTATGAAACGAATTGCCGGATTGTTTGTGTGTGTGCTTGCAGCGGCCGCGGGGCCTACCGCCATGGCCGCGACGCCATCAGTGAACGGCGCGAACGTCTTCGCGCAGTCGTCGATCATCGATGCGCAAGGCGACGTCTGGGATATTGTCTCTGGTGTCATCGAGAAAAATGGGGTTCATGTCGGCAGCAACTTCAACGTGAATCTCCTCCTCGAATACGACCAGTTCTTCTACCAGCGCAACACCTCTGACGAGTGGTATCGGTGGACGGGATCATCGTGGTCCAAGACGAACGATCCACGAGTCGTTGCTGCCAGCGGCACGAGAATCGGCGTGGGTGCCGATGTTCTTGTCGACTCCGAAAAACACGTATGGACGTTGCCTACCGACGAATATGCCTACGTGGATGGTTCCAGGGCGGCCAGCAACTACAACACCATCTCGGTTCTCTACTACGACAACATCATTTACAGCGAAAACACCAGTGACGAGTGGTACTCCTGGAATGGGTCGGCATGGACTCGGGTGTCGGGTGACCCCACCACGAGCAATACTGGGGTCGCTTCCGCCAATGGCGCGAGCATCGGAGTGGGTGCTGGCACGCTTGTCGACTCCGGCGGCAACGTATGGACGCTGCAGACCAATGAATATGCTTACCGGAATGGCTCCAGGGCGGCCAGCAACTACAACACCATCTCGGTTCTCTACTACGACAACATCATTTACAGCGAAAACACCAGCGGCGAGTGGTACGCCTGGAACGGTTCCGCGTGGACGAAAGTGTCCGGTAATCCCCAGGTCTCCGGCGATCCTCGCGGCCCCAATCTAGTGCAATACCGCAGTTACACGTCGCCCGTCTGTCCGGCTGATGATCCCGGATGTACGCCTCCGTTTGTCGGCAACTCGAGCGTGACATTCACCCAGGTGACCACGAAGGGGAATACCATCTGGGTCGCGGCGACTGTGAGCGATTATGGCGGTACCCACACGATCACGGTGACGGATTCTCAGAATAATACGTATCACGAACTGAATCAGGGAAACGACAAAGCGCCGGGTTCGCAATCGGTGGCTCAATTCTATGCGAGCAATATCCTGGGAGGCGCGGATACCGTCACGGTGAACTGGTCCGCCGATAACTACAAGGGAGTTGTTGCGGCGGAACTCGCCGGCGTCACCGCGTCGCCCTTGCTGGGACATGCGGCGGATGTTCAAGATGGGAACCTTGCTTCCGGTAGCGACAGCGTCAGCAGCACCGGCATGGCGGTGAGTTCCTCGGGAGCTCCTGCCCTTCTTGTGGCATTGACCATGGATACGGACGGCGGCGGCAGCGACACGGGCGGGACTGGATTTTGCGCCGTACCGGCCGGCACGGGCTTCACTCAGGTGACCCAGTTGTGGAATTGGAGCGCAGCAGGTCAACCGGCATGCAACCTGGCGACCTTGGAAACCAAGACCGTTGCCGGTTCAGGCAATGTGGCGGGTTCGTTCACGACGACTCACCCATCGGACCCTTACGTCACCGTGGCTGCCGTATTCCAGTAGCCGCCATGAGGCGTTTCGCCGCTCGTCGCCGGCCTGGTGCTGGCGACGAGCGGCGCCCTGGTGGTCAAGCGTGGCAGGACAACGCAGTGCACGTGCGAGCGTACCGCCGGTCACCGACACCGCAGACTTCGGGAGCCGACCGGGGTCAGGCCGCGCGCGCCGCGAAGCGTATAATTCGCGCCGGCTATACGATTCCGCGGAGCGGCTCGCTGAAGGAGCTGCATGCGGGCCAGCATCATCGTCAGGGAATGTCATGCGCGTACCGACCCGCATTCTTGCTCCATGGTCTCTCCTTTGCCTATTCCAGATGGGGGTGGCTTGCGCGGGAGTGGACACCATCGACGCCCATGCCCAGTATCCCGAGGGCCCGATGTGGGATCACGGGCGGCTGCTCTATGTCGAGTATGCCGGTAATGACATCAAGAGGTGGGACGGGCAGCAGTCGACGGTCTATTGGCGCAAAGATCATTGCGGCGCCAACGCGTTGATTCACTTTCGCGGCGATCATATTTTGGTCGCCTGTTACGATGGAAATTACCTCGTGGAGCTCGAGGCTGACGGCAAAGAAGTACGGACGATCTCCAAAGACAGTTCGGGCAAGCCCTTCGTCGGTCCGAACGATTTCGCGACGGACGGCCACGGCGGCGTCTACCTTTCCGCATCCGGCGTGTACGACATCAAGGCGCCGATTACCGGAGCCGTCCTTCACCTGTCGGCGGACGGGCAAGACCTACGCGTAGTTGCCGACACCATCCATTATTCCAACGGATTGACTCTGGCGAAGGACGGCCAGCATCTGCTGGTCGCCGAGATGCTGGCAGGCAGAATCCTGTCATTCCCGATACAAGCCAATGGGACGTTGGGTCCCCGAGTCGTCTGGGCGCGCCTGCAAGATCTCGCGCCGCCCACTCCACACGAGGACGCCTACAACGGGCCGGATGGGCTTAAATTGGGTCCCGACGGCAACTATTACATCGCGCAAAACGGATCCGGTCGCGTGCTCGTCGTCGACGAAGAAAAAAAATTGCTCCGGCTGATCGATGTGCCCACGCCCTATGTGACCAATGTGGCCTTTGGCCCCACCGGTGCCGATACGCTGTACATCACCGGGGCATTCGACCAATGGAAGCCGCCGTTTCCGGGGGCCGTCTATCGCTGGACGCCATGAGGCGCGGACTCCACCGAGACCATGGTCGCCGCCGCTGCATCCGCCGCCGCTGAGGCCTACCGATTGATGAAGGCCGGACGTCTCGACGAGGCGTTGGTCTTCGCCGAGCGGGCGGTCGCCGGCGCGCGGATCTGCCTTCCCGGGCATGGATTCCTGGCCTCGGTACTGCTGAAGCTGGGACGCGTCGAGGAGGCCGAGCAGGTCGTCGCACGGGCCGAGGCGCTGGCGACCGGTGTCGCCGATGCCTACGACGGCCTTGCCTATATCTCGATGGCACTGGGCCGGCATGATCGGGCGAACGCCTTCTATCGGCGTGCCACGCAGATCGCGCCGCAGGATCCGCGATTTTGGTACAACCTGGCGTGCAGCGAGCGAAGTCTCGGCAGGCTTGTCGAGGCGGAAGCGGCTTGCGATCGAGGGATCTCGCTGGATGCGACGCAGTACCCGACTTACCTGCTGAGGTCGGAATTGCGGGTCCAGGCGCCTGACGCAAACCACATTGACGAGCTGCAAGCGCAGCTCGCCCGTGCGGATATCGACTATCGGGCGCAGGTCTTTTTGGGCTACGCGCTCGGCAAAGAACTCGACGATCTCGGCCGTTTCGACGAAGCCTTCCGCTGGTTTGCCGCGGCGGCAACGACGCGGCGGGCGCGGCTTGCCTACGACGTGGCGACGGATGAGCGCAAGCTGCAACGCATTGCCGAGGTGTATCCGCGCGATTCCTGCGTGCGGCCGCAGCCGGCGGCGCCCAGTTCGCAATCTCCCGCGGACTCCTCGCGCTATATTTTCATCGTGGGTCTCCCGCGTTCCGGCACGACGTTGGTGGAGCGCATCTTGACGGGACTGCCGGACGTTCGATCGAATGGGGAGACCGACAATTTCTCGCGCGCGTTGATGAGGGCTGCGCGCGGCGCGGGGGACGTATTCGAGAGAGCCGCCGCAGCGGATCCTGACGCGGTCGCCGCCGACTACGCACGGTTCGCCCGCTCGGGCGCAGGCGCCGACCGCATTATCGAGAAGCTCCCACTCAACTACCTGTACGTGGGCGCTGTGCATCGCGCGATGCCGGAGGCGAAAATATTGCTGGTCAGAAGATCGCCCCTCGACAGCTGCTTTGCGATGTATCGAACGCTGTTCGCCGAGGGTTATCCCTTCAGCTACGACCTCGCGGAGTTGGGCCGATATTACGCGGCCTACGAGCAACTGATGAATCATTGGCGTTCATGTCTCGGCGACCGGTTGTGCGAGATCGTCTACGAAGATCTGGTGCGCGAGCCGCAGCGCATAGGCCGCACGATTGCGCAATACTGCGGACTGACGTGGAGCGATGCGGCTATCGACATCCAACAGAATAAATCGGTGTCATTGACGGCCAGTGCCGCGCAAGTACGCCGCCCAATTTACGGCAGCTCCTCCGGCCGCTGGCGTCACTACCGCGCACATCTGGAGGTGCTAATCGCCGCGCTGCCTGGTTAGAAAAAATAACCCATGCGGATGCCGATTTCACGCGGCGGATTGACCAAGTAGTCGTTGGTCAGATTGTCCACCTGATTGGGCTGCGACGGCGGCGCCAAGATCTCCTGCTTGTCGAATACGTTCGTGACGTACAAGGTCATTCGCCACGACTCGTGAATCAAGACGGCATTGAGGTTCATGATTTCGAAGCTCGAGGAATGCTGGACCGTGGTGGTTCCCACGGTGGGGGCCACCTGAAGCGCGACCGCGCTCCGATAGACGCCGTTGGCCGACAGCGCGAGACCGTAGCCCGGCGTGAGATTGAGGTCGTAGATGAGGGCGGTGCTCACGCTCGTCTTGGGGCTTCCCGGTAGCTGCTCGCCTGCAGTCCCAGCGAGCAGACCGGGCACGATGGTGCCGGTGCCGTTGTTCGCCGGCAGGGAGAAATTGCTGGTCAACTTGGCATCGGCGTAGGCGAAGCCAACGGAGTAGCTCAGGCGGGGCACGAACAACGGGCCGGTGGATTCGAGCTCGAAACCCTTGGACTCGGCCGTGTTGGCGTTGTAGACGGCCAGGTTCCCGGACGGCAGGCTCGAGGAGATCTGGGGTTTATCCCATTTGATATCGAATATCGCAAACGTATAAGAAAGCCCGTTGCTGAAGCGTCCTTTGAGTCCCGCCTCGTAGTTATTCGTCTTGTCCGGCTGATAATCCCGCAGCAGTGGGCTTTCCTGGAAAATCCCGTTCGCGGGCACCGAGTTCGCGCCGCCGCGGCGAAAACCCTGCGACCATAACGCGTAGACAAATTGATGGTCGGCGTATTCGTAGGAAGGATCGACCTTGCCCACCGTTTTCGACGCCGGTGCTTGATACGGAATCGGCGGAATGAGGATGGGAAAGGTGAAATCCTGATAGAGCTGCGCATCGGTGAATTTTTGGCTGTAATGCCGGACGCCGAGAGTGATCTGTCCGCGGGGCATGAAATGCCAGGTCAGTTCGCCGAATACCGACCGGTCTTCAAAATTCTGCGTGTCGATCTGCTGGAAGGTGAGGTCGTTCGGACCGCTCAGCACCAGGCAATTCGGAAAAGTCGATCCGGCGAACACGTATCCCGTACATCCCTGCGCCACGGATCGCTCCGGCGAGCCGGGATTGGTGACGTACCACGCGCCATGGCGCGTTTGTTTCTCATAGAACACACCCACGACATAATCGAACAGGTTCGCGGGGTCGGCTTTGGATACCAGCCGCATTTCTTCGGTGAAGGTGTGCGCCGAATCGGTAAACTGAAACGGATAGATGAACCGCGGATTGGTGGGAACCCCCGCGTAGTACGGCAGGAAATAACCGCCATCAAAACCGGCATAGTCGAACGTGGAATCCTGGATCAAGGAACCCGACGTGGTGTGGTACGAGGTCGTCGATGAAAGCGTGGCGAACCCCGCGTCGTAGCTCGCATCGAGGCTCGTCAAATTCGTGGTGCGATTGAATGGCTCATCGACCAGCGCGAATTCCTGGTAGCGGCCGCCGGCGGGGTACGTGGTGGCCGGATCCAGTGGGGATATGCCGCCCGCAAAATCGGGATTCACCTGCGGTCCCCCGTCGCCGGTGACGTGTGCATTCAGGATCGCGAGCTCCGCACTGAATGCCTCGTTCGGTTTGAACAAGAGGCTCGCGCGCCCGCTGAACGTTTTTTGATAATTCCAGTCGTTGCGGCTCGTGTAGATGGGGGAGCTCCCCACGGGATCACTGGGGTCCGCCAGTACCGGAACTCCATACAGGCCGTTATTGGTGCGCTCGAGCAATCCAAAGGCCTTGATCCAGCCTGGTTCGTAGGCATATTTGGCCGCGGCTCGAAACGCCAAGATGTCGCCGAGCGGTAGATTGGCCATGCCCTTGAGCGAGTAGCCCGTCCCGTCCGAGTGAGCCAGCCGCGAGCCGCTCGCTTCGAGCGATCCGCTGTAGGTGTTCAATTGCGGAGAATTGGGAATCAGCCGCAGCGCACCGCCCAGCGCACCAGCGCCGTACAAGGTTCCCTGCGGTCCGCGCAACACCTCGATGCGCTGCAGGTCATCGAGCTGAAAGTAGCCGTCAATCGGCGAATTGCCGACATAGGTGCCCACGGGGTCTTGCTCGAAGGTGCGAAAGCCCCGGGCGGGACTCCCCGTCGCGTTGATGCCGCGGATGATCGGCGCGGTCGCCCCCGCAAATCGAGCGCCGTAGTCATACATGCTCAACCCGGGCACTTGGGTCGCCAGTGTGGCGATGTCGGTGGCTCCCGACGCATCGATTTGGTCTGCACTGATGACCGACAGGCTGTACGGCACCGCCTCGAGAGTTTGCGCACGGCGAGTCGCCGTTACGGTGATTTCTTGCAAGGCATCAGGCGTTTGGTCGGCGGTATCCGCCGCGGCCGGATGCGGCAACCCGTAAAGCGCGAAGAACACCGCCGCTGCGATATTTGTTGCCGGGCAACGAGCGTCAGGCCCGTTGTTGATCACCGGATTCTTTGCACGCCGACTTTTCATGACGTTATCCCCATGTTCTTATTTAATTTTATACTGGCGCGGCATTCTCAGCCTGCTGGCTCAAGACCGCCATACGCATTATCGTCACATCGTAACCCCTCAACAAGTGCAACGAGGAGTCGATGGTGCCCCGCGGGCAGCCGCCTGCCTCGTGCGCGAACTCAAGCGCATGACGCAACCAGATAATGCCTATATCCTATCTTTGCGTGATGGCGGTTGGGGAAAGGGTCTAAACGTGGTTTGGCACACGGTTAACGCCTGGGCATGCATATTTCGCCATAAGATGATGCGCCGCGCGGTTACGGCCTTCCGCCGCCGTGCCGTCCGCCACGCAGACCGAAATCGAACACCTACTGACCGCCGTCGGGAACTCGGGCTGCGAGTTCCATCACAACGGGAATTGGTATGATGCGGCGCAGGCCGAAGCCCCTCTTCGCCACAAACTCGAGTTGCTGGCCGCGAACGATCAGATCAGAACGGCGGAGGAATTCATCGAGAAAGTCGCAACGAAAAGCGCTCTAACTAACCGGCCGTACGAGGTACGGTGCGCCGGCGGCGTGGCCGTTTCCGTGAATGGATGGTTACTCGACGAATTGAGACGCTATCGCCAGCGAGCGGCCACTGTCGGCCGGAGCGCATCACACGAACTTGTGGCGCGCTCCGGTACCGAGTGATCCGAGCTGGTCACGACTGTCAGTCATCCTGTCGGACTTTGATGCGACTGTGGACATCCTTGACGCCTTCGGTCTCGCGCGCAATGGAGACCGCCCGGTCCGCTGCTTCCTGCGTCCGTGCCGTCCCACGGAGCCACACGACGCCGTTCTCATCCGTGTCCACGTGAATCCGTCCGAGACTCTTGATGTGCTCGGCGGCGAGCTTGGACTTCACTTTCATGGTGATGACGGAGTCCTTCACGAAAGCCGCCGGGTGCGAGCGGTCCGCATCCGCGTCTTCGGCGGCCAGGGCTAGGACGGGTAGGGATAACGTGGCGATGACCAATACGGCCGTAACGATATTTGATTTCAAGATATTTCCTTGCGAGCAGTTGAACGATTCAAGCATACCCATGGAGCATGCAACCGTCTGTCTGCTGCCGCACCAACCCAAGACGTACGAGGTGACGTTCCGGCACCTTGGTCCCAATGCCAAAGCAACCCGAGATCAAGTCGGTGCCGACCGCCCCCAATAGCTTGCCGACACCGCGCGTATCTTGAGTTCCAATCCTTGGCTTCCTTAGACGCCCCTTAGCGAGGCGGAGTGCCAGGGGCACCTGGTGCACCGGTATTGCCGGTATTGCCGGGGTTACCCGTGTTCCCGGTTGCACCCGTGTTGCCCGTGTCACCCGTCGCGCCGGTGTTACCGGTTGCGCCGGTGTTGCCGGTTGCACCGGTGTTGCCCGTGTCACCCGTCGCACCGGTGTAACCCGGTGCGCCCGTGTTCCCTGTGCTGCCTGTGTTCCCGGTGTTACCGGTGTTACCAGGTGCACCTTGCGGTCCGGGAGGACCTGGCTGATTGCAAGCGCTAAACGCGAGTATGAGCAGTGAGGCTACGACAAACTTTGAGTATTTCACGATGGTTCCTTTCTACTTGAGTGGCGAGAATCGCTGTATTGTTTGCGAGCAGTCCTCAAGACTGAATCGGCTTCCGACGGCAATTCCCTGCCGCCAGGTCAGCCGATCACAATTGCGGAATCCGATCAGCATAGGTCTTACATGTATTCCGGTAACACACGCGTAACTTCAGCGCGTTGCCGTTGATAGGAGAGGCTACGTCCACTTCACCGCGACGTCTGTACGCAGACGCACACAACCGAGCATAACGACGAAGCGGTGATTTGATCTCGCGCGCCGCCCAACGGCGGTCGTTGTTCATCCGCGCATCTCCGTCCCCTATGGGATACGTGACCAGCGGACTACGAAAACGGATCAGCGGCAGTGCTCGTCTCGATCACCGCATTCATGCCATCCATTCTCGTGATAGTACCGATGGTTATCGCGATCATAGTGGCCTTCGGCCGGCGCAACCACGCAGCCCAAAACGAGGCCGATCAGTCCGATTAAGAACGTGCTTCTAGCAAAACGCTTGGTATTTGTCATGGACGGTCCTACGCTGTTGGTTGAACTAACTCATGCCGAATCACAGGCTGCCAATGCTAGTCACCCGATACCGATTCGTCGGTGCGGTGCCGCGCTTATGCAACCAAGAATTTGGGCCGCCCGTGCAGAGCGCTCAGCGCAGGCAACCGTGGGCTCAACATGTGTTGGTGCTCAATATGGGTATCGATGTGTTCGTCAGCGCACAGAAGATCCGCGTGCACGCGCAGAAACTCGTCGTCATAAATGCAACGACCCGCGTTGCCGAGGAGAAGGCTATGAGCTTGGGAACCATACTGCTAATCATCTTGGTGTTGATGCTGATCGGCGCAATCCCGACGTGGCCACATAGCAGAAACTGGGGCTACTATCCGACCGGTGGACTCGGGATAGTGTTGATCGTCGTGGTCGTTCTCCTGGTGGCTGGGCGCCTATGAGGGATTGCCAGCACTCGGCTCTGGGAGTGGGGCGCAAGCGGAGCGCCCGCATAAGATAGTGCGTAAGATCGAGTCGACGCGCGCGGCGATCGCAGACGCAATGCACTCGGCACATTGCGGCTAGCGTCGCGGCCGCCAGGAAGGTGCGCTCCTGGCTTGTAATCGCGCTACTTGGCAAACACTTCTTGGAGCGTATCCAACGTCACGGCGAGAGTCTTGGCCGAAACGGTCCCCAATTTCTTCGCTAGCCGCGCCTTGTCCACGGCGCGTATCCGATCAAGTAGCATCAATCCCTTCTGACCACCGTGCACCAAGGGAATCCGAAACGGTGCCGGCCGGCTCTTCGTGGTCATCAGTGCAACGATCACCGTACGTAAGTAGTCATGCATCTCGGGCGGGGATACGATCACGCAGGGCCGCGCTTTCTTGATGTCACTTCCGACGGTCGGATCAAGTGTGACCAACCAGATGTCCCCGCGTGCTACCACGCCAGGTCCGCGTCACCGGCATTCCCAAATTCGCCCAACACCAGAGCATCATCGCCCACTTCAGCGAGTTTCTTTGCGGCCACACCCCACCCCATACGGGAGTTCTTGGTGGGCCTTCGCAGGACCAACGCATCGCGCTCGATCGTCATTTCCGCGTAGCCCTCAAGCCCCACTTGGGCGAGCAGTGGCTTCGGGATTACGATCCCTTGGGAGTTGCCGATCGGCCGTATGGCCACTTTAACTCGCTTCATAGTAATAACAATGTAGCACCGTACTGGTGACGGTTCATGCTCCCATAGCCTGGCCGCAATGCGCTGCGGCAGCGGCCGTGCACGAGCGTCAGGCAGCCGTGAGGCGGCGCATCGCTCGAGGCCGCCACGGCGACCCAGTCGTGCTAATTACATTCGCTTTGCACGAATACGGGATCGGCCGATGAGAACCAAGGGGACGCCTCGCCGGACACGTAGGTGTCCAATTTGTAGACCGCCACCGAATTGGCTGGGCCATTGACATAGGTGTCGGACGCAGTAATGAATCGGCAGGAATAGTAGTACTTGCCGTTGGGATCAACGCGGGCGGAAACCAAATTATGGCCATTGCTTCCCGGATCGGACACCAGTTCCTGACCGTCTTGGTCAATGATGCGCACCCACAGCCCCTCGGCCGGGTAGGTATACTCAATGAGGTAGCGAGAGACCGTGCCGATCGACGATCCTTGCAGGCTGACATCTCCGGTACTGAGCTCCTGCTGCCACCGGTACACCAACCCGTGGGGCGTAATGGCGAATTGAACCAGGATGGGTAGGCTGGGAATGCCGATATACACGACATAGGCCAAGTCGTGCTCGGGACTCAACGCGACGAGTACCGGCAAGTAGGGGTCACCGCTGTACGGGACTGTCTGCGGAAAGACATACGGGCCCTCTACCAGGTGAACCCCTTTGTGCGTGATCGAGTAGAGGTTCAGAGCGGTACCGGTACCTCCGAACCCGGTTCCGACATTGACGATACCCACCGAATAATCGGCTGCCATGGCACTTCCGAACGCCAATGAGCCGAGCAATATCCCTGCGTGCAGTACTTTCATTTGAATCGCTCCCTCGATGATAGTTGTTGATTCTCCGTTTATTTTACATATAGCCGCGTGGGTGCAATAGCGAGGAAGATCCGTATCCCATAGAGGAAGGTCCGCACTCTTATATGGAGAGGGGAGAGGGCAGGGTGGCGGCGGTGACGCTGGTTCGTTAGTTGGCCCTCTTGGTCCGCGCGGTCAATTCATACCGCACATGCCGCCGCCGCAGCTGCCGCTGCCGCATACCGGCGCATCGCAGGGGGACTCTTTCGCGCCGGTCCTCACGAAGCCGGCAGACATCAGTTTCTCGACCGCCGCCTTGGGATTCGTTCGTCCGCGTGCGATGCCGGCGCGGTCACAGAGTTCTCCCCAAGTCTGCAGTTCTTCGGCCATCTTGTGTTGCACTTCGATCACGGCGCCATTGGCCGCACAGCGATATTCATAGGTCGGCACGGGTTCTCTCCACGCGACCTCTCCGCGAGGCCGCTTCTCGTCTCAGTTTAAACGGCGATGCGGCCGTGGGCAAAGCCCACGGCCGGATCCGGGCCCCCACGGGCGTCGGCCATTGGCTCGCGGCGCAATATGTCCTCAAGAATCTCACCGATCGGTCGATGAGAAAGTGATGTCATTTGTGCTCGTCAAGCGTGGGTTGGCTGGCGTGGCTTGCACTAACGGAACCCCGCGGCAAAAGCAAACAGCCAACGGACGAACTGGTCCCGGTTCAGTAAAGCAGCGCCGCCTCGCGCGCGTCGCGCCACGCCGCTTCGTCGGTGGTCGCGAGCGCTTCCAGATCGCCGGGCAGCGCGTGGTTGTCGTCCACCCAACGGCGCAGCACGTCGCTTCCATTGATTACGTCGATGGCGAGCCGGTCCTTTTCGTATTCGTACGGAAAATCGCGCCAGATCGGGTAATCCGGCCGCAGTCGCCGCAGTGCTTTGAACGCGAGCGTGAACAATCGCCAAGGCTTGAATCCATCGTGGTCGTAATGGGCGGTGTCTTCGACGTGAACCTGGATGCCCGCACAGAGTTTGCCCACGTGTTTCTGAAAGGTGGGCTCGAAGGAGCACGGCCGCAACCGACACCCACCCATCCACGCCGGCGCGAGCGCACGCATTTCCGCCATCAGCGCGCGCGAGTCGAGGTCCGGAGCACCGAGCAGTTCCAGCGGTCGCGTGGTTCCGCGGCCTTCCGACAAAGTCGTGCCTTCCAGCATCACCGACCCCGGATAACAGCGCGCCATCCATAGATTGGGCGCGTTGGGACTCGGGTTGACCCACGTCCGGCGACCGAGGGGCCAGCCGTAGCCAGGTGCTGTGGCGGGCTCCCAACCTTCCATGGGTATGATCTGACAATCGACGTCGAGGCGCAGCGTTGCCACGAACCAGCGCGCGAGCTCTCCGAGCGTGAGGCCGTGACGCATCGGCATCGCGCCAGCACCAACGAAGCTTTCGCAACCCGGACGCAGCGTCAGCCCTTCCACCGGTCTGCCGATGGGATTCGGCCGATCCAGTATCCACACCTCTTTGCGCGCTTTCGCAGCTTCCTCGAGCACGTACCGCAGGGTGGTGACAAACGTGTAGATCCGGCAACCGAGGTCCTGCAAATCAACGAGCAGCACGTCAAACGCATCCATCATTGCCGGCGTTGGGCGGCGTACTTCGCCATATAGGCTGAAGACGGGAATGCCGTGCACCGGGTCGCGGTAGTCCGGCGACTCGACCATGTTGTCCTGCTTGTCGCCGCGCAGCCCATGCTGAGGGCCGAACGCCGCGCTCAGCCCAACGTCGCCGAGTGATATCAGCGCATCGAGCGAATGGCAGAGATTGCGTGTCAGGGAGGCTGGGTGTGCCAACAGGGCTACGCGCCGCCCCGCAAGCGGCTTGCGCAGCTCTGGCTCATCGAGGAGTCGGTCGATTCCAAATTTCATAGAAGTTCTTGCAAGGAAACCCGCAACTGCTCTACATCGCCAGTTCGAGCACGAAGCCATCCGGGCAATGGAAATCGGCCTTACCGGGGGCATGCCTTAGGGCCCAATACGAGAGCGTACCATTCTCTTCCTCGACGACGGCACTCAACGCGACCCGCAGGTGTGGCATGCCTTGCAGACCGATCAAATCATGCAAGCACACGGCAGCATCAACCTCAAGCCTATCAGCGAAGCGGCGCACGGAGATTTCCGGGGATGCGTCGAGGTCGGGGGACGATATCCCTTCCCGGTACGCATTGAAACGATACACCGCCCATTGCCGTGACGGCGCGAAATTGAGCTCGTAATAACCCGCCGCGCCGGGCGCTTTAATGAACGCCTCGAAGCACGTGTGCTTCCATAAACCATCAGTGCGCTCTGCGGACATCGCTCGCGGAATACGCACGTGAGAAATTTCCGCCCGCAGCACATACCGGAACCTGAGGGTACCGGCCTCTCCGACTTGCGCTTGGGCGTCGATGCCATGCGCAGCGTCGCTATGCGTCGAGGTGTGGCGGGTGAGCGTAGCCCATGCGGACGCGGCGAATTCCATAGGGCATTCTAGAGGATGTTACATGTGCATATCGCTTAGACTCATGCGCATTGCGTGTGGCATGCCGATCGTGGTGTGAAAATCGGAGCATGCCGTCATAACGATCTGAGGACGTCGCATCATAATCAAGCGCGTGAATTGGAAACTGATCGGGCTGTTAGCTGCTGGGGCTGTCTTGGTCGGCGGCGGGGTCGTCTACTGGATGGCACACCGCGCCGCGCCGCCGCGTTATGTGACGACCGCCGTGACCCAGGGCGATGTCCTCACCACCATCACCGCCAGTGGATCGGTCAATCCGGTGGTGATCGTCGAGGTGGGGACTTACGTCTCGGGCACGATCGAGACCCTCAACTGCGACTACAACACCCGGGTCCATCAGGGGCAGCTGTGCGCAAAGATCGATCCTAAGCCCTATCAGGTGGTCGTGGATCAGGACAAGGCCGACTTGGACTTGGCCAAGGCCCAGCTCGTCAAGGACAAGGCCAATGTCGTCTACGCGAAGATCAGTCACGAGCGCCAGGATCAGCTCTGGGCGGAAGACTCGACTTCGCACGATGCCGCCGACGCGGCGCTCAACGCCTATGATGAGGCGGTAGCCACCGTCGACCTCGACGTTGCCCAGGTCGCCGAGAAGGCAGCCGCGCTGAAGGCCGCTCAGATCAATTTGGACTACACCAACATCGTCTCGCCGGTGAACGGCACGGTGGTGTCGCGAAATGTCACTGCGGGTCAGACCGTGGCCGCAAGCTTTCAAACCCCGACCCTGTTTCTCATTGCCACCGATCTGACCAAGATGCAGGTCGATACCAATGTCAGCGAGTCCGACATCGCCGGCGCCGTCGAAGGCGCAAACGCCAGTTTCACGGTCGACGCCTTCCCCAAAAGCACGTTCCAGGGACGCGTGGCCCAGGTCCGGCAGGCCCCCATCAGCGTGCAAAACGTGATTACGTATGATGCGGTGATCACGTTCGATAATCCCGACCTCCTGCTCAAACCCGGCATGACGGCGACCGCCAGGATCGTCACCGCCCAAGCGCTCAAGGTGCTGCGAGTCCCCTCGCAAGCGCTGCGGTATACACCGGCCGCTGCGGCCAAGCAGGGACTCGCCAAAGGCGCCAAAGCCGGTCAGCGGGTGGTCTGGGTGGAGCGTGACGGCAAACTGGTCTCGATCCCGGTGACGGTGGGGCTGGTTGATGACAGCTTCGCCGAGATCAAGGCGGGAGATCTTAATCTCGGGGATCAGGTGGTCACCTCCGAGGCTGCGGCGAGCGCCCCTCAGGCCTCATCCACCCCTTCGCTAAAATTGTAGGAGGAGCAACGGCGTGACCGACCCCGTCATCCGCCTCATCGACCTGACCCGATCTTTCCGCCTCGGAGACACCGAGGTTCATGCGTTGCAGGGGGTCAACGCGTCGATCGACCGCGGTGAATTCGTCGCCATC
This sequence comes from Steroidobacteraceae bacterium, assembly GCA_052143815.1. Classification (GTDB taxonomy): domain Bacteria; phylum Pseudomonadota; class Gammaproteobacteria; order Steroidobacterales; family Steroidobacteraceae; genus Bog-1198. Next base: position 18,126 of record JBKQSA010000024.1, on the reverse strand, counting down.
ATGGGATCCTCCGGGTCGGGCAAGTCGACGATGATGAACATCATCGGCTGCCTCGACCGGCCGACCAGCGGCCAATTCGTCTTTGCGGGCCGCGATGTGGCGGGGCTGTCGGAACCGGAACTCGCCGACATTCGCAGCAAACAGATCGGCTTCGTGTTTCAGAGCTTCAACTTGCTGCCTCGCACGAGCGCGCTCGAAAACGTCATTTTGCCCCTCCTGTACGGTGCGGCGGCCGCACTGACCTCCAGCGAGCGCAACGCTCGCGGCCGCGACATGCTGGCGAGCGTCGGCCTGGCTGACCGCGCGCGCAACATGCCCAATCAGCTCTCCGGCGGCCAACAGCAACGCATCGCGCTGGCCCGGGCACTCATCAACCATCCCACGGTGCTGCTGGCCGACGAGCCGACCGGCAACCTCGATACGCGCACCTCCCATGAGATCATGGAAATTATTCGCACGCTCAATCGCGAGCAAGGGGTCACGGTGGTCGTGGTGACCCACGAATCCGATATCGCCGCCTATGCGGATCGCGTGATCACGATGCGCGACGGACGCATCCTCTCCGATGAGCATCAGGCCGCCGTCAGCACGCCGAGCCGCGCGGACACCGCGCCCAAGCGCGCGCAGACCGGCGGGCCGGCCGCAGTTCCGGCCGCAGCGGACATCACTGCACGTCCCGACGATGCGTCCGGCGTTCAACTGGCCTTCCTGTCGATGATTTTCTCAGCTTCCCTGCAGGCCTTGGCGCGCAATAAGCTGCGTTCGGCCTTGACCATGTTGGGTGTATTCATCGGGGTGGCTGCGCTCATCGCCATGGTCGCCGTGGGGGACGGCGCCAGCGCAGCGGTGAAGAAACAGTTGGAAAGCTTGGGTACGAACATGGTCGTCGTCCAGCCGGGCGCCACCACCGCCGGCGGCGTTCGCGCCGGAGCGGGCAGCGCGTCGACTCTCACGGTGGTCGACGCCGACACCATCCTGCGCGACGATCCCGCCGTGCAGCGGGTCAGCTACCTGACCCGCCAGGCCGGCCAAGTCGAATACGGTGACCAGAACTGGAGCACCGCCATCCAGGGTGTGACGCCGAGCTATCTGGACATCGTCAGTTGGCACATCGCCAGCGGCAGCACCATGACCGAACAACAAAATGACGCCGCGGAGACCGTCTGTTTGATCGGCCAGACGGTGTATCAGAACCTATTTCCCCCGGGCGAGGATCCGGTCGGCGCGACCATCCTCGTCAAGGGTGTCCCCATGCGCGTGATTGCGCTGCTCGCAGCCAAGGGGCAATCGGGCTATGGACAGGATCAGGACGACGTGTTGATGATCCCGTTCAGCACGGCCGAGCGTAAGGTCTTGGGAGTCGCGGCGCCGCAAACGGCGCAGAACCTGATCAGCACCACCTACCCAGTGGCGGCCAATGCCCTGGGCCTCACCCCGCGCATGACCGGCTACGTCAATAGCATTTACGTCCAGGCCGCAGGCGCCGAGCTCGTGAACACGGCGATCAGCCAGGTGACCGCGACTCTGGCGCGGCGCCACCACATCCAAATCGGGCAATTGGACGATTTCAGCGTCCGCAACCTCAGTCAGATCGCCGAAGCGCAAGAGAGCAGCAGCCAAGTCATGGCGGCCCTGCTGGCCATAGTCGCCTCGATCTCGCTGCTGGTCGGCGGCATTGGGATCATGAACATTTTGTTGGTGTCGGTCACCGAGCGGACTCGCGAAATCGGCATCCGGATGGCGATCGGCGCACGTCGCCTTCAGGTGCTGCTCCAGTTTCTGGCCGAGGCCGTGATGCTGAGTGTGACCGGCGGCGTGGCCGGAATCGCGTTCGGGCTCTTGGTGTCCGCGGTCATCTCCAGGCTGGCGCACTGGCCGACCCAAGCCTCCGTCAGCGCCGTGCTCGGCGGCTTTGCGTTCTCAGCCGCGGTCGGAATCTTCTTCGGATACTACCCAGCTCGCAAGGCTGCCAACCTCAATCCGATCGAAGCGCTTCACTACGAGTAGGCATTATTCGAGCGCCGTCGCACTTGCTCGCCGGATTCCCGCGACCGCTATGCACGCCGTCCGCCTGAGGCTCGCGTGATCTTCACGATGGCAGCCGCGAGCGAGCGAGCGCCGCCGGCGTAATCCTTCCAAGCATTGGTTGTGCCGAGGAGGCGCGGCGCCGTTCTCACCGTAAACGCTTGCGGAGCCAGACCCGGTTTGACGTCTTTCCAGGCGAGCGGCATCGACACGATGGCTCCAACCCGCGCTCGCGGCGATAGCACCGCGACCGCCGTGGAGGTTCGGTCGTTGCGCAGATAATCGAGAAAGATCCGCCCGGCGCGCCGGCTTTTCGACATGGTGTCGAGATACGCGGCCGGACTGTCCTGCGCCATTTGCGCGCAGATGAGGTGGGCGAAATTCTTGGCCACCGGCCACGTCACGGCATCCTTGGCGGTCAGCGGCGTCACGACGTGCAGGCCCTTGCCGCCCGTGGTTTTGCAGAACGAGACCAGACCCACCGCCTTCAATCGATCGCGTATTTCGTGCGCCGCCGCGATGACGGCTGCGAATTTCACATCCGGCGCCGGATCCAGATCAAAGACCAGGCGGCCGGCGACTTCGGGATCGTTCGGCGCGCAATTCCACGGATGAAGTTCCAATCCGCCGATTTGGGCGACGGCGGCCAGCGCTTCGACTCGGTCGATCTGCAGGTAAGCGGCGCTGTCTCCTCGCACCTTGACGGTATCGAACAGTTTGGACATGCCCGCCATAGCGTGACGCTGAAAGAATCGCTCGCCGCCAACCCCATCGGGCGCGCGTACGAGCGAGCAGGGGCGGCCGGTCAAGTGAGGCAGCATCCACTCGCCTACGGCTTCGTAATAGCCCGCCAAGTCGAGTTTCGTCACCGGCCGGCCGTCGCCGGCATCAGGCCACAGCGCCTTGCCGGGATTGGAGATCGATACGCCCATGACGGTGGGGCCCGCCGAGGCAGCGGAGACCTTGGCGTGGCCGCGTTTGATCGTCGCGCTTGGAGGGGTCCGGCTTGGCATCTCCGCAACGATGTCGCTCGCGTCCTTGTCCTCGCGCAGCGCTTTGAACGCCGCCTCGCGAATCATTCCCGATCCCGTCCAGCCGGCGAATTCGATGTCGGCGACGAGCGTGGGCTTGAGCCACCGCACATTACGCTCCTTGGGCGGTGCATTGTCGCCGGCAAACGGGCTTTTCTCGCGCGTCAATTCTTGCAGGCGGGGCAACAGCGCTTTCACCACCGCGCGCCCATACCCGGTGCCGATGCGCCCCACGTAGACCAAGCGGCCATCCCGGTGGACGCCGGCGAGCAGCGAGCGCAGGGTGCCATGTTCCGTGGTCCAGCCGCCCAGGACCACTTCTTGTCCCGCGCGGCATTTGGCTTTGGTCCAGCTGCCGGAGCGGCCCGAGCGGTAGGGCGCATCGAGTCTCTTCGAGACGATGCCCTCGAGTCCCATTTTGCGCGCAGAGGAGAGCACCGCCTCGGCGTTCGACTCCAGATGGGCGACGTAACGAATGCGATTGCCGACGCCGCCGGCCGCCAACAGTTTCTCGAGGCGCGCCTTGCGTTCCATCAACGGCAGCGTACGTAAGTCCTCGCGTCCCTCGAACAGCAGATCAAACGCAAAGAAAACGAGGTCCTCGGATTTCTCCTCCGACAGCGCGGCCTGCAGCGCGGCGAAGCTTGGCAAGCCACGCTGATCCAGCGCCACGACTTCACCGTCGATCACGCAGTCAGGCAACGCGTTGGCGTCTCTTGCGATGGCGGCGAAGCGGTCGGTCCAGTCAAGACCGGTGCGGGTGCGGATGACCGCGCGGCCGTGCTGCACGTGGAGCTGCGCGCGATAGCCGTCGAATTTGACCTCGTGTGCCCATCCGGGATTTTGCGGTGGCCGATCCACCAGCGTGCAGAGCTGCGGTGCGACGAACTGCGGTACCTGGCTCACGATCATCGGCTTGACGCGCGCGACCCGATGTTGGCCGGTGGGCTCGGGGGTCTTTGAGAAGCCGCGCTTGGTCCCATAGACGGTGAGCGCCGGCAAGCCCAAGGTCAGGTGCCTTGTCGATCGATCATGCGCCGGTACGCCAATAAATGGCGCAACGAGGCCTGGGGATCGCGGGCCCGTTCGTAGAGCCGCGCCAGATTGAAGTGCGCATCGGCCAACTGCGGGTCGAGGGCGAGGGCTTCACGATAGGTCAGGATGGCGTCGGGCTCACGACCCAAGTCTTCGAGTAGCACGGCGAGGTTGAACGCCAGCAGTGGCTCCGCCTTGGTGGCTGCGCGATAGACTTGCTCCGCGTCGGCAAGGCGGCCGGCCATATGCAGGAGCCTTCCCAAGTTGATCCGCGCTTCGAGGTGATTCGGGTCGGCGGCGAGGCACGCTTGGTAGGCCTCGCGAGCCGCCTGCGGGTCGGTGTCCTCGAGCGAAAACCCTGTTGCATAATGATCGTCCGCCGAAGTCTCTGGCGCCGCGCCGGAGTCTTGCCGAGCAATCACGTGGAGGCGGCCTTTCTCCTCGATGATTTCGAGTGCCAGCGCATACTGGCCGGAGTCGGGTTCGCGCAGCGTTTGTCCCTCGCGGATGGCGATTCGATTGCCGAGTGCGGTCAGAGAAACCCTATTGAGCGCCGACCCCGGGGGCAACGCCGCGCGAAGTCGTTGCAAGGTGCGATTGATTCTCTGCGACGGGATGTTCGCGGCGCGCAGCGCGCTCGCCGTGCGCAAAACGACCAGGTCGTGAAACGAATAGTGCAGCCGCCCGGCACGCAGCACCGGCTGGATGTTGCCGGCGCGCGCTAATGCGCGGACCGTGGATGCCGGCAATCCAAACAGCCGCTCGAGATCCTTCGTGTCGTAGGCATGCATTTCATCGTCGAGCGGATTTGCGCGATGCTCCTTGAGCTGCCGCGCGTTTGGGCGCCTTACGTTCCTTAAGGTCCGCAGTCTTCGATCCTCGTGCATCGATGCTCGCCCGCAATGCCTCCATCAAATCGATGACATTGCCGCCCTTGGCGGAAACCGGGGCCTCGGCGAGGGAGACCTCCTTGCCTTCGATCTTCTTCTGAATGGCTGCCTCCACTCGTGCCTTGTGCTCATCGGCGTATTCGTTGGGATCGAAGCGCTTCGTCGCCAGGTGGTCGATGAGTTGCTGCGCCAGTTTCAATTCGGGCTCCGACACCGGTGCAGCCTCTACCCCTAAGTCCTTGAAGTCGCGAACTTCGGCTTTGAAATGCAGTTGGTGCATCGCCAGACCGTCACCGATGGGTCGGATGACGACGATGTGTTCCTTGCCGCGCGAGATCCAGCGCCCCACGGCGCATTGGTGCGTTTTGCGCAGCGCCGTGGCGAGCAGTGTGTACGGCTTGGCACCCCCTTTGTCGGGCGCCAAATAATGCGTGCCGTCGAAATAGACGGGATCTACCGATTCGAGCGGGACGAACTGCCCGATGTCGATCGCGTGACTGGTCGTGTCCTCGAGCGCTTTCAATTCCTCGGGACTGAACACGACGTATTGGTCCTTGGCGAACTCATAGCCCTTGACCATTTCAGAGCGCTCTACCGGCTTGCCGTCGTTGACGGCGATGTACTGCTGCTTCACGCGGGAGCCGTCCTTTTGACGCAGCAGATTGAACGAGATTCGCTCCGAGGAGACGGTGGCTGAGTACAGCTTGACGGGAATGGCGACAAGTCCAAACGATATGGTCAGTGAGGCGATCGATCGAGCTTGCGTAGCCATGATGTCACCATCCCTTGAAGCCTAGTGCGGTCGATCTATCATTACTTATGAAAAAACGCGTGCAATGCCTTCGATTGCCTACACATTATGGCCTAGCCTAGGAACAATGCGGCCGCGTTTCAAGTGAAGTTCCCACGTTTTTCGTTGCCGTCACTGTGGTCGCCGTGATAAATGCGCATTTTGAGCGCTTGAATGGCCGAAATGAGCCCCAAGGAGATTCGACATGAAGATCGGCCTGCAGCTACCCAACTTCACGTGGCCGGGGGGACCGGCGCAGATTCCCGGCAAACTGGCGGACATCGCTCGGGTCGTCGAGGACGCTGGGTTTGCCAGCTTGTGGGTGATGGATCACTTTTTCCAGATCAGCATGATTATGCGAACGACGTGATCGCACAATGCAAGGCGCTCGCTGCCGTCGGTGTGCAGCATGCAATATTCAACATGCCGAACGTGCATGAAATCAGGCCGTTGGAAATTTTCGGCCGCGAGATCATCCCTGCAGTAGCCGGTTTTTGACCGCTCAGACCCGCTTCAATACGACGACTGGAATCTGGCGATCGGTCTTGGCCTGGTACTGCGCGTAAGGTCCATAGATTTCGACCATCTTCGGCCACAGCGCTGCGCGCTCCGCGGCGTCCGCGGTGTGTGCACGCGCGGTGAACTTCTCGGCCTTCACTTGCACTTTGACCTCAGGGTTGGCCTGCAGATTCAAGTACCAGGCCGGATGGGTCGGCGCTCCGCCCTTGGAGGCGACCACGACATAGTCCGCACCGGACCGGCCGAAGATCAACGGTAGGGTCAGGACTCTTCCTGACTTACGGCCGACGGTGGTCAGCAACAGTGTGGGCACCAGCCCCGTGCCGCCGCCGAGGCTTGCATCCCATAGGTACCCATCCTCGCCGTTGGTGGCGAGATACCGCGAGAGGTGATCCTTGATCCAATCCGGAAGGTCTGAAGACTTGTTCGGTTCAGCCATAATATCCTCCACGTCGATGCTGCTTGGTCGCGACCCTGCCCATTACGATACGCCCGCGATCGGCGTTATGCGACAGGTGCACTGCTTGCCGTGTCGCGCCTGATTGCGCGCAGCGTGTCGGCCGCATGCAGCACGGCGTGCGCCAGCCGCAATCGGTCATCGGCGCTGTTCATGAGTGTCGCGGCTTTGAAGAACGCGACGCCCGGTAGAGGTTCGGGAATCGGATCAGCCTCATCGATGACAAACCCGTCAATAATGCCCGCATAACGCCGGGCGACCGCCGCTGCGCTGACCTCGAGGCCGAGTTCAGCCATCATTTTGGCCGCCGGACCTTTGATCGCCTTCCCGCCAATGATCGGCGTCACGCCAACGAGCGGTGCGTCGGACTGCCGTAGCGCCGCGCGAATGCCCGGCACCGCGAGGATGGGCTCGACGCTGACAAAGGGATTCGAGGGACAAATGATGATGGCGCGCAGATCATGGCGTTCGAGGGCGGCGAGCGCGTCGGGCTGTGCGCGGGCCGTCTCGGCACCGGCGAACATGAACTCGCGCACGGCAGGCCGGCATTGTCGACGGACGAAGTATTCCTGGAAATCGAGCCATCCCTCTGCGGTCAGCACACGCGTGCGCACCGGGTCATCGCTCATCGGCAGCACCCGGACGGAGATGGCAAGGGCCCGACACAGGTGAGCCGTGACTTCGCTCAACGTCGCGCCCTGGGCAAGCCGCCAACTGCGCTCGACGTGCAGGGCCAGATCGCCATCGCCGAGTTGAAACCAGCTCTCCCCGCCGAGACCCTTGAGCGCCACCATGAACGTCCAAGTCTCATCGCGCCGTCCCCAGCCTCTGACCGGATCGGACAATCCGGCCAAGGCGTAAATCACCGAATCTAAGTCGGGCGCGATGCTGAGGCCCAGATGCTGGAAGTCATCGCCCGTGTTGACGATGATGGACAGATCTTCCGGCCGCAGCGCCATCGCCAGGCCATGCGCGAGCTTGGCGCCGCCCACACCGCCGCACAGGGCAACGACGTGGCCCGTCATCGAAATAAATCCTGCTCGGGCGGCCGAATGAGGGCAGGCGCGGGCTGGTGAGGGGCTCGCGATGGCAGGCCCCGCACCAGAATCACCGGGCGTGCCTCGCGCGCCTGGCCCATGAGTACCGAGGCGGCTGAAGCGACCTCGTCGGCGTGACCGACGACGGTGACGCGCAGCGGACGGCCGAACAGATCCGCTTGACCCCGCAGGTCGAGCGTCGCCGGAAATCCCGCGCAGCCGATCGCTACGCCGACCGTGCCCACGCGCCAGGGCCGACCGAAGCTGTCGCTGATCACGACGCCCGCCTCGCAGCCGGTCAGCGTGCAGAGTCGCGCACGCAAGCGGGCGGCGCTGGCATCCGGGTCTTCGGGCAATAGCAGGGCAAACTCCCCGCCGGCGGGATCGGCGACGTTGGATTGATCGATACCGGCGTTGGCCATGATGAGGCCCAGACGATGCTCGACGATCAACACATCTTTCGCACAGCGCACGATGCGCCGCGACTCGCGCAGCACCAGCTCGACCAGCCGCGGGTCTTTCTGCACGGTCTGCGCCAGCTCGAGCGCGCGCTCACTCGGCGTGACGGTGGCCAAATCCACCCGTCGGCCCTCTGCTTTGGAGATCACTTTCTGCGCGAACACCAGCACATCGTCGGCATGCAGCGCGAGCCCACTGCGTGTCAGCGCCGCCGCGGTCAAGGCGGCCAGATCATCGCCGCTCGCCACTTGCGGAAAGTCGGACAACGCGATGAGGCGCAGCTCAGCCGCATGGCTACGCCGAGAGCCGGGCACGCACTCAGCCAAACGCCGCACGCAGCCGGGGTAGGACTTGATCGGCGTATAAATTCAAGAACCGCGCCTGATCGGGGCCGGGCGCATGAAACACGAGGTGCCGGAAACCCATGGCGAGGTACGGTCGAATCTTCTCCACGTGTTCGTCCGGATCCGTCGAGACGATCCAACGCTTGGCCGTGCGCTCGACCGGAAGTTGATCCGCGAGCCGCTCCATCTCAAGCGGATCCTCGACCGACATCTTCTCCTCGGGTGACAGCGCCAGCGCCGCCCAGTGCCGGGTGTCCTCCACGGCGCGCTGCCGGTCGCTGTCGAAGGAGACCTTCATCTCGATCATCATGTCGACGTCGTGCGGCGTGCGGCCCGACGCTTGAATTCCCGCCGCCACGTTGGGCAGCAAGGTGTCCCGGTACAGTTCCGACGCTTTACCGCTGGTGCAGATGAATCCGTCGGCGAACTGCCCGGCGTACTTGGCGAACACCGGGCCGGCAGCCGCGACATAGATCGGGGGCAGGATCGTCGGCCGATCGTAAATCGTCGCCTTGTCGGTGCGATAGTATTGGCCTTTGAAGGTGACCCGCTGTTCGCTCCAGAGCTGCCGGATCAGCGTCAGTGCTTCCTTGAGCCGCGCCGTACGCTCCTTCGGTTCAGGCCACGCTATGCCTAACGCGGGCACTTCATTGAGCGATTCGCCCGTGCCGACGCCTAAGATCACTCGCTCCGGGAACATCGCACCGAGCGTGCCGAAGGCTTGTGCCACCACCGACGGGTGATAACGGAACGTGGGCGTGAGCACGCTGGTGCCCATGACGATGCGCGAGGTGCGCGCGCCGAGCGCGCCCATCCACGCCATCGAAAACGGCGCGTGGCCGCCGGTATGACGCCAGGGCTGGAAGTGATCACTGATGAACACCGAATCGAAGCCGCGCTGTTCGGCGAGAATCGAGAAATCGAGCAATTCATTGGGTCCGAATTGCTCCGCCGACGCCTTGTAGCCCAATCGCAGCGACACGCTTGCTCCTTATGCCGTCAGTCGGCCGTGGCCGGCTCGGCTGCGGTGCGACTCGACCGCGTCACCGGTGCCTCGCCGGGATTACCGTAGAGCGTGGTGCGCTGACGGGCCGGGCGGCCGATGTGGCGGGCCAGTGCCTGCAGCTGCGCGGCATCGAGTTCTTGCCCGTGTACGCCGCCCGCGGCCCGAGTGATCGACTCATTCATGAGCGTTCCGCCGAGATCATTGGCGCCTGCGTCCAGACACACCGCGGCGCCTTGGGCGCCCATCTTCACCCAGGACGTCTGGATATTGCGGATGAGCGGATGCAGCACGAGCCGCGGCACGGCATGCATGAGGACGGCCTCGCGAAAACTCGGTCCCGAGCGCGTCCGCCCTTTGCGCCACAGCGGCGCCTCCATGTGCACGTAGCCCAGCGGCACGAATTCACTGATGCCGCCGGTCCGCTGCTGCAGCGAGCGCAGGCGCTGCAGGTGTCGGGCCCAGTGCACGGCCTGCTCGACGTGGCCAAACATGATCGTGGCCGTCGTGCGCAGACCCACCTCATGCGCGGCGCCGATCACGTCCAGCCATTCGTCGGTGCGCAGTTTGTCCGGGCAGATGATGGCGCGGATTTCGTCATCCAGAATCTCGGCGGCCGTGCCCGGCAAGGTCGAGAGGCCCGCATCGCGGAGCTGTTCCAGATAAGTCGCGAGCGGCAACCCCAGAGTGCTCGCCCCGTGCTGGACCTCCAAGGGCGAAAACGCGTGCACATGCATCCACGGCACCGCCTCTTTGACGGCACGGACGATATTCAAGTAGGTCGTGCCGGTGAAGCTCGGATGGATGCCGCCCTGCAGGCACACCTCGGTCGCGCCCGCCTGCGCCGCCTCGACCGTGCGGCGCGCCACTTCGTCGAGGTCCAGAGTGTAGGCGGGGCCGCGCAGATCTTTGGCTCCCCGGCCCTTTGAAAACGCGCAGAAACCACAGTGGTAGAGACAGATGTTGGTGTAGTTGATATTCCGATTGACGACGTAGGTGACGGTGGCGCCGACCGACTCGCGGCGCAATTGGTCCGCCGCAGCGATTACCTCATCGAGATCACGACCTTCGACACTGAAGAGATGCACGATGTCCGCCTCGCTGAGCGCATGCCCGGCACGCGCGGCCTGGATGAGCGCGCGCGTGCGCGGCGCGCCGCCGCGCGACTTCGCAGCGGCCCGAGGAGGCGAGTCTGAACGCTCCGCTCGCCCGCGGACAGCGGATGACCAGCGCGCTGCGATCGCGGGCAACTCGCTGCCTGATCCGGCGTACCAACGATCCGGTCGCGCGAAACCGCGACTGTCGCTGAAGCGTCGTACGCGCGGCGTGATCGAGGGGTCCGTCCACTTCTCGGGCTGCGCCGCATAGGCGGGCACCAGGGCCAGGCGCTCGATGAGATCCCGCCCGGCAGCGTTCGTGGCGCGCGCAAGATCCGCGAGATGGGGCCAGGGCGCCTCGGGGTTTACGTGATCGGGCGTCACCGGCGATACGCCACCCCAGTCGTTGATGCCCGCGCGCACCAGACTGGCGAGTCCCGCGGGCTGTAGGTTGGGCGGCGCCTGAATCGACATGCGCGATCCAAACAGAAGGCGCGCCACTGCAACCGTCCAGAGCTGCTCTTCCATGAGAGGCTCGGCAGCCGCGGCCATTTTCGTGCCCATCTTGGCCCTGAAATTCTGAATGATGAGTTCCTGCAGATGGCCGTGGGGCTCATGGACCGCGCGCAGCGCCAGCAGGGACTCGATGCGTTCGCGGCGTGTTTCGCCGATACCGATCAGCAAGCCGGTCGTCATCGGAATGCCCAGCTCACCGGCAGCGCGCAGAGTTGCGAGCCGCCTCGCCGGGACCTTGTCGGGGGAACCGAAGTGCGGACCACCGCGCTCGCACAACCGGTCCGAAGCGCTCTCGAGCATCAATCCCATCGATGCGCTCACGGGCCGTAGCCGGCGCAAGCCGGCAGCGTCCATGACCCCGGGGTTGAGGTGAGGCAGCAGCCCAGTCTCCTGCAGCACGAGCTTGGCCATGCGCGCCAGGTAATCCAGCGTGCTGGCTACACCCGCGGCATCGAGAGCGGTGCGGGCCGCTGCGTATCGCGCTTCCGGTTTGTCGCCGAGCGTAAAGAGGGCTTCCTTGCAGTCGGCGTCCCGGCCCGCGATCGCGATCGCGAGTACCTCCTCAGGCGTGAGGTAGGCGCTTTTGAGGCGGCGCGGCGCTTTGGCGAAGGTGCAGTAGTGGCAAACGTCCCGGCACAGCTGGGTGAGCGGAATGAATACTTTGCGCGAATAGGTGACCGTTTCGCCAAATCCGGCCAGCGTCAGCGACTCGGCGACCGGCAGCAGATCCACGGCCGGCGCCTCGGCCAGCCACGCCAGTGCCTCGGCCGAATCGGGCCGCCGGCCGGCCTCGGCCGCGCGCAGCAGCTCCCTCAAGCCTGAAGACGCGCGAGCCATTGCTGTCGATCGAGCTGGTTCAGATCGGCCGGCGAATCCACATCGAACGCCAGACCGGGGAGGCGCACCACCTGGGCCTTCAAGCCCGCGTGCTCGGCCTCCTGCAAATGCAATCGCTGGCTGCCTGAGCCAAATTGAAAACGAAAAGGATGCGCCGACACGAGGCAGAGCGCATTCGTCCCCACGCCGGCCGCGTCGGGGGCAATCGCAAAACCGCCGCTGCGGCCGGCGTGCACCAGAGCGTCAATTTCCGCCGCGGTGATATGCGGAAGATCAGCCGGCAGTATCACCACCTCTCGGCAACCGAATTCGCGCAGCACCCGATGGGCCTGCGTCAGCGCGCCGTTGAGGCTCTCGCCGGAATCGGCAAGTACGGGGATTTCCGCAGGCACGGCGTCGCGCTCCGGGCTGACCACGATGACTTGACGCACCGTCTGTGCGCCGGCCGCGGCCGACAGGACCGCCGCGAGCATCGAGCGCACGAGTTGCAGGCGTGCCGAAGGCGCCAGCGACTCCGACAGTCGCGTCTTGCAGCGCGCACGCGCCTTGATCGCAATCAGGGCACATGCGCCGCGCCGCTGATCAAGCCGGCGCGTCAGATCGCCCAGCATCGTCAAAGTCATCCAGGCCTCCTGGCGCGCACCCAGAACCACACGACCACGATACCCATGCTAGTTGCTTTCCGCTAGGGCGCCAACAGCCCGAGCAGACGCTCGTCGGGCTGCGGCGTCGGGCCGACGGCCTGGACGCAGACATGATCCGCACCCGCCTGCCAATGCTCATCGATGCGCGTGCGGATCGCTGCTTCGTCGCCCCACACGATCACGGCGTCGACCAGCCGATCGGACCCACCACCCGCGAAGTCCGCGTCGGCGAAACCCATACGCCGCCAATTGTTGACGTAATTCGGCAGGCCCATGTAAATGGATAGAAACCCGCGGGCCAAGGCGCGCGCGTGGGCCGGGTTCGTCTCGAGAATTGCCGCCTGTTCGACGCAGAGGAGTTTGCCGGTACCCAAGAGCGCGCGCGCCTGGCGCGTGTGTTCCGGGGTGACGTTGTACGGATGGGCACCGTCGGCCAATTCGGCGGCAAGCTCCAGCATCTTCGGACCGAGCGCGGCGAGGACGGTCATCGGCGGCGCCGCGGGCGGAACCGCCTTATAGGGGGCCGCGGCCATGCCTTTCAAGTAGGCGCGCATCGTGGCGACGGGCTTGCCATATTGATGCTGCCGTAGGCCCTCTACCAGAGGTATGTGCGAGACGCCCAACCCGAGCAGAAATCTTCCGCCGGACTGCTCGTTGAGGCCCTTCTGCGCGGCAGCCGCGGACAGCGAATCGCGGGCGTAGATGTTGGCGATGCCGCTCGCGACGATCAGGTTGCTGGTATTGGCCAACAGCCAGGCGGACGCGGAAAATACCTCGCGTCCCACGGCCTCCGGAATCCACAGGGCGCCATAGCCCCAGGCTTCCACGCGCTTCGCGAACGCGGCGGCATCCGCCGCCGAGAGGCCATCGGTTCCGGCCCAGACTCCGAGTTTTTTCAGTTTCATCGCGTGTCTCCCCGTGCATGGCTTAGGTTCAATCCTTGGCGGCGAGCACGATGCCGCCTTCGCGGCGGCGCCACACGAGTAGCGTGAACGCGTCGAGCGCTCTCAGAACATGCATTGGCGGAATCCGCGGGTGCAAAATATTCACCGCAAAATCAAAAATTTTGCACACCGCCGCCCCGCAACTCGTCCAATCATACTGAATTGGAGCTACGCTCGAGCGGCTTTCCACAATTCAAGCAGGGGATGACGGATGAACAATCAGCATCGGGCATCACAGGAGAGATCAATGTCCTCAGAGAAACCCGCCGGCGCGTCCGGCGCATTCATGCTGCAGCGTCGCCAGGCCGGCGGCGGCACCCAGCCGCTCACCAACTGGGGATTTCGTAACGAAACCGACCCGTTGACGGATGTGCTGCTTGGGTCCGCGGATCATCTGCGGCACTTGGCCACGAGTTCTTTGTCGCGTAAGACGCTGCGCGAACACCCGGCCGATATCCGCGTCGCCAAAGCGCAGCACGAGGAACTGCAGAGCGCCTATGCGCATTTCGGCGTACGCATACATTGGCACCTGCCCGAGCCGGAACTGCCCATGCAAGTCTACTCGCGCGACTCGAGCGTGATGACGCCGTATGGCGCGATCATCACGGCAATGGCCAACTGGTGGCGTCGCGGCGAGAATTTTGCCGCGATCCGCACCTATGAGCGGCTCGGGATTCCGATCTACGACATGGTGACGGCCGGCACGTTCGAAGGCGGCGACTTCAATGTGATCGAAGAGGGCTGCGTGTTGATCGGCTGCGGCGGCGGGCGCACTCAAGAAGAGGGCGCGCGCCAAGTGGAAAGCTGGATGAAGAAAGAAGGCTGGGAAACCCGTCTCGCGTTCTTCGACGAATATTACGTGCACATCGACTTGATGGTCGTGCCCATCGCCAAGCAGCTCACCGCCGTCTGCCTGGCTTGCACCGAACCGGCCATCGTTGCGTGGCTGAAAGCGAAGGGCCACGCAATCATCGATGTGCCGTTCGAGGATACGATCAATTTGGGCTGCAATTTCATGTCGCTCGGCCGCGACCGCGTCATCGCACCGAAGTCCAGCCGCGCACTGATCCAGCAATTGCGCGCACATGGATTCGAAGTCGCAGAGGTCGACATGAGTGAGATATCCAAGACCGGCGGCGGCATTCATTGCATGGCGCAAGCGCTGCGCCGCGAGGCCGCCTGACGCGAAAGCCCGGAGTATCCACAATAAATTCAACCGCCCCGTGTGGAACGGCGCGCGGGAACGGTACCCGTAAAGCTCGGAAACTCGATTTAATTAAGGGCGATTCTCGAGCGGTATTCTGCTCCTAGAGTTTCCCAAGAATCGCGGTTCCGTCCGGCGTACCGAGGCCGGAGCAGGCGTCCCATCCGGGTCCGGCGTTGTAGCCTTTCACCGTGTTGGTGATGGCATTGGTACCGACGGTGACGTCGTGCACCAAACTCGTGTTTGCATAGAGAGTCGGATTCAGGAATCCGACGTTCTTTTGCTTCGCCTGATTGAGCAGCGCGACCAGCGCGGACATCAGCGGCGCGACCGCGCTGGTACCGCCGGAGGCCCCCTCGGAGCTGTCCACCCGCGTGTAGTAGTTGGTTGCGCTCATCGCGATATCGGGAACGCCGCGGCCGGGTTTCCCGGAATCGATGGACACCGGAAGTTTCGCGTTCGCCTGATAGCTCGGCACGGCGATGATTTCGCTGATGCCGCCGCCGCTGGCCCAACCGCCGCCGCCCGGTACGCTCTTGTCGAACGGCGTTCCGTCGTTCCAGACGACGTCATTGCCGTTGTTGTCGATCTGCGTTCCGCCGCAACCGAGCACCATGTCATCAACCGCAGGGTGATCGACGTGGATCTTGCCGTCCCAATCCGCGGCGTCCGAATCAGCGGTGCCGTGATCGCCGGAGGCCACGCACACCGTGATGCCCACCGCGGCAGCGGCGACGAAAAGTTCGTGAAACGCCGTGATACCTTGTTGGTCCGTGGTGCTTTCCGGGCCGCCCCAACTGATGGAAATGACGCCTGGATTGCGCTCCGAATCGTGCACCGCGGCGCTGATGCCATCGATGAACCCCTGATCGCCGTTGTTCGGCGCGAAGTAGACGGCGAATTTGGCTTTCGGCGCGACCGCGCCCGCGACTTCGATATCGAGCATGACTTCGCCATCGTCCGAATCCGCGGTGGTCGGTTTGTTCCCGGTGCGATCGACCGAGACTGCCGTCACCTTGGGCGGAGCAATGCCGATTTCGTGGAAGAAGACCTTAAGATCGCTGGTGCGAAATCCGCCTCCCAGTTCGATGATGGCAATCGTTTGACCGGTTCCATCGAGGGTCTTGCCGCCAAATGTCGTTGGGAAGTTGTAGCGCTTGGCGAATTCCGTGGAGGCCACACCATTGTCGCCGCCGGGACCGGCACCGCGAGGTCCGACGTGCGCATAGCGATGCTTGGGACGCGTATCAAAGCCAAACACGCCCGTCACAATCCCATCCAGTGCCTTTGGGATTTGGATTTCGCCTTGCCGCCCTCGATAAGTGCCGGCGGAGTGGTGATACATCTGTACATTCGCCGGAAACAGGCTCAACAGATCGCCAAGCGTCCCCCGCAGCACAATCGAACGCTCCGCCGCGCTGCGATGTGCGACGATGAGGTTGTGCTGATGCGCGAACTGCTCCACGAGGTCGAGGTCCTCCGCTCTGGCTCCATGCCCTTGAGCCAGCTCCGCTCGCGTAAGATAAGTTCTCTTGGCAAGCGGCTCGGCGCTTTGCTGCTGCACGCGCTTTTCGAGCGCGGCGACATCGCCGACGGAACGGGTGCGAACGGTCAGAGTGGCGATCTCTGAGGGATCGACCGGCCCCGCCGCGCGGGAATTCGGCAGCAGCGCCCGCTTGCTGCCGGGAAGCGTCACTTGTGAAGCCATGGGTTTCTCCTGAGGGAGGGAGCTGCCTTCGCTCGTGGTTGCGCGGTAGTCCAAAAACGCTTGAATCTGCTGCCGTAGAAACCGATGAATTTCGTCTTGCGTCGTGGGATTCACGACCACCGGCGCAGCGCCGGGCAGACCTCCGGTGCGGCTGCGCCAGTCCTTGGCCATCTCGCTCATGACGTCGTCGGGCGCCGCCTGCGCGGCATCGAAGGCTATCCGCCGCATGGCGGCTGGTCGCACGAGAGTCGTCGGGGTGTCGGATCGTGGCGTGGCGAGAAACAGATCCTCGAAGGTGGCTGCCGCGGCGTCGCGTTTGGTCAGCGCCGTGCCTATCCCGAAGAGTTTGCGCGCTGTCGAGAGAACCGAGGTGTGTTGCAGGGGTTTCGAGCACACCACTCCCTTGGCAAGATAGGGCGACGCGAGAATGGTCGGAACGCGAAGGCCCAGGCGGTCGAATGCAAATTGCGGAGCGAACGACGCGTTGTCTCCGGGCGCAGGAGAGTTGATGCCGTCAGGATTCACCGCCGCGGGGGGATCGGCGTGATCGAAATAGCCCCCATGCTCGTCGAAGGTGACGATGAAGAGAGTATTGGGCCACTGTGGGCTGCTGCGCAGCGCGCCGTACACGTCGGCCACGAGTTGATCGCCGGGTCGCACGTCCTGGGGAGCGTGCATCGAGGTGACGGGACCGTCCGTGGTCGATCCCGCAAATCTTGGGATCATGAAGTTATAGTTGGCCAGTTTGCCCGCTGCCGCGTCCGCCGCGAAGCCGGATTCGTACAGCTTGAAATTCGCGCGCTGCGTATTGATGCGGCTGTACTGCGCGACCTCGTTTTGATCACTGTAGTACACAGCCCACGTGCGGCTGTTGTTCTGCATCTGTTCGTAGATCGTGACGCTTTCCAACGGCAGGCTCCAGTCGTTGCGCGCCCAGCCTGCGGAGGTCGCCGCATGCATGTAGAGCCGATTGGGCATCGTCGGCCCGGGGACCTCCGCATACCACTGATCACAGAGGACGAAATTTTCGGCCAGTGCGGTAAGCCCCGGTAACTGCCCGGCCGTGAACGTCTGCATGACCGGTGAGAGATCGACACCGGCTCCGCCGAATCCGTCCACCCCCAGCTCGCTCTTGTAGCTTTGGACAAACCCCCGATCGTCGACCGGTTTGAGCGTGGCACCGGAGGGAACCACCTTCGCGGTGAACAGCTGCACGTTCGTGCCGTCCAACGAGTGACTCGGGCCCTGACCCTGAGCGACGGAGAACAGCGCCGGCTGGCCGGCCCGTATCGCTTTGTTGCCGGCACTGGCGCGCGCCGCAGGATTCGGTCGGTTGGAAAAGGGTCCTTGCGTCAGGCCCGCCACGCCCGACCATTTGCCGAACAGATGATCGAACGAGCGGTTCTCCAGCATCAGGACGACGACGCACTGGATCGGCGGCAACCATCCGGGGGCCGGAGCGTTGACCTTGGCCGTGGTGTGCGCACCGACCGCTGCCTTCGCGCGGTGGTTCTTCGATCGCGGTGCCGAACGGGTACTGCGGTGGGTTGCCATGGGTTGCGATCCTTCGCGGCGGTTACCCGAAG
>JBKQSA010000023.1:0-134945 GCA_052143815.1 Steroidobacteraceae bacterium | reverse complement strand
AAATCGGCAGCAACGCCCCGCCCAACCCCGCCAACCGCCCGCACACCTCCACCACCGCCGACTCCTCCGCCGCGCTTAAACTCGACTCTCGCTCCACGGTCAGCGGAATCACACGCCGGGGGGGCTTATTTTCAGTATTGTTCACTTTGGATGCCAACCTTATGCCCCACGCGGGATGAATTAGATATATTAAATATTACCCTGGAAAGCGCTCGGGTTCCACCGGGATGCCGTCCGTTTGAGCGCCGCGCGTCATCCTTGTGGGCGCATAGCGTCGCTGTCATGCAGTATTGATACCTATGAATTCATTGCCCGTCCTCACGCAAAATGCCGATGTTCGGTTTCTCGGAAGACTCCTCGGCGACGTCATTCGCCGATATGGAGGTGAGGCACTATTTAGGCGAATCGAAGCCATACGGGCAGCATCGGTGGACCGCTATCGCGGAATTGCGAATCCGCGCGGTTTGGCGTCCGATCTGGAAACGTTGTCGCTGGACGAGACCGTCGAGTTCGTGCGCAGCTTCATGCTCTTCTCGATGCTGGCCAATCTTGCTGAAGACAGGCAAGTGGTGGCTGCCGAAAACGAGGGCACCCTGGCATCGACCCTTGCCTTCTTGAATGCGCAAGGTGTGTCGTCCGCACAAGCAGCCGCGTTGCTGGAGCGGGCCCTGATCGTGCCGGTGCTGACCGCCCATCCCACCGAAGTGATGCGCAAAAGCATGCTGGATCACCGCAATCGCATCGCAGACCTGATGCGGCAGCGCGATACCGGAGCGACCGAGACCGCGGAAGGTGAAGTGATCGTGGAGGGCATTGCCGCGCAAATCGCCTTACTGTGGCAAACGCGCGCGCTGCGGCGGGAACGGCTGTATGTCGCGGATGAAGTCGATGTCGCGCTTACCTACCTACGGGATGTCTTCTTGCCCGTCGTTCCCATTCTCTATGCGCGCTGGGAGCGCTTGCTGGGTCACCGCCCCCCCAGTTTTCTGCGGCTGGGAAGCTGGATCGGCGGTGATCGCGACGGCAATCCGCATGTGACCGCAGACTCGCTGCATTGGGCGCTGAGCCGGGCTGCTCAGGCGCTGCTGCTCGATTATCTGGTCCAATTGAACGCCATCGGGAAAGAACTCTCGGTGTCGAACGAGCTTGCCTCCGTCTCCGAACCGGTGAATCAGTTGGCCATGCGCAGCGGAGATACCAATCCCGGCCGCGCGGATGAGCCGTACCGCCGCGCCGTCACCGGCATCTACGCACGGCTCGCCGCGACGTATCAGATGATTAGCTCGCGCACTCCGCCACTGCCTGCCTCGGTCAGCGCCGAACCATACCCCGACCCACGAAGCTTGCGCGCGGACCTGATTGTTCTCGAGCAGTCGCTCGGGACCGAGAGCAAACTCGATCGAAAGAGCGGCAGCGCGTTGTCGCGGCTGATCCGAGCGGTGGACACCTTCGGCTTTCATTTGGCAACGCTCGATTTGCGCCAAAACGCCGACGTGCACGAGCGCGTCGTCGCCGAACTCCTCAAGGTGGCCGGCGTCGAGGCGTCTTATGCTTTCCTTAAGGAACCCGCGCGGGTCGCGCTATTACGCAAAGAACTGTCGAGCGAGCGGCTATTGGCGAGCCCTTTCGCCAGCTACTCGGAGGAGACTCTGTCCGAACTTGCGATCGTGCGCGCGGCGGCGCAAGCCCATCAGCGCTACGGTCCCGGCTGCATCACCGCCTATATCGTGTCCAAATGCGCCAGTGTCTCCGATTTATTGGAAGTGTATGTATTGCTCAAGGAGGCCGGACTGTATCGCGGGCAGGCAACGCCCCATGCCGCGATCATGGCCGTGCCCCTGTTCGAGACCATCGATGATTTGCAACGGTCGGCTGAGGTCATGAGCGGGTGGCTGGCGCTGCCGGAAGTGTCCCACATCACCCAAGCGCACGGCTTTCAAGAAGTCATGGTCGGCTATTCGGATTCCAACAAGGATGGCGGGTATCTGACGTCGGTGTGGAGCTTGCATCAGGCGACGCGGTTGCTGGATGCGGCGTTCGAAAAGGCCGGCACCGCCATGCAGATCTTCCATGGCCGCGGCGGTGCCGTCGGCCGCGGCGGCGGTTCCTCGTTTGCGGCAATCCGCGCGCAGCCGCACGGCACGGTTCGCGGCCGCATCCGAATCACCGAGCAAGGAGAAATCATCGCCGCGAAGTATGGAACGCGCGAGAGCGCCGCCGTCAACTTGGAGTCCATCTCCGCCGCCACGTTGCTGGCGTCACTGGAACAAGCGTCGCTATCCGAACAAAATCGCCTGCGCTTCGCCGCCGCCATGGACACGCTGTCAACCGAAGCTTGCCGAGCGTATCGCGCGCTCGTCTACGAGACGCCCGGTTTTTCGAGCTTCTTCAGGCAAATGACGCCGTTGAAGGAAATCTCTGAGCTGAAGATAGGCTCGCGTCCGGCGTCGCGCTCCCAGTCGGAGCGCATTGAAGACTTGCGCGCCATTCCGTGGGTCTTCAGTTGGGCTCAAGCGCGCGTCATGTTGCCCGGCTGGTATGGCGTCGGCCACGCGCTGACAACCTTTGGCGACGACACCTTGCTGCGGGAAATGCACGAATCATGGCCGTTTTTCCGGGCGACCCTGGACAATCTGGAGATGGTGCTATCGAAGTCGGATATGAATATTGCCGCCCGTTACGCCACCCTGGTGCAAGAGCGGGCGCTCGCCGATGAAGTTTTCGGCCGAATTCGCGACACCTGGTCCGCAACGCATGAAAGACTGCTCACCATCACCGGCCAATCGCGTTTGCTGGAAAGGCATCCCGTATTGGACGCGTCGATCCGGCTGCGGCTTCCTTACATCGAGCCATTGAATCTGCTGCAGGTGGAGTTGCTCAAGCGGCACCGCGCCGGCGAAACCGACCCGCGTGTGCGCGAAGGCATACAGTTGTCGATCAACGCCATCGCGACGGCGCTGCGGAACAGTGGCTAGTAGGAGCCTGATGCTGGCGGGGTCCGAGTTCAGGGTCAACCAGGCATACGCGCGTCTCGATGAGTGCGCCGCCGCGGACAAAATCGCGGTCGTGGCCCAGCTCATCCTGGCCATCTTCGATCATTTCTATTGCCAACTGTGCGAGTACCCGTATCGGGCCAAGCGTGCCTTCGAGGCCATGGATCCGCACGCGTCGATCCAAATCAGCAAAGAGCGCCTCGGTTTGTACAGTCGATACATCGAGGAACACGGGCCGCGAATCCGGGCAGCGTTCCCCGAACTGTCCAGCGACACGACCGGTTGGGATGCGATCGATCGCTTGTTCGTCGCGATGATCGTCGACCGCTATGAGGCGGACATCGCATTCAGTTTTATCCATTCCTTGCGGCGCAATATCGCGCATGGCCTGTGGCGGCCGGTGGCTTATTCGTTTCCGCCTCCCAGCAAACTGCGCGCGCTCTCGATGGCATCGGTGTTTCACCGGCTGCCGATACGGGATCGAGTCGGGTTGGACTTGTTGTGCGAAGTGTTGCAAGTGCCGGGCTTCGCCGTGCCCTTCAGAAATCTGCGGGGCGATGCAGAGCGGCTGCTCGACCGATTGGACGGGTTGCTGTACGGCAAGGACGCGGAGGTGCCGCAGCCGGTCGCGCTCGACGTGGTGGAAGCCGGATTTTTCCGCGATCGATCCGCATTTCTGGTGGGGCGCTGGCTGCTTCGGGATGACACCGTCGCGCCGTTCGTGGTTGCTTATCTGAATAGCCCGGACGGCATTTACGTCGACGCCGTTCTGCATCGTGTCGCCGACATCCACAACCTTTTCAGTTCCGCACTCGCCAATTTTCACGTGACCACGCGCCTCTACTACCAAACTTGCGTGTTTCTTTTCAGCTTGATGCCGCGACGACCCTTTGGTCACCACTACTCGACCATCGGCTACAACCACGTCGGCAAGGTCGCGATATTGAACGAGATCGTGGATCAGATACGACAATCCGGTCAGCGGCTGCAGCGCTCGCCGGGCGCCACGGGCACGGTTGCGCTCGGCTTCACCTTCGAGGGCTGTTCCTATCATTTGAAGGTAATTCGCGATCAGCCGACGACGTCTTACAAATGGGGTTCTTTCCCCGGCGTCAAGGCCGTGGTGGACAAATATCGCGAGGTCCACGAAATCAACCGGGCCGGGAGCATGCTGGACAACGTGATGTACTTCAGTCTGCGGCTCGACCGTGACCTGTTCGATCCGGCGCTGCTCGATGAGATCTGCCGACAGAGCGCGGGCAGTGCGTATCTCGACGAGGAGGGGGTTTTATTGCGTTCGTTGATCGTGCAGTTGAAGATCGTGCCGCTACCGGTCTACCTGCAGTCCGCCAGCGACGCCGACACCCGGGCGGTAATTCGCAGTCTCGGACATTGCATCAGAAACAACGCCGCGACCAATATCTTCAACAAGGACCTCGATTCCAGAAATTACGGGGTCGGTCGCTATGGGCGGGTATTCCTCTTCGACTATGACGCCGTCGAGAAACTGACCGACGTCAAGATTCGCACCAACACCGATCTAGAGCCCGGCGAGGAAGGGATACCCGGTTGGTTCTTCGAGGATGGCGTGATTTTTCTTCCCGAGGAACTCGATCATGGAATGCAATTCGCCAACGACTATGCGCGCCGCTGCTTCAGAGAGGAAAACGGCGATCTGTTGCGGGTCGCTTATTGGACCGACGTGCAGCAAAAGCTGTTGCGCGGCGAGGTGCCTGAGCTGCGAATCTATCCGCGGAGTGCGAAACTGGTATCCGACGAAACGGTCAAATCGCGCGTTTATTATCCCTGATCGCGACCCCGGGCGTACCGGCGGCTCCCGACCGCGGAACGCCGGCATCGAGCCCGAGCGCCTACTTGCGAACGTAGGCCGCCAGTTTGCTGTGTGTGCGCGCCGCATCCTCGTCGCTGAATGGTGCGGCATCGATCGATTGGCGCATCAGGCGCTCGAAATCGGCAGCGGGCAACGGCCGGCTGAAATGAAAGCCCTGGTATTCATCGCAGCCGGTGGCCTTCAGGAAGTCGAGCTGCTCCGGTGTTTCGACGCCTTCGGCGACCACCTTGAGGTGCAAACTGTGGGCCAGGGAAACAATTGCGCGAACGATCGATGCGTCCTCCGGGCGGCTCACGATTTCGTTGATGAAGACTCGGTCGATCTTCAGTTTGTCGATCGGAAAGCGCCGTAGATAGCTCATGCTCGAATAGCCCGTGCCGAAGTCGTCGACCGACACGAGCACACCCATGGCGCTCAGTTGTTCGAGAATCATGATCGATTGTTCGGGATTGGTCATCACGGCACTTTCGGTCAGCTCCACCTCGAGAAAACGTGCCTCCAGATCTGCATCGTCGAGCGCGCTGCGAATGGTGTCAACCAGCCCGCTGTCACGGAACTGGGATGCGGCAAGGTTTACCGAAACGCGCAACTTCGGTACGCCGGCATCTTGCCAAGCCCGCGCCTGCCGGCACGCCTCGCGAATCACCCATTCGCCGATGGCGCCTATCAAACCGCATTCTTCCGCCAACGGTATGAATTCGGCCGGGGACACGGTTCCCCGTTCGGGATGCACCCACCGGATCAGCGCCTCGGCGCTGCGTACTATCCCGGTGCGGGCATCCACCTTGGGTTGGTAATGCAGTTCGAATTGCTTCGCGGCGATTGCGGCGTACAAATCGCTTTCCAGTTGAACGCTGTTTTCTGCGCCGCGGTGCATTCCGGTCGCGTAGCGCTGCGCGTTGCCGCGACCGCGCTCTTTGGCCGCGTACATGGCCGCGTCGGCATGCGCGAGCAAGGCGTCGATGGAGCCGCCATCGGCGGGGTAGACGGCGATGCCGATGCTGGGCGAGGTATGAATATCGATGCCGGCGATCCGCACGGGCGCCAGCAATGTTTCGATGACGCAAGATGCGAGTTTTTGCGCATCGGCGGGCTCGCCGATCGAATTGGCGACCAGGACGAATTCATCGCCGCCGAAGCGGGCCACCGTGTCGGTGGTTCGCACGACGGCGGTGAGTCGACGCGCGACTTCCTGCAGGAGCTCGTCGCCCGCCCGATGGCCCAATGAGTCGTTGATGAGTTTGAAGCGGTCGAGATCGCACGCCAATAGCGCGAATGATCGGCCGTCTCGATCCGCGTGCGCCATGGCCTGCGCCATGCGGTCATCCAGCAGTACCCGGTTCGGTAGGCCCGTGAGCGGATCGTGCGTCGCGAGGTGGCGGAGCTGCCGGTTGGCCGCCTCCAGGCCTCGCGTGCGGGTCATGATGTCTTCTTCGAGGCGTCCCACCTGGTCCTTGACCAAGCGATCGTTTTCCCACTTGCGGCTGAGCGCCGTCGCACATTGCAGAACTTCGATCGGTTCCGCGGGTTTGCGAAGCACGAGCAACTTGTCGGAGTGACCGAGCCGCTGCACCACTTCGGTCCAGTCGTAGTCGGTGTGTGCCGAACAGATGACGACCTGCACGTCGGGGTCCACGGTCCAAAGGTGCTCGATGGTCTCGAGTCCGTCCCAGCCGGGCGGCATGCGCATGTCGACGAACGCCATGGCGTAGGGCCGCCCATCGGCGATCGCGTGGCGCGCCATCATGACGCCTTCCTGTCCTTGATACGCCGAATCGATGTCGAAATCCGGGCGCACCGCGCCGCGCGCGTCCTCGCCGAAGATGTCTGCCTCGAGCAGGTCGAGCGCGGCTTGCGCGGAATGCTCGGGCTGAACACTCAGTACCTTGCGAAAATCCTGATGGATGGCGGCATTGTCGTCGACGATGAGGAGCCGTCGATTGACGAATGCGGTACGGGGGTTATGCACGCGCAGCATCCCGAGTTTCGCACGGGACTTCCAGGATGAAAGCTGCCCCCTGTCCGGGCCCGGCACTTTCCGCGCGTAAGGTGCCGCCGAGGTCGTGCGCCGCGAGCGCGCCGCTATGCAGACCGAACCCATGCCCGGATTTTCGGGTTGTGAAGCCGTGACTGAAGAGTCGGCTCATATTCTCGGGCGCTATGCCCACGCCGTTATCGATCACCGAGATGCGCACTCCGCTTTCGGCGGGTTCGATGCGCAAGGTAACGAGCTTGTCCGTCCGTCCCGACTCGTCGCATGCATACTTCGCGTTGCGCACGAGATTTACCAGTATCTGCAGGACCTTGTGCTTGTCGACGGTGATGGGGGGTACCTTGCCGAACTCGCGCTGCAGCGTCACGCCGTGACGAGCGAACGCGCCGGCATTGAGGCGTAGGCTGTCTTCGACCAAGTCCGCGACTTCCACGGTTTCCGTGACGCCGCACAGTTTGGCGTAGCTCTGCTGCATGGCCACGGTATCCTTGATATGTTCCAAGTTGTCGCGCAACGAGGCGAGTTCCTGCAGGGTCATCTGCTGATCGTTGGTGAGTTGTTCGCCCATGGTCGCGAGATATTCCGGTATGCGCTTGCCGCGTACGTCGTTGGTGATGAACTCGCCGAGCCGCGGACCTTGATCGCGCAACAGCGCGGCGACGCGGGACAGTCCGCCGGCTTTGGACTGCTTGACGCGTTCCGCCACGAGGCTTGCTGAAATATTCACGCTGTTCAAAATGTTGCCAACGTTGTGCAATACATTGGTGGCAACTTCGGCCATGCCGGCTTGGCGTGATGCGACCATCAATTCCTTGTGCACGCGCTCGAGATTCAACTCGGATTGCTTGCGCTCCGTGATGTCCTGAACCACGGCTACGGCGCCGAGAATCTGCCCGGCGGGGCCGACCAGCCGGTGCGCGCTCGATAGGGTTATGCGCCGGTCGGCGCCGTGCGGCGCGATCACGAGTTCGAGGTTGGTGATGGTCTCGCCACGCAACGCGCGCGCCAATGGCCGTTCTTGATCGTTCACCAAGGTGACGCCGTCCGCAAGGTAGGTTTGCGCCGGCGCGTCCGCCGAGTCTACGCAGTGCAGTTCCACCGCTGCGCGATTATGGTGGGTTATTTGTCCGGACGTGTTGCAGGCTACGAGGGCGACCGGTAAATCGGTAATGACCGCTTCGAGCAGAGTCTGTTGCCGCGTCAAGGCCTCGGCCAGTTCTTTGCGGTTGCTGATGTCGCGCAGGAATTCGACCGAGCAATCAGGGTTGCCGCCGGCGTCGCGAACGAGGGCGGTAGTCGCGCGTACCCAGACGCTGCTGCCATCTTTTCGTACGTAGCGCTTTTCGATGTCCACGAAATCAACTGCGCCGCTCCACAGTTTCTTGAGCTCCGCCGCGCTGCATGCGGCATCGTCGGGGTGGGTCAGGTCGGCGCCGGTCCTGGCCGCGAGGTCATCGGCGCCGAAGTTCAACAGCGCACAGAATGCCGGATTGCAGCGCAGAAAGCGGCCGTCGCGGTCCGCATAGGCGATGCCTATCGGCGCTTGGTCGAACGTGTTGAAAAACAAGGTCTCGGCTTTGCGCAGATTGCCGCGGGCGGCGACCAGGTCGGTGAAGTCGCTGATCGTTCCGACGAAGCCGGGGACGCCCGCCGCGGGAACGAGTTGTTCGCAGAAATAGCGCACCACGCCGCCAACGGGCTGCATGCGGTATTCGAATTTCATAGGCCGGGGCTGCCGGCAAAAATCGCTCCATACCTCCTCGATGCGCGTCCGATCGGTCGCATGAATGGCCTGCGCCCAGTCATTCGCGCTCTGCTCTGCGGTCAACCCGAATAGCCGGCGATATTCCGGATTGACGTAGGCGATGTCGCTGGTGGCGTCGGTGTGGTAGATGGCCACCGGAGCGCTGTCCAGCAAGGCGTGCGCCAGCAGCACATCGGCGGCGCCGGGCGAGGTGCCGGCGGTCGAGTCGGAGCGTGAGAGCAGGGCAAGTTCCGTGAGGCGTGTGCGAAGCTCTGCTTGCACCGCGGCTTGCCGCACCACCAGCTTCAGGGAATCAAGCTGCGCGAGGCTCAGCCGGCGGGGCACGGTCCCATAGACGGCGAGCACCCCCAGCGTGTCGCCGGCCTCGGTGCGCAGGGCGCATCCGGCATAGAAGCGGATGCCGACGCCGTTGATCGTGAATTCGCCGGCGCCGATTCGCTGGTCCCGCGCCGCATCCTCGACCTCGAACAATTCCTCATTTTGCAATGCGTATTCCAGAAAAGGATCGCGGGGCGGTGCGGCCGCGGCGGTCAGGCTTGCCGTTGAACTGCACCACGCCGCCATTCCGCCATGGAGCGCTATCGACGCAAAATCGGCTTGACAGACATGCGCTGCAAGGCGCGCAAGGTCGGCGCAGAGCGGGTCCGCGATCTCGGCACGCGCGATGGGCGGCGTCGCGGCGAGCGGAACATCGGTCCGGGAGACCGTGCTCCACGCTTTGGTATTACTTTCTGCGCTCATTCCGCGGCACGTCCTGCGATGTGTTTCGCATGAGTACTGGAGCGCTCCCTGCGCTCATTGACGATTAGACGTATTGTGTCGGCATTGGGGTTGAAAGGAGCGGCGAATGCATCACAAAAAATTACGGCAAAAGCGTGGAACCGATCGCAGTGTTGCAATGCAGTGCGTCCCAGCCGTTAAGGGCAGCATCATGATCGGAATTTGCGCTTGATCGGGACCCGTGGCGCAGCGGGGGAGTTTGGACCGTGGAACCCTGGCATCGAGTCGCAGGTTCCGAAAGAACTGCTGCATCTCTCGACTATTTTTCGACCCGAGAACGTCTTTACGAGTGTTGCGACCGCGGTCGAACTCCACGGTTTGACCGGATTTCCGTTGAGCGAGCTCGTGACGTTCCGCCCGCAGAGGCTTGCGCTGCACGAACTGCTGATTCGTGTCACTGCGGATTTCGCGGTTCCGGACGGGTCGCGAATCGAGGATCTTGGCATCAATTTCCGAAAGATCGCGCGCCTCTTGCTCACGCGCTACCTCGATCCGCAAATGGATTCGCTGGTGGACGCGTACGATCAGGCGCGCAGGAAGCTGCTCACGGCTGCCGAGGCCACCATGGCCGCGGTTGTGCCCGCACCGACGGCGCCGGCGGCTTCCGCCGCTCGCGCGGCCGCGTCCGGTCTGCTCAGACGTATGACTGCGGGCCGCAAGCCGCTTGCGGTGGCCATCGTCGATCGCAGTTGGGGGCCGAGTGAAATAGCGCGGTTCGAACACATGGCAACGGTGGCGGCCGATCCATTGCAGGCAATCGTGTGCCGCACGCTGGCGCGCGTCATGTCGGCGCTGTTCACCACGCACGGGGCTGCCTGGGGAACTCGCGATCTCATCCTCTCGTTGACCACGGATATCGCATCCAACGCATACGGCAGCGAGGTCATCGGGCAAACGCTCGAGCCGCTGCTGCGGATCGCCGCCGAGCGTGAGGGCTATCGCCTGTTGCCCCGGCAGGAGCGGCCGGTTGTCATCAACACCAAGGGAGCGTCGGCCTCCGGTAAGAGCACGTTGCGGCCGCTGCAAAAAAAACTTTCCGGCGATATCGGAATGCACTGGGGGGACTTCGCGCTGATCAGTCCGGATATCTGGCGCAAGCAGCTGCTCGACTACGGTTCGCTCGGTACGGCTTACAAATATGCCGGTGCGTTTACGGGAGAGGAGGTGCAAATCATCGATGTTAAGCTCGATCGGCACATGGCGCACAAGAATCGGCGCGGAGA
This sequence comes from Steroidobacteraceae bacterium, assembly GCA_052143815.1. GTDB lineage: Bacteria > Pseudomonadota > Gammaproteobacteria > Steroidobacterales > Steroidobacteraceae > Bog-1198. The sequence goes on along the minus strand of JBKQSA010000023.1, from coordinate 124,339 downwards.
CATGTCCCACCTGTTGATCGACAGGTTCCGCTTCGACAGTTTCGCGCCGGATTCGGACGAGGCGGGAAGCAATCTATTGACGCGATTCGGCCAGACCGTTTACCTGTTCTTCGTGATCACGCCTCCGGACTTGTTGGTCGAGCGCGCTTGGAAGCGTGGCCTGGAGTTCGGGCGTTACAAGGCCGTGGACGACACGCTCGCGCATGCAGTGGAAGCGTACAGCGGTATTCCCAATGTGTTCTTTACCTGGGTCAGACGCAGCGACAAGCGGATTCGCTTCGAGTTCTTGGACAATACGGTACCGTTCGGCGAACGTCCGCGTACCGTCGCGTTCGGGGACAACACGACGTTCAATGTCCTGGACGTTGCGAATATGCTCAATATCGATCGATTCGCGCGCATCAACGTGAATGCTTCCGCGCCGGCGTTGCTCTATACGAACCGAAATCTACTCGCCGCCGAGCACAACACGGCATTTTTACAGCGGTGCATCGGCGAATTTCGAAACGTCAACTTCGTCGAGCAGGCAACCGGTCGAATCTATTTGCGCATCGAGTCGGGTGTTCCGGTCTGGAAAGATCCTGCCACGCTCGAGACCATGCTGGGCGATTCTGATACGCGAGTGGGAGTGCAGTCGGTGGCGACCGATGCTCTGCTGGCTCGCGCGTCGGAGACCGGAAGAACGCTTTACTTGTCTTCATCCGACGGCGATCCACACTCGTCGACGCTTGGTCAGTGGGCAATCGAAAATCACGGCTTGCGGCAGCCGTGACGCCGCCATCACTCGACGCCTAATCCAAGAAATCGCAATAGCGCTCGACGTGGGCCGCAAGATCCAGGGTGTGCTGACGCGTCAGCCGCTCGGCCAACTCCGTGTCGCGTCGCTCCAAAGCCTCGATGATCTTCAAATGATCGATGATCGAGCGCGCCGCACGGTCGCTTTGGGTGATGGTGGCACGGCGAATGGCGCGCACATGAATGAGAAGGTTGCGAGTCGCATCAATGATGGTCTGCGACCCTCCCAACGCGATGACGGCCGTATGAAATGCGATGTTCGCGTCCGAATACTCGCCCAAATGTTCGGAGGGCGGCGATGATTGAAATTCGTCGAACAAGTGCCGGAGCTGCGCAATCTCCGCGTCGGTTGCATGCAGCGTGGCGAGTCGGGCGGCCATCGATTCGAGCGCAGCCCACATCTGGACCATCTCGATGATTTCACGCTTCGACTTGCGGACGATGTAAATGCCGCGTCGCGGCATGGTGCGGGTGAACCCTTCTTGTTCCAGGAGCGACAATGCCTCCCGGATCGGCGTGCGACTCACGCCGAGCGCCGTCGTCAATTGCCGCTCGTCCAGCCGCAATTCCTGATTCGGATCGTAGATATCGGTTTCCGAAATCGCGTTCTTGAGAAGAGCGTAAGCCTGGTCACGCAAACTCGTCGAGTTCAGTGGTGCGAGGGCGAGCGGCGCCGCCGTTGATGTACGCCGAACCAAGCTTGTGATGGTGCTCATTGCCTTGTTCCCTTGATCAATACGATGCTTAAAAGCACCCTCCGGTTTTCAAGCTGCGGCCAATTCGTCGCTAGGACTGCTGACCCACCAGCGAATCCAAATTCGTCGCGCCATGACCATGCGCGACGCTGCGCAATTGGCTCCCAGTGCCCAGACCGGCGTAGCGTCCATGACGCGCCGCAGCCTCCAATACCGATTGCGGCAATAAAAAGTAAAGCACGGCAGGCACGCCTGCGACCAGTGCCAGGCCCGATATCAACCACACAATCACTTCAATAAGGTTCATGACAGCTTCTCGGCGGTTACTTCGTGTCCGCATAACGGTTTAAAGATAGTCAATTATCTACGGCACGCACGCATTCGCGTCGCGCGCAACAGATATATTATATTGCAAGTACAGATTGACTAATGAATTAATCTAATCGGACCTAAGGGTTTTTCTCATGTGTCCTAGCCGGCAGGCCCCGAGGCTTGCGAGCCACTGGTAAAAATGCGGCAACTCATTGAAAATAAAACCCCTAATGAAAATCATGAAAATCGCTTCGGAAGTGATCCGAGATTGCACATAGCCGTTCCGGGCGGGGTGGCGGCAAGCCAGCGGCACCGTACGCTTGGATTGACACTTTAAAAAGTCTGCATATATGATATACCACGATAAGAATTCAAGATCGACGGAGATCGGCGGAGACTGAAGATGAGATTTTCGGTCCATATTGCGGGAGTAGGCAACGGTGAGTCATCCTCGGCGCGTCGGTGTTGGCAATAACTCAAGAAGCGCCTTGTTCGGCTGCTGCGTGCTGTTCATAGACGGTTGGATCTTCACATGACATTGGTCGAGCCTAAGGGCACGTGTCCGAGCATGGGTTGGCATGCGCGCGATTCATGGCTCGTCCCTGCTGGCGTGAAAAAAAAGGGGGAAATGCATGAACGCGAATTCGAATCAGCCATCGAGCTCTCCGCTCGGTAATCCATGGATCCAGCTCACCATCGGCGTCATCTGCATGGCCTGCGTCGCCAATCTGCAGTACGGATGGACGTTGTTCGTCAATCCCATCGACGCGAAGTATCACTGGGGGCGCAGCGCCATCCAGGTCGCGTTCACCATTTTCGTTCTCATCGAGACGTGGCTCATTCCGGTTGAGGGTTATCTGGTCGACCGCTTCGGGCCGCGCTGGGTGGTGCTCGCCGGCGCCGTTCTCGTGGCGCTGGCGTGGGTAGTGAATTCCGCTGCCAGTTCGCTCCCGGTTCTGTATTTCGGCGCTGCGCTCGGCGGCATCGGAACCGGCTGCGTTTACGGCACCTGTGTCGGCAACGCGCTCAAGTGGTTCCCGGGCAGGAGGGGTCTCGCCGCAGGCATCACCGCCTCGGGTTTCGGCGCCGGCGCCGCCCTTACGATCGGGCCGATTGCGGCGATGATCAACTCGTCCGGCTATGAACAGGCGTTCCTCAGATTCGGGTTGATCCAAGGCGGTATCGTGTTCGTGATGGCGTGGTTGCTGCTGGCGCCGCCCGCTCAGTTGGTTGCCGCGAAGGTCAACGCGAATCAGACGGCGCACGGCTACACGCCCGCCGAGGTGCTGCGCAGCCCGGTGTTCTACGTGCTCTACCTGATGTTCGTCCTCATCGCCTCCGGCGGACTCACCATGGCCGCGTCGATGGCGCCGATCGCCAAGGATCTGAATATCGACAAGGTTCCGGTTCAGTTGTTCGGTTTCACCTTGCCGGCCTTGGTGTTTGCCTTGTCGTTGAATCGAATCTTCGACGGGGTGGGCCGACCGTTCTTCGGATGGCTGTCGGATCAGATTGGGCGCGAATACACCATGGCCTTGGCGTTCTTGATCGGTGCCGCGGCATTGTTCACCCTCAACCAGGCCGGATCCAATCCGGTCGTGTTCGTCCTGGTCACGGCGCTTTATTTCGGCGTGTACGGTGAGATTTTCAGCCTGTTTCCCGCCACGCAAGGGGATACTTTCGGCGCGAAATACGCGGCATCCAACGCCGGAATGCTGTACACGGCCAAGGGCGCGGGCGCGCTGCTGGTGCCGATCGCGGCCGGCCTGGCGAAAGCTCATGGCTGGGGCGCCGTATTTACCCTGGCGATGACTTTCAACGTGATCGCGGCGTTTCTTGCGCTGTTCGTGTTGAAGCCCATGCGCGCGCGACATTTTGCTCGGAGCCGCGAGGCATATCCGACCGCAGCGGAAGGCGTTGCGGGCACGCGTACGACTTGATTCTTCGGATCGTTTGACCCTCTTCAATGCGGGCCGGCGTCGCTGCTGCGGTACCGGCCCGCCATCAGATTCACGAAATTGGAGGAAGCATGGCAACAGTTAATCCCACGTCGATTCAGCCCAAGGCAACTACCGCCGAAGATACCCTGCAACGGAAGAGCCGCGACGCCGGCGTGATTTCGGGCGGCCACTTGGTCGCCAAGGCGCTGAAGAACGAAGGGGTGGACACCATCTTCACGCTCTGCGGCGGCCACATCATCGACATCTACGATGGCTGCGTGGATGAAGGCATCCGCATCATTGACGTGCGCCACGAGCAAGTCGCCGCCCATGCCGCAGACGGCTATGCGCGTCAAACCGGTAAGCTGGGCTGCGTGGTCACCACGGCCGGCCCCGGCTGCACGAACGCCGTCACCGGAATCGCAACGGCGTTCCGTTCCGAGAGCCCGATTCTGCACATCGGCGGGCAGGGCTCGATGACGCAGCACAAGATGGGTTCGCTGCAGGATTTGCCCCACGTCGAGTTGATGACCCCGATCACCAAATTTGCGGCGACGGTGTCCTCCACCGAACGAGTCGCGGATATGATTTCGATGGCCTGCCGTGAAGCATTCAACGGCGCGCCGGGGCCCGCGTACTTGGAAATTCCCCGGGACGTGCTGGATCGTGAGGTGGATATCACCAAAGCCGTGATCCCGCAGCCCGGCCACTATCGCGCGTCCACTCGCTCCATCGGCGATCCGCGCGACATCGAAAAATTGGCGGATATTCTCGTCAATGCCGAGCGGCCGGCCATCCTCTACGGACAGCAGGTGTGGACGGCACGCGGCCACGTCGAGGCGGTGGCGCTGTTGCGCGGCTTGGATATTCCCGGATATTTCAACGGCGCCAGCCGTGGTTTGTTGCCGCCGGGAGATCCGCATCACTTCGATCGCACCCGCACCCAGGCGTTTGCGAATGCGGACGTCATCGTGATCGTGGGTACGCCGTTCGATTTTCGCATGGGTTACGGCAAGCGCATCAGCAAGGATCTGAAGCTGGTGCAAATCGACATGGACTATCGAACGGTCGGCAAGAATCGCGACATCAGTTTGGGACTGGTCGGCGACCCCGGCGCCATCTTGGGAGCGGTACTGCAGGCTGCCTCGGGCCGCATCAAGGGCGACAAGCGGCAGGCTCGGCAACAGTGGTTGAAGACGTTGAGCGATGCCGAGACCGCGGCCGCCGAAAAGCTGATGCCGCTGTTCAAATCCAACAGCGTGCCCATTCATCCCTATCGGGTGGCATGGGAGCTGAACGAGTTTCTGGCGGAGGACACGATCTACATCGGAGATGGCGGCGACGTGGTCACGATTTCCGCGCAGGCGGTGCGGCCGCGCAATCCCGGCCAATGGATGGATCCCGGTGCGTTGGGCTCGCTGGGAGTCGGCACGGGTTTCGCCATTGCTGCGGGACTCGCGAACCCGTCCAAGGAAGTGCTGTGCTACTACGGCGACGGTTCGTTCGGTATGACCGCTTTCGACATGGAGACGGCCAACCGGTTCGGCGTCCCCTACCTCGCGGTCATCGGCAATAACTCCGCGATGAATCAGATTAGGTACGGCCAGCTCGCGAAATACGGCGAACAGCGCGGCAATGTCGGCAATCTGCTCGGCGACGTTCCCTTCGGTAAGTTCGCCGAGATGCTCGGCGGTTACGGGGAGGAGGTGCGAGATCCCGCGCAGATCGCGGCGGCGTTGCAGCGAGGCCGCGAATCGGTGCGGAAGCTTCGCCGGTGCGCGGTCATCAATATCTGGGTCGATCCGCGCGAGTATGCCCCGGGCACCAAGAATCAAACGATGTACAAGTGATAATGGTCGGGAGTCATTGAATGGGTAAGGCATTAGATGGGGTTCGTATTCTCGACTTCACGCATGTGCAGTCGGGACCGACGTGTACTCAGCTGTTGGCTTGGTTCGGCGCGGACGTAATCAAGGTCGAGAGGGCGGGCGCCGGCGACGTCACTCGGGAGCAATTGCGCGACATTCCGGGCGTGGACAGTCTCTATTTCACGATGCTGAACCACAACAAGCGTTCGGTGACCCTCGACACGAAGAGTGCGCAGGGCAAGGAAGTGCTCGAACGGCTGGTCAAGCACTGCGACGTTTTGGTGGAAAACTTCGCTCCGGGTGCGCTCGACCGCATGGGCTTCACCTGGGAGCGGATCCAGGCATTGAATCCGAAGATGATCGTTGCATCGGTCAAGGGCTTCGGACCCGGTCCCTACGAGGACTGCAAAGTGTACGAGAACGTCGCGCAATGCGCCGGTGGCTCGGCGTCCACGACGGGATTTGACGACGGTCCGCCGCTCGTCACCGGCGCGCAGATCGGCGACAGCGGCACCGGATTGCATTTGGCGCTCGGCATCGTGGCCGCTCTTTATCAGCGCAACACGACCGGGCGCGGGCAAAGGGTGCTGGCGGCCATGCAGGATGGTGTGCTCAATCTCTGCCGCGTCAAGCTGCGGGACCAGCAGCGTCTGGCGCGCACCGGCGTCATGAAGGAATACCCGCAGTATCCGAACGGCAAGTTCGGCACGGCGGTCCCGCGCGCGGCGAACGCCTCGGGCGGCGGGCAGCCGGGAACCATCATCAAGTGCAAGGGTTGGGAGACGGACCCGAATGCGTATCTCTATTTCATTGCGCAGGCGCCGGTTTGGAAAGCCATTTGCCAGGTGATAGGCAAGGAAGACTGGCTCACCAATCCAGACTTCGCCACACCGGACGCGCGCTTGCCGAGGCTCAAGGAGGTATTCGCGGCGGTGGAGGAATGGACCGTCACGAAAACCAAGTTCGAGGCCATGGCGCTGCTTAACGAGCACGACATTCCCTGCGGTCCGATCCTGTCCATGGAAGAACTGATGAACGAGCCGTCGTTGCGTTCCACGGGCACGATCGTTGAAGTGGATCATCCCAAGCGCGGTAAATACCTCACGGTGGGAAACCCGATCAAGTTGAGCGACAGCCCGACCGACGTCACGCGTTCGCCGCTGCTCGGCGAGCACACCGACGAGGTGTTGGCCGAGCTTGGTTACGCGACCGCGGATCTCGCGGCGCTGCGTTCGAACAAAGTCATTTAATGCGCGCACGGCCAACGGCCTGCGCACCGGATTCGAGGAATTTAAGATGCTAGACAAGGTCAAGACGTCGGAACAAGACAAAGTTCGTAAAATTTTGGAGGCCGCCAAGGCTGCGGGCCGCGAATCCCTGACGGCGCCCGAGGCGCGGGGCGTTTGCGAGGCTTATGGAATCAGCATTCCGAAGGAAGGCGTGGCGAAGACGGCCGATGAGGCGATGAAGCTCGCGTCGGATATCGGCTTTCCGGTGGTCATGAAAATCGTCTCGCCGCAGATCCTGCACAAGACCGAGGCGGGCGGCGTCATCGTCGGCGTGAAGTCGGAAAGCCTCGCCAAAGAAGCGTTCAACACCATCGTCGGTAATGCAAAGAAGTACGACACGAAGGCGGAAATCCTCGGCGTGCAAGTTCAACAGATGATAACTTTCGGCCAAGAAGTCATCATCGGCGCGGTTACCGATCCTGCGTTCGGCAAACTCGTTGCCTTCGGGCTCGGCGGTATCCTGGTCGAAGTCTTGAAGGACATTACGTTCCGGCTCGCGCCCGCGACCAACGCGGATGCGCTGTCGATGCTGGACGGCATCCAGGCGGCTGAGATCCTGCGCGGCGTGCGCGGCGCCAAGCCCGTCGACCGCGCGGCCTTGTCCAGCATGATCGAACGCGTCTCGACGCTGGTTGCGGATTTCCCCGAGATTTCTGAAATGGATTTGAATCCGGTGTTCGCCACCGACCACGGCGCCACCGCCGCGGACGTGCGCATCGTGCTCAACTTCAACCCGGCGCCGGCCCGCGATCGGCCGAGTCAGACGGAGATCGTCGAGAAGATGACTCGCATCATGAAGCCAAAAGCGTTGGCAGTGATCGGCGCGTCGGCCGAGAACGGCAAGATCGGCAACTCCGTGATGAAGAACCTCATCAACGGCGGCTACAAAGGGGAGATCTACCCGATCCATCCCAGCGCCGACACCATCATGGGCAAGAAGGTGTACAAGAGCGTCAAAGACGTTCCCGGCGACATCGATGTGGCGGTGTTCGCGATTCCGGCGAAATTCGTCGCTCAGGCATTGAAGGAAGTCGGCGAGAAGAAGATCGCGGGCGCCATTCTCATCCCGTCCGGATTTGCCGAGACCGGCAATGTCGAAGGGCAAGAAGAACTGGTCGCAATCGGCCGCAAGTATGGGGTGCGGTTGATGGGCCCGAACATTTACGGGTTCTATTACACGCCGAGCGATCTATGCGCGACTTTTTGTACGGCGTACGACGTGAAGGGTCATGCTGCGCTGTCCTCGCAGTCGGGCGGCATCGGCATGGCCATCATCGGCTTCTCGCGCTCTGCCAAGATGGGCGTGTCGGCGATCGTCGGTTTGGGCAACAAATCGGACATCGATGAAGATGATTTGCTGACGTTCTTCGAACAGGATGACAACACCACGATCATCGCGCAGCATTTGGAGGATTTGAAGGACGGCCGCGCGTTCGCCGAGGTCGCGAAGCGCGTTTCCAAAAAGAAACCCATCGTGGTTTTGAAGGCGGGGCGCACCAACATGGGCGCGCGCGCCGCGAGTTCGCATACCGGAGCGCTGGCCGGCAACGATAAGATCTACGAGGACGTGTTCAAGCAATCCGGCGTGATTCGCGCACGAAGCTTGCGCGATTTGCTCGATTTTGCGCGCGGCATTCCGGTGCTGCCGACGCCCAAAGGCAACAACGTGGTGATCATCACCGGTGCCGGCGGTTCCGGGGTGCTGCTATCGGACGCCTGTGTAGATAACGGCTTGTCGTTGATGGCCATGCCCGCAGACCTCGACGCGGCGTTCCGCAAGTTCATCCCGCCGTTCGGCGCTGCCGGAAACCCGGTCGACATCACCGGCGGCGAACCGCCGCCGACGTATCAGAATACGGTCCGACTGGGGCTCGAGGATCCGCGTATCCACGCGCTCATCCTCGGCTATTGGCACACCATCATCACGCCGCCGATGGTGTTCGCCAAGTTGATGGTCGAAGTCGTTGCGGAAATGCGCGCCAAGGGCATCGAGAAGCCCATCGTGGCATCGTTGGCCGGAGACGTGGAAGTCGAAGAAGCGGCAGAGTACTTGTACCAACATGGGATACCGGCCTACGCGTATTCGACGGAGATTCCAGTGGCGGTGCTCGGCGCCAAGTATAAATGGGCGCGCGGCGCGGGACTGATTCCGGAACTCGAGCGAGCGGGGTAGGCGGTCGATACCGGGCAGCCATGGAAGGGGGGGGCGGGCGAGTCAGTGTAGACTCATCGATCGGGATGACATGAGAGTGAGAACATTCAAACATACGCGCACACGCGTTTCATGAGGACCACACAATGCTTAATTTGAAGTTGGCCAAACCGCTGGTGATGGCGCTAACGGCTTGCGCCGCTACGTGCACCATAGCGAGCGTCGTCCATGCGGACGATGCCCAGGATACCCAGGCGCTGAAGGAACAGATGCGCATCATGCGGCAGCAAATGGATGCGTTGCAGAAGCAAATCGACACGATGTCATCCAAGCAAGCGAAGCCGTCGGGTGCGCCCGGTGCATCGGCCGGAATTGAAGGGCCGGCCAAGCCGATGGAGGTTTCCGAGCCCAAGTTCGAGAAGTTCGTCAAGGGATTTTACGGCACCTTGGACGTGTCGCTGGACGATGTCACCAAGGGCATCCGGGGTCTCACGGCCTACTCGTATTCATATGCCGGCGGGGCGCCCGGGACGGGGTATGTCAACAACGGACCCAAAGGGACCCAAATCGTGGGCAGCGTCGGCTGGCTCGGCGACCTGTCCACGAACAAGTCGGTGCTCGGCTACCGCGGATCGCACAAAATCGACGGCAGCGACATCGACTTCATCTATCAGATCGAAACGCAGCCGGCCCTCACCGCCTCCCCGGGTCTTGCGACGTCGTACACGGCGCAGTCGGATATCGTGAAGGGCGCCATCGGTTACGGCGACACGTACGTCGGTCTGTCCAACAACTCGTGGGGCAAGCTGAAGATCGGCACGACCTACGCGCCGTACAAGCGATCGACGGATCGGATGAACCCGTTCTCCGGCATGCTTGGCGACTATGCGATCATCATGGGCAATACCGGCGGCGACAATCGCGTGGAGTTCGGCACCCGGCTCGACCATTCGATCTGGTACGAATCGCCGAAACTCGGCGATTTGGTCAGCTTCGATCTACTCGTCTCGCCGGGCGCGAATCGAACCTACGACAACGTCGTACAGTCGGCCGGCTCCCCGGATTGCAGCGGCGGCAACGTCGCGGGCAGCGGTAATCTGCCGATGAATTGCGACGACGGCGGATTCGGCACCGCGTATAGCGCGGACCTCAAGTTCGAATACGGCGGCTTCTATGCCACCGCGGCCTGGGAACTCCACCACAACGTGAATCGCAACAGCGACGGTATCGGCGCCAACAGCCCGTACTATGGCTATCTGGTCGGCCTCGGCAACGGCGTATCGCCCTTGTTGGACTGGGGTACGTACAACGCCTACGCCACTGAATACGGCGCGGCGTTCGTGGCCGCAAACGGTTTCTCACCGCCATACCTCACCGACGTCGCGGACGAATGGGCCATCAAGGGCGGCGTGCAGTATGTGTTCGATTTCGGCTTGTCGCTCAGCGGTATCTACGAGTGGTTGAAGCGCGACGTGCCGCCCGCTCTGCAGTTCCAGGATGAGCGAACGAGAATGGGCACCTGGTTTGCGGCATCGTACGACTGGTCGCCGAGAGATAACTTCAGCATCGGCTGGGCGCATGCCGGAGCGACGCCGGGCGACCCGGGCGGGCAGCACAATTACAACCCGACCAGCACCGGGGACCAGGCCAACATGTACACCATTGCCTGGAAGCATCACTTCGACAAGAACCTGTACGGGTACTTGGATGCGGCCGATACGGTCAACGACGGCAATGCGCACTACGATATCGGCGCCGGCGGCCGCGGCGTGACGACGGACTGCCACGACGGCACGAACACAGTGTTCAATGACTACAGCAGCGCGGGACCCACGACCTGGGGTGGGTGTCATGAAATCGGTGTATCCATGGGTATGAACTACAAGTTCTAAACCGCGTGCGCGGTTGCCGTCTTATGTGGCACAGGACTACGGCAACGGCCAGGGCGCTTTGCGTCCCTGGCCGTTCGCTGTAGGCTTCTGCCCCTTAAGGCGCGATCATTCGCGCGCTATGAGTGGAATTCATTGAAAATAGCGATTATCGGTGTGGGTGCCATCGGCGGTTACGTGGGCACGCGGCTCGCGCATGCCGGCAATGAGGTGACTTTCATCGCGCGCGGATCGAATCTGGATGCGCTGCGCACGCGCGGCATTCGCCTCATCATGGGCGATGGCACGGAGCAGGCCGTGCCGCATGTTCGGGCAACCGATAATTACGCGGAAGCGGGCCCGCAGGACATGGTCATTCTCGCGATGAAAGCGCATCAGGTCGAAGCGGTGGCGCCGCAGGTGCCCCAATTGTTCGGACCCGACACGGTCGTCGTGCCGCTGCAGAACGGCATTCCGTATTGGTACTTCCACAGCTATCCGGGCCCTTTGGCAAATTCGCACGTCAAGAGCGTCGACCCGAACGGGGTGATCTGGGAGCACATTCCCTGCGAGCGGGTCATCGGCTGTGTCGTGTACCCGGCCGCCGAATTGGTGGCGCCCGGCGTCATCAAGCACGTCGAGGGGAACCGGTTTCCGGTGGGTGAGCCGGATGGCAGCCCCAGCGAGCGCGTGACGCGGGTGTCGCAGTGTTTCGTGAATGGTGGTTTGCAAGCGCCGGTGCTCGAGGATATCCGCGCGGAAATCTGGTTGAAATTGTGGGGCAATCTCACCTTCAATCCGATCAGCGCCTTATCGCGCGCGACACTGGCGAGCATCTGCCAATACCCGCTGAGCCGCACGCTTGCGAAAGACATGATGACCGAGGCACAGACCATCGCCAACAAGCTCGGCGTCACCTTCCGCGTGCCGCTGGAGAAGCGCATCGCCGGCGCGGAGCGCGTGGGCCATCACAAGACTTCCATGCTGCAGGACGTCGAGGCCGCCCGCGAGCTCGAGGTCGACGCACTGCTCGGTTCCGTGATCGAGCTCGCGCGATTGACCGAGACTCCGACGCCGCACCTGGACACCGTATACGCCTTGACCAAACTGCTGGCAAAGAGTCTCGAGGAAAGCAAGCCGCTGCTGAACGGACCGCGATAATACTTCGCGCCCGATCGAGCGCAATGACTGCGCATTTTTGCAGAAAAATTCTTAGGTTGGCCGGTACGAATCAGCGCCTGCTAATATCCGGCGACGGCGCGCGCGCCCAGCATCAATAATTTCGACACACGAGGCCCAGGGTTATGAATGTTCACGAGTATCAGGGCAAAGAAATTTTACGCAAGTTCGGGGTCGCCACCCCGCGCGGCGTTCCTTGCTTTTCGGTAGCCGACGCGGATGCCGCGGCGCGCGCGCTCAAGGGCAAAGTGTGGGTGGTCAAAGCCCAGATTCACGCCGGCGGCCGCGGCAAAGCAGGCGGCGTCAAGGTGGCCAAGTCGCTCGAGGAAGTCCATCAATTCGCTTCCGCGATTCTCGGGATGACTCTCGTGACCCCGCAAACCGGGCCCGAGGGCCGCGTCGTGAAGCGTCTGCTCGTGGAGGAGGGCGCCGACATCAAGAAGGAGCTCTACGTCGGCATGGTGGTGGACCGCGCCACGCAACGCGTCACATTGATGGCAAGTTCCGAAGGCGGCATGGAGATCGAAGAAGTCGCGGCGCATTCGCCCGAAAAAATTCATAAAGTGGCGATCAATCCGGTGGCCGGCCTGACCGATGCACAGGCGGACGATATCGCGCGCAAGATCGGCGTGCCTGAGGCTTCGGTCGCCGAAGCGCGCAAGTTCATGCACGGCCTGTACAACGCCTTCGTGCAATGCGATATGTCGCTCGCGGAAATCAATCCGTTGATCCTCACCGGCGACGGCAAGATATTGGCCCTGGATGCGAAGCTCAACTTCGATGAAAACGCGCTGTTCCGCCACCCCGAGATCGTCGCCTTGCGCGACCTCGACGAGGAGGACCCGGCCGAGATCGAGGCCTCCGAGTTCGGCCTGTCGTATATCTCGCTCAACGGCAACATCGGGTGCCTGGTGAACGGCGCGGGTTTGGCGATGGCGACCATGGACACGATCAAGCTGTTCGGCGCCGAACCCGCCAACTTTCTCGATGTGGGCGGAGGAGCGACCACGGAGAAGGTGACGGAAGCGTTCAAGCTGATGCTGAAGAACCCTGCGGTCAAGGGCATTCTGGTCAATATATTCGGCGGCATCATGCGCTGCGACACGATTGCCGAGGGTGTGATCGCCGCGGCTAGGCAGGTGAAGCTCGGTGTGCCGTTGGTGGTTCGCATGAAAGGCACGAACGAAGAGATCGGTAAGCAGATGCTGAAGGCGTCGGGACTGCCGATCATCTCCGCCGACAATATGGCCGAAGCGGCGCAGAAGATCGTCGCTGCCATCGCCGGAAAGTAGGGAGCTACGTTATGAGTATTTTGATCGACAAGAACACGCGGGTGATCACTCAAGGCATCACCGGCAAGACCGGCGCTTTTCACACCCGGTTGTGCCGTGATTACGCGAACGGCAAGGCGTGCTTCGTCGCCGGCGTGAATCCGAGCAAAGCCGGCGAGAATTTCGAGGGCATACCGATCTTCGGCAGCGTCAAGGATGCGAAGGAGCGGACCGGAGCGACGGTCTCGGTCATCTACGTGCCGCCGCCCTTTGCCGCGAGCGCCATCGATGAAGCGGTGGACGCGGACCTGGATTTGGTCATCTGCATCACCGAGGGGATTCCGGTACGCGACATGATCGCGACGCGTTATCGGATGGCGGGCAAGAAGACGCTGCTGGTCGGCCCGAATTGCCCGGGCGTCATTACTCCGGACGAGATCAAGATCGGCATCATGCCGGGCCACATTCACAAGAAGGGGCGAATCGGCGTGGTGTCGCGGTCGGGGACGCTCACCTATGAGGCGGTCGGTCAGCTGATGGAGCTTGGGCTGGGGCAATCGACCTGCGTCGGCATCGGCGGTGATCCGGTGAATGGGATGAAGCATATCGACGTCATGAAACTGTTCAATGCGGATCCCGACACCGATGCGGTCATCATGGTGGGAGAGATCGGCGGCGACGACGAAGAGACGTGCGCACGTTGGATCAAGGATCATATGAAAAAGCCCGTGGTCGGCTTCATCGCCGGTGTTACGGCGCCGCCGGGAAAGCGCATGGGCCACGCCGGCGCGATCATCTCCGGGGGCAAGGGGACGGCGCAGGAGAAGCTTGCCGTGATGGAAGAGTGCGGGATCAAGGTCACACGCAATCCTGCCGAGATGGGCAAATTGCTGAAGTCAGTCCTGTAGCATGAGCCTCCCGACCCGCTGGGCGCGTTTTCGATCGCACGAGGGCCGCATCGGATTCGGCCTATTCGCGGACGATCGCATCGCCGAATATGAAGGCGATCTGTTCGATTCGCCGCGCCCCGTCGGGACCACCCTCGAACGAGGTTCATTCACGCTGCTTGCGCCGTGCACGCCGTCGAAGATGGTTGCGCTGTGGAACAACTTTCGCGCGTTGGCCGCGAAGCTCGGCAAGCTGGCACCCGCGCATCCGCTGTTTCTCATCAAGCCGGGGACTTCCATCATCGGCCCGGACGAGGCGATCCAGCGGCCGGCCGGCTATGCGGGCAAGATCGCGTACGAAGGTGAATTGGGCATTGTCATCGGCCGGCGCTGCAAGGATGTCCCGATCGGCGGGGCAAGCAGCTACATATTCGGGTACACCTGCGTCAACGACGTGACGGCCGCTGATGTACTCAATGAAACGCCGGACTTCGCGCAGTGGTGCCGATCGAAAGGCTACGATACCTTCGGCTGCATCGGGCCCGTCATCGCGACGGAGATCGACATCACACAGGCGCGGATCATCACTCGCCTCGGCGACAGCGAGCGCCAAAACTATCCGTTGTCGGACATGATCCTGTCGCCGGCGGAGCTGGTCAGCCGCATCTCGCACGATATGACGCTGCTGCCCGGCGATGTGATCGCATGCGGGACGTCGCTGGGAGTCGGATCGATTCGGGATGGCAGCACCGTCGAGATCAAGATCGACGGCATCGGCTCGCTGACGAATGTGCTGGCGCCGGCGTCGAGTACAAGCGCACCGACAGTATGACCGACAGCGCACGGACTGCGATTCCACGGGTGCTGTTGCGACGGATGTTCGATGCGGCCATCGCGTCGGCGCAACCGTCGCTCTGTATTCCCAAGCACCTCCCCGCAGCGCCGCGCGGCCGATTGATCGTGATCGGTGCGGGCAAGGCTTCTGCGGCCATGGCGCGATCCGTGGAGGATCATTGGCCGGGCCCTCTCTCGGGCTTGGTGGTCACGCGCTACGGCTATGCAGTGCCCTGCCGACATATCGAGATCGCGGAATCCGCGCACCCCGTTCCCGACGCCGCAGGTGTTCGGTCGGCGGCGCGGATGCTCGACCTGGTCAAGAATTTGAATGAGGACGATCTCGTCCTCTGCTTGATCTCGGGCGGCGGCTCCGCGCTGTTGCCGCTGCCGGCGCCCGGGCTCACGCTGGAAATCAAACAAACGGTGAACCGGATGCTGCTCGCCTCCGGCGCCACGATCAGCGAGATCAACTGCGTGCGGCGGCACTTGTCGGCCATCAAGGGTGGCCGGTTGGCTGCCGCGTGCCACCCGGCCCGAGTGCTCACGCTGCTGATTTCCGATGTGCCCGGCGACCGGCCGGTCGATATTGCGTCGGGTCCCACGGTGGCGGACCCTACCACCTGTGCGGACGCGCTCAACATCGTGCGGCGGTACGGCATCGACTTACCCGCAGCGGCGCGCGACGTGCTGGAAAGCGGGCGTGGCGAATCGGTGAAACCCGGCGACCCGCGGCTGGCGCGGGCCAGCGTGCGCATCATCGCCACGCCGCAGATGGCGCTGGAAGCTGCGGCGGCGGTGGCGCGCTCAGCCGGGCTCGAGACGCATATATTGAGCGATGCCATCGAAGGCGAGGCGCGCGACGTGGGCAAGGTATTGGCGGCGATTGCCCTACAGGTCGCCGACCGTAATCAACCCGTGAAGGCACCCTGCGTGTTGCTTTCCGGCGGCGAAACGACGGTAACGGTGCGCGGGACCGGGCGCGGCGGGCGGAACGTGGAATACTTGCTGTCGCTGGCCATCGCGCTCGACGGTCACGCACGCATTCACGCGTTGGCCGGCGACACGGACGGCGTCGACGGACAGGAGGAAATTGCCGGCGCCCAGATTGCGCCGGATTCGATCGCACGGGCTTGGGCCTGCGGTTTGCGCCCGACGGATGTGCTTGCCGATAACGATGCGCACAGCCTGTTCACGGCGCTCGGCGATTCGATCATTACCGGGCCCACGCTCACCAATGTGAACGATTTTCGTGCCATACTCATCGAGGGTGGTCCCTCCATATGAATTTACGCAGAACCCGCAACGCCAAAGTCGTCGCGACTATGGGTCCGGCCAGCTCCGCACCGGACATGGCGCGTCGCTTGTTCCTGGCCGGCGTGGATGTGTTTCGGCTCAATTTCAGCCATGGCACCGCGGACGAGCACCGCGCGCGCTTTGCCACATTGCGCGAGCTGGAGCGGGAAACGGGAAGACCCATCGGTATTCTCGCCGACTTGCAGGGTCCCAAGTTGCGCGTGGGTGTATTCGCCGACGGAACCATTGAACTGACCAGCGGCCAGGCGTTTCGCCTCGACCTCGATGCGACGCCCGGCGACTCGCACCGCGTCGGCATGCCGCATCCGGAAATATTCGCCGTGTTGACGCCGGGTTCGGAATTGCTGCTCGACGACGGTCGATTGCGCCTGGTGGTCGAGCGTTGCGGAGCCGACTTCGCCGATACTCGCGTTGCGGTCGGTGGCAAACTATCCGCGAATAAAGGGGTCAATGTTCCGGGCATGGTATTGCCGCTGACGGCGCTTACCCCTAAGGACCATCGCGACCTCGATCTAGCGCTGGAGCTCGGCGCGGATTGGGTTGCGCTGTCCTTCGTGCAGCGGCCCGAAGACATTCACGAGGCACGAGCCATCATCGGCGACCGTGCGTCCATCATGTCCAAGCTCGAAAAGCCGGCAGCCATCTTGCGCCTCGATGAGATCGTGGCGGCTTCCGATGCGGTGATGGTGGCGCGCGGCGACCTAGGCGTCGAAATGCCGGCCGAGCGTGTGCCTGCGATTCAAAAGCGCATCGTGCGCATTTGCCGCGAGATGGGCAAGCCGGTGGTCGTGGCCACGCAAATGCTCGAGTCGATGGTGGACAGCCCGGTGCCGACGCGTGCCGAAGCCTCGGACGTTGCTACGGCGATTTACGACGGCGCCGACGCGGTGATGCTGTCGGCTGAATCGGCGTCGGGGAAATACCCGCTCGAGGCGGTGAGCATGATGAGTCGCATCGTCGAGCAAGTGGAAACGGACCCGGCGTACCGTCAGTTCATCAATGCGTCGCACCCCCCCGAGCGGGAAGCGGATGTAGCGGACGCCGTGTGCAGCGCTATGCGTTGCGCGGTCTCGATGCTGCATGCCGCTGCCATCATCTGCTACACGCGATCCGGACACACCAGTCTGCGCGCCGCCCGGGAACGACCGGAATGCCCCGTGTTGAGTTTGACGCCCATCATCTCGACGGCACGCCGACTTGCCTTGGTGTGGGGCATCCATTCGGTGCAGATCGACGGCGTGACCGACGTGGACGAAATGACTACGGTTGCCTGCGAGGTCGCGCGGCGGGAAGGGTTCGCACAAAGCGGACAGATCATCGTCGCCATCGCCGGCATGCCGTTCGGACATGCCGGCACGACCAATGTGATGCGGATCGCCACCGCGTAAGCGTCGCCTCAAGCGGCGTCGCCGTGGCGCCGCAGCGGTCGGTTGTCGCAGCTTACAATCTGCCGCGAACGATCGAGTAGACGGCTTCGTGCGCCTGCGCGGCGGAAGCGACCAGCGCATCGATTTCGGTCAGGTAGCGCTCGGCGGCGGCGCGATCCTGCAGTGCGGGAGCGTTGATGTACACGTTCAACGCGGCGCTCCGCAGCGCGCCGTAGGCGGACAGCGCGCCGACGCCGGCGTCGCTCACCACACCTTTGTAACCGTGTTCGGCCGCGCGACGCGCCAGCGCGATCACGGCTGCGCAGGCGCGCGCGCATTCGAGCGGCACCTCGGTGGCGCGGGCCAAACTGCTCTGGATAGCTGCGGAGCGGCGCGCCTTGTCGTCGTCGGTTGCTTTGGGCAGTTTGTACGCAGCCATAAGCCCATCGAACGCGGCCACGTCCTCGGCAACCATTGCCGCCAATCGCAACCGCAGCTTTTCGGACTCGTCACGGACAGTCAATAATTCGCCTTCGACTGCTTCGTAGCCTTTCTTGCCGATGCTGACATTGCAGGTCATGGAAACCAGCGCCGCGCCCATCGCACCCATGATGGCCGCGGCGCTGCCGCCGCCGGGAGTCGGCGCACTGCTGGCCAGCCGCTCTAGAAATTCATCGACGGAATCTTGTGCGATGGTCATGTTTCACTGCTTTGGTGCGGCCTCGCCGACCATTGTCTTGGCAATCGCGTAAATCTCTGCGGCGTCCAACAGCACATCATTGCGCTCGAACAATCGTGCGATACAGGCACGGTGCAACGACAATTTCAAGGCGCCGAAACCCAGAGGCCCGAAGAGAACCTTGCCGTGGCTCGCGATGCCGCGATCGCCGATCCCCACGCCTTCGATGCCGGCGGGCGGCGATGCATTGGCGTCGGCCACCAATTCCAACGTCTTGCTGTTCTGCCACGTCTGCGCATCCAACAAGGCGACTCCGGCTGCGCCCGTGGCCAATACGATTTGCGCGCCTTCAAGGGCCGCGGCGCGGTCGCCGGTGGTCGGCGCCTCGCTGGCTACCACCTCGACGTCGAAACGCGCCTTGATGGAGTCGCACGCTGCTTGCACCACGCTGAGTTTGCGTCCGGTGATGCACACGCGGGCGCCTTCGCGCGCCAAGAGAACCGCCGCACGCTGACCGACGGGACCCGAGCCGCCGAGCACGACCGCGCGCTTGCCGGCCAACGAGCGGCCGTGAGACAGCCATGCGACGGCGGCCGCAGCCGTGGTATTCGAGCCGTTGCAATCGAACATGATCGAGACGCGGAAATTGCCGAAGAACTTGGCGCGGACGGCGGCCAGCAACGTTTCACCCTCGGACATGTTGCCGCCGCCGATGAAGATGGCCGTGTTCCGCTTGTCCTTGGGACCGCGAGTGAAAATCGCGCCTTCCACGAGTCCGCCGACATTCTTGGCGTTTATTCCGCCGTAGGCACACACATGATCGGCGCCGCCGTCGTAAGCGACGACGTTGTCGAAGACGGCAGGAAGCGGGTCCGTATCAAATTGATAGAGCAGCTTTTTCATAATTGATGGCGTGCGGGCCGAAGGGCCCGCTCAGGTGACGAGGTGCTGCGGCTTGCCGGCTGCCCACAAATCGATATTGTCGATCAATTGGTCAGCGAGGAATTGCATGGCTCCGTCCGACGCCCACGCGACGTGGGGCGTGAGGATGAAATTGTTACGGCGCAGGTCGAGCAAGGGATGGCCATTGCGGGGCGGTTCGACCGTGAGCACATCGAAGCCGGCGCCTGCAATTAGACCCTCGTCGAGCGCTTGTATCAGTGCCGCCTCGTCGACTAGACCGCCGCGCGCGGTGTTGATGAGCAGCGCATTGCGCTTCATCTTGCGAAACGCCGTGATGTCGATGAGATTGCGCGTGGCGGGTATGAGCGGACAGTGCAGGGAAATCACGTCGGATTCCGCCAGCACTGTTTCGTGCGGCGTGAACGTCACGCCTTGCATCTTCGGCGGCGCATGATCGGCGAATAACACTCGCATGCCGAAGGCGCGTCCGATGGCGGCCGTGCTCTGGCCGATGGCGCCCTCGCCAATGATGCCCAGCGTGGCGCCATATAAATCGCCGATATCGTGGGTGAAGAAACAAAACTGCTCGGATTTGTTCCATACGCCATTCTCTACATCCTGCCGGTAGGCCAGAATGTTGCGCCGCAGAGCGAGAATCATCGCGAACGCATGCTCGGGTACCGTGTGAACCGCGTAGTTGCGAATATTGGCGACCGCGATGCCTTGGTCTTTGCAGTACTGCACGTCTACCACGTCATAGCCCGTGGCCGCCACCGCGATCATTTTCAGATCCGGCAGCCGCGCCAAGGTCTCCGCTCGCATCGGAACCTTGTTGACGATGGCCACGGTGGCGCCCGCCAGCCGCGCAATAATTTCATCCACCGAGGTCTTCTCATGCTCCACGTATTCCGAGGCGCACTTAGGCTTGCGCACCTTCGCCTTCAGCGATGCGCGATCCAAGAAAACGACGCGTTGCGTCATGCGGCCATGCCCGCGTTCGCGCTGCGGACCTGGTAGGTGCCGGCCGCCGGCGAATTGGCGCGCCAGAATCTTTGGGCCGCGGCCACGCCGCTGCCCGGCTCGATCTTGACGCCCACATCGAGCATGGCCATTTCGGCTCCGGCGATGGCGCCCAAGAGCATGACTTCGTTCAGATCACCCAAATGACCGACACGGAACAATTTGCCGGCAACCTTGGACAACCCGGCGCCGAGGGCGAGGTTGTAGCGCTTGAACGCGCGCGCGATGACGTCCGCGCCATTGATGCCCTCGGGCACCATGATTGCGGAAACGGTATCCGAGTACCACTTGGGCGCAGTCGCGCAAAGCTTGAGCTTCCAACCGTCGATGACGGCGGCGCGCATGCCGCCGGCGAGGTAGGCATGCCGGTGGAATACGTTTTCCAAGCCTTCTTCCGCGAGGATCGCCAGCGATTCGCGCAGGCCATACAGCATCGGTATGGAAGGCGTATAGGGAAAATACCCCGAGGCATTGGAGTTCACCATGTCGGCGTAATCGAAATAGCAGCGCTTGGAAGTTGCGGTCTTGGCGGCCTCGAGCGCTCGCTGGCTCACGCACGTGACACCCATGCCCGCAGGCAGCATCAAGCCCTTCTGGGAACCGCTGATGCAGATATCGACGCCCCATTCGTCCATGCGGAAGTCGATGCTGGCAAGCGCGCTCACCGAGTCGACGAATAAAAGGGCCGGATGCTTGACGCTATCCATCGCCTGACGCACGGCAGGTACGTCGCTGGTCACGCCGGTGGCGGTCTCGTTTTGGCAGACCAGGACGGCTTTGATCTTGTGCTGCTTGTCGGCGCTCAGGGAGGCCAGGTAGCGCTCCACCGGCACGCCCTCGCCCCAGGGTGTTTCCAGAATTTCGACGTCGAAACCCAATCGCACGCACATGTCGGCCCATAGATGGCTGAACTGTCCGAAGCGGGAGGTGAGAATCTTGTCGCCCGGGTTCAGGCAATTGGTCAACGCAGCTTCCCAGCAACCGGTACCGGAGGACGGAAAAATGATCGGTGCACCGGTGGTCGTTTTGAAAATCGGCTTCAGGCCGTTCAAACAAGCGCGCGCCAGTTCCGGAAAGACGGGCGAGCGGTGATCTTCCATGGACACCACCATGGCGCGAAGAACTCGGTCGGGGACGTTGGTGGGTCCTGGGACGAATAGAAAATTGCGACCAGCCATGAAGATCTCCTTGAGTGTTGGCTGCTTGAAGCCTGTGCAAACTGTTGACGGGCCGCGCCGCCCCTGCGTTATTGTTGCGCGATCCGACAAACCTCTCCTATGATATATGAGATATCATGCAGTTGCCTATAGCGATGCATTGCAGTATAGATAAGTTTGCGGCGCGAGGTTCCGGCTTCCTATGCGAATCGCCTTATTAGGACAACAAAAATTCGGGAAGGCAGTCTTCGACGCATTCGTCGATCGTGGCCACACCATCGCGGGGGTTTTTTGCGCTCCGGACAAGCCTGGAACGCCGCCCGATCCCATCAAAGCGGCGGCCGAATCGCGGGCCATCCCGGTCCACCAGTTGCCCACGCTCAAGTCGGAGAACGCCCGAGATATTTTGCGCGCGCTCAAAGCCGATCTTGGGGTCATGGCATACGTGCTGCAGTTCGTGCCCGAAGAATTCACCGCCATTCCCGTCCACGGGATGATTCAGTATCACCCGTCGCTGCTGCCGCGATACCGAGGCCCCAGCGCAATCAACTGGCCCATCATCCACGGCGATACCGTGACGGGACTTACCATATTTCGGCCTACCGACGGTCTCGATGAAGGACCGGTCATTCTGCAAAAGGAAACTCCGATTGGTCCGGACGATACGTTGGGGGGAGTTTATTTCGAGCGCCTCTTTCCCATGGGAGTCGCCGCGCTGCTCGAAGCGGCCGAACTGGTTGCGCAAGGCGTGGGGTCGGGGACTGCGCAGGACGAATCCCATGCAAGCTACGAAGGTTGGTGTCGCGCACCTGAATCACGGATCAACTGGCACAATCATGCCGACATCATCTACGACCTCATCCGCGGCTGTGATCCCGCACCGGGCGCGTGGACGATGTTGAACGGCAAGAAGCTGCAGCTCTTCGAGGCGCGCAAGCATCCCGTGCGCCGTTTTTCGCAGATTGCGGCGGAGGTCGGCGCCGTGTCGAAGCTCGGCGAGCGCAGTCTGCACATCAGCACGCACGGCGGCGAAATCGAAGTGTTCAAAGTCAAATATGGCGACGGCGATAAGCTGCCGGCTGCTCAGTTTTGCGCCGCCCAGGGGGTTGCCGTAGGCACCTTGCTCGGCGCGTAGGAGAGCGCCGGCGAGAGTGCGTCGCCAAGCAGTACCCCTCCGAGTTAAAACGGGCCAGCGGACTCCAACGCCAACAACCCGGTGGCCGTGTTGGAAATTGGAATGTGGTAGTTGCTATGAACTTTGCGCACGCTGGCCGAGTTGCTGGTCAATGCGCCGCGCATCCCCAGCCACATCAGCAACTCCACTCCTTGGGTACCGGTCTTCTCCACGAGATCGTGGATGCTGAATTG
The DNA here is from genome assembly GCA_052143815.1 of Steroidobacteraceae bacterium. Taxonomy (GTDB): domain Bacteria; phylum Pseudomonadota; class Gammaproteobacteria; order Steroidobacterales; family Steroidobacteraceae; genus Bog-1198. The sequence continues at coordinate 101,438 of JBKQSA010000023.1, read as the reverse complement.
CGTCGCCCATTCGGGGTTCGTCAACAAGCTATCGATGAACTTCAGATCGAAGTCCTTGTTGATATGGCCGGCGCGCTCGCCGTCCAATTGGTGCGATAAACCGCCCGAGGCCATTACCGCCACTTTCTTGTCGCTGTCCCAGCTTTGGATGGCTTCGCCCACCGCTCTGCCCAGGGCATAGACGCGTCGGGCAGAGGGCAGCGGGAACTGCACGGTGTTGACGCAGATCGGCACTATGCTTACGGGGCATTCGCCGGGCCAGAACAATTTCAGCGGCAAGGTGCAGGCATGATCGATGAGCATTTCCTGGCACGTGACGAGGTCGAAGTCTTGTTCGGTCACGGCATTGATGATGTGCCACGACAAGTCCACCTCGCCCTTGAAGGGGGGTAACGTTGGAATTCCCCACCCTTCATCGGCGTTGTCGTATCGTTCGGCGGCGCCCACGGCAAACGTCGGCATCTTGTCGAGGAAGAAATTCAGCCCGTGATCGTTGTAGAAGATCACCACGACGTCGGGCTTGACCCGTCCCAGCCATTTGCGGATCGGCGGAAAGCCGTCGAAGAAGGGCTTCCAGTAGGCGTCCTGCTGCAGGCCCTTGTGTATGGCCCCGCCGATGGCAGGGATGTGCGAGGTTGCGAGGCCGCCGACGAGTTGTGCCATGTCCGCTCCTCAAGTAGTCGCGGCAGCGCGCAGTTTGGCCTGGAATTCGGGTTTGGTCATGCCGGTTTGCTGTGCGCCGATGTCTTGCATGTCCAAGCCGAAAATGCCGGCGAATTTCGCCAAGTAATAAGCATTGCCGCCCGCGGCGATGAGATCGAGCACGCAGCGCGCACGGATCGCCGCCTTTTGCTGTTCATTGAGACCGAACTTGGACATATACGCTTCCTCGTTCTCGATGAATTCCGCGCGGTTGGCCGCGCTGTTGAACGAATAGCACATCTTATTGAGGCGGTAGCCTTTACGCGCCTGTTCGCCGTCGAACGGAGTGGTGCCGGGTATCTTTGGCAATGTTTGCGTCACGACGTCTCCGTTAATGGCTGGGCGCGCGCCGAGCCTAATTGCCGAGCCTAATTGTTCAATGATAAGTATCCGGAGGCGATTGCTAAAGATAAACTGATATTTCATCATGGGACTCATGAGGAAAATCGATTGGTCATCGCTCGATGCCGGCTTGCTGCAACTGCTGGTGGCGGTGTTGGAGACCGGGTCCATAACGGCGGCCGCGCAGCGGCTGGGCGTTACCCAATCGGCGGTCAGTCACCTGCTCAATAAACTGCGTGCTATCACCGCAGACGCGCTGTTCGTCAAATCCGGGCGCGGCATCGTGGCCACGGCACGCGCGGAGGCGCTCGGAAGGCGGGCCCGCGAACTACTCCGCGAACTCGAGCGCTTCGCCACCGCGGGCGACTTCGAGCCCGCCCGCTGGCAAACGACGTTCACCATCGCGGCTAACGATTTTCAGCGTGATTTGCTGCTGCCGGCGTTGGCCGCCCGACTGCGCGCGCAGGCGCCGGCGGTGGTGCTGCGTATCGTTCCATCCGGCGTCCCGCTGCTCGAGACGCTGCGTGCCGATGCGCATCAACTCGTCATCAGTCCGCGCCCGCCGGATGGAACGGATATCATTCAAAAGCGACTGTTCTCGGACCGCTACCGGGTGTTCTACGATGCGGATGTTCGAGAGGCTCCCACCACCCGTACGGAATATCTTGGCGCGGACCATGCCACCGTGGTGTACGAGCCGCGTCGCAGCCTGGATTTGGATCAGCATCTCGCCGCCAAGGGATTCGCACGGCGCTTCACGGTCACGGTTCCGGGTTTCAGCGCGCTTCCGGCGTTCATTCGCGGCACTGCCTTGATCGCCACGGCGCCCGGCCTGCTTGCCAGGCGCACCATGACGGGATTGGGTCAATCCCGGCCGCCCGTTCCATGTCCCGACCTGTCGATGTACATGATCTGGCACGCGCGCTACAACCACGACCCGGCGCATTGTTGGTTAAGAGAACAGCTTGCATCGTGCGTGGCTCCCGCACTCGCCGCGTAGGCCGCAGGCGCCCCGCCGACGTGTCGACCGGAGAGTCCATGCGCCACGTTGCTGCGGCGGTAATAGCAGGTTTCGTGCTCATGTCGGCAGCCGCCGGGCGACCCGGCGACCTCGCCGAATCCGCCGCGGCCAGCGGCAAAGCTGGCGGACGGCGCGCAACAACTTGCATGGGCGGTCCATGCTGCCAACGAGACCTATGCCTCCGACTACCCGGCCGTCGTGGGACCGCACATGACCAACACCGACAGCACCCCTTTCATGGATCTGGTACCCGCCATCAGTGTGCGCGAGAACGAGCGAAAAAAGCGTCAAATTTCTGTCGCTATTCGCGAGCGGCGGCTGCCGGCACTTTCTCCTCAGCCACACTGCGGAGGTTTCTTTCATATTTTTCGCGGGACGGTGATGGTTTTGGCCGCGCAACGTCGCTTTGATTAACGAGTACAAGTGTTGCCTTCACCGAAGGAATGGATGCGATGTCAATCAGCGCAGAGATCTCCTGGTCGCCGGCTCATGCCAAATTCGCCGGCGGCAAGCGCGGCGCGCGGCGAATTCTGATTATCGATAGCCACCCGATCGTGCGGGAAGGCTTGCGGCGGGTCATCGAAAATGAAGATGACCTCATGATATGCGCGGAAGCGGACACCGCGCAAAACGCCCGCAGCGCGATCAAGGAATGCAAACCCGACATCATCATCGCGGACATCGGCCTCGATCAAGGCGATGGCATCGAGGTGGTACGCGATGTGCGCGCCCACTATGCCCATCTGCCGATCCTCGTGCTCTCGAGTCATGATGAAACCATCTATGCGGAACGCATGCTATCCGTGGGCGCCAATGGCTACATCATGAAACAGGCCACGAGCGAGCAAATACTGTTCTCCTTACGGCGGGTGCTCGACGGCGACATCTACGTGTCGGAGGGCGTGGGATTCAACATGATTCGGAAGTCCGCCTCGCACGGCGCCCTCATCTCGTCCAACCCCATCGATCGGCTCACCGACCGCGAACTGCAGATTCTGCATCTGATGGGCAAGGGAATGAGCACTCGCGACACGGCATGCCTGCTCAACTTGAGCATTAAAACGATCGAATCACACCGGCACCGGATCAAATACAAGCTGAACCTGACGACCGGATCACAACTGGTGCAGTACGCGATCAATTGGTTCACCGGTCAGGAAGCCGGCGTCAGCTCTTGAGAAATCGACGGGCGAAGCTGCCGGTTGAAGAAACCGACTATTTGACGTTGCGAACGACGGCTTCACGCACGTGATGAATGCCGAACGCAATGAGAATGATCACCACCGGGATGCTGACGGCCTGGACGATTTCGTAGTCGACATTCACACCCATGGCCTTGATGCCCTTGGCGACATAACCGATCAAGCCGACCACGTAATACGTGATGGCTGCGATCGACAAGCCTTCGACGGTCTGTTGCAATTTGAATTGAGCCTTGGCGCGGCGGTTCATCGACTCGAGTAAGGCCTGGTTCTGCCGCTCGCGCGTGATGTCGACACGCGTCGCCAACAATTGATTCGCGCGCGCCACGCGTTGCGACAGCGATTCCTGTCGAGCCGATACCGCGCGGCAAGTATTCATTGCCGGCGCGAGTCGCCGCTCCGTGAAATCGCCGAATGTCTGCAATGCCGGAATACGAATTTCCCGAAACTCCGCGATGCGTCGCTTGACGAGTTCGTAATAGGCAGTCGCGGCGCTGAAGCGATAGTGGCTCTCCGCCTCACCGCTCTCGATATGCGCTTCCAAGCGCGTCAAGCGATCGAGCAGACCCGCCTCGTCGGCTTCATTGGCGCTTTCCAGCACGGTCGTGACTTGCGACAGCTCTTGTTCGTAGCTCGCGAGCAGGGGGGTCAACTCGCGCGCCACCGGTAGTGCGAGGAGCGCCATCATGCGATACGTGTCGATTTCCAGGATACGCTGCACCAGTCGCCCCGCCTGGCGCGGAGTCAAGTGCCGATCCATGATGAGGAAGCGGCTGAAGCCATCCGCTCGCACCCGGAAATCGGTCAATGCGGTCGCCGCGCCATCGCCAACGCGTGACCCGACCAGCACGTTGCCGTCGAAGTAGAGGGCGGCGATCTCCTCGTAGCCGGGCGCGGCATCCGCAGCCTCCAGCATCGCACCATGCGACGCCACCATGACCTCGCCCTTGATTGCCGACACCCAATCGCCCGGTACCGCGTCCAGGGCGGTGACGGCAAAGGGATCGTCGAACGCGCCCCCTACGGTGACGGTGTAGCGGGTGAATTCGGTGTGACGCTCCCAGCGCAACGAGAAGGGGCCCAAGTCGATGCTGAAGTGGCCCGACGCAGCCTCCGGCGCTTGCTTTCCATAACGTCCCAGCAATTCGATGACGTGCTGCCACTCGTCCTGGCGGGCGGCGGGGGGGGAGAGCAGCGCGAGGTAACTGATGCGCAGCGGCGCGCGCAGTGAATCGGACGGGCGTGCATGTACCTCGTCATTCAGCTCGCTGCGCAAGGGATGGTTCGTCGGGAGCATGGCCGTGAAAGGTAGCGTGAAGTCGGCCGAGTGTCACGCCCTATCCCGCCAAGAGTGGAAAAGTGGCGCCGTTGGAATCGACGCCAGCAACGGATTAACCTTCATGAATCCATGATACATACTCGTCTTCCAGTATAAGAGCCGCATATGATTTCTCGTCGTAACCTTTTGAAATTATCCGGCCTTGTTGCCGTGTCCGCTTCACTGCCAGCCGTCACGCAAGAGGCGGCGCCTCCCGACTACAGGCTCGACATCGCTCCCGCCACTCTCGAGCTGTCGCCGCGTCACAAGCTCAAGACGCTCACGTACAACGGCCAAGCTCCCGGCCCCTTGCTGCGTTTCAAAGAAGGCCAGCCGGTCACCATCGAGGTCACGAATCACAGCGATCGTCCGGAAGTGGTCCATTGGCATGGTCTGTTTCTGCCCACCGACGTCGATGGTGCGCTGGAGGAGGGCACGCCGCCCATCGTTGCCGGCGGCACCGCGCGCTATACGTTCACGCCGCGTCCGGCCGGATTTCGCTGGTACCACACTCACACCATGGCCATGGGCGATCTGACTCGAGCCCAATACGGCGGTCAACACGGCTTCTTGATGATCGAGCCGCGCGATAATCCCGCGCGCTACGATCAAGAGTTCTTTCTCGCACTGCACGATTGGGACGGCCATCTTCTGGCCAGCGATGATGGGGCGATGAACCCACACTACAACGTGTCCACCATCAACGGCAAAACCATGGGTGCGGGTGAGCCGCTGCGCGTCAAACAGGGTGAGCGCATCGTGCTGCACGTTTTGAACTCCAGTCCCACCGAGCCCCACTGGGTGGCACTCGCCGGCCACGGCCTGCGCGTCGTCGCCCTGGACGGCAATCCGGTCCCTTCGCCGCAGACCGTGCCCATGCTTCGGCTCGCTCCGGCGGAGCGAGTCTGCGCCATCGTCGAGATGAACAATCCCGGCATTTGGGTGCTCGGCGAGGTTCGAAAGCACCTCCAAGCGGCGGGTATGGCGGTCATCGTCGAGTATGCCAATCAATCCGGTGCGCCGCAGTGGCGGCAGCCGACTGACCTCATCTGGAACTACCAGCAGTTCGCGGCCGCGCACTCCGACGACAAAGCGGCCGATAGTCCGATGATCATCCCGCTGGTATTCGAATCGAAGTTCCGCGGCCACGGCGCCATGGAGCTTTGGACGATCAACGGCAAGTCATATCCCGACGCGAGTGCTGCGCCTCTCCAATCGGGCCAGCGCTACCGCCTCCAGTTCGTCAACAAGAGCATGGACGACCATCCGCTGCATCTACACCGCCACAGTTTCGAGTTGCACAGCCTAGGCGTACCACTCGGCGCCGGAATGAATCCCGCGCCCAACCGCATCCGCGGCATCGTTAAAGACGTCGTTCTGGTCGATTCGCAGACCCAGGCCGACGTCGATTTCACCGCCAATAATCCCGGCGCCACGCTGTTTCATTGTCACCAGCAGAACCACATGGATCTCGGCTTCATGATGCTCTTCAACTATGCATGAGCGAACCACGCTCGTGGGGCATTACTGCCTGATTCTGCTTGCGCTCGCCGGAGTGCCTGTGCTCGCAGAAGCCCAGGGCAACTACGAAATCCAGGTGTACGGCGCCGATACCGTGCCCGCGGGAAATCTGATGGTGGAGTTGCATTCCAACTTCACCGTCGACGGCCAAAAGGAAAGCGTCGATGGGGTTTATCCGACCAATCATCAGGCACATGAGACGCTGGAACTCACCGAGGGCATCAATGATTGGTCCGAAGTCGGGTTCTACGTCTTCACCAGCGAGCAGGACGGCCACGGCGTGCAGTGGGTCGGCGATCACATCCGGCCCCGCATCCGCGTCCCTGAAGCCTGGGGGTGGCCGGTAGGCGTCAGTCTGTCCACCGAGATCGGCTTTCAGCGCTCCGCCTATTCGACCGACACCTGGACCTGGGAAATCAGACCCATCATCGACAAGGCGATCGGCCGCTGGTACTTCGCCATCAATCCCGCGCTCGAACGCACTCTGCATGGCCCGGACGTCAACCAGGGCCTGGGCTTCGCACCAAGCGCCAAGGTCAGCTATGATTTCACGCGGGTTGTCAGCGCCGGCTTCGAGTACTACGCAGATTATGGGGCCTTGCGTCACTTCGCCACGACCCATGACCAGCAGCAACAACTCTTTCTCGTCGCCGACCTCAACGTCTCGCCAGTGTGGGAAATCAATTTCGGCGTAGGCATCGGCGCCACGGGCTCCACCGACCACCTCATCGTCAAAGCGATTCTCGGCCGGCGATTCGATTGGGGCCGACATTCCGCCGTGGACTAAAATACGTGCCGACCTTACCGTGAACCGTGACAGGAGCTGACAATGGACCGAAGCGACGTGGTTAAGATGATTGTTGCCGCGCGGATAGCCAAAGGAATCAAGTGGGCTGAGATCGCGGCATTAGTGGGGAAAAGCAAAGAATGGGTGACGGCCGGATGCCTGGGTCAGATGACCTTCGGCGCCGAGCAAGCATCCGTGATCGTCGAACTGCTAGGCCTGCCTGAGGAGGCCAAGAATATTTTGCAGACTCCGCCCTACCGCGGTTCTCTGCCGACGGCGGTGCCCACCGATCCGTTGATTTACCGCTTCTACGAATTAGTGTGCGTCTACGGCACGACGTTCAAGGCACTCATCCACGAAGAATTCGGCGACGGCATCATGAGCGCCATCGACTTCAAAATGGACGTGCAACGGGAAGCGAATCCCGCCGGGGATCGTGTCCAGATCGTCATGAGCGGCAAGTACCTGCCTTACAAACAATATTAGACGCGGCTTGTAAACCGGGCGGAAGGCGAACGCCGTCACAAGAGACGCTGTCAACGCCATCCGGGCGCAGCCGTTACCTTGAGCGAGGATCGATCCCGTGTATCCTGAAGGTCAATGCTCATTGGAGGGCCTGTGGACCGGTGGCGTCTTGAATGGAGGTGGGTTCAGCCGCGGTTGAGTGCCCTGATCGCGGGCCTAACCACGGCACTGACGCTCGCGGGTTGCCTGACCCGTTCCGAACCAGGCGCGGCGCCGGGCGCTCCAGGATCGCACGCCACGGCGGCCGCATTGCCGGTCGTGCGTCGTGAGGACATGCTCTGGCTGGAGCGCGTGTCTTTCGGTCTCGACACCGCGACCGTGGCGGAGTATCGACGGTTGGGCCGCGAAGCGTATCTCGACCGCCAATTGCACCCGCACGGTGTGCCGCTGCCGGCGCCGATTGCCGCGGAGATCGACGCTCTGCAGGTCACTCATGTGGATGCGGCGCGCGTGCTTGCCGATGTCAGCGCGCAGAATAAGATCATCAATGCCATGCCCGATGGGCCGGATAAGGAACAGGCGCGAAGAACGCTCAACGACCAGGGCAATAAGCTCGCCTATGAAGCCATTCGCCGCGACCTGCTGCGCGCCGTCTATTCACCCGCGCAGCTTCAGGAACAAATGATGTGGTTCTGGCTGAATCATTTCAGTGTGTTCAAGGACAAGGCCAATCTGCGTTGGTTGGTCGGCGATTACGAGGAGCACGCGATTCGACCGCATGTCTTCGGGCAGTTCAAGGATCTGGTCTTGGCGACGCTCGAACATCCCGCCATGCTGCAATATTTGGACAACAACCAGAACGCCGCCGGACACATCAATGAAAATTACGCTCGGGAGCTCATGGAACTCCACACGCTCGGAGTGAACGGCGGTTACTCCCAACAGGACGTACAGAACCTCGCTCGCGTATTGACCGGGGTGGGCGTGAATGCCGGCGATCCGCCGCGGCTCAAGCCTGAACTGCAGCGATTGTACCGCCGCAGCGGCGCCTTCGAATTCAATCCCGCTCGGCACGACTTCGGCAGTAAGACATTGCTCGGCCATGGCATCGAGGGTAAGGGTTTCGGCGAAGTGGAGGATGCCGTCAACCTCATCGTCGCATCGCCCGCGTGCGCACGGTTCATTTCGCGGCAGCTTGCAATGTACTTCGTCGCCGATAATCCTCCGCCCGTGCTGGTCGAGCGGATGGCGCAAACATTCATGCATACCGATGGCGACATCGCCGCCGTGCTGCATACCCTGTTTCTGTCCCGCGAATTGGAGGCCGGGCTTGGCGGCAAATTCAAGGATCCGATGCGCTTCGTGGTTTCTGCGGTGCGGTTCGCGTACGACGGTAGGCCGATCAACAATACGCGGCCGATACTCAATTGGCTGAATGGACTCGGCGAGGTGTCCTATGGCCACCAAACCCCCGACGGCTATTCCTTGACCGAGGTCAATTGGGCCAGTTCCGGTCAAATGAGCCGGCGTTTCGAGATCGCGCGCTTGATCGGTTCCGGGAATGCCGGGCTGTTCGACCCGGAGGATGGCAGCGCTGCAAGCGCCGCCGGCTTCCCGCAATTCTCCAATCGACTGTACTTCGAAGCGGTCGAGCCGTTTCTCGGCGCACACACCAAGGAGGCGCTCAATCGGGCGAATTCGCAGCAGGAGTGGAACACCTTCCTGCTTTCATCCCCGGATTTCGGCTATGAGTGAGCCAAGGAGCCTGTCTGAGTAATCTTCGTGGCCGCGAGCGCGGCAGATTTCCCCTCAATCGAGGCGGAGCCGACGTAGTTGGGTCGAGACCCAATGAGGAGGCCACAACGACGAGTGAGGGGAAATCTGCCCGCTCCCGAAGGGTTGGCAGTGGGAGGGGCGTCTGCGGCGTTGCGTGGCTTGCCCATAGTACCCACTATGGGCCGCGCCACGCGCCTTGCATCCGCTCCCTCCCAATGCCAACGCGGCTCACGCAGATTACTCAGACAGGCTCCTGGGAGCCCGTATGAATCGGCGCCATTTAATCAAACTCGGCGGTGCGGCGCTGGTGAGCGCCGGTATTTCGGGCCGTGTGTATGCCGCGCCGGCCACCGGGCCGCGCTTCCTGTTGGTCTTCCTGCGCGGCGGGTACGATTCAACCAATCTCTTGATTCCGTATTCGAGCACCTTCTACTACGAAGCTCGTCCGAATATCGCAATACCGAAGCCCGACGCCGCCTCGAACACCAGCGCGCTTGCGCTGAATGCCGACTGGGCACTCGCTCCGGCGGTGCGCGAAACCATCGGCGCCATGTACTTGCAGCGCCAAGTTGCATTCGTGCCGTTTGCCGGTACCGATGATTTGTCTCGCAGCCACTTCGAGACCCAGGACAGTATCGAACTGGGTCAAGCCATGGGCAGTGTGCGTAATTATCGCTCGGGTTTTCTCGCTCGCCTCTCCGCTACCCTGGTCGGCGCCCCGAACGGCAACGCGTCGATCGCCTTCACCGACGCCTTGCCGCTGGCGTTCGAAGGAGCGGCAACCGTCCCCAATCTTTCGCTCAAGAACGTCGGCAAGCCGCCGTTCGATGGTCGGCAGGCGAAAATTCTAAGCGATATGTATGCCGGTCATCATCTGCAGGCCGCCGTCAGCGGCGGACTCGAGTTGCGTCACGAAGTGGCGCAGGAGATAGCCGACGAAATGAATCCGGCCAACCGGAATGCGATCAACACGAAGGGCTTCGAACTCGAAGCCGAACGCATGGGCCGACTGATGCGGGACAAGTACCGGATAGGCTTCATCGACGTCGGCGGTTGGGACACTCACGTGGGTGAAGGCGCGGCGCAAGGCACGCTGGCGAGCAATCTGGGCAGTCTGGGTCGGGGCCTGCAAGTGTTGTCGCAATCGCTCGGCGCCGAGTGGAGCAATACCGTGGTCGTGGTGCTGTCGGAGTTCGGCCGAACCTTTCGCGAGAACGGCAGCCGCGGCACCGATCACGGCCATGGCACGGTGTACTGGGTGCTCGGCGGCTCGATCAATGGAGGGTCAATCGTGGGGACACAGCAACGATTGGACCGCAACACGCTGTTTCAAGATCGAGACTATCCGGTGCTCAACGACTATCGCGGCGTGCTTGGCGGATTATTCCGCACGATGTGGGGTCTTTCGGCCAGTCAAAGTGCCTCCGTCTTTCAACAAACTCCGCCGATCGATCTGCAGCTGGTTTAGCGCGATGGCGTCATAATAGGCGTCCGGAAGGGGATGGGCGCGTCCAAGAGGGGATTGACACATGAGAACCAACGCGTGAGCGGTACCGCGGGCGTGACGATCGAACTGCAAAGCGCCACCCGGCTGCTCGCCCGACTGAAGTCCCGCGAGCTGGGGGCCGTCGAATTACTCGATGTACTGTTGTCGCGCATCGAGCGTCTCAATCCCGAATTGAACGCCGTCGTGGTTCTCGACGCGGAGCGTGCACGCGCCGCGGCGCGCGCCGCCGATAACACGGCAGTGGCAGCCCACGGCCCGCTGCATGGCCTACCCATGACGTTCAAGGATGCCTGGGAGGTCGCCGATATGACGGCTAGCTGCGGCGTGCCAATGCTGCAATCGCACCGGCCCGCTCGAGATGCCGACGCGGTGGCCGGCTTGCGGCGAGCAGGCGTGATTCCATTCGGCAAGACCAATGTGCCGACACTGGCGGCCGATCATCAGAGCTATAACCCGGTGTATGGAACCTCCAACAATCCGTGGGACCTTGGGCGCACGCCCGGTGGATCGTCGGGGGGCGCTGCCGCGGCGGTCGCTGCGGGGTTCACGCCGCTCGAATTGGGCAGCGATATCGGCGGCTCCATCCGCTGCCCTTCCCATTTTTGCGGCGTGTACGGGCACAAGAGCAGCTTCGGAATCGTGCCGATGCGAGGCCATATCCCACCGATGCCGGGTGCCTTCACGTCACCGCCGCTCGGCATCGCCGGACCCATCGCGCGCGCGCCCGAGGATTTGGAGCGCGCGCTGGACGTGCTGGCCGCGCCGGCAGAGCTGGACCACACGGCTTGGTCGGTCAAGATTCCGGCGAGTCGCCATGAACGTCTGGATGGATTTCGCGTCGCAGTCTGGGCTGACCAGACCGCCTACAGCGTCGATAGCCGCTACTGCGCCGCCATCGAAGGCTACGCCAGGGATCTGCAGGCCGCGGGAATGCACGTCGATTTCACGGCGAGGCCGCCGATCGACCCGTTCGCGAGCGACGATTTGTACGTCGCGATGTTGTTCCGCGCCATATCGGTGGGGATGGATGAGGCGATGCTGCTCGAGATTGAGCGAGCCGCCGTGCACTATGGGTCGAATCCGCGCGGATATCCCGAACGTATCGCCCGCGCGGTGCGCATGTCGCACGCGGAGGCGGAATTGCTTCGGGAAGATCAACAGCGCCTGTGCCGGCAGTGGGCACGGTTCTTCAGGGAATTCGATCTGATACTTTGCCCCATCGTGCCCACCGTTGCGTACCGGCACGATCACTCGGGCCGGGGTTCCGGCCACATCGCACAGTACAGCCGCAGCCTGCTCGTCGACGGAAAGGCCGTGCCCTATATGAACGGTCTGCAGTGGCCCGGGGTCGCCACGGTTGCAAATCTACCGGCGACGGCCATCCCCACCGGGCGTTTCATCGACGGCATGCCGGTGGGCCTGCAGGCCATCGCACCTTATCTGGAAGATCGAACTGCATTACGATTCGCGCAATTGGCCGCTGCAGCGGTCGGCGGGTTCGTAGCGCCGCCGCAGCCGCCGCCACGGCGCGCGTGATGGACGAGTAATCGATGCCCGGCAGTCAAAGCTTCAGTGTTGATCCCCGAAACGAGAGGGTGCTGGTCAGCCTCAACGGCCAGCTCATGGCTCGGCATGCGGCCAAAGTGTCGATCTTCGACGGCGGATTTGTGGTTGGCGACGGCGTTTGGGAAGGTTTGCGGTTGCATAAAGGTGCGTTGCTCTTCCTCGAACAGCATCTGGATCGACTCTACTGGGGCGCCGTCAAGATCCGCCTCGATATCGGTCTCGAGCGAAACGCACTGATCGGCGAGATCCGGCGCACGCTGGACGCCAACGGCATGCGCGATGGCGCCCACATTCGAGTCATGGTGACGCGCGGCGAGAAATCCGCGCCCAACCAGGATCCGCGCAACGCGCTGGGCCGTGCGACCATCGTCATCGTCGCGGAATACAAGGCGCCTGATCCCAGTCTGGCGATAGGCGGCCTGACCCCGGTATGTGCAATCGACGGCCGGCGGCGCATAGGATCATGCGGCCGCCACTCTCGCACTCCGTGACCATGATGCGGCGAAAATCGAAAATTCTCGCGCTCTCCATGCTCGCGCTCGCGGCGCTGGCTCTATTGGTGACTGCGGCAGCGATTATTCTTCTGCGCGCGACCACCAAGCCTCGGGTAGAGGCCTTCGCTTCGCAGGCCTTGGGGATGGAAGTCGGCGTCGGCGGCAGGGTGACAATCGGCTTCCTACCCAGATTGCACATCACGTTGGCGGACGTGCACGTCCGCACGTGCGGTGCCGATCTCGCTTCCGTGGGCGAGGTGGACCTTGGGATGGAATTCCTGCCTTTGCTTCATCAAGAGGTGCAGATCGAAAAGCTGGCGTTGAAGCGGCTCACGATTTCCCTGCAAAGGAACGGCGACGGAAAACTGAACGTCGACCGCTCGTGTCTGACCGCTGCGATACTTCCCGCATTCGCTGTCCCCAGCGTGGTCGTCTCGGATGGGCGTCTCGTCTATGCCGATCAACAAACCGGGCAACGGGTTGAGGCCACCGACTGCAAACTTGATGACGGCCGACTGCTTCTTTCATCGGGGGCAAGCTCGGACGTGCTGAAGAACCTGTCCGTCGCAGCGAAGTTCACGTGCGTGAAGCTACAGACCAAGGATTTCACCGCGTCCGATTTGAGACTCTCGGTTGGCGGGAAGGGCGGGATTGTCGATTTCGATCCCGTCACGATGCGGCTGTTTGGGGGCCACGGCTCGGGCAATGTCCGTGCCGACTTCGCCGGCGCGGAGCCCCTCTACCGTGTTCGGTTCAGTCTGGTGCAATTTCGCATCGACGAGTTCTTCAAGAGTCTCTCTGCAAAGAAAATCGGGAATGGGTCGCTGGATTTCTCCGCGGACCTTTCGCTGCGGGGAAAGACCACGGCTGCGCTGGTGCGGACGATGGCGGGAGAGGCGTCGCTTCATGGCGTGAATCTGAACCTCAACATCGGTGACGTCGACAAGGAGTATTCCCGGTACGAGGACAGCCAGCGCTTCAACCTCGTCGACGTCGGCGCCTTCTTTTTCGCCGGCCCATTGGGTCTCGCGGTCACGAAGGGCTACGACTTCGTCCGCCTCTTCCAGGGAACTGAGGGTACTACGTCCGTCCGCACGCTGGTTTCCGAATGGACGATCGAGCACGGCGTGGCGCAGGCGAAGGACGTGGCCATGGCCACGCAGAAGAATCGGATTGTCCTTCGCGGAGGTCTCGACTTCGTCACCGAGCATTACGACGAGGTGACCGTCGCGTTGGTCGACGCTACGGGCTGCCTGGAAGTGCAGCAAAAAGTGACCGGGTCATTCCTCAGTCCGAAGGCGGAGCCGCCGAACGTCGTCAAGTCACTTACCGGGCCGACGCGCCACATTCTCGGGCAGGTCCGGAATCTGCTTGGTGGGAAGTGCACGGTTTTCTACGCCGGTTCGGTCGCGCCGCCGAAATGAGCAGTGCGGGATCAATCGCCTCAATCGCCGCCGGTCACGGACAGCGATCAGGACAGCACGAGAAACACACTCAAGAGCAGCGCACCAACGCTAGGATAAAAGGTCAGCGCGAAGCCGAATGCGCGACCGACCGGACCGTGTCGGTAGCGGATCCAGAAAAACAGCCTACCAAGGCAGAACAAGCCGCCGAGAACTGGCACGATCGCCGGACTACCCGCATAGAACGTCGCTAGGGCGAGATGAGCCGGAACCGCTACACAGACCTGCTCCAGCGTATTTTGCAGAAATGCGCTGGCGATTCGAATTTGTTGCCTGCCGGCTCCCGAGCCACTACCCTCGATGTCGATCGGGGAAAAAAAGCGAAGCCTGGCTACATTGGATATCGCAATCGCCAGCCAAAGCACGACGAAGAGATCTGTCTTGGCGGCGATCAACAATCTCTGACCGGTCGCCAAGCCGTTCGGCGATACCCAATACCGGTCCACGGATACAAATGCGACCACTGTAAGCAGCGTCGCAGCCAGCATTGACACCGCGACACCGCGTTGTGCGAACCGAAAAGAGCGGCCTGTATTCATGCGGTTCGGCGCGAAAGCCTCGGAATCGTTGTGAACCCTGATCTAGCGTATACACCCGGCACGCCGGCGTAAATTACGTTTATAGTTGGCTGGTAGGTGAATGTCTGTATCGGCGATGCCAGTGTAGTGAATTACGTTATCAGGAGCCCGTCTATGAGCGCGAACAAAGACCAGGTTAGAGGTCGCATCAAAGTTGCGAAAGGCAAGATCAAGGAAGTCGCCGGAAAGCTGCTGGGCGACAAGAAGCTGCAGGCAAAGGGCAAGGTGCAGAAAACCCTCGGCAAGGCTCAAGCCACGTATGGCGACGTCAAGCAACGCGTGAAGGAATTATCAAAGAAGGGGCGCTGACTTCAGCCATATTTTCTCGCGGCCGTGCCCTGAATGGCGCCGCGCATCGTGTACGAGGCCCGTGGAGGTGCCGACGACACGCGAGCGATACGCTAGAATCAGCCGTTGTTTGTGGAGAGCCTCGATGAAAATGTTTTTTTGTTGCGCCTTGGCGACATTGTTGAGCTTGGCCGTTCACTGCTCCGCGCAGGCCGCGCAGGTGTGGACAGAGGGTAAGAACTACTTTCTGGTCGAACCCGCGCGCCCGACATCGGTGCCCACCGGCAAGGTCGAAGTGACCGAGGCATTTTCTTACGCTTGTCCGGCCTGTAATTTGTTCCAGCCAACGATTCACAAGCTGAAACAGAGTCTTCCCGCAAATGCGGTGCTCGACTACCTGCCGGCGTCGTTCAATCCGAGCGAAGATTTTCCGATGTTTCAGCTGGCGTTCTGCACCGCACAGGTGCTCGGCGTCGCTGAATCAACGCACGACGCCATGTTCGACGCGGTCTGGAAGACAGGTGAGTTGGCCGTCGTGGACCCCGGCACCGATCGTCTCAAGGCGCATTTGCCGACCATCGACGATGCGGCGCGTTTCTATCAACGGCAGGCGGCCGTGCCTGTTGAGAAATTCTTGGCTGCAGCGAAGTCGTTTGCCGTGGATCTCAAGGTGCGAACAGATGAAGATTTGCTGCAGGCTTACCACGTCGACCGCACTCCCACCATCATCGTCAACGGCAAGTATCGCCTGCACCCCGAGTCGGCCGGCGGCCCGGACCAGGTGATTGAACTCGTGAAATGGTTGGTGGCGAAAGAGAGCAAGTAGCCGGCGCGCCCGCCTGAATGCGCACGTCGTAACCCGGGGAAAGCCAAGCGACCGCTCGAGCGGCGACGCGGCAGTGTATGGTTGACGAAGTCATCATCGAAACACGCGGCCTATCGAAGGAGTTCAACGGCTTCGTTGCGGTGAGCGACGTCGACCTTAGCGTGCATCGCGGGCAGATCCACGCATTGATAGGCCCGAACGGGGCCGGTAAGACCACCTTCTTCAATCTGCTCACCAAATTTCTGGTGCCCACGCGCGGCAAGATTTTCTACCAGGGACAGGACGTCACGTCCGAAAACCCGGCGGGGCTCGCGCGCCGGGGTATCGTACGCTCCTTCCAAATGTCGGCGGTGTTCCCACACCTCACGGTTCTCGAGAACGTGCGCGTCGGTTTGCAGCGTAAGCTCGGGACGTCGTTTCACTTCTGGAAGCCGGAGGCGAGTTTGACGGTCCTCGATTCCAAGGCCATGCAATTGCTCGAAACGGTCGATCTTGCCCCATTGGCCAGCGCGCTGGCGGTCGCGTTGCCGTATGGCCGGAAGCGTGCGCTCGAGATTGCCACCACGCTTGCGATGGATCCGCAACTGATGCTGCTCGACGAACCTACCCAAGGCATGGGGCATGAGGACGTGGACCGAATCACCGCCCTCATCAAAAAGGTCGCAGCGAGCCGGACCATCCTCATGGTCGAGCACAACATGAGCGTGGTGTCGACGATTGCGCACCGAATCTCGGTGCTTCAGCGAGGCCGGATCATCGCCGATGGAACGTATGCCGAGGTGGCGCAAAATCCGCTCGTGACGGAAGCATACATGGGTTGCTCATGACCGCAGAACTTCTGCGCGTCTCGGGGTTGCAGGCCTTTTACGGCGAATCGCACATACTGCACGGCGTCGATTTCAAGGTCGACCGTGGCGAGGTGGTGATACTTCTGGGGCGCAATGGCGTGGGGCGGACCACGACGCTGAGGGCGATCGTCGGCCTCGTGAGCCGCCGGTCGGGTTCCGTGATGATCGATGGTCGCGAGTCGATACGTCTGCCGTCGCACAAGATTGCCCGCCTCGGCGTCGGCTATTGCCCGGAGGAGCGGGGCATCTTTTCGAGCCTGTCGACGGAAGAAAATTTGCTGCTGCCGCCGGCAGTCGGACCCGCCGGAATGTCCATCGATGAGATTTACACCATGTTCCCGAATCTCAAGGAGCGGCGCGCTACGCAGGGCACGCGCTTGTCGGGGGGCGAGCAGCAGATGCTCGCCGTGGCGCGCATTTTGCGGACCGGAGCCAAGCTCCTGCTGCTGGACGAGATTTCAGAAGGTCTAGCGCCGGTGATCGTGCAGGCACTTTCGCGCATGATTCGTGTACTTCGCGACAAGGGCTATACCATCGTCTTGGTGGAACAGAATTTTCGCTTCGCCTTACCCTTGGCGGACCGCTTCTACGTCATGGAACACGGTCGAATCGTCGATGGCTTCGGCGCCGCGGAACTTCAAGACAAGCTGCCGTCGCTGAACGCAAGGCTCGGCGTTTGATACATGCGCACTCAACCGAAGGAGATCTCAATGACAATCGGAGTATCGGCAAGCAGGCTGGCCGCAGCATTGGTGACGCTCGCGGCATCCTGCGCCGCGGCGGCTGCGGGCGACGAGATCGTGATCGGGGATCTCGACGATCTGTCCGGGACGTACGCGGATGTTCAAGGAGCCGGCGGCGTCGAAGCCATCAAGATGGCGATTGCGGATTTTGGCGGTACGGTCCTTGGAAAGAAGATCTCCGTACTGGTCGCCGATCATCAGAACAAGCCTGACGTGGGCGCATCGAAGTTTCGAGAATGGTCGGATCAGAGCGGCCTGAACATGCTGATCGGCGGGTCCAACACCGGAGTCAGCATCGCCATGGCGAAAGTCGCCGCCGCCAAGAAAGTGCCGTTCTTCGCCATCGGCGCCGGCGGCGCATCGCTGACCAACGAGGACTGCACCGCGTACACGGTGCATTACGTCTATGACACTACGGCGCTCGCGAACGGCACCGCAAGCACCATCGTCAAGAGCGGCGCCAAGACCTGGTTCTATTTGACCGCGGATTATGCGTTTGGAACGCAACTGCAGACTGCTGCGTCCAAGGTCGTCGAGGCGAACGGCGGTAAGAACTTGGGTGCGGTACGGGCTCCCCTCGGCGCATCGGATTTCTCATCCTTCCTGTTGCAGGCGCAGGGCTCCGGCGCGGCGGTGCTCGGCCTTGCCAACGCAGGCGCCGACTTCAGCAACTCGCTGAAGGCCGCCAACGAGTTTGGGTTGACGAAGACCATGAAGCCGGCAGCGCTGCTGGTCTTCATCAGCAACATTCACGGCTTGGGCCTGCAGACGGCTCAAGGGCTGTATTTGACCACCGGCTGGTATTGGGATCTGAACGATGACACCCGGGCGTTCGCCAAGCGCTTTTTCGAAAAGATGAAAGCCGAGCCTACAATGGATCATGCGGGGGCATATTCTGCCACCATGACGTATCTGAAGGCGGTGAAGGCCGTCGGATCCATCGATCCTGACAAAATAATGTCGGAGCTCAAGAAGACGAAAATCAACGATATGTTCACGAAAGGCGGATATATCCGGGCAGACGGCGTCATGGTGCATACGATGTACGTCATGCAAGTCAAGTCGCCGCAGGAGTCGAAGTACCCGTGGGACTACTACAAGGTCGTGAAGCTCATGAACGGCGAGGAAGCGTTCGGTCCGATCACCGGTGCGTGCGCGCTGGCGCCGAAGTAAGCATGCGCCTGAAGCCGCTGTTCATCCCGTGACACACGTCTTCGGCATTCCGGTCGCCGTCATTCTCGGGCAGCTCATGCTTGGCCTCGTGAACGGCGCCTTCTATGCCATGTTGAGCCTCGGGCTCGCGGTGATATTCGGGCTCTTGGGCGTCGTCAACTTTGCGCATGGTGCGTTCTACACACTGGGTGCTTTTGCGGCGCTTCTCGGACTGCAGTGGTTCGGGGTCAATTATTGGGCAGCCCTGGTGCTTGCGCCGTTGGTGGTCGGAATTCTCGGCGTGGTTACGGAGAGACTGTTGCTCCGCCACGTATACAAGCTCGATCCTTTATACGGTCTCCTGCTAACATTCGGGCTGGCGCTGGCCGTGGAGGGGACGCTGAACCAATTGTTTGGTTCCTCCGGTCAATCCTACCCTGTCCCAAAGGCCCTGCAGGGCGCGATGAATCTCGGTTTCATGATCCTGCCAATCTATCGAGCCTGGGTGATCCTGGCGTCTCTGACGATCTGTCTGGGAACATGGTTTCTGATCGAACGGACGCGGCTGGGTGCAACGCTGCGCGCCGCCACCGAGAACGCGCCGTTACTGCAGGCTTTCGGCGTGAACGTGCCGCTGCTGGTCGCGGCGACTTACGGTGGTGGCGTGGCGCTGGCGGCGCTCGCCGGCGTGCTCGCGGCGCCGGTCATCCAAGTGACGCCGCAGATGGGCAGTTCCCTCGTGACCGTCGTGTTCGCCGTGGTCGTGATCGGCGGCATGGGCTCGATCTTAGGCTCGGTCGTCAGTGGCTTGACGCTGGGTCTCATCGAGGGACTCACCAAGGTCGTGTATCCGGAGGCCTCCAACATAGTCGTCTTCGTGATCATGGCGCTGGTGCTGATACTGAGACCGGCTGGGCTTTTCGGCAAGGAATAGGCGCATGCGTACCGCGGGATTTTTCTATGCGCTTGCGTGCCTGTTCGCGCTGTGCGTGCCCATCCTCGGGATTTACCCGATTTTCATGATGAAGTTGCTGTGCTTCGCGATGTACGCGTGCGCGTTCAATCTGCTGCTGGGCTTCAGCGGCATGCTGTCGTTCGGCCACGCGGCGTTTTTCGGTTCCGCCGCCTACACAACCGCGTGGCTGGTGACAGCCCACGGCTGGGGCAGCGTGCCGGCGATTTTGGCCGGCGTCGGCATCTCGGCGGCCGTAGGATGGATCATCGGTGTGATCGCCATCCGTCGGCACGGCATCTATTTTGCGATGGTGACGCTGGCTCTGGCCCAGTTGGTGTATTTCGTCTGTCTCGAGGCACCGTTCACCGGCGGCGAGAACGGGCTCCAAGACGTACCGCGCGGAAGTCTGCTGGGGGTACTGTCGCTGAAGTCCGATAGGGTTATGTATTACGTCGTGCTTGCCGTCTTCGCGGCGGTGTTCGTGCTGATCCGCCGAATCGTCCACTCACCTTTTGGGCAGGTGTTGAAAGCCATACGCGAGAACGAGCCGCGGGCGATTTCGCTCGGATACGACATCAATCGCTACAAGCTGTTGGCGTTCGTGCTGTCCGCGAGTATTGCCGGGCTCGCAGGCTCCTTGAAAGCCCTGGTGCTTGGATTTACGACGTTGTCGGATGTACTGCAATCGAATTCCGGCGAGGTGATCTTGATGTCCTTGCTCGGAGGCTCCGGAACTTTCTTCGGACCCGTCGTCGGCGCCGCGCTGGTCGTCACGCTGCAGGAATATTTGTCCGATATCGTCGGCGGTTGGGTGACGGTCATTATCGGCGGTGTGTTCGTCGCTTGCGTGCTGGCATTTCGGCGCGGAGTCGTCGGCGAACTCGCGGCGCTGCGATTGCGTGGCTGAGACGGATTGACGGCCGCCTTCGGGGGTGCCGGCTTGGGCCGCACCCCAGGGGGTTCAAACCAATTTATTGGCGCTCAATGCCGCGGTCGAGGCGGCGCGAGCCGGGGACGTCGAAGAACCCGCCGCTATCCTGGAGTCTCGGCGGCGCGCCTGAGCCACGCTCACGGAGCGTCGTCGCGCCCGGCGCGCATCGCCGAGCGCGGCAGCTTCACCGGGAAGCGCTCGCGGAGCAGAGCGTCGACCGCCTCGGGCACGTGTTCGGGATAGTGCGTGGAGAGGATCTCCGCGACTTTTTTTGCAGCGCGCTCGGTAATGTCGGTAGCGCCCTGTTCCTGCCATTCGTTCGGGCTCTTGCGATCGCCGATCGCCGGATACACGTACGCCGATTGCATGAGCTGCAGCGTTTGGTTCGAGGCGAGGTAGTGGCCGGGACCGTTCAAGCATACGTCGCGGATGGTCTCGAAGGATAGCGAGTCGTCGTCGACCTCGATTCCGCGAAGGGTCCGCTGCGTCGCGCCGATGATGTCGTTGTCGATGACCAAGCTCTCGAGCGAGAAGCCGAGGAGGGCCGCTTGCATGCCTGCCGACTCATAGATCAGGTTCGCGCCGGCGTTGCCGACCAGGGTATGGCAATAAGCCTTTTCCGCGCCGGATTGTGCGTCGGGAAGCTTCGAGTCCGTCATTCCGGAGGCCGTGCCGCCCGTGAGATCGTAGTACTGAGCCATCTGGGCCGAGGCGGCCGACAGCAGCGCCTGTTCGGGGCTGCCGCCCGACATGGCCCCGGTTCTGAGGTCCGAGACGAAGCACCAGGTACCGAAGATGGCCGGGTGGCCCGGCTTGACGGCATTGACGTATACGAGCCCCGCGAGGACTTCGGCCACTTCCTGGGCGAGCGCCCCGGCGAGCGCCGCAGGCGCCGTCGCGCCCGCTTGGCCCGCCGAGAGCAGCAGCACCGGCATGCCGCCGGCGACCGCGGTCTCGAGGCAGAGGCAGGCGTCCGTCGCGAATTTCATGGGCGGTACGACGAAACAATTCGATTGACTGACGAAAGGCCGCGCCCGCCATCGGTCTTCGCCGCCGGCGATGGTGTGCAACATCTCCAGCGAGCGTGCGACGTGCGTCGGATGCATCCAGCTCGAACCGACGTGCTTGGTCGTCGCCGACACCGAGGCGTAGCAGGTATTGAAATCCATCTCGTAGGGATCGGGTAGGTCGCGCGGCACGACGGTGCGCTGGAAAAAGTGGATGTGCTCCATGACGTCGACGATCCGGCCGATGTCGTATAGATCCTTGATCTGCGATTCGCGGTAGCGGCGCGTGCGCGCGTCAACCATGTTCACAGCCGCGCCGGCGGTCCCGAAATACACCCTCCTGCCCCACGGCTCCATGTCGTGACGGGGATCCTGACCGTGCAGCACGAAACGCCGGCCGGCCCGCGCCAACGTGTCCTCGATCAGCGCAGGCGGGAACAACAGGCGGCCGGACTCGGTCATGACGCAACCGGCCTTGGTCAGTATTTCGACTCCCGAGGGTGGAGCATCGGCAAGCCCGATCTCTGCCAGCAGTCGCAGGGCTGCGCGGTGAATCTTGACGATGTCCGCCTCGCGCAACGGGCGATAGCAGCCGCCTTCCATGCCGGGCCGTACCGGCCTCAGATTGTCCGGCAGGGGCGCCGCGCGCAGGGCACGGCGCGAGTCGCGGTTGGGGCCCGGCCGCCGGGAGGCTCTCGAGATCTCAGTCATGCTGCGCCGACGCCGTGTTTCAATTTCGATCGCCCACAATAGTTAGGATGGGGTGCTGGCGGTATTGCGACATCCCGCGAGCGCCTACGTACTTCCATTCCGGCCTCGCCTGGTCGTAATTGTGGTACGGGGTTTTCCTCATGGACATGGTCTCTCGGTGAGCGAACACTGCCCTTCGAGGAGCATCACCATGGGTCAGCATTTCGAACAGCACGAGTTGCGTCTGCTCGATGATTGCGAAGAGATCGAGATTGAGATCGTGCGGGAAGATACGCAGCAGCCGCACCGAGCCACCCTCTGGGTCGTGGTGGTGGGCAATGATGCGTACGTGCGCTCAGTCAACGGCGCGGACGCGCATTGGTATCAACACTTGATCGGCAAGTTGACGGGCACGATCCACGCCAACGACAAGCACATCCCGATCCGCGCTGTTCCCGTCGCCGACGCGGAGATGCGGGTGCAAGTGAGCGAAGCCTACCAGCGCAAGTACGTGCTGTATCCTCAAGACGTGGCCTGGATCATCGGGCCTGAAGTCCAGCGAACCACACTGCGGCTGGAGCCTAAACTCGACAGCCGCGCGGAATAGCGCCGCGCGGCGGCCGGTGGATGCACGGGCCTTATCGAGGTTTCCTCAGTTCACCGTTCTTCGTCTCGCGAATGAACTGAATGTTCTCGGCTTCGATCCTCTGCGTCGTGAGATTGCGCAGTCGAACCCAATTGCTCATGGCGACTTCGGGTTCCGTGGCCCAGCAAATTGCGCGACAGCAATCGGCGATCTCGGCCTCTAGACTTCGGCCTTCGATAAGCGCACTCGTGATGCCTCCAGAGCTTCGTAAGCGAGTAGTGTTCATGGTCTGCTACCTTGCTTCTATGCGGTGAAAAAGTCGGACCCTTCGACGTTAGGCGGGGATCCGCTCCCCAAGCAACACGAACGTGCGCGAATCGCGCTATCCGTCCCACTCCGCAAGACGTTAGGTCAAAATGAATAACGGGCGGGAGTTGACTTTGTGGCATCTACCGCACGAAACTTCCAAATGGCGCAGTCTCGAACAAATTACGCTGATCCGGCCGGTCTCCCCGAATGGCAGCCGACCGTATCCGGCAACGCCGAGCTGAAGCTGTCCGCGGTATTCACAGCGCGTGTCCCTGCTCTGAAAATGGATTTCGATTTCAAGGGCGGTGGTGGATTCGTCGTCGCGCGCCGCGCATGTAGCCGCTCGATGCCGACAGAGTACGCCGTCCATTTTCGGCTGCGCGGTCGCGGCGCGGTCAACAATCTGGAATTGAAGCTGCTGGATGCCACCGGCCAGAACGTGTGGCGCCATGTGATAAAAGACCTGCAGCTTCCGGCGCGATGGAAACGAATGAAGATCGACAGCCGGGAGATCGACTTTGCCTGGGGCCCGTCGAGTGGACGTGGCATCGGGGAGCTAGGGTTCATTGAGTTTGCCATCGTCGCGGGGGAAGGCGGCAAGGGCACGATGTGGATCGCTGACTTGGAAATTGAGGATTGCAGCCCTACGCAAGCTCCCAGAGTCAGTGCTTCGAGCGAACTTCCCGGTTATGAAGCGGCGAAGGCATTGTGCGGCCCAGGCTGGAAGCCGCTTCCCGAAGATCTACGGCCGTGGATCGTGATTGACTCGTTACAGCCTCGCACGGTCGGTGGTCTGGTCATCGATTGGCTGAGCGAGGCGCCCGCCGGCGGCTTTCGGATTCGTGCCTCCAACAGCGGGCACCGCTGGAGAACGTTGCATACTGCCATGAGGGCGGGCGGTAGGCGCAGCAACCTGTATCTGCCCGGATTGAAGACCCGATTTCTACGTCTGGAACTCGGGAAGCCATCAGCGGGCGCGGTTCTGCGTCTGCAGCCCTCCGATTTTTCGCGTTCGATCGATGCGTTCTGGCACAGCATCGCGGACGCCGAAGCACGCGGGTGGCATCCGCGCTGGCTGCACCGTGAACAAACTAAGTGGACGCCGATCGGTACCTCGAACGGCACTCATTGCGCACTGATGAATGATGATGGGATGGTCGAGGTGGACCAAGGGTCGTTCTCGATTGAGCCGATGCTATTGATCGACGAGCGGCTCTTCACCTGGGCGGAGGTTGCCTCGCGACAGGAGTTGCTGCAAGACTGGATGCCCGTGCCCTCCGTGATTTGGGAGACCGGTGATTGGCGTCTGCGCATACGAGCGGAGGCTGCCGTGAGCCGCGAATTGCGTGTGCACTATCGATTCGAGAATCTTACCGCTCATGCATTGTCGGCTCGCTTGTTCGTGCTGGTGCGCCCGTTCCAAGTCACGCCGCCCTGGCAGCATTTTCGCAAGCTGGGCGGGGTCAGCCCGATACACGACTTGGCGTGGCGCGACGGTGCGGTGCTCGTCAATGAGACTTCGTTGATCGTGCCGATGACCCAACCAGCGGGGTTCGGATCCCTGTGCTTCGACGACGGATTCATCGCATCGCATCTTCTCGCGGGCGCGTTGCCGCGTGATACGGCGGTGCATGACGCATTCGGTTTCGCCACGGGTGCGTTGGACTTCAAGCTGTCGCTCAAACCTGATGAGCTGTGCGAACGCGTCGTGAGCTGCATGCCGCTGGATGCAGCCCGATCGGTCGGCGAGCCGGCCTTCGACTGGAGCACGAGGCTTCCGGTGAGCCAATGGGTGGGCAATGGCTGGATGACGGAGGTAATCCATGCGGCGCTCACGGCAACTGCGCACATCCTGGTGACCCGCTCCGGTCCGGCCCTTCAGCCGGGGCCCCGGCGCTACACGCGTTCCTGGATCCGCGATGGTGCGATGATGAGCGCCGCTTTGCTGCGTATGCGGCATGTCGATGAAGTGCGTGAGTTCATCCGCTGGTACGCGCCGCACCAGCGCGCCGACGGATTCGTGCCTTGCTGTGTCGACAGTGAGGGGATAGATTGGCTGGTGGAGCACGACAGCCACGGACAATTGATCGCATTGATAGCTGACTACCATCGGTTCTCTGCGGATGGCCATTTCCTCGAGGAATCGTGGAGGTACGTCGACAAGGCGGTCGGATGCATCGAGCGCCTTCTGGGCCAGGATGGCCTTCTGCCCATCTCCGTCAGCCATGAGGGGTACCTCGCTCAGCCGGTCCATTCCTATTGGGACGACTTCTGGGCTCTGCGGGGTTTGCGGGATTCGGTCGAACTGGCCCACGCCATCGGCCAGGAGGATTCGGCGCAGCGGTGGGCAGTGCTGGCGGAGCGGTTTGCTGCTTCGCTGTTCGCGTCGATCGAAGCAACCCGGGCGCGGCGTCAATTGGACTTCATCCCGGGCAGCATCGAGTGGGCCGACTTCGATCCGACGGCGACCGCCAACGCACTTTACTTGCTCGATGTGCCCGATGGACTGAATCGCAAGGCCGTGGAGCGAACATTCGACGCGTATCTTGCCGATTGGCGCAGCAAGCGCAGCGGCGCCGTGGTATACACGAACTATACCCCGTATGAGATTCGCATCATCGGCGCATTGGTGCGGCTGGGACGGCGCGATGCGGCCCTGGAACTCTTGAAGTTCTTCCTGTCGGATCGCCGTCCACCGCCCTGGAACCAGTGGCCCGAGATCGCATGGCGCGACCATAAGGCGCCCGCGCATGTCGGCGATCTTCCGCACACCTGGATCGCCGCCGAATACGTGCTCGCCGTCCGCAGCCTGTTCGCCTATGAGCGCGAAACCGACGCCTCATTGATCGTGGCGGCGGGACTGGCGTCCGACTGGATCGAGGGTTCCGGCGTGCAGGTGAGCGGGATGCCCACTGTTCACGGTAACCTGAGTTATTCGCTGCGCCGTATCGATTCGCAAACATTGCGATTCGAGATCGGCGGTGGGATCACGGCGCGGGTGCTTCTGCGTCCGCCGCTGGCGGCTGCGATACGCAGCGTGACCGTGAATGGCAGCGCGCATACGAATTTTGATGCGGATTCCTTGACGATCCTGCAAACGCCCGCAGAAATCACCTGCACCACGTTCTGATAGAGAGGCAGCTGGCTACGTGACCGATCGCTCAACAGAAGTCCCCGCCAGCGGCTCTGCCGGGGAGGCCGCGCATTTGGGCCTCACGCGTCAGCTTGCAATGATTACCCGTGCGACCTTCGGCTCGCCGGTGGGCAAGACGCTGGTGACCCTGGTTGCTGCGCTCGTGATCGTCATCGTCGTCACGGCCTACGGACAGATTCGCCTCAACCAGTGGAATAAGCCCTTCTACGATGCCCTGTCGCGCCGCGACCTGCGCGATTTTTTCTACGAGCTCGGTGTGTTCTTCCTGATCGCGGGATGCCTTCTGGTGCTCAATGTGGCGCAGCGCTGGCTGGTTGAAACCTTGCAGTACAAATTGCGCGAAGGTCTCGTAGAAAGTCTCCTGCAGGATTGGATGTTGCCGCGCCGGGCGTTCTGGCTCGCCAATGCGGGAACGATGGGCGTCAATCCGGATCAGCGTATTCATGAGGACGCACGCAAGCTGTGCGAGCTGTCGGCCGATCTCGCCGTCGGACTATTCCAGGCGTCGATCTTGTTCGGCACGTTCGCCGGCGTCCTTTGGGTTCTATCGAGCGGATTCACGTTTCGCATCGGTGATCGCGACTACGCCATTCCCGGTTTCATGCTCTGGGCGGCGATCATCTACTCGAGCGCCGGCTCCCTTCTGAGCTATTGGGTGGGGCGAGGCCTCGTCAACCGCAACGCGGAGCGGTACGCGCGGGAGGCCGATCTGCGTTTTTCGCTCGTTCGCGTCAACGAGCATGTCGATGATATTTCGCTGGCGGCGGGGGAGGCGGACGAAAAACGCCGCATCGATCTTAATCTTCGCAACGTACTCGACGCGACGCGCCGCATCGTGATGGGCCACACCAATCTCACGTGGGTCACCGCGGGCTTTGGTTGGGTTACGATCGTGGCGCCCATCCTCGTCGCGGCGCCGCTCTATTTCACGGGGAAGGTCTCGTTCGGCGGCCTGATGATGGCAGCGGGGGCGTTCACTCAAGCGCAGTCGTCGCTGCGCTGGTTCATAGACAATTTCAGCGTGATTGCCGATTGGCGCGCCACGCTGCTGCGAGTCGCGAGTTTCCGCGATGCGCTAATCAACACGGGTGAACCTCGTGGCTTTGAAAGCCGCATCGGATATACCGAAGGTGATCCCGGGGTATTCACCATCGACAACCTCGAAATCGTATCTTCCGCCAACGCCGACAAGCTCAAGGAAACGAATGTAGTGGTCAGGGCGGGGGAGCGCGCCGTTATCCTGGGTGCGCCGGGAACCGGGAAAACGCAGCTGTTCCGCGCATTGGCAGGCCTGTGGCCCTGGGGCTCCGGGCACATCGGCCGTCCGCGAGGCGAACAAATATTTTACCTGCCGCGGGGCACTCCCTACCTGCCTCGCGGAACGTTGCGCGAGATTCTTGCCTACCCGTTGAAATCCGACAGTTTCAGCACGGATGCCTTCACGCGCGCGCTCTACCGGCTGGGACTTGAACGTCTGGCGCCGCTGCTCGATGAGACCCGTCGGTGGGATTGGGAACTCAGTCAAGACGAGCAACTGTGCCTTGCGGTTGCGCGCATCCTGATTCAAAAGCCTGCTTGGGTGCTCATCGACGGCACTTTCGGGTCCCTCGATGATGACGTGCTCGTGCTCGTCATCGACATTTTCACCAAGGAACTGCAGAGCACGAGCGTCATCCACATCGGCGGGGTCGCGGAGGCGCACTCGCTTTTCTCGATCGTCCTGCATCTCGTGAAAGCAACGAGGCCGCAAACTTTAGTTTCCGACAAACCGGCGAATCGTGAGAGTCCAACACCCCTTAAAGGGCCCGGAAGTCGCCAATGAGAAGAACATCCATGCCGATCCGGCCAATGGGGGTGATCCGGATGGCGAATTACCTTCTATTCATTTTACTCAGTGGCGTATCGCAAGCACGCGCGGATTCGCTGGATTTTGAATTTCGCCCACCAGCGACGGTAGGAACTGCAACGACTCCCGCGATCATGCGCGATTTGGCCGTGCGACTCATCCCTGTCTATCAGGATGCTGATCCCGATCGCTATCTTGCGAATTTGTCCGCGCTGCAATTGGCCGCCGGCGATTATGCGGCCGCGGATGTGTCGCGCGAATCGCTGCGTGATCGACGGCGAAAAGCGGATCTGGGCCGGCCGGTAGGGCGGCCGGTGATTTACGATATCTACGCCCACGCCAAGGCTATGGAAGCCGAAAGTCGCATTGCATTTCCTGAGGCATTTGCGAAGTCGTTCCGAGAAGACATGTCCAAGCTCGACGATCAGGATGCGTACGCCGTCACGCGCTGGTTCGAGATTGCTCTGCCGGTATTTCGCGAGGCACTGCAAAGGTCATTCGATCGGCAGCGAGGCAAGGACAGGATCGACGAAGCGAAAGCGGTGTCACTAGTCTGGGCCTATGTGGCGTTTGATGCGTATCGGACCTTTGGTCCGGTGGTGGATTCGCTAATCGCCGAGGACGATCAACGGCGCTATACCGTCGATGAGGACATCGTCATCCGGACTCCGGATAAGGCCAGCATCTCCGCAGTGGTGATTCGCCCTAGGAACCCCATCACCGCGCTACCCGCACTTTTCGAGTTCACGATCCACGAGTCGCAGAACTACGCCAAGGAATGCGCTGCACATGGTTATGCGGGGGTGGTGGCGTTTACGCGCACCGATTCCCAAGGCTCCCATGGAATCGCTCCCTACGAGCACGACGGCGACGATGCGCGCGCGGTAATCAATTGGATTGCCAAGCAGCCATGGAGCGACGGCCGCGTGGGCATGTACGGCGAGGGCTACGGCGGCTTCACGCCGTGGGCGGCGGCCAAGCGCCTGCCATCGGCACTCAAGGCCATTGCGACGTCGGCCGCCCGCGCGCCCGGCATCAACGTGCCCATGGACGGCAGCATCTTTCAGAACTCCGCGTACCGCTGGTCATTGCACGTCACGAACCCCAAGGCGTCGCACGGCCCAAGTGATCACGACGATGCGCAGTGGCGCGAGCTCGACCAGAAGTGGTACCGGAGCGGGAGGCGCTACCGGGATCTGGGTCGGCTGTTTGGAACGCCCAATCCGATCTTCATCCGCTGGCTGAACCATCCGAGCTACGATCGGTATTGGCAAAAGATGGTGCCGTACCGGCAAGAATTCGCCCGCATCAATATCCCGGTGTTGACGATCACCGGTTACTTCGCCGACAGCGAGCCGGGCGACCTGTATTACTTCACTCAGCACCATCGGTACAACCCGCACGCCGACCACACGCTGCTCATCGGTCCTTACGCCGATGGTTCGATGCAGCATGGGCCGTTGGCCACCTTGCATGGTTATCCCGTGGATTCGGCCGCGCAGGTAGACCTTCGCGAACTGCGCTATCAATGGTTCGACCACGTTTTCAAGGGCGGCGCAACGCCGTCTCCATTGAAGGACGGCGTCAACTACGAACTTACGGGAGCGAATGAGTGGCGGCACGTTGCCTCGTTGGAAGCCATGGACCAGCGAGCGCAGCGATTTTACTTGGACGCAGCCGCATCCGGTAAGACCCACCGGCTCCTGCAGCACAAGAAAGCCAAAACCGCGTTCCTCCAGCAGACAGTGAGCCTGGCCGATCGTAGTGATGCCGGCTGGACGCCGCCCACCGAACTCCTCGGCCAAGGTGCGGCATCTCATTATGGTGAGACGTTCGTGAGTGAGCCGCTGACCCAGCCCACCGAATTCAGTGGTCTGTTCTCAGGCCAGCTCGATTTTACCGTGAACAAGATGGACATGGACTTGTACATCAGCCTGTACGAGCTTCTCCCGAGCGGTGACTACGTTCGCCTGTTCGGCCCGGCTTACGAATTCCGCGCAAGTTACGCGCAAGACCGCGTGCATCGTCACCTCCTCAAGGCGGGCGAACGCCAGACGCTGAAGTTCGAGAGCGAGCGAATCATGAGCCGAGAGCTGCAGACGGGCAGCAGGCTGGTCATGGTTCTCGGCATCAACAAACGGCCGGATCGCGAGATCAATTACGGCGCCGGGGATGACGTGAGCGAGGAATCGCTCGCCGATGGCAAGATTCCGCTAAAGCTCCGCTGGTATGGCGACAGCTATGTCGACATCCCGGTGCGCCGGTAGGCGAGCAGCCGGCTTACCCGGCAATCGCCTCGGAGATGCGGGTCAAGCCGTGCCGGGCCGGCAAAAGAACAGATGCGCGGGCAGGACGTTGAAGGGTTCGAACTGACGGCGGACGTGGCGGAAGATCCGCTGCAGATCCTTCAGAACGCGAGTCGAGAACTGATAAACGAGAAAGAAGCCGCGTGGCTCGAGCACGGCGCAGGTCTTGCGCAAGATGCGCTCGCGCACCGGCGCGGGGATGGTGCTGAATGGGATGCCGGAGATGATGTAGCTCGCCCTTTCGTGGCCGTGCTGCCGCAGGATCTCGTCGACCGACTCTGCGGAGGCCTCGACTACGTGGAGGCGCTTATCGTTGGTCGACGAGCGCAGGAAGCGCACGAACGCCGGGTTGATTTCTATGGCAATAAGGATTGCATCCGGGCGCATGCGCCGAAGAACTTCCGCCGTGATGCCGCCAACGCCGGGGCCGTATTCCACGATCACGCGCGCCTGTGCCCAGTCGATCGGCTCGAGCAGTTGCTTGATCAAGAACCGGGAGCTCGGAACTATCGATCCGAGCATCCGAGGGTGACGAAAAAAGTTGCGCGCAAAAAGCAGGGTGTCCGCGCTTCGCGTTTTGCTCGAGATTGGCTGTTCGTTCGACATGGCATGTCTCGCGTGGCTGGGAAAATTGGGATTTTCGCAATGGCTTACTACACGGCCGGCGGACGTGTTGCGAGCATCGACGGCCGCCCACCGAAGCGTTCGAACCAGGCGGCCGTCACAGGACATTTCTCGCGCCAGGCGAGCGAGCCGTACCGGTAATCCAGGTAGCCGAGCGAACAGCCGATGGCGATTGTGCCGACGTCGACCCGGTCGACGAAACCGTGCGCCAGCCGCTCCAGCTCGGTGAGCCCGCATCGCACCTTGTCCAACTGACCGGTGGTCCAGTCCGTCCAGCGCAAGCTCTGTGGACGCACTGTCGTTTCGTAGCGCGCCAGTACCGCCGCATCGGTAATGCCATCGGCCAGAGACTGCTCAATCAATACGTGCCAGCGTGCAGGTCCTCGTTTAGGAATAAGCGCACCGTCTCCCAGTGCGTCGAGATACTCGCAAATGACGCGGCTGTCGTACAACACCATGCCATCGTCGGCGATTAGCGTCGGCACCTTGCCGAGGGGGTTATGTGCGACGATCGTAGCATCCCGGTTAACCGGATGTGGAGCCGCCGGGACCAGTTCGATGCGTTCACGCAAACCCAACTCGTGGGCTGCGACCAGACATTTACGTACGAACGGGGAGGTAGCACTGAAGAAGATTTTCATAGGCTTGCGAGTTTAAACGCTTTGTACTCAAGAGGTCGCGGAAGTGCGAGAGTACGTCAAAATGCCCGCATATACCCGTTAATGTGAATCAACTCTGCGCTACCGGCAAGCGGAACCAAAAGCGGCTACCGCCCTGAGGTAAGCTCTCGTATCCGATGGTCCCTTCGTGCGATTCGATGATCGCACGGCTGGAGGCTAGCCCGAGACCCGTGCCCCGCGGTTTCGTGGTAACAAACGGTCGAAAAAGTGCATCGGCCACTTCGGCAGCCACGCCGGGGCCGGAGTCGCTGATGCCGGTTTCGACGTTGTAACGATCGGCGGACACGTCAATCCGAATCATGGGCGAACTTGAAAGCTGAGCATTCGCGTCCGCTGCGTTTTGGACCAGCGCGTAAAGCACATGCTGGATTCTCAATCGGTCGACGATGAGATCCGGCAAGGTGGATTCGGCGTCCACTTGGAAGGCGTCGTGGTTTTGCCGCGTAAGCACGTCGAGAACGGGCCTCATTTCGGAGATGATCTCTACCATCTGACATCGACTGCGCGCGCACAATTCCGGCTCGAACAAACGGCGGATACGCTGTATGCCCTCCCCAGCGCCGAGCGCGGCCTGATTGATCTCCCGAAAGACCGCGATGGCGCGGTTCACCAGCGGCTCAGGACGATTCAACATGCGCTCGCCCGCCTGGGAAAAGATGGCGATCGCTCCCAGCGGCTGATTGAGTTCGTGCGCCATGCCGCTGGCCATTTCCGCGAGTGCCGAAACCCGTGCAATTGCCATGAGTTGATAGAGAATGACCTGGGACTCGGGCCCGTTCGACTTCATTTCGCTCTGTTGCTCAATATGAATGGTGATGTGAGTGTGCCGGTTTGAGCAGTGAAGTACAGCCATAAATACCCGTACGTTGCTACGTCGACCCCGTAGGTCAAACGCGCGGGTGGCGCCTATGTTCGAACGGATACGCGGATGCCGCAGCGTGCGGCGGAAATTCCGCGCGTCAAGTCCTCCCAATGAATGCTAAAAGGCACTGTAATGAACTTGAGTTTGAGGAGCGAAGCATGTACGGCAAAATTCTGGTTCCCATCGACGGCAGCGACACGTCCTTTTGCGGGTTGCACGAAGCGATCAAAATTGCCAAGAGCCAGGGAAGCCAGATCCGCCTGCTCCACATCGTCAACGAGTTTATGTTTGATTATCTGTACAGTCCGGGAATTTACCCGAGCAACGTGCTCGAGGCTCTGCGGGAAAGTGGTAAAAAGGTCGTACATGACGCCGAGGCGATGTTGAGGCAACAGGGCCTCGAACCCCAGTCGGTCATGCTCGAGACGATCGGAGGTCCGGCGTCAGACTTGATCCTCGAGCAAGCGAAACAGTGGCCTGCGGATTTGATCGTTATGGGCACCCACGGACGCCGCGGACTCGTTCGCGTTGCCATGGGCAGCGACGCCGAGGAGGTAGTTCGAGAATCTCCGGTCCCCGTCCTCTTGGTTCGCGGGACCAAGGCAATTCAGAACCCAGGTTAGGCGCGGGCCGCCGCTTGAGGAAATACCATGCCTTGGAACGATAGCCACTACCCATCATCGATGCTGCACTTGGAACCAATGGTGCGCCGCAAGGCAATCGAGATTGCAAACGCGCTGTTGGCCGAGGGATATGATGACGGCAAGGCAATTCGCATTGCCATTGCGCAGGCAAAACGTTGGGCGTTGCACGCCGGGCTGGGGGATTCCAACGAGGAGGGTTTCGAGCAATAGTATTAAGGAGCGGCCGTCATGACGATCTGCACCGACACGCGCTATGCAATCGCCAAATTGGCGTGGATGCGTGGACAAGGCATCTGGCCGAACGGCCTGCGATATTTATGGACTGATGCATTCGGTCTGGTTCTCCTCGTTTCGCTGCACGCCGAATCGGGGGAGCGCAAATACCTTGATCAAGCGGAATCCTTGGTCGCTGATGTGGTTCGCATACTGGGGCGTCCGCGCGGGATCCGCATCGGTGAGGCGCCCGATCGCGATGGTCAATACTTTCACTACCTCGCCATGTGGCTTTACGGGCTGAGCATCCTGGGCCGGCATATCGCCGACTACCGGCGCATGGGCGTTGAGTTGGTGCGGCAGATTCACGACGCATTCGTCCAGCGAGGCCGTGGTGTGATATGGAAGATGAAAGAGGACTTGAGTGGTCCTTATCCGGGGTACGGATTCGGCGCTCTGGATGCGTTTGACGGCTACGTTGCATACAACGCTCTCGATGCGACAGCGCTGGCCGATGAGATCGCCAATATGCATAGGCTCATCGAGCAATCGGCTCCCGATTTACACATCACGCAAGATCTCGGGCTCGGCATGATGTTGTGGATGACGCAGTTCTTTCCCGAGGAAAGATGGGCGGTGACGCACAGGGCCCGTTCCTTGAAGATGCTCGATCGAATGTGGATTGATGAGGGTTACTTTTGTCGCGAGCCGGGAGCTCGCGATGTGAAGTTTGCCTTCACCAACTATGGCGTCTCGATCGGCTTGCAGGCAGTGAATGCGATGCCGCAACAGATACGGCGCCTCAACGCGTATTTCGAGACGTACCGTTCCGGGGACGAATACGATCGCGACCCGATTACCCACGTCATGGCTTGCAGTTCGCACTTTCCAGGTTATCTAATGCGAAACTTTTCGTGAAGCCTGCCAGGCCAGCCGTGACGAATCGGATTCCATTTCGTGTTCAGCCCATGCTTGCCACGCTCGTGGCGGAGGCGTTCGACAAGCCTGGATGGGTATTCGAGGAAAAATACGACGGCGACAGGATCCTTGCCTATAAGGAAGGGGAAAAAGTCACGCTGCTATCCAGGAACGGAAAGGATCGCACGGACCGCTTTTTTCGGATCGCGGCCGCGGTTGCCGCTCTCCATCCTCAAACGCTGCTGCTCGACGGCGAGGTCGTGGTATTTGACAGCAAAGGTGTCAGCCGATTTCAGCTCCTCCAGCAGGGCGAGGGTGAACCGGTGTATGCCGTCTTCGATTGTCTTTATCACGAGGGCAAGGACCTGCGGCTTGAGCCGCTCTCCGTACGCCGCGCCGTCATGGAGAGCTCGCTCGGCACGAGCCAGACGCTGATGCCATCGTCCAGACTCGCCACCAACGGCCTCGAGGCATTCCGCACGGCGAAGCGCCGCGGATACGAGGGGTTGGTCGCAAAGGATCTCTCCAGTCCTTACGTGGAAGCGCGCTCCACCAAGTGGCTTAAAGTAAAGGTCCACCAAGAAGATGAGTTCGTGATTTGCGGATACACGAAACCCGCAGGCTCGCGGCAGCATTTTGGCGCCCTTCTCCTCGGTGCCTATTGCAAGGATGAACTGCGCTACGTCGGTAAAGTCGGCACGGGATTCGATGAGCCGACGCTCGCTGCGCTGTACCAACGGTTCCAGCCATTGGTACGCTCGCGACCCGCGCTGGTCGACCCCCCGCGGGAGAAGGGCGCGGTCTTTATCGAGCCGAAGCTCGTCGCCCAGATCTCGTACCAGGAGTTGACCGAGGAGAGAAGGCTACGGCAGCCGGTCTATCTCGG
Organism: Steroidobacteraceae bacterium; assembly: GCA_052143815.1. Lineage (GTDB taxonomy): Bacteria > Pseudomonadota > Gammaproteobacteria > Steroidobacterales > Steroidobacteraceae > Bog-1198. The sequence goes on along the minus strand of JBKQSA010000023.1, from coordinate 66,228 downwards.
TCTGCGCGACGACAAAAGCGCCCGGGAAGTGCTCTTGCCGGAGGCGACCGTATGACCAAAAAAAGTATCACCGAATTGGCACCCGCGCAAATGCCGATACCGATCTCCAATCCCGACAAGGTGTTCTGGCCCAACGAGGGCTATACGAAGGGGGATCTGGTCGAGTATTACCGTGCCGTCTTTCCGCAGCTCTTGCCCTACGTGAAGGATCGCATGCTGTCTCTCGAGCGTTGCCCGGATGGGATGCGGGGCGACTGCTTCTATCAAAAGCAGAAACCGAAGAGCATGCCTCCCGGAACGCCAACCAAACGGCTCGAGCATGTCGGCGGTGCCGGCGAGTTCACCGACTACGTGGTCGGCGGCTCCTTGGTGACGCAGCTCGCCCTTGCAAACTTAGGTTGCATTGCCGTTCATGTCATGGCGAGCCGTGTGAATTCGGCCCGGCAGCCGGACTGGGTCTGTATTGATATTGATCCCGAGTCGGGCTTATTCGCCGATGCCGCCCGTGCGGCACTCCACGTCAAGGCCGCCTTGGACGTTTTGAAGCTGGTGTCCTACCCGAAAACCTCCGGTAGCCGGGGCTTGCATGTCATGGTGCCGATTCGCGTTGGGCCGGACGCGGACCAAGTCCTCGCGTTCGCCAGAACCTTCGTTCTCCGGGTGGCATCCGCGCATCCGCAGGAATTGACGGTCGAGCATATGGTCGCGGCGCGGCGTGGCCGTGTCTACCTGGATCCCTTTCGGAACGGTTTTGGCCAGACCGTGGTGGCACCCTTTTCCGTCCGGCATCGCGAGAAAGCGCCTATTTCTCGGCCCTTGGATTGGTCGGAGGTCAAACCAGCGCTGATCCCGTCCGATTTCAATCTGGGGAATTTTGCCGCTTGGCTCGGCCGCGCCGACCCATGGAGCGACTTTTTCGAGAGTCGCCAGTCTTTGGAGGATGCGGACCGGTTGCTCAATAGGCTCTGAGCAGACAGCGCTCAATCAGACCTTTAGCCGATCCAGCGAATCTGCGGTTCCTTGCGCGGCACGGGCGGCGGCACGGCCTTCGGATGTCCGAGAATGATCGGCGCCACCGGAACGCACGCGGCGGGAAGTTTCAGCGCCTCTTTTCCATCCGATGTATTGAGGAAACCTTGCGCAAAACCGATCCAACAAGTGCCGAGTCCGGCGGCGAATGCAGCCAGCATCAAATTCTCCGCAGCCAACGCGCAATCTTCGAGAATCCACGGACCTTGCGCGATCGCCGAAATCAGGACCAGGGCGGGAGCATGATAAAAGATGTGAAAAGTCGGCTCACTGAGGATTGAATGAAAATGGTCGGCATGCGGACCGGCGGCCATTGTGGCAAGCATGTGGGCCTTCGCGTCACGCGAGACGCGATCAAGCACCCGTTGGTCACGGACCACCGTGAATGTCCAAGGCTGCCCGTTTACCGCGCTCGGCGCCTGCACCGCCGCATCGATCAGGCGACGGATGGTATGGTCATCGATTACCGCATCCGTGTATTCGCGCACCGCGCGCCGTCCCATGATTGCATCGCTGAGTTCCATGATTGCATACTCCACCTGGGCACGCCCCAGGGCAATGCGTACATGCCGCAATGCGTCGGCGGATACGTACATTCGCGGATCGCGAAATCAAATCATCAAGCTCACCATTGGAGGCGTTAATTCAAATCGTCCCAAGCCATCAAAGGAGAATGCCATGAGTCTTATACGTTGGGATCCGTTCGCTGATGTCGATATGATGTTCAACCGTATGATGCCGAGCGAGTTCGTCAATTGGCCACGCCTGACACTGCCCGGCAACGGAAAGAAGGTGGACTGGGCGCCCTCCGCCAACATTAGCGAGACGGACAAGGAATACGTCATTCGGGCCGAACTCCCGGCCGTGAAGAAGGAAGACGTTCAGGTGACCCTCGATGGTGGAATGATCACCATCAAGGGCGAGCGCAAACAGGAGAAGGATGAGAAGACCGAGAAGTACCACCGCGTCGAGAGCTTCTATGGCACCTTCGAGCGGCGCTTTTCACTTCCGGAGAACGTGAACGCGGACATGGTGCATTGCGACAGCAAGGACGGCGTCCTCACCGTGCACATTCCTAAAATGGAGACAACCAAACAAAAGCCGAAGCAGATCACCGTGCAGTGACGAAGAACGCGTCGGTATACGACCAAAGCGGCGGCGCCCTGTGCGCCGCCGCGGGAGGCCGCGCGGGTCATGAATGAAAGGCCGCGGTAGACGCCAGGCCGGAAACCACGTTCCGCAGCATGGCAGGAGGTTCGCAATCGTACCTGCCCATGGAAGTACTGTCCGCAGAACAGCTTGAGTCGATTCACTCAACCTCGCTCCGAATCCTCGAAGATCTCGGGATGGAGGTCATGTCGCTGCGCGCACCTCGATATTCAAGGCGGGCCATGCCGACGTCGACATGGCGGCGAGAACGGTTCGTCTGGACCGCTGCCTCGTTGAAAATGCATTGAAAAGTGCGCCGGCGTCATTCGTCCTGACGCCCCGCAACGTCAACAAGCGCGTGATCATGGGCGGGAACCACATCAACTTCGGACTGGTCGCGGGTCCGCCCAATGTTCACGATTGCGAGCGGGGGCAAAGATGCGACGCAACGGGCTACTGATCTTTGGAAGCAAGCGCTCAACGAGTATGAGGAACCTGCCATGGATTGCGCGATTCGCGAACAACTCGACGCCTATGTCGGGCGGCGTCGCGGCGAGATCGGCAGCGGTGACGTGTGAGATGCGCTAGATGGGTGCGGTTGGCATGGGGCGTCTGGGCCGGTGCATGCTGCGCGCTTGCGGCGGCGGATGAGCCTTCCGGAACGGCTCATCCGGATCTCTGGCCGGCAGCCGCGCATGGCGTGCTCGTCCGTCCCGACGTCGAGCGATTCGTGGATGAACTTCTCGCCAAGTTGACCGTCGAGGAGAAAGTCGGCCAACTCATTCAGGCCGATATCAATTGGATCACGCCCGATGACCTGGTGACCTACAAGCTTGGCTCCGTCCAAGCGGGCGGCAATTCCGCTCCCGGCAATGACGTGCGCGCGACGCCGCAGGCCTGGCTGGAGACGACCGAGGCCTTCTATCAGGCATCCATGCGAACCGGCGATCAACGACATCCCCCCATACCGATACTCTTTGCGATCGATGCGGTTCATGGCCATGCGAGGATCCGGGGCGCAACCATTTTCCCGCACAATATCGGACTGGGCGCTGCGCACGACGCTGCGCTCATTCGGCGCATCGGGGAGGCGACCGCCGAAGAGGTGGTGACGACCGGCATCGATTGGAGCTTTGCGCCTACGCTGGCAGTGGTTCGTGACGTACGCTGGGGCCGCACTTACGAAAGCTATTCGGAAGAACCCGGATTGGTGAGGGACTATGCCGCCGCAATGATCGACGGGCTGCAGGGCAGGGTGGGCACGTCCGAATTTCTTGATTCGAAGCACACGATCGCAACGGCCAAGCATTTTTTGGGCGATGGCGGAACGCTCGACGGCCGCGATCAGGGCGACAACCTGGCGTCCGAACAGGATCTCGTGCGGGTGCATGGCGCCGGCTATGTTGCAGCGATCAAGGCCGGCGCCGCGACCATCATGGCATCGTACAACGGTTGGCACGGCGTCAAAATGCACGGCAATCACAGCCTGTTGACCGATGTGCTCAAAGGCCGGCTCGGCTTCGACGGCTTCATTGTCGGCGACTGGAATGGGCAGGAGGAAATTGCCGGCTGCACCAAGTTCAACTGTCCCGGCGTCATTGTGGCGGGCATCGACATGGTGATGGGTCCGGACGGCTGGAAGGACTTGTACCGCAATACCCTGGCGCAAGCCCGCAGCGGCGTCATCCCCGCGGACCGGCTGAACGATGCCGTGCGGCGCATTCTTCGGGTCAAGGCGCTTGCCAACCTGTTCAATCGACCTTCCCCAGTGGGACGGCCCGATTCAGGCCGGTTTGAACGGCTCGGCAGCGCTCCGCATCGTGCCATCGCGCGCCAAGCGGTGCGCGAATCGTTGGTGTTGCTGAAGAACGAGCATGGCTTGTTGCCCCTCGACCCGCATGCGACCTACCTGGTGGCGGGCGATGGTGCCGACAACCTCAGCAAACAGGCCGGGGGCTGGACCGTCGACTGGCAGGGCGATCGCAATACGGCAGCCGACTTCCCCGGCGGCACATCGATTTATGCCGGACTGAAGGCGGCCATCGAGCAGGCGGGCGGCACGATCACGTTGAGCACCGACGGCCGCTACTCGCGCCGACCGGACGCAGCCATCATCGTGATCGGCGAAAACCCCTATGCGGAGTTCGAAGGTGACCGCGAGAACTTGTCATTCTCGCAATACGACGGCCGCGGACTTGCCGTGCTGCGCCGCTTGCGGGCTGCGGGAGTGCCCATCGTGACGGTCCTCCTGTCGGGACGGCCGCTGTGGGTCAACCCGGAACTGAATGCGTCCGACGCCTTCGTTGCCGCCTGGTTGCCGGGCACCGAAGGAAACGGGATCGCCGATCTGTTGCTGCGGGCGCCCGATGGGTCGGTGCCTCATGACTTTACGGGAAAACTGAGCTTTTCCTGGCCGAAAACCGCCATGCCGGTCAGTCTCGGTGCAGCGGACCAGCCGATCGACCCGTTATTCGCTCGCGGTTTCGGCTTGACGTATGGCGATGACGCGCAGTTACCGGTGCTGTCCGAAGATCCGCAAATTCCGATGCAGTTTGCGGGGCACGACACGTTGTTCTTTGCAGGGCACGTCACCGCACCCTGGTCGATCTATGTCGATGACAAGACGGCCGGCGTCAGGCTCACCACCCAGCAACAGGCGAGCCCGGATGGCACGGTGACGGTGGCCCTGCAGACGCGCGCCGTTACTGTGAGCTGGCACGGCGGCGCGAGCGGGACGTTGCGCGTCAGCGGCCGCGCGATCGATCTGCGCAGGGCAGCAGCCGACGGCGAGTTTTTGTCATTCCGCTATCGCGTGATTCACCGTCCATCGGCGGCGGTCGCAGTATCGATCGATTGCGGGCACCCATGCCATGGGGCCGTCGATATCACGAGTCGACTCGCATCGTCATCCGGTCCGTGGCAGATGCTGAGAATCCCACTGCAGTGTTTCATCCCCAAAGACGGCAGTCTTGCAACCGTCGACACGCCCTTCGCCATCACGACGAACGGGTCGCTGACAATGAGGATTACGGACGTCAGGTTCGAACAGCGGGCGGCGTCGACAAGGAAAGGTTGCCTTCACTCCGACTGACTCGGGGCGGCCCAAATATTGAGGTCGCCATCGAGTGCATGCCGATCGATCCGGTCGATTTCGTCCTGATCGAAACGCGGGTTCCGAAGCGCCCCAAGCGACTCCTCGATCTGGGTGAAGCTGCTCGCACCGATGAGTGCACTGGTGACCGCCGGCTTCCTGAGCACCCATGCGATCGCCATCTGCGCAAGGCTTTGGCCGCGCTCTTGGGCAATTCGATCGAGCGCCCGCACGTTGTCGAGATTGCGTTCCGTCAGCATCGCCTTGCGGAAGGAGCCGTCTTGAGCCGCGCGCGAAGCCGTCGGTACGCCGTTCAAGTACTTTGCCGTGAGCAACCCTTGAGCCAGCGGCGAGAATGCGATGCAGCCGACGCCTTCGGCCTCCAGCACGTCCAGCAGGCCATTCTCCACCCATCGATTGAGCATCGAATACGACGGCTGGTGGATCACGAAGGGAACCTTCATTGCGCGCAGCAGCGCGGCGGCTTCGCGCGTTTTCTCGGGGCCGTAGGAGGAAATTCCAACATAGAGTGTTCTGCCGCTGCGGACGGCGGTATCCAGCGCACTCATGGTCTCTTCCAACGGGGTCTGCGGGTCATAGCGGTGCGAGTAGAAAATATCCACGTAATCCAGCTGCATGCGCTTCAGGCTTTGATCGAGACTGGCGAGCAAGTATTTTCGCGAACCCCACTCCCCGTAGGGTCCCGGCCACATGCGATAGCCCGCTTTGGTCGACACGATTATTTCGTCGCGGTAGTCCGCCAGATCGTCGTGAAGAATACGGCCGAAGTGACTTTCCGCGGACCCCGGCGGCGGCCCGTAATTGTTGGCCAGATCGAAGTGCGTGACGCCGCGATCGAAGGACTGGAGAACCATCTCGCGAGCGTTCTCGAACGGCGAGCTGCCGCCAAAATTCTGCCAGAGGCCCAGCGATATCCTTGGCAGGTCCAGCCCGCTGCGGCCGCAGCGCGCATAGGACATCCGATCATAGCGATTGGGGGCGGGTTGGCGCATAGGACCGTACGGGATGCTGCTGCAATTTACCACGGGTATGTCACGAAGTGAGCAACATCGCTCTAGAATGCAACATGGAATCCTTCGTCACATCCAACGCGGGAATTCGAATACCCGGGATCCGCTACGGCACCGCCTGGAAAAAGGCAGATACAACGCGCTTGACCAGGCCGATTATGTGGACTGCCTCGTCCTGCATTCGCCGCTGCCGACCCCATCGCAGATGGGCACGAAGTCCGAAGCACACATGCGCCAGGATCTCGCGATTTTTTGATTTCGAGCTCACATAGGCTGACCGCCACGCAGTCGACACGCTATTCGAATAGCCCGCCTAAGTAGAAGCCCATATACCCACGAAGCGAGTATCCGTGGGACGATTTCGCTGCCCGACTGAAGGGCAGGTAGTTGGCGTCGCGTCCCAATCGTGGATCATGCCAGCAACCAACTTATCAATAGAAGGATCATGAATATGCAAAAATCCATTTCACGTCGCGCCCTCGTCAAGGGCAGTCTCATTGCCGGGTCACTCTTTCCGGTCATGGGGCTATTCGTCAATGCTTCGGCGTTTGCCGCCGATCCGGCGCTGGACGTAAATGACCCGAGTGCGAAGGCGCTGGGGTATGTCACAAAGTCCGCCAAGCCGGGCCAGCAATGCTCTGGCTGCGTGCAATTCGTGGGCAAGGAAAGCGACGCAACAGGCGGCTGCAAGATTTTTCCGGGAAAGAGCGTCGCGGGCGGCGGATGGTGTCTGAGTTACGTCAAAAAACCCGCTTGACCGCTGTCGGATGATCGGATGGCGAGAGGCTGATGCTTCCCCCGCTTCTCGCCCGGTAATTTACCGGGGCCGCATCTGCGTCGCGGTGACGCAGTTGCGCGCGCAATGCTGCCTTAAGAGGATCCTTAAGAGGATTGCAGCGTTATCGCCATTCTTATCGCCTTGTCGGCTCCCGTCATGACCATGAAAACGCCTGGTTTCATACGGAAGTCTCCGGAATATCCCTGAGGATCGGCGACGCCATGCCAGGGCTCAATGCAGATGAAGTTGGCGCGCGGCTTCGTCCAGACGCCAAGATATGGCGCGTCGGGAAAACTCACCCGGATTCGCGGGCCATCTTGCGCGCCGTAAGTGACAAATCGGCTGCAGACATCGTCGAAAATGACGACATCGTGTTGGAAGAGCGCATCGTCAAGCGCCAGACGCCGTTGGATGATCGGCGTTGCATAGCGCTCAGGCATGAGGAGTCCATCCGCGTCGAGGCGCCTAACGGGCGAGGATTCGTCTTTCGCGAATTCGATAAAATGGGATGACCGCTCCCGCCCGAATGGCAGCGGCCAACGAAATGCAGGGTGATAGCCGAAGCTTGCGGGCATGTCCTTATCGCCTAAGTTCCGGACCCAGGTCGTCATCGAAAGCGTTGCGCCATCCAGCGCGAAGTGGACATCCAGTTCAAAACAAAAAGGATACAGTTGAAAGCTCGCGTCATCGGCCTTCAATCTGAAAAGAGCGCTGGCGGCGCTCGAATCCACAATCTGGAAGACGCTGCCCCGCGCGAAGCCGTGCCTGGACAGATGGTAACGCTTCGTGTCCAGGCGATAGGTGCCGCCTGCGAGCGCCCCAACGATGGGAAAGAGAAGCGGGGCGCGCCCAGACCAAATCGACGGATCGCCATTCCAAATCAGGTCGCGTCCAGTTCGATCCGTGAGCGTCGAGAGTTGTGCACCGAGAGGATCGATCTGCGCGGTGAGGTCGCCGGAACTCAACGATACCCATTGGCTGTGCTGATTTGACACGTTCGAGGGCCTCCGGAAAGTTCGGACAAACCTACCATCATCCGGCGGTCCCGTTTACATCGTTTGGAAAAAGCGCTCGGTACCGCAGGCGGTGTTGCCTTTCAAAGCCGAACGCGCGCTGCTACATTACAAGATTAAAGTAGAACTTGATTCTGCTGGTGGAATACGGGGCTGGCATGAGTAAACTCGCTTTCGAGGCAACTAGCGGCATCGCCGTTCTGCGACTTGACAATCCGCCGGTCAACAGCCTTGGCCATGAGCTGCGCGCGTCGCTGTTCGAAGCACTGGAGCGTGCTGATGCCGATGGGGGCATCGAGGCCGTGGTGGTGATCGGTTCCGGGAAGGGTTTTTCCGGCGGCGCCGATATCCGCGAATTTGGCACGCCCAAGGCGTCGGCGCAGCCGAATCTGTTGGCCCTCATTCGCGCGGTCGAGCAGAGCGGCAAGCCCGTGATCGCTGCCATCGACGGCATCTGCATGGGCGGCGGTCTCGAGCTGGCGCTCGCCTGCCATTACCGAGTTGGGGTTCCGGGCGCGCGCATCGCGCTGCCTGAAGTGAAGCTGGGATTGCTGCCCGGCGCCGGCGGTACGCAGCGTCTGCCGCGTCTCATCGGCGTCGAGGCGGCTCTGAACATGATCGTTTCGGGCGCACCGGTCGCGTCCGAACACTTGCGCACATCGGGGTTATTCGATGCCTTTTCGGATGGGGATCTGCTGGCTGCATCGGTGGATTTTGCGCGCATGGTCGTTGCCGAGCGGCGCCCCTTGAAGCGAGTCCGGGACCTGAGTATCGACATGCCGAACGCCGAGGCGTATTTCCAGTTCGCACGCAATAGCGTCAAGGCCGCGGCGGGGCGGTATCCCGCCGCGTTGGCTTGCGTCGAGGCGGTCGCTGCGGCGGTCCAACAGCCCTTCGATGCCGGACTGAAGCGCGAGCGTGAACTGTTCATAAGCTTGATGATGTCGCCCGAATCGGCGGCGCTGCGCCATGTGTTCCAAGCCGAGCGGGCGGCCTCGCACATCCTCGATGTGCCGCCGGACACACCCATCCGCGAGATCATGAGGGTCGGCGTCATCGGGTCGGGAACCATGGGAGGGGGCATTGCAATGACCCTCATCAATGCCGGATTGCCGGTGTGGCTGCTGGAGACGTCGCAGGAGGCGCTCGACCGCGGTCTCGCCACCATCCGTCGCAATTATCAAGGCGCGCTGCGCAAAGGCACGCTCAATGAGGCAAGTCTGGAGAAGCGTTTGGCGTTGATCACGCCAACCTTGGAATATGCGCCGTTGCGAGATGCCGATTTGATCATCGAGGCCGTGTTCGAGAACATACAGGTCAAGAAACAGGTGTTCGAGAGGTTGGATGCGGTCGCGAAGCCGGGTGCGATTCTCGCTTCCAACACATCGGCGCTGAATCTCGATGCCATTGCGCAATTCACCAAGCGCCCGCAGGATGTGATCGGACTGCATTTCTTCAGCCCGGCGAACGTCATGCGGCTCCTTGAAGTGGTGCGAGGGGCCAAGACCGCGAGGGATGTCCTGGCGACTGCGATGGAATTGGCGAAGCGCATCGGCAAGATCGCGGTGGTTGCCGGCGTCTGCGATGGCTTCATCGGCAATCGGATGGTGGCGCGCTATGGCGCGGCCGCTCACGACATGATCATGGCCGGCGCTTTGCCGCAGCAGGTCGATGGAGCGCTGCAGGATTTTGGGATGGCGATGGGCCCGTTCCGCATGAGTGATCTGGCCGGCCTCGATATCGGTTGGGCATCGCGCAAGCGCCGCGCCGAGGAATTCCCTACCCGAGACTTTTCGAACGTGGCGGACAAATTGTGCGAGGCGGGCCGGTTCGGCCAGAAGACCGCGGCGGGCTGGTACCGTTATGAAGCCGGCTCGCGCGACCCGATTCCGGATCCCCAGGTTGCCCAACTCATCGAAAATTACCGCAAGCAAAAAGGCATCACCCCGCGCCAGGTGAGCAATGAGGAGATCGTCGAGCGCTGCGTCTATGCGCTCATCAACGAGGGTGCGCGCATCATCGAGGACGGTATCGCTCAGCGCAGCTCGGACGTCGATTTGGTGTATCTGAACGGCTATGGATTTCCCGCTTACCGCGGCGGACCCATGTTTTACGCCGACCAGACCGGCTTGGCCGATGTCGCGCGCGGGCTGCGGCGCATTGCCGCCACGCCCGGCGCCGACAGCTCGTTCTGGACGCCGGCCTCGCTGCTCACGAGTCTCGCCCAGGAGGGCAAGACCTTCAGCGGATATGAGGGATCATCGTCGTGACAGAAGCCGTCATCGTATCTACGGCGCGCACCGGCCTTGGCAAGAGCTGGAAAGGCGCGTTCAACATGACCTACGGCGCCACGCTCGGCGCCCATGCGGTGCGCCACGCCGTGGCGCGTGCGGGCATCGATCCCGCCGAAGTGGAGGACGTGATCATGGGCTCGACGTTCGGTGAAGGCACGACGGGCGGCAACATTGCCCGAGCGATCGCACTGCGCGCCGGCCTGCCGACGAGTACCGCTGGTTTGAGCATCAACCGCTTCTGCAGCTCGGGACTGCAGTCCATCGCGCTCGCGGCGCAGCGCATCATGACCGAGGGCATCTCGGTCATCGTCGCCGGCGGACTCGAAAGTATTTCTTGCGTGCAGAACGAGGCCAATACGCACATGCGGCGCGATCCCTGGCTGATCGAGCATAAACCGGCGATTTACTGGACCATGCTGCAGACCGCCGAACAAGTGGCCAAACGTTACGGCGTCTCCAAACAAGCTCAGGACGAATATGGGGTTCGCAGTCAGGTGCGGGCAGCGGCTGCTCAGGCGGCGGGCAAGTTCAACGATGAGATCGTGGCGATGACCACCACCATGGGCGTCGTCGACAAGAGGACCGGCGCCATCGCGACTCGCGAAGTCACCATCGCCAGCGATGAGGGCATACGTCCGGACACCACGCTCGAAGGGATCTCGAAGATCCGTCCCGCCGTGCCTGGCGGCGTCATCACGGCGGGCAACGCAAGCCAATTCTCGGATGGCAGCAGCGCCTGTGTCGTGATGGATGGCAAGCTGGCGGAGCAGCGCGGCCTCGAGCCTCTCGGCATTTTTCGCGGTTTTGCCGTTGCCGGTTGTGAGCCGGATGAAATGGGCGTGGGCCCGGTGCATGCGGTACCACGCCTGCTCAAGCGAACCGGCTACGCGGTGGATGACATCGATCTGTGGGAACTGAACGAGGCCTTCGCCTGCCAGGTCCTGTACTGCCGCGACCGGTTGGGAATCCCCGATGAGCGGCTGAATGTCAACGGCGGCGCCATCGCGGTTGGTCATCCGTACGGCGTCAGCGGCGCGCGCCTGACCGGCCATGCGCTCATCGAAGGCAAGCGCCGTGGCGCCAAGCTCGTCGTGGTCACCATGTGCATCGGCGGCGGCCAGGGCGCGGCCGGCTTGTTCGAGGTTGCGTGACATGGGTCTGCGCGACTTATTCGAGTTGGGCGGCAAGGTGGCTCTCGTCACCGGGGGCTCCCGCGGCCTCGGATTGCAAATCGCCAAAGGGCTTGGGGAGATGGGCGCGGCCATTGCGGTCAGCGCGCGAAAGCCGCGGGAACTCGCGGAAGCCAAAGCCGAACTCGCGAATCACGGCATCGACGCCCTGACGGTGGTCAACGACCTCTCCAAACCGGAGCAAGTGCCGGCATTGGTCGAAGCGGTGGTCAATCACTATGGCAGGATCAACATCTTGGTCAACAATGCCGGCACGAGTTGGGGTGCGCCGGCCGAAGAGCATTCGCTCGACGCCTGGAACAAGGTCATGACGCTCAATGCCACCAGCGTCTTCGCACTGAGCCAGGCTGTGGCCAATCGTTGCTTCATCCCGCAGCGCTCGGGCAACATCATCATCGTAGCCTCGGTCGCCGCGCTGCACGTGTCGATGCAGATGAAAGCGGCTGCCTATTACGCCTCGAAGGCCGCGGCATTGAATCTGACGCGGGCGCTGGCGGCGGAGTGGGGACAGTACGGCATCCGCGTCAACGCGATCTGCCCCGGCTTTTTTCCCTCGAAGCTGGCGAGCGGTCTCCTCGAAACGATTGAAGCGTCGGTGATCGCGCGAACTCCGCTGGGGCGTCTTGGTGGGGATACCGATCTTCAAGGTGCGGCGGTTTACCTGGCATCGGAGGCATCGCGCCATGTGACGGGTCAGTACATCACCGTGGACGGGGGCGCATCCAGTGCATGAATCGGCCCGGAGCGTCCCTGCGGTGAGGCAGCGGCGTGAATAATCCGACGGCGGGTTTGCGCGAGACCGCGCCGCATGCGGTCGATGCCGTTCACCTCGAGGCCTGGATGGCCGAGCACATCGCAGGATTTTCCGGTCCCATCGACGTGCGGCAGTTTGCCGGCGGGCAGTCGAACCCCACATTCCTGGTGCAGTCGCTCCAGCATCGATATGTGCTGCGCCGCAAGCCGCCGGGTAAGCTTCTGCCGTCGGCCCATGCGGTCGAGCGTGAGTTTCGGGTGATCGCCGCGCTGGCGGGCAGCGAGGTGCCGGTGGCGCGCGCCCATGCCCTATGCGAGGACCCCGGGGTGATCGGGTCCGCGTTCTACGTGATGGACTATGTCGACGGCCGCATTTTTTGGGATGCCGCGCTGCCCGAAGTAGCGGCCCCCGACCGCCGTGCGATTTACGAGGAGATGACCCGCGTCCTCGCGGCGCTGCATGCGGTCGACTATGCGGCGTTGGGCCTTCGCGACTACGGCAAGACGGGTCACTACATCAGTCGTCAGGTGGCGCGCTGGACGCAACAGTACCGTGCCGCCGAAACCGAGACCATCGATGCGATGGAACGCCTCATCGAGTGGCTGCCGCTGCACATTCCGGCCGGCGAGGAGACGTGTTTGGTGCACGGCGATTTTCGGCTCGACAACACGATCTTCCACCCGCGAGAACCGCGCATTCTCGCGGTGCTCGACTGGGAGTTATCGACCCTCGGTCATCCCCTCGTCGACCTCGCCTATTTGTGCATGCGGTATCACCTGCCGGCGGACGAGTTGCGCGGCCTCGGCGGAGTCGACGCGGCGGCGCTGATGCTTCCCACGGAAGCGGAGTGCGTCGCGGATTATTGCCGGCGGCGCGGCCGCGAGCCGATTGCCCCGCAGGATTGGACGTACTATCTCGCATTCTGCATGTTCCGCTTGAGCGGGATCCTGCAAGGCGTCCTTGCGCGTGCCCTTCAGGGCAACGCCTCCAGCGCGAGCGCGTTGCAGACCGGCCGCAGGGCGCGCCCGCTGGCCGAACTGGCGTGGCGGTTGGTTCAGCAATCCGCCGAGGGATAATTATGGATTTTTCCTACAGCGATAAGGTGCGCGGCTTGCAGCAACGCGTGGGCGCGTTCATGGACAAATTCATTTACCCGGCGGAGTCGCGTTTCCACGACGAGCTGGAGAAGAATCGTCGCGGCGGGAATCCCTGGCAAGTCATCGGCGTGATGGAGGAACTGAAGAACCGGGCCCGCGCGGAGGATTTGTGGAACCTATTCCTGCCGCAATCCGAGCTCGGCGCCGGCCTCACGAATCTCGAATACGCTCCCTTGTGCGAGATCATGGGACGTTCGCATATCGGCCCGGAAGCATTCAACTGTTCGGCGCCCGATACGGGAAATATGGAAGTGCTGGCTCGCTATGGAACCCCGGGACAGCAGCAGCGCTGGCTGGTGCCGCTGCTCGAGGGACGCATCCGTTCGGCGTTCGCAATGACCGAGCCCGATGTCGCGTCCAGTGATGCCACGAACATCCAGGCGTCCATCGTGCGCGACGGCGATCACTATGTGATCAATGGGAACAAGTGGTGGACCTCGGGCGCCGGCGATCCGCGCTGCGAGATCCTGATTTTCATGGGTAAGACCAATCCGGAGGCGAGCCGTCATAGCCAACAATCCATGATTCTGGTGCCGATGACTACCCCTGGCGTCAAAAAGCTGCGCCAGTTGACCGTCTTCGGCTACGACCACGCGCCGCATGGACACGCGCAAATCGAATTCAGCAACGTGCGTGTGCCGGCGGAGAATCTCCTGCTCGGCGAGGGACGCGGTTTTGAAATCGCGCAGGGCCGCCTCGGGCCGGGACGGATCCACCATTGCATGCGTCTGATCGGTGTCGCCGAGCGGGCCCTGGAATCCCTCTGCCGGCGCGCGCAAACGCGAACGGCGTTCGGCAAGCGATTGTCGGAGCAAGGAGTCACGCTCGAGCGGATCGCCGAGTCGCGCATCATGATCGATCAGGCTCGCTGGCTGGTGCTCAATGCCGCTTACATGATGGATACGGCCGGTAATCGCGCCGCCAAGCAGGAAATCGCCATGATCAAGGTGGCAGCGCCGGCCATGGCCTGCAAGGTCATCGACTGGGCGATCCAGATGCATGGCGGAGCGGGTGTCAGCGATGACTTTCCGCTCGCGACCGCCTATGCCCATGCGCGGACCATACGCTTTGCCGATGGTCCGGACGAAGTGCACCGCGAACAGATCGGCAAACTCGAACTGGCTCGATATCGGCTGCGCGATGCAGCCGTCGGAAAGCCGATAGGGTAGGGCGAATTGCATGTCAAATCACCACTTCAAATTCTGGCCGGCGCATGCGATGCACAAGCTGGACGCGCCGGCCACCAACGTGTTTTACAATGCCGAGGTGTCGGCCCGGCGATATCCGGACAAGCCGTACTTGGTTTTCTACGACACGCCGGTGAGCTTTTCCGCATTCTTCGACGAAGCCCAACGCATCGCGGGTTACCTCGAGCAACATTGCGGCGTGCGCAGGGGCGATCGCGTGCTGCTCTACATGCAAAACAGTCCGCAGTTCGTGATCGGCTACTACGGGATTCTGCGCGCAAATGCCGTGGTCGTTCCGGTCAACCCCATGAACTTGACGCACGAGATTTTGCGGTGCGCGAGAGATGCGGGCGCGCGCACGGCCATCGTGTCGCAAGAATTATTCCCGCGCATCGAACCGCTGCTGAAGGATGAGGATCTCGACCGTCTGGTCGTCGCCGCATACTCGGACTATCTGAAGCATCCGACGATATTGACGGTGCCCGAGTTCGTCGCCGCGCCGCGCGTGGAGCATTCCGGGCCCGGGGTTTCTCTGTGGATCGATGCGCTCGCCAGCGGTCATCAACCCGGCCCTCTGACGGCCGGCTCCGATGATCTGTGCGTGCTGCCGTATACCTCCGGCACCACGGGAGTGCCCAAGGGTTGCATGCACACCCACCGCAGCACGATGCATACGCTGGTGGCGAGCATGCGCTGGTTCGCGTTGCAGCCCGAAATGACACTGTTGGCGGTGGCTCCCTTCTTTCATGTGACCGGCATGCAGGGTGGCATGAATGGCCCCCTCTACAATGGCAACACGGTGGTGCTCATGCCCCGCTGGGACCGCGACGTGGCGGCCGAGTGTGTGCAGCGATATCGGGTCTGCAGCTGGACCGGCGTGCCGACCATGGTGCAGGATTTTTTCTCGAATCCGAACATCGGCCGGTATGATTTGTCGTCCATTCGGCGGCTCAGCGGCGGCGGCGCCGCCATGCCGGCCGCGGTCGCACAGCGGCTGGAGGACAAGGGCATCACCTATGTCGAAGGCTACGGACTCTCGGAGACCATGGCGGCGACCCACATCAATCCGCCCGGCCGTCCGAAAAAACAATGTCTGGGGATCCCCATCTACGACGTGGACTCGCGCGTGGTCGACCCGCTCACGCTGCGCGAACTGCCCAGCGACGAAGTCGGCGAAATCGTCACGCATGGTCCCCAGGTATTCTCGGGCTATTGGAATAAACCAGAGGACAGCGCCCAAGCTTTCATCGACATCGACGGCAAGCGTTTCTTCCGCACCGGCGATCTCGGCAAAGTCGACGAAGATGGCTATTTTTTCATGGTGGACCGGCTGAAGCGCATGATCAACGCCTCGGGATTCAAGGTGTGGCCGAGCGAAGTCGAGTCCCTCATGTACGAGCATCCCGCCGTCGCAGAGGCCTGCGTGATCGGCACCAAAGATGCGCACCGCGGTGAGACCGTCAAGGCCTTGGTGGTGTTGAGATCGGAGTGGCGTGGACGCATCGATGCGCTAGAGATCATCGATTGGTGCCGGCAGACCATGGCGGCTTACAAGGTGCCGAGAATCATCGTCCTTGTGGAGGCGTTACCCAAGTCGGGCAGCGGAAAGATCCAATGGCGCGAACTGCAGAATCTGGAAAATGCGGCGTGCGAGGAATCATCGCCGCGCCCGGCATGAAAGGCCGCCGAGCCACTCGTCAATCCTGATAACCCGGATTCGTTCGATCGAGCTTACGTAGAAGGCCGGGCCAAACGAGTGCGCTGCCTGATGCCGGAGATCGCCGCGGTCTTCGTGTTCATGATTTCACCTCAGTCGTACCGGCCGCCAACCAACCTCGGGTCGCCGGCGATTATGCTCCTTGCCTGCCGGGAGAATCACTGAAACGCGCCAAGTGAAAATCGGCATCGCCAAGGGTCAGGTCGATCATCGTCAGCCGCTTGAAGTAGTGGCCGACGATGAACTCGTCCACTACGCCCATGGCGCCATGGAGCTGCACGGCCTGCTGGCCGACGAAGCGCGAGGCTTGTCCGACGTAGGCCTTGGCGCCGGAGAGGGCGCGGCGACGGGCCGCCGCATCGTCGACGTCGCTGTGGATGGCGGCAATGATCGCCATCGAGCGGATCTGTTCCGCGGCAATGAACATCTCCGCCATGCGATGCTGCAATGCCTGGAAAGTGCCGATGGGAACGCCGAACTGTTTGCGGGTCTTCAGATAACTCAAAGTCGCCTGGTTGAGCGCAGTCACTATGCCTAACGCCTCCGCGCAGAGCGCGGCCAGCCCCACGTCCACGGCGCGTTCGATGATGCTGAGCGCCTGCTCCGGTATGCCGATCATGGCCGCGCTGTCGACAGTGACGTCCGCCAGCTGCAAATCGGCGGCTCTGCCGCCGGACTGCGTGGGATACGCGAACAAGGTCAGGCCCGGAGCGTCGCGCCGTACCAGAAACAGGGATACTCCCTGCGCATCGGTCACGTGGCCGCTGCTGCGCGCCGACACGAGAAAGTAATCCGCGGAGGGGGCATCGAGCACCACCGCCTTACGGCCGGTCAGGCGCCAGCCACTGCCGCTGCTGTGAGCGGTACAGGCGACATGTGCCGGATCATAACGCCCGGCCGACTCATAAGCGGCAAGCGCGATCTGCATTTTCCCGCCCGCAATCTGCGGCAATAGGGCTTGTTTGACGGAGTCCGATGCGGCATCGCGGATCAGCCCGCCGCATAGCACGACGGTACTCCAGTAGGGTTCCAACAGCAGCCCCTGGCCAACCTGTTCCATGACCACCATGATGTCGACGCCGGTACCGCCGATCCCGCCGAATTCCTCGGGAAAGGGCAGGCCGAGCAAACCGAGTTCAGCGTATCGATCCCAAGCTTCGGCGGAATAGCCCAATGGCGAGCGCGCGAGCGAGCGGCGCCGCTCGAAGTCGTAGTCGCGCGAAATGAGCCGCTGCAGCGTGTTCTGCAGCGCCAATTGCTCTTCGGAGTACCGGAAGTCCACGGCAGCCCTCGCTAAAGACCCAGGACCAGTTTCGAAATGATGTTCTTTTGGATTTCCGTCGAGCCGGCGTAGATCGTGGTCTTGCGCTGGTTGAAATACTGCCCGGTGAGCGGCGGAGCGTAGGCGGGATAGTGCTCCGCGAGCAGCGGCGGAGGGGCCCAGTCCACCTCGAGCGCTTCACGTACATACGGCAGCGCATCGTGGCCCAGAGCATGCATTTGCAGTTCCGCGAGTTGCTGAATGATTTCCGAGCCCTTGATCTTCAATAGCGAGACTTCAGGCCCCGGAGCGCGCGCTTCGCCGGAGACCGCCGAGAGCACTCGCAGGTTCGTGATTTCGAGCGCCATCAACTCGAGTTCCACCCGGGCGATGCGATCACGAAAGCGGACATCCTCGAGCAGCGGCCGGCCGTTCACCATCTGGGCGGCAGCAATTTCCTTGAGGCGCTTCAATCCGCGTTTGCAGTTGCCGATGCCGGCGTTGTTGGTGCGCTCATGCGAAAGCAAGAACTTTGCATAGGTCCAGCCGTGGTTTTCTTCCCCGACCAGGTTTTGCACCGGCACCTGCACATTGTCGAAGAAAATATCGTTGATTTCGTGCTCGCCTTCGAGCGTGATGATGGGACGTACGGTGACGCCCGGCGTCTTCATGTCGATCAGTAAAAATGAAATCCCCTGCTGGGGCCGCGCGTCGCTGCTGGTGCGCACCAGACAGAAGATCCAATCGGCATACTGGCCCAGGGTGTTCCAGGTCTTCTGGCCATTGACGAGGTAATGATCTCCATGGCGTACCGCACTAGTGCGCAGCGATGCAAGATCGGATCCGGAGCCCGGCTCGGAATACCCCTGGCACCACCAGTGCTCGCCGGAAATGATTCGCGGCAGAAAGTATTCTTGCTGTGCGGCGTTGGCGAACGTCATCAACACCGGCGCGACCATGCGGAGCGAGAAGGGAATCTGCGGCGGCGCGTAGGCCGCCGCTCCTTCCTCCTCGAATATGTGTTGCTCGACGACGCTCCAGCCGGCCCCACCGAAGCGTTTCGGCCACATCCCGGCGCCCCAACCGCGGCGGTATAGGATCTTCTGCCAGCGCATCATGTCGTCCTTGCGCATTCGCCGTCCCAAACGCATTTTGTCGCGAATGTCGACGGGAAGCTCAGCCTCCAAGAAGGCGCGCACTTCGGCGCGAAACGATTCTTGTTCGGGGGTGAAGTTCAGGTCCATGCGAATTGGTGGCTCAACGGTGCTCGCCGACACACGGTGCGTCAGAACTTCGTCCGGAACGTGACGCCGAATGTTCGCGGGTCGCCCAAGAATGCATCGATTTGCTCGTATTGGAACGGGGCATCGAAGGCAACCTGGTAATAGCCCTTGTTGGCGAGGTTCTCGCCCCAGAATTCCACCACCCATTTGCCGTCCGGTGCGCCGATTCCAAGCCGCGCCGTCACCAGTCCGTATGCGCCCTGAAGTTTTTCAGGATCGAGGTCGGAGCCGGTGTTGTACGAAGAGGTGTATTTTTCGCTGGCGCTCGCATGAAACGACAGGGCGTCGTTGAGCGGCACCGTGTAGGTCGCCGACACGACTCCGGACCAGAGCGGCGCAAACGACAGGCGATTGTTCAGGCGATCGAGCGGTGTCGCAATATCCGGAGCAAACAGCGCCGAGGATTCTCCGAATTCGTCGATGTTCGTAAACGCATAGACCACGCCGCCCGTGAGACTGAGGCCCGACAGCGGCGTCGCCCAATCCGTATTCAGTTCAACGCCTTTGGACTCCACCTTGCGAACCGAGCTCACGACGAATTGAATGCCCGTATAGGTATTCAGCTGAAAGTTCGTGTACCTCTGATCGAATACCGAGGCGTTGAGGCGCACTGTCCTGTCGGCCAGCGTGGTCTTGATGCCGAGTTCATAGGACTGTACCGTTTCTCGCGGGAATTCGGTATCGAGAATCGGCTGCAAAGTCGCCGTATCCGCCACGCGAGCCAAATTGAATCCGCCCGCCTTGTAGCCGTTCGCCCATGACACGTAGAGCAGGACGTCGTCGGAATAGTGATAAGACAGTTTGACGGTACCCGACACGTTACTCTCGTCGAGGGATTGGCTGGTCGATTTGCCGTTGAAAAACGGATTGAACACCGTCGAGCACCCGTATCCGAGCAAAAACAGGTACTCGGGACTCGCCGGATTCAGCCCTCCGACTCCCGGAGACGTCAATAATTGTCCGCACCCTGCGCCCCCGTCCGGATCTGCGTAATTCGATGCTACGGTCTTTTTCTCCGACGTATATCGCAGACCTGCGGTCAGATCCACAGCCTGGGTGATGCTGTAGGTCTCGTTGGTGAAGAACGCATAGCTCTTGGACGATTGATGGTACTGATCTTGCTCGCCGGATACGCCGGGCAGGAATGTGCCGCCGGGGGCATTGCCGGTGAAACCGGCGATCAAGAAGGGGTTCGGCGGTCCGACGGTTGCCGACGCCGCGGCGCCGACGTACTCTTCAAAATTGTTGCCGGCGTAGATGGTTGTGTTAGGAGTGAGGCTTTCGCTCGAGAAAAAACCGCCGACCAACCAGTCCAATGGGCCGCTCTTGCCCGCTAACCGGAGTTCTTCGCTGAACTGCTTGAAGTCGGTTTGATTGCCGAGGTTGCCGGGACTTTGCAGGATGTCGATGCCCGTATAGTCGAGATCGGTGCCTGACACGACGGTGTTGTCGCGCCACGCGGTAATCGAAGTGAGCTTGGCAAAGTGTAGATCCCAATCGAGCTGACCGGAGAGACCCATATCGCGGATCCGCTGGGTGATGGGCTGGTTGGCCCAGGCCCGTTGGTTGAACGGCGTCAGGGGCGGAGTCCCGATGCCGACCGTGCCGGGTTGACCCCCGAGAACCGGCGTCCCGGCGATCGCGTTGATGACTCCGGAGAATATACCGTTCGCCACAGGAACGGCATCGCAGCAGTTCTCATTGCGCTTGGAATAGTCACCGATAACCAAGAAGCTCACGTCGTCGGTCGGGGTGATCAGATATTGACCCCGTGCCGTGTAGGCGTTGCGATCGTTGGAGGTGCCGTTCGTGTTCGGGCCGAGGCCGGTATCCACGTCGGAAAAGCCATCGCGCCTGTGATAGTCGGCGTACAGGCGGAATGCCGATATGCCGCCGACCGGACCGGTGACGGACCCGGATACTTCCCGGTCGTTATAATTCCCATACGTGACTTCCGCGGTCGCTCCAAAGGTCGTCGACGGTCTCTTGGTGATGATATTGATGACACCGGCGTCGTTGTTCTTGCCGAACAATTCGCCTTGCGGACCTTCGAGGACTTCAATGCGGTCGATTTCTCCGAGGTTGCCGAAGCCGACGCCGTTCCTGGGGCGGTAAACGCCGTCGATCACGATGCCGACGGAGGACTCCAGGCCGGGATTGTCACCGACGGTGCCGATGCCGCGAATACGCACCGTCGTGACGTTTTCGGAGGTCGTGGAAGTGGTGGTCACGCCCGGCGTCAGCGCCGTCAAGTTCTTGATGTCGGTGACGCCGGCATCCTGGAGTTGCTGGCCGGATAAGGCGATGACGGAAATCGGCACATCTTGCAAATTCTGCTCGCGCTTCTGCGCGGTGACGATGATCTCCGTCAGGGTGGGTTGGCTCGCGGTGTCCTCCGCCCAACTCGCATAGCCCGTGATGGTGCCGGAAACGGCCAGAAGCCAAGTCGCGACCGGTCGCGAGGCGAAGTTTCGATCTGTCATATATCATCCTCTCATCCGTTTTGGTTATTCGAGCCTGCATTCCCTGGGATGCAGGCCTCCCTGAGTGGAGCTTACGGAAAACCGGCGTGGACGCAGCACCTCACACGCCAACCTGTTGACCGTCGACGCCATATAGCTCAAGCGGCGCAAGCCTTGCAAACGCTAATACGATCGACGCTCAAGCGGTTTGGCGCTAAGCTGCTCTCCTGGCGGCGTAGCTTGACGGGATGCAGTCGGGAGGTCGAGACAGCAATGCGGAAACATACCGCAACGAGTCGTGGATTCATTTTGGGCACCTGGGTCAAGTCCATCGTCCGAGCGCTCGATGCCGCGGGCTGCAATGGTTCCGCGCTTCTCGCGGAGGCGGGGTTCGATCTCAAGGCTCTGGATGGACCGAACGCGCGCTGCACGCTGGCCAAGACTGCACGCCTGTGGCGCCTTGCCCTGGCGGCGACCGGCGATGCGGCGTTCGGCCTAAAAGTGGCGAGCCACATCAAGCACACCACGTTCCATGCGCTGGGCTATGGCCTAAGCGCCAGTTCGACATTGAAGGAAGCCTTCGAGCGTGTTCAACGATACTGCCACCTGGTCAGCGACGCCGTGGAGTACCGATTTTACAAGTGTGGCTCCGAGTATCATTTCTTCATAGAACCCACCACGATTGTGCCCATCGAGTCGGTCGACGCCTTGGTCGCCGCATTTCTTCGGATGTGCCGCTCGTTGACAGGGCGGGAGTACTCGCCGCTCTTGGTCGAATTGCGAAGGCCGCGACCGGCCGTGGTCGAGGATTTTCAAGTACTGTTGCGGGCCCCGCTGCGGTTCGATGCCGAGCACAATCGGCTGATCTTCGATAGCGCGAGCATCGAGCAACGGCTGGAGGGCGGCAACCCGGAGCTGGCCCGGCACAACGATGCCATCGCCAATCAGTATCTCGCGCGGATGGAACGCAACAACATCGAGGCCCGCGTACGCGAGGTGCTGGAGCAGCAGCTGCAGGAAAGTGAACCTTCTCAGGAGGACGTCGCTGAACTGCTGAACGTCAGTGCGCGCACGCTGCAACGGAAGCTCGGCGATGCCGGTACCACGTTCAAGGAAATTTTGGACGATACGAGGCATGCATTGGCACTCGCCTATCTCAGCGAGCCGCAACACAGCGTCAGCGAAGTTACGTATTTGCTGGGATTCTCCTGCGGCAGCAGCTTCACCCGCGCTTTTCGCCGTTGGACTGGTCAATCGCCCTCGGATTGGCGTGCCGGATCCGCTGCGCGATCATTCAGCTGCCCAGCCGGCCGGTGGCGACAGGCGGCACGCGGCCACGCTCGATCAGGCGGCGCATGGTCGCGATCGTGATGGAGCCGAAGGTTGCACGCACGGCTTCGTCGATCTCGCCGAGCACGATGTCGAGAGCGGCGGCTTCGCCGGTGCCGCCGCCCGGCTCGTTGGCATCGGGTCCCTGAGGTCCGAATTCCTCGAAGAGTTCAATGATGTCGAGCAGCGTCGTGCGCCGCGCATTGGCGCAGAATTGGTAACCGCCACCGGCGCCGCGCACTGAACGGACGAGCCCGGCGCGGCCCAGCTCGTGCATGACCTTGGCTAGGTGGTGGGTCGAGACGCCGTACCGGGTTGCGATCTCGGCGACCGTCAACTGCCGCTCGGAGTGCTCGGTTAGTTCAAGCACGGCAAAGATCGCCAAGCGGCTTGCGATTTGTAGCTTCAACCCAGGTCCTTTTCCAATTGGGTATAGGGTCCGGCCATCATGCCTTCGCCGCGGAAAAACAGCATGGGCAGGAGATTGTCGCGCGTCACCATGGTGCGCATCTTGCCGACGCCCGCCTTGCGGAATTCGCCGGCAATGGATTCGAGCAGCGCCTCGCCTACGCCGAGAAGCCGCGAGTCGGGTTCAACCGACAAGGCGTAGACCCAGCCACAGGGCGCCGAACCGAATTCCCAGGCGCGAATCTCGCCGACGATGAAACCGAGTAGGCGCCCCGCAGCATCCTTATCGATGGCGACCAGGAAGATCCCGGGTGCCTGGCCGGGCTTCTTCTGGCGTTTGTAAAGTTCGAGCCAGTGCGCCGGCTTCGCGAGCCCGGTGATTCGCTTGTCGAGGTCCGTCACGGCGGCCATGTCGTCGCGGCGAGCCGGGCGCAGCAGGAAGGTCTTCTTGAGCGTGCCCACCAGCTGCGCCGTTTCGCCCGGGCGCGTTGCGAATGGCGCACCCGGTGCGGGCGAACGAGATTGCGTCTTAGTTCGAGTGGCGGCCCGTTTCATGAAATATTCTCTCTGTCCCCTTCAATGTTGCAACCTGTACCTTGATCGTTCATGGCGGCTCAGCGATTTCAGCGCGCTGTTCCGGAAAATTATAGAATATATATTCGTATTTTAGTACTATAATACCTTATGGGCATCGTGTAGACAAATTTGGCCACGTCGTCAGGAAGGATACATGGGCGAAGTCGGGCAACCCATCCTCAGCAAGCGCATCCTGCGCCTGCGGCTCAATGGGCGCTGGCGCGAGGACGCGGTCGCTGAGAATCAGCTGCTCGTTGACTACCTGCGCGAGACCGTCGGTTTCACGGGAACCAAGACCGGCTGTGACGGCGGCGAGTGCGGCGCCTGCACCGTGCTCCTCGACGGCGAGGCGGTGCCATCCTGCATTACGCTTGCGATCCGTTGCGACGGCCGCTCCGTGGAGACCATCGAGGGGCTCGCGGCCGGCGGTCGGCTGCATCGCCTGCAGCGTGCCTTTCACGAGAAGCTCGGCACCCAGTGCGGGTTTTGTACCCCGGGGATGATCATGGCGGCGGAAGGTCTGCTGCGGCGCCGGCCGGCGCCGAGCGACGATGAAATCCGCGCAGCCTTAGGCGGCAATCTCTGCCGCTGTACCGGCTACGTCAAAATCATCGAGTCGGTCCGCGCCGCGGCCGACGCCGATGCTTAGGCGGCAGCGATGACATCCGACGCGAAGATCAGGCGCGGCGTCCCGCTAATCGACGGCATCGACAAAGTGACCGGGCGGGCGCGCTACACCGCGGATCTCGAGCATCGCGGCGCTTTCATCGGCCGGATCTTCCGCAGTCCGGTGAGCCACGGAGAGATCTTGCGTCTCGACGTTGAGCGTGCGCGCAGCCTCGAGGGCGTCGTCGCGGTGGTGACCGGGGCGGACTGCCGTCATTCGTATGGAGTCCTGCCGGTGTCGATGAACGAGTTCCCGATGGCTCACGACAAGGTGCGTTACCGCGGCGAGCCGGTGGCGGCCGTCGCGGCCATCGACGCGCAGACCGCCGAGCGCGCGTTGCGTCTGATCGAGTTCGAAGTGCGGGAACTCCCCGCCTACTTTGATTCCGCGAGCGCGCGGGCCCCTGGCGCGGTGCGTCTGCACGACAACAAAGCGGACAATTTGGAGCGGGCCGTGCATCACGTGTTCGGCGACCCAGCTGCGGGTTTTGCCGCAGCCGACTTGGTTCGCGAGGCTACCTTCGACTGCGCCGAGGTCAACCATGCGCAGATCGAGCCCCACGCCGCACTGGCCGAATACGATCCGCTGACCGACCGGCTGACGATGCAGAGCGTCTCACAGGTCACCTTCTATCTGCACATGATGCTCGCGCACTGTCTGGACATGAGCGAGTCCCAGATTCGCGTCATCAAGCCGTTCATCGGCGGTGGCTTCGGCGCGCGGGTCGAGGTGCTCAATTTCGAGATTGTGACGGCACTACTGGCGCGTGCTGCCCAGGGGCGGGTGCTCATGGAACTCACGCGCGAGGAAAATTTCCTCACGCACCGTGCGCGGCCGCAGACGACCGTCCGCCTCAAGCTCGGACTGCAGCGCGATGGGCGCATTACTGCCTGCGAGTGCGAGCTCGTGCAGCGCGGCGGCGCGTATGCCGGCTACGGTATCGTCACCATTCTCTACGCCGGCGCGTTGCTGCAGGGTCTGTATGACATCCCGGCGGTCAAATACGATGGCTATCGCGTCTACGCCAATTTGCCGCCATGCGGAGCCATGCGCGGCCATGGCGGCGTCAATACACGCCATAGCTTTGAAGTGCTGCTCGACCGCATGGCCCGTGAGCTTGGCCTCGATCCGTTCGAGGTGCGCCGCCGCAATCTGCTGCACGCGCCGACGCGGACCCTGAACGATCTCATGGTCAGCAGCTACGGCTTGGGCGAGTGTTTGGATCTGGTGGAACGGGCAAGCGGCTGGCGCGAGCGCCGCGGCCGGCTGCCACCCGGCAAGGGTCTCGGCATGGCTTGCTCGCACTACGTTAGCGGCTCGGCGAAGCCGATCCATTGGACCGGCGAGCCGCACGCGGTCGTGAACGTCAAGCTCGACTGGGACGGTTCGATCACGGCGCTGACCGGTGCGGCGGATATTGGGCAGGGCTCCTCGACGATGGTGGCCATCACGGTCGCAGAGACTCTGGGCCTGCCGCTCGATCGGATACGGGTCATCGCCGCCGACAGTGCGATCACGCCCAAGGACAACGGCGCTTATTCGTCGCGGATCACTTTCATGGTCGGCAACGCGGCGATCGATGCAGCGCGCAAGCTCAAACAGGTGCTCATCGAGGCGGCCGCACGCAAGATGGGGCTGAAGCCGGAAGCGGTCGAGTGCGTCGGCGGGGTGTTTCAAGGTCTGGATGTTCCGGAGGCCGCGATGACGTTCACCGAGGTGGTCAAGGAAGCGCTCGTGGATCGCGGCACGCTGACAGTCAAGGGTACGTTCACCTGCCCGCCGGAGTATCAGGGCGGTAAGCATCGAGGCGGCGCGGTGGGCTCGACCATGGGTTTCAGCTACGGTGCGCAGGTGGTCGAGGTGAGCATCGATGAAGCCACCGGCCAAATCTCCGTCGACAAGGTGTGGGTTGCGCTCGACTGCGGCTATGCCATCAATCCCCTGGCGGTGCAGGGCCAGATCCAAGGCTCAGTGTGGATGGCTATGGGTCAGGCGCTATACGAGGAGACCCGCTATCTGGATGGATTGCCGGCACATGCGAGTCTCCTCGAATACCGTGTGCCGACGATCGTTGAATCTCCACCCATCGACGTCCAGATCGTCGAGAGTATCGATCCGAACGGGCCCTTTGGCGCCAAGGAGGCCAGCGAGGGAGCGCTCGCCGGCTTCGCCCCGGCGCTCGTCGCCGCGGTCGCCAATGCCGTCGGCGTGGAGATGGACGTGTTGCCGGTTACCCCTGATCGACTGATGGAGGCGCTGGTCAACCTGCGCCGCCAGGCGCGGCGCCGTTCGCTCAGCGGGGGCAAGCCATGACCGCGCCAATGCCGGTTTTCAGCGTTCTGCGCCCGGGGACCATCGAAGAGGCCGTTGCCGCCTGCCAGACTCGGCACGGCGCGCGGTATCTGGGCGGCGGCACTGATCTCATCGTCAACCTGCGCCGCGGCCTGGGCGTGCCCCCCGCCCTCGTCGATCTCACCGGCATCAGCGAGCTGGGCGAACTGCGTTGCGGAACAGAAGGGGCGCGCATCGGTGCGGGCGTGTGCATCGCAAGACTTGCGGCGGATCCGATTATCGGCCAGCGTTATCCGGCACTTCGCGAGGCCGCGCTCACCGTGGCCGCACCGGGCCACCGCAACCTTGCGACGGTCGGCGGCAATCTGTGCCTCGATACCCGCTGCATTTACTATAACCAGAGCGAATGGTGGCGCGCGTCCAACGGCTTTTGTCTCAAGTATGGGGGCACGATTTGCCATGTAGCACCGGAAGGCGAGCGCTGTCATGCCGCCTTCAGCGGCGATCTTGCACCGGCACTGCTCGCTCTCGGCGCCGACGTGGAGATTGCCGGGCCTGCCGGCCGCCGTCGCACCGCCCTGCCGGACCTGTACGCTGAGGACGGGCGCGCCCACCTGCGGCTCGCCGCCGGCGAACTGGTGACCGCCATCACGCTGCCGCCGGGGCCTGTGCATTGCAGCTACGCCAAGGTGAGGATCCGGGGGGCATTCGATTTCCCGCTGGCCGGCGTTGCGGTGGCGCTTGAACTCGCGGACGGCCGGCTGTCGGCGCTGCGGGTGGCGCTCACGGGCACCAACTCTCGGCCACTGCTGATCGAGGGCACCGCGGCACTCCGCGGGAGGGAGGTGCGGGAGCCGCTTCTCGCTGAACTCGATAAGCTCGTGCAAAGGCAGGTGTGTCCGATGCGCACCACGCTCACGCAAGCAAGCTACCGTCGGGTCGTCGCTGGCGCGCTGGCGCGGCGCCTGCTCGCCTCGCTCGCCGCTGCGCACGGGAGCGGCGCATGACAGTGCCCACGGCGAATTCGGCCGCGCCTGGACGGCATCTACTCGAAGGACACCATGCACTGGTGACCGGAGCCGGGCGGGGCATTGGTGCGGCGATTGCCGCGCGGCTGGTGCATGAAGGCGCTCGCGTCACGCTGCTCGGCCGGAATCGCGCGCTGCTCGATACGATGTCGGCTTCGCTCGGCGATTCAGCCTATCCGGTCTGCGCGGACGTCACCGATGCCGAGGCGATTGCGCGCGCCTTCGAAGTGGCGACGATGCACTTCGGATCCGTGCACATCCTGATCAATAACGCGGGTCAAGCGCACAGTGCGCCGCTGCATCGAACCTCCGCCGAGTTGTGGCACTCGATGCTCGCGGTCAACCTCACCGGTACCTACCATGGCATTCGGGCAGCGCTGCCCGACATGCTGCAGCGTAAATTCGGACGCATCGTAAACGTCGCCAGCACCGCCGGCGTTCGTGGCTACGCCTATGTCGCCGCTTACTGTGCGGCCAAGCACGGCGTCATTGGACTGACCCGGGCGCTCGCGCTCGAGGTGGCACAGCGCGGCATCACCGTAAACGCCGTCTGCCCCGGGTACGCAGAGACCAACCTGGTCCTCGAGACCATCGCCAATATCCAGCGCCAAACCGGACGCAGCGAACCGGAGGCCCGCGAGGCGCTGACGCGCCTGAATCCGCAGGGCCGGCTCGTGCAGCCGGTGGAGGTCGCCAACGCCGTGGCCTGGCTGTGTCTCCCGGGCGCGGAAGCGATCACCGGCCAAAGCATCGCAATCGCCGGTGGCGAAGTCATGTAGCGAAGGAGGTTGCCATGACGCATACGGTGCTGCAGCCGGTGGACTGGATGCGGCCGAAGGGCTACGCAAACGGGATCGAGGCGGCGCAAGGGCGTTTGGTATTCATTGCCGGGCAGGTCGGTTGGGACGCGGCGCAGCGAATTCCGAACGCTGCGCTCGCGACCCAGGTGCAGCTTGCGTTGGAGAACATCGTGCGGATACTCGCCGAGGCCGGCGGCCGAGCGGAGCATATCGTACGGTTGACCTGGTACCTGAAGAGCTACGATGAGTATCTGCGCGATCAGCAGGAAATCGGCGCGGCCTACCGGACCGTCATGGGGCGGCACTTCCCCGCCATGACGGTCGTGCAGATCGGCGAACTCGTGGATGCCGGCGCCAAGGTTGAAATCGAAGCAACCGCGGTCGTGCCGGACGCCTAGGTCCGCAGCTCCTCAGCGCGGCATCAGTTGCCCGCGAACTCCGGCCTCTGTTTGTCCACGAAGGCGAGGTAAGCGCGCTCGAAGTCTTTCGTCTGCATGCAAATCGACTGAGCCTGCGCCTCTGTCTCGATGGCATCGTCGATGCCCATGCTCCATTCCTGGTGCAGGCATTTCTTCGTCATGGCGTGGGCGAACACCGGGCCGTCGGCGATCGACTTGGCCATCGCTTTGGCATCGGCCAGGACCGCATCGGCCTCGGAAACCTTGTTGTAGAAGCCCCATTGCAGCGCCTCCGCTCCGTCCATGGCGCGCCCGGTATACAGCAGCTCGGCAGCGCGACCGGTACCGACGATGCGCGGCAACATGTTGCAGGCCCCCATGTCGGCACCGGCCAGACCAACACGCACAAACAGAAACGCGACCTTGCTGCGCGCCGTTCCATAGCGCAGATCCGATGCCATGGCGACGATGGCGCCCGCGCCGGCGCAAATCCCGTCGATGGCGGCCACGATCGGCTGCGGGCAGGCGCGCATCGCCTTGACCAAATCCCCGGTCATGCGGCAGAACGCCAGCAGGCCCGGCATGTCGTGTTTGCGCTGCATCTCGACCAGCGGACCGATGATTTCGTGAACGTCGCCCCCTGAGCAGAAATTGCCGCCGGCGCCGGCGACCACGACTGCCTTTACGCGCGGCGTATAGGCAAGGTTGCGGAAAGTGTCGCGTAGCTCGGCATAGGAGTCGAAGGTCAGTGGGTTCTTGCGGTCCGGTCGATTCAGCGTGATGGTCGCGACGGAGCCGTCGACCTGCCAGAGAAAGTGCTTGGGCGTAAACTCCAGCAGATCGACTCCAGTCGGGTGAAAGCGAGTATCGGTAGCGGTCATGGTCTCGTCCTCTTTGTGATGTAGGTGCAACTCGCTCGCGGCGTGCGGCTTCACCGGGCTAACCCGCGAACGTCAGCCCGCCGCTGACACTCAAGATCTGGCCCGTGATATAGGTTGCGCGTCCGCTCGCGAAGAACAGAATCGCATCGGCGATTTCCTCGGGCTTGGCGAAGCGGTGGAAGGGAATAGCCTTCAGAAACGCATCTCGCAGCTTCTCGGCGCGCGTCGCCAGCATCGGCGTATCGGTCGGACCGGGACAGACGCAGTTGACGTTGATGGCGTAGCGGGCCACTTCCCGGGCAAGGGACTTGGTGAATGCGATAATGCCGCCTTTGGCGGCGGCATAGACTGTTTCGCCGCTGCTGCCGACGCGTCCCGCATCGCTCGCGATATTGATGATCTTGCCGCGGTGCGCGGCAATCATCGGCGGCAACAGCGCCTGCGTCAGATGCACCGGACCACCGAGGTTGATCGCGATGAGCCGATCCATCACCTCAGCCGGGGTATCCATGTAGGGTTGGATACCGCCCCAGCCGGCGCCGTTGACCAGAATATCGACCCGCCCGCGCCGCGTCAGCACTGCGGCTGCGGTGCGCCGCGTCGCCTCCGGGTCGGCGAGGTCGATGGCCACCGCCTCGATCGCGAGGCCCGCCGCCGCCGCCTCGCGCACGAGTTCCGCGGCTCCCTGTTCGTTCACGTCGGCACAGATCACTGATGCACCACTGCGCGCCAGCGTCAGCGCCGTTGCCTTGCCAATCCCCGAAGCGCCGCCCGTGACGAGCGCCGTCTGTCCGTCAAGCCTCATGGCCTGTCTCCTTATGCTCAGTTGCAGTTTGTTCCAGTGTCCCGGCCAAGAATGCCTCGACGCGCCGGCGGGTTTCCGGATTCGTGAGCAGCCGGCGCGTGTGTTCGAGCTCATCGAAATAGCCGCCCCGGCCGGGCTCCCCAGCGGCGGCCAAGCAGTTCTTTGAAGCGGCGAGCGCGGCGGGCGGCAACGCCGCGACCTGCTGGGCGATCGCTGCCGCCCGTGCGGCCAGCCCCGGCCTCGGTGCCGCCCAGTGTGCGAGGCCTAAGGCCGCGGCCGTTGCACCGTCGAGTACCTCAGCACTGAGTATGAGTCGAGTCGCGAGCGCGCGGCCGCAGAGGCGGCTGAGCCGCTGCGTGCCGCCGGCTCCCGGTAACAGACCGAGACGCACCTCCGGCAGCCCTAGTTTGGCCTCGTTCGCGACCACCCGCAGATCGCAGGCCAGGGCCAGTTCGAGCCCACCGCCCATGGCCGCCCCATTGATCTCGGCAAGCGTCACCTGCGGCAGAGCGTCGATCCGCGCGTACAAACGCTGTATGCCGGCCGCATAGGCGAGCATCCGGTCCGGACCGTCCGCGGCGCCGATGCGATCGCGAATCTGGCTGAGGTCGGCGCCGGCACAGAACACTTTCAGTTCGGAGCGGATGTGCAGCACATGCCAATCCGCCCGCTTTGCGAGTGCATCGAGGTGTGCGTGAAACTCATCGAGCCACTCATTGCTGATGGCATTTACTGGTGGGCGGTTCAAACTCAGGATGGCGATGTGTCCGGCGACGGCAACGCTGATCATGGCTTCCCTCCGACCGTCGCCGGAGCGGCCTGTGACTTCAGGAGTTCGCGGGCGATCACCACCTTCTGAACTTCGGTGGCGCCTTCATAGATGCGCAGTGCCCTGATTTCACGATACAAGGCCTCGACTTTGACGCCAACGCGCACGCCGTTGCCGCCGAACAGCTGTACCGCACGATCGATCACGCGCTGCGCCGCCTCGGTCGCATACATCTTGGCGATCGCCGATTCACGGCTGATGCGCGCGGCGCCGTTATCCTTGGTCCAGCCGGCGCGGTAGACGAGCAGGGCCGCGGCATCCAGTTCCGCCGCGTTGTCGGCCAGTGCGGCCTGCGTCAGCTGCAAATCGCCCAGCGGCCCACCGAATAGCTGACGCGTCGCGGCGCGGTGCAGGGCCTCGTGCTGAGCGCGCCGACCGAGCCCGAGAGCGGCCGCGGCGACGGTGGAGCGGAAGATGTCCAGGGTTGCCATCGCGACCTTAAAGCCTGCGCCAGGCGCCCCAAGACGGTGACTGATCGGAACCCGGCAGCCCTCGAAGCGCAAGGTCGCGAGCGGATGCGGGGCGATCACCTCGATGCGCGCGGCAACCGACAGCCCGGGGTTGTCGGCGTCCACCACGAATGCCGAGATCCCGCGCGCGCCCGGGGCTTCGCCGCTGCGCGCAAACACGATGTAGAAATCCGCGATCCCACCGTTGGAGATCCAGGTCTTCATGCCGTCGATACGAACATGGTTGGCGCCGTCGGGCACCGCAGTCGTGTTCATGGCACTGACGTCCGAGCCGGCCTCCTGTTCGGAGAGCGCGAAGGCGGGGAGCTGCCGTCCTGCACAAACCGGGGGCAGATAGCGGGCTTTCAGCGCATCGGATCCAAACAGCGAGATCGAGCCGCTGCCGAGGCCCTGCATGCCAAAGGCGAAATCAGCGAGGCCTTCGTGCCACGCGAGAATCTCGCGGGCGAGACACAGCGTCCGCACGTCCAGCACATCGTGCAGGCCCCCGTACGCCCGCGGTACTGACGCCCGGAGCCATCCGGCCTCGCCCAGCGCCCGGACCATGCGCCGGCAGGATTCATCGACATTGCCGCGGACCAGCTGCGACTCGACCGACTCGCCGGCCCACGCAGCGAGCCCCTGTGCAAAGGCGCGCTGCGGGTCACTGAAGAAAGGCCATGACAGGTGAGTCAGATCGAGCATTCAGTGCCCCTTGAGCGGCGCGGGTGGAATCTTGCGCGGGCGCCGCTTCGGGGGCGGCTGCTGGGCCGCCTTCTCGCTCCATTCGCGCAGTTTGTAGCGCTGCAGCTTGCCGGTCGCGGTGCGCGGCAGGCTGGTCACGAACTCGATCCAACGCGGATACTTCCAGGGCCCAATGGAACGCTTGACGTGGATCTTGAGTTCCTCATACAGGGCTCGCCCCGGCGGTTCGTCGCCAGAGGACTCCCTGAGCACGACGAAGGCCTTCGGCTTCAGCAGCCCTTGTTTTGTTTCAAAGGGGATGACCGCGGCTTCGAGCACGAGTGGATGGCTGGTGAGCGCCGCCTCGACCTCAAAGGGCGATACCCAGATGGCGCTCACCTTGAACATGTCGTCCTTGCGGCCGCAGTACAGGTAGACGCCATCCGGGCGGCGCTCGTACTTGTCGCCCGTGCGGGTCCATTCCCCCTGAAACGTGCTGCGCGTCTTGTCGCGCTGATTCCAGTAGCCGTGCGCAGCCGTCGGCGCGCGAACCAGTAACTCGCCGATGACACCTGCGTCCGGTAAATCCTGGTTATCGTCATCGACGAGCTTCACTTCGTAGCCATCGACCGGGACGCCGGCGGTTCCATACTCGACCTTGCCGGGTACGTTGGTCAGAAACAGGTGGCCCATTTCGGTGGTACCCACGCCATTGACGATGTCCACGCCGAACCGCTCACGCCATGCCTCGCCAATATGCACCGGCAGGGGCTCGCCGGCAGAGAAGCAGTACCGCACGCGAACCCAGCCGCTGTCCGGCTGGCACGTCGGGTCATCGAGAATCAATGCGTACAGCGTCGGCACGGCATAGAAGATCGTCGCCTGATACCTGCGCATCAGACTGAACACCACCTGCGGCGTCGGATGATCGGGACAGAGCACGGCGGTGGCGCCGACACCCATCGGCACGATCAGCGAGTTGCTGAGCCCGTAGGAGAAAAAGAGTTTCGGTGCCGAGAAGCAGACATCGTTCTCGCGCATGCCGAGCCGGCCGTGGCCGACGAACTGGGAGATATACCGCGGTGTGCTATGGACGTGCATGACGCCCTTCGGATTGCCCGTGGTACCGGAGGAGTAGAGCCAGTAGGCCACTTCGTCGGCGAACGTGCTTGCGGCGGGCGCCGGTGCTGCCGCCGCGAGCAGATCATCGAGATTCGGCACGGTTGATGGTGCCGGACCGACGACGACGACGGTCTTGAGGGTGGCAACATCGCGGGCGGCCTCCTCGATCAGCGGCAGCAGCAGGGCGGAGACCAACACCACCTTGGCCCGTGAATCCTCGAGCAGGAATCGATATTGATCGGCCGTGAGACGGGTATTGAGGAGTACCGGGACCATCCCGGCCCGGATTGCGCCCCAGAATAGAATCGGATAGTCGACCGAGTCGAATACCACGAGTGCGACCCGGTTTTCGGGCTCGACGCCGAAGCGGGCGAGGGCAGGGCCCACGCGCGCAGCGGCATCGAGGAGTTGCCGATAGCTCAATGCCCGCTGCGGATCGCATACCGCAAGCTTGTCGCCGCGCCCCTCCTCAACATTGCGGTCCAGGAAGTCGACGGCGGCATTGTAACGTTGTTGGGCAGCCATGATTGCTATATTGCGCGAACCGCGCAGGCTCTGAATTGCGATCGATCGGACGGTCGGACGCACAATGCCATCGATCTCCCCCGCACAGTCGACGTCAGTCAATGAGCTCTAAATAAGTATTTCGGTACTATAATACCTCGGTGGGCCGCCGTACACAAATCCGGTTGCACAGGCGGCTTGACTTTTTCTTAAGAGGTATTAAGGTACGAAAATAGGACTATCTCGTAGGCCGGAGAGACACAGCCATGACTGCCGCGAAAATGACCGCAGATACCCGCATCCGACCGTTACGCAACGACGATCTGGAGCGGATGATCATCATCGATCAGGCGCATACCGGGCGTTCGCGCCGCGGGTTTCTCGGCAAGCGGCTCAAGTTGGCCATCGAACGCCCGCAAACGTTCATACACATCGGCCTCGAGCGTGATGGTGAACTGGTGGGTTTCGCGCTCGCCCGCCTGCTCCAGGGGGAGTTTGGTCGACAAGAAATTACCGCTGCCCTGGATTTGATCGGGGTCGCGCCGGACAGCCAGGAGCTCGGGTATGGCCACGCGCTGATCGACGGCTTGCTTGGCGCAGCACAGCAGCAGGGTGCGCGGCACCTGCAATCAGAAGCCGAGTGGACCAGCCACGCTCTGCTCCGATTTTTTGACGCCATGGGATTCAAGCTGGCGAATCGAATGGTGCTCGAGCGGCGCGTGAACGAGCCATTCGAAGAGAGCGTTGAGGAATTGTGAAGGGGAGAGGGGAGAGGGAAGATGGCAGACAAACGCGGCATCGAGGTTCCAGAACGTGTCGGTGATCCGCGCGAGGTGGATTATAGCCAGTCCTCGCCGGCCAGCTTCGGACCGCTGGCGCGCGACCGCATTCCGATCCGCGCCATCCGTGAAGGCGATCTGCGCGCCGTGATGGCCATCGATCGCGAATCCACCGGACGCGACCGCTTGCAATACTTCGACGCAAAACTCGGCGAGGCCCTGCACGAGTCGGACGTCCGGGTATCGCTCGTCGCGGAGCTCGACGGGCGCGTGGTCGGATTCATCATGGCGCGCGTCGATCTCGGAGACTTCGGGCGCACCGAACCCACGGCCGAGCTCGATACCATCGGCGTCGCACCGGACTACCGCAGTCACGGGGTTGGGCGAGCGCTCGTGTCGCAGCTGATAGCCAATCTGACGTCGCTGCGCGTCGAGCGCATTCTGACCGAAGTCGACTGGGACAATCGCGATTTGCTCGCGTTCCTCGCGCACTGCGGATTCCGGCCGTCGAGCTGCCTCGCCTTCGATCGTCCGATCGGCTGACCGTACATGCTCCCGCCGGCTGCTATCCCGGGCCGGCTGCTGTTCCTGCGATCAGCCGTGTAGCTGCTGGTACTTCGCGAGCAACTCGTCCTGGCTTTCGATGAAGTCAGGATTCGCGACGATGCACTCCGCTGGACACGCCAGACGGCACTGCGGCTCGTCCTCGGCGCCCACGCATTCCGTACATTTCAGCGGGTCGATGACGTACATCGGCCGGCTCGCGGTGATCGCCTTGTTGGGGCATACCGGTTCGCAGGCGTCGCACGCCGTGCATCTTTCGTCGATCATCAGCGCCATGTCTTTATCTCCTGAAAGTTCAGGCCGCCCGGGGAGCTTCGCCCCGCGCCAGCAATTTCTCGTGCCGGTACGCACCCCACAGTGCCGCCCCGATCGCTCCGGCATAGGGCGAATCCGGATGACTGCGGACCACCGTCTTCATGTTCTTCACGTTGCCGGTTTCTTCCCCGAGCGCCGCGACCAGACCTGTGTCAAGTGCAAGCCCGCCCGTGACCATGACCACACCGCTCATGGCGTCGATCGATTTGAGCAGTTTCGCGAGCCGGCCGGCCATCGACAGGTGGATGCCCTTCAGGATATTCGGCGCCGTGATGCCCCGCGAGACCATATTGATGACGTCGGTTTCGGCGAGCACCGCACAGATCGAGGACACGACCTCGGGATTGTTCGCCTGGCACGACAGGGTGCCGACCTCGTCCTGGGCGATGCCGAGGTAACGCGCGATGTTCTCCAGAAACTGGCCGGATCCGGAGGCGCACTGGCTCGTCATCTTGTACTTGAGCACCTTGCCGCGCTCGTCCATCGCAATTGCGCGGCCATGCAGCGCCCCACAGTCGAGCACCGACCGTGCGGCGGGGTCAAGATAGATCGCGCCGCGCGCGTGCGTGGTCATCGAGTAGAAATGGCCGGTGTGGAACGGCGCACTCTCCCCCTCGCCCGTGGTTGCGATGTAATTGACGTCTTTCTCGGGCAGTTTCGCGTCCTCGAGGACTTGGTCAAAGCACAGCCGGGCCAGTTCGATGGGATCGCGCTGGCGGATTCGCAGCGTCGCGCGCGACAGCCAATCCGTCTTGCCACCCTCCACCCGCATCAGGGCGGCCTTGACGGCTCCGGTACCGACGTCGATGCCTGCGGTAATGGTCATGGTCTAGCCTCCGGTATGGCGCCGCCCTCGTGGGCGCGGTGCGCGAATTCCGCCGCGCCGAGCGCGCCGGTGTAGATCGAGTCTGGATTGATATTGATCGAAACGTCGCCGTAGTTTTCGTGGATCACCTTGCGCAGTTCGCGCACCGCCGCCTCGTTCTTCGCGACGCCGCCGGTGAACGTGAATTCGTCGGTGACGCCGCCGGAGCGTGAAATGATGGAAATGGCGCGCAGGATGATGGCCCGGTGCAGGCCCGCGACGATGTCCTCGCGTTTCTCGCCGAGCGACAGCCGGTCACGCAGCTCGGCCCCCGCGAAAACCGTGCAAGTCGAATTGATGCGGGCCGGGCGCTCCGATTTCATTGCCATCGGACCGAGTTCGTGAAGACCAATGTTCATCTCATCGGCGATGTACCCCAGATACCGACCACAGCCGGCGGCGCAGCGGTCGTTCATCTGGAAGCTCGTGACGATGCCATGCTCGTCGATCTGGATGCCCTTGGTGTCCTGTCCACCGATGTCCAGTACGGTCCGGGTACCCGGATACATCAGGTGTGCGCCGAGGCCATGGCAGAGGATCTCGGAGCGGATGTGCTCCTTGGAAAACGGCAAGGTGACGCGCCCATATCCGGTCCCCACCAGATAAGTCTCCTCGAGTTCCAGCGCCAGCGAATCCTCGATGATCAACTGCACGTCGCTGGCTGCCTGACCGACGACGGCATTGTCGACCGCCAGCACCCGTGCCAGTGCCCGTCGGAAATGGTCGCTCAGGTTGCCGGACGGCGGCCGATTTTCGACCTCGAGGATGGACTTGTCGTAGCAGTTGAGCAGCACCTCATAGGGGAAGCCGATTTCACGGGCCACCGCCTCGGCATGCGTATAGAAGCGGGCACCGGCGATGTCGCGGAAGAAGTCCGATTTGCGCTTCGCGCCCGGTGCATACAGCGAGGGCGCCTCGGCCCGCAACCGCAGAAACGCCTCGCCGAGCGCTTCGCGCAACCGCACTTCGAGCTCAGTAAAGCGTCCGCCCTTGAGCTGTCCGAGGCACGTGCGCTCGAGATCGCCGAGCTGCTCGCAGAACTGCTCGAGGCGAAATGAGCGCTCCAGTGCCGCCATAAACTCGCCGAGGTGCTCACCCAGGCCGCCGGCATTCGTGAGTGCACGGCGGAACAGCGTGAAGCGCGCATCAACGCGCGCCTCTTCGCCGGCGACCCGCGCGGCGGTGCCGTAGTTCGAGCGGGAGTTGGTAATGCCGCGGCCGATGACCCGGCTCGAGTCATCGAGCACCACCGACTTGGTCGTCGTGGAGCCGAGGTCGATGCCGACGAAAGTCTTCATGGCTGCCGCGCTCATGCGACGCTCCGTGCGCCGGCGCGCCGTTGTTCGATCATCTGGAAGTAGCTCTCCAGCCGGTTCTTGATGTTCGCCGCCGAGAAGTAGCGCGGGTCCACCAGATCCGATTCGATGAATGCCGTCGGCTTGCCGCTGCGCTTCTCCACCTCGCGCATCATCAGCAGTTGACCGGCCGAGAAGCTGTTGCAGCTCTTGATCGAGTTGATGAGCAGGCCATCGGCCGCGTAGTCCTCCAAGTAGTTCACCAGCATGTCGATGCGCATCGGCAGGCTCCGGTTGGTGTACACACTCAAGCAATATTCGGCCAGCGTCTCCAGTGGTCTGTCAGGGTCGTGCCGAAAGCCGAAGTCATACACGCCACCCACCTTCGTGTAGGTCGAGGCAACCACGACGGCGCCCTCGTCATAGAACATCTTCCAGAACTGACGGAAGTTGGTGTAGTTCGGTGGTCCCTCGACTACCAGACGGAATTTTTCCTTGGCCATGTTGCCTTCGGGAGTCACCGGCCCCAGGCCCGCAGCGAGGCGTGCATCAATCTCTTCACGCAGGAAGCGGTAGTACTCCACCGCATCGTCCGTGCCACGGAAGGCGCCGAATATCGGACCAATGTAGTAAATGCCGCCGAAATAAGAATCGATGGGCGAAGGCCGGTTGCGGGCGGTCTGCAGCACGTGAACGAGGTCCTCCTCCGCCTGCGCCGACTTCTTCAGCCGTTCACGCAATTGGTCAATATCGAACTTCACGCCCGAGACGCGTTCGAGCTTCGGGATCACTTCCTCCTTCAGCTGCTTGACCATGTATTGGAGCATGTTGGGCGTGATCTTGCCGTCGGCCATATATGGCGTGTGCAGCATGATCGTCTCGCAGTCGTACTGTTCACGCAGCAACTCGAACCACTTCATGAAGGTGAAGCACCCGGTATAGGACAGCAGCAGTACATCGGGGTTGGGGAACTTCTTGCCGTTGGGCGCGAGGTTCCCCTTGGCCATCATGCCGATATCGGATTTGACGTAGGTGCAGACGTCCTCGGAGTGTCCGATTTTTTCCGCCTCGAGCACGAATTGGCCCGAGGTGCGGCGCAGCCCGTTCTGAATGGCGTTGACTTCGGGCAGGTTGTTGAGCAGACCGAAGCAGCTGATCAGCTCATTGAGGTTCCCGGGCACAAAGGTATTGCAGACCTTGGCGCCGGTCTGCGGGGCGTCGGTGAGCCGGTCGTAATGCGCGGCCATCATCGCTTTCTGCTTTTGCATGGAAGCATCTTTCTCGGCGTCCTTGCCCGGCGCCTTGGGCGCTGCAGTCGTTGCGTTCATTGTTCGCTCCACAGTTTGATTGAGTCGGCAAATGTTCCGGCTTGTTCACGGATCGGCTGCATCTGCCCGGAATTTTCGGAGTACTTGAAGGCGACGTAGGGAATCCCGGCGGCGACCAGCACGTGTTGCAGCATGGGCCGGTCCAGAAGCGCGGGGTCGCAGAAGCTCGGCGCGGCGAAGATCACGCCCTCGGCATTCGCGCGACGCACGGCGCGCACCAGATGCTGGCCTTTCTCCTTCTGGCTGGGCTCGTACTTGGCGGCCGTCGACTCGGAATGGTGCAGAAAGGCAAGGGCGAGGTTGCGCAACGGATCGCCCTCAGTGGAGACGTCCGCCGTCAGCCAACGGGTCACGAGCAGCAGGTCATCGTCCACCACATAGCAACCGGACAGCTCCAGCGATTTGATGAGATTGAGGGGCGGCTGTTCGCAGAACACGCCGGTGAGCACGATGCGGCAGTTGTCGCGCCGCGGCCGCGCGCTGAGCCGTGCGGCGGCGAGGTAGTCGCGCAACATCGCCGAGTGCTGTTCGACGGGCAGGATCAGGCCGGCGCGCATCAGCAGGTACACCTCCGCGGCCGGAACCTGCCAGGGCTGCGCAATACGGTACGCGTAGAGTTCGTTGACGAGCCGGCGGTTCTCGTTGTAGGCGGCGATCGATTGGTTGAGTTCTTCATCCGTGACCGGCGCGCCACGCAATACGCCGAGCGCGTGGCGCAACTCGGCGAGTTCATTGACGTAGAAGTTGCCGCCGATCTCGTCTTTGTAGTTTTGCGGCACGTCGAAATATCGCGTATAGACATGTGGAAACATGAGCTTCCACATCCCCGACAGATTCCGGATGACGTCACAGATCGACGGGAAGAGCATGGCGTCGACGAAGTCAAGCCTCCCGGAGACGCCCAGCTCGATGGTCGAGCGCGGAATGCGGCAGATGTAGCTCTGATAGTAGGCGTCGCCGTGGATGACTTCGAGCTGGTCACCGCCGCCGACGATGCCGAGCGGCAGCATGCCGGCGGCATGGATGAGTTCGCGCGGCACGTAGATCGGCATGTAGCCGACGACTCTGCGGCCCGGCACGGCGGCTTTCCACTCGCGCGCGCTTGCGAAACGGAGGTCCTCGAAGAGCGCGGTGGCGCGATCGATGATGGCGGTTCTGTCGGTCATGGTTAGCGGTGCTCCCAAAGGGCCGGTCGCTTGGAGAGGAAGGCCTGCAGGCCTTCGACAGCGTCCCGGGTGATCATGAGTTTCTCGAGATACAGACGCTCCACGGCCGCAAGCTTATCGCTCATGCGGGCGGCGAAATCGAATCTTGCGGCGCGAACCGCGTGGCGCAGCGATGCAGCGCTCTTCGGCTGCAGATGCAGGGTGAAGTAGGCGAGGGCCGCGGCCACCGGGTCGGCGCTCATTGCCTGGGCGAGCCCGAAGGCGGTCGCCTCGGTCGCGCCGATACTGCGTCCGGACAGCAGCAGGTCCGTGGCGCGCGCTATCCCGATGAGTTCCGGCAGCAGGCAGGAGGCGGCCGGTGCGAAGACGCCGAGCTTGATCTCCGGCTGGCCGAGTTCGGCGTCGGGCGCGAGGAAGCGCAAGTGTCCGGCCAGGGCGAGTTCGAGGCCGCCGCCCAGGCATTTGCCCCGCACCGCAACGAGAATCGGCACCGGTGATTCGATTAGGCGTCTGATGAGCCCATGCAGGCTGGCGAGCATCTCGCCGCAGCGATCGGGTAAGTGCTCCTCGACACTCGCGCCGAAGCTGAAGTGCGGTCCTTCGGCATCAATCAGGACCGCCGTCAGGGACGGCGCCGCCAGGTGCTCGGCCAGTGCCGCATCTAGCGCGGCGATCATGGCAGCATCGATCAGATTGGCCTTGGGCCGCGCCAATTGCAGTCGCAGCAGCCGATCCTGCCCTTCGAGCCAGACTGTGAGCGGGGCGCTCATGCTGTGGGCACCAGGATGGCGCGACGTTTGAACTCGCCGCGGTGGACGGCTTCGAACACTGCGTTGATTTCGCGGAGGGGCCGTTTTTCGATAAAGGGACTTACCCGCACCCGGCCGGCCAATACCAGCTCCACCGCCTGCGGGTACAGGGCGGGCGGACACCCCCAGTTGCCCAGTGCGCGCGCATGAAAGGCCATGAGGTTCGAGAGGCGCACCTCCACCTTGTCCATGGTGAAGCCGACGACGGCAAGGGTTGCACCGTGGTTCAACAATCCAAACGCGGTCTCCTGGCCGGCGCGCGTGCCGGAGCACTCGAATATGGTCCACTCGGATTTGTCGCGCAGTGCGCGTGCTTTGGCGAAGGCCTGGATAGACGACTTGAGGTCCCGCGGCGCCACGCCCCGGGCGTTGATCCGCAGTGCAGCCGCGTCATCGGGCAATGCCGCGAGCTTCTCGTCGTTCACGTCGATGGCGACCACGGTGGAGCCAAACGTCCGCGCGAT
Source organism: Steroidobacteraceae bacterium (assembly GCA_052143815.1). Classification (GTDB taxonomy): domain Bacteria; phylum Pseudomonadota; class Gammaproteobacteria; order Steroidobacterales; family Steroidobacteraceae; genus Bog-1198. The sequence continues at coordinate 24,475 of JBKQSA010000023.1, read as the reverse complement.
CTGTGCGCAGTAGCCGCCGACCCCGCCGACGCCGTTCACGATCACCAAGTCGCCCGGGCCCACGCCGGCCTGCGTAACGGCCTGGTATGGCGTCGTCACGGCGTCGGCGATCACGCACGCACCGGCCAAATCCAAGCCCACGGACGGCAGGCGTGCTTCGTCGATCGGGCATAGCCCGCGGGCGGGCACGACGACATGGGTGGCGAACCCGCCATGTAGGTCATTGCCCGGCATCTTCTGCCGCGGACAGATAGTGCCCCTGCCACGCCGGCACGCATCGCAGTCACCGCACGGGATGACGGCTGAGACGATTACGGATCGGCCCCGCCAGGCTTCCTCGCCCGGCCCGCCGGCTTCTACGCGGCCGCTGATCTCGTGCCCGAGGCAGAGCGGCAGGGGATGCATGGTGCGTACGCCATCGTAGTAGAAGCCAAGATCCGTATGACAGACGCCGCAGCCGGCAACCGCCACAACCACCTCGCCCTCGCCCGCCGCGGGCTCGAACTCCGCAGGGGCAAACGGCAGGCCCGGGCCGGTCATTTGCCAGCGCGTCGGCCTCATCGCACGTCGACCTTACAGCTCATTATTGCCACTGCGACACCCCGCCTACTCTTGAGTCCGGCGCAGCCCCGGCTGCCTTGACAACCGGTGACTACAGATTTAAGGTATTTAAGTACCAGAATACGAGATCGGAGTCAACCGGTAGCCGCCACGGGCGCGGGGCTCCAATCGGTCAAGATGCTTGCAGGAAACGCTCGATCATCGACCAGGCCACCGGCGGAGGATACAACATGACACTCGAATGGCTGCGCAGAGACGACGGACTCAAAGACCACGCACTGCTCGGCGACGAATATTTCGGCACCGCCGCGCCGTCGGTCATCTACGAGAAACGTCCCGTGAAAGATCCGCGCGGCACTGCCGTGCCGGGATTGTTCACCGCCTGGATCATTCTCAATAATCCCTCGCAGTACAATTCCTACACCACTGAAATGGTGAAAGCGGTGATCGCCGGCTTCCAGCGCGCCTCGAGCGACCGCGAAGTGGTGTCGGTGGTCTTCACCGCCGTCGGCGACAAGGCATTTTGTTCCGGCGGCAATACGGCCGAGTACTCTGCCTACTACGCGCGCCGGCCCAATGAATATGGCGAATACATGGACCTGTTCAACGCCATGGTGGACGGCATTCTCAATTGCAAGAAACCGGTTATTTGCCGGGTAAACGGCTTGCGCGTCGCCGGCGGCCAGGAACTCGGCCTGGCGACCGATCTGACCGTTTCCTCGGACCTGGCCGTATTCGGCCAGGCGGGCCCTAAGCACGGCAGCGCGCCGGACGGGGGCGCCACCGATTTTCTGCCCTGGTTCCTCAACATGGAGGATGCGATGTTCAACTGCGTTTCCTGCGAAAGCTGGAGCGCTTACAAAATGAAGGCCAAGAACCTCGTCACCAAAGTCGTACCGGTACTGAGGAAAGACGGCCAATGGGTGCGCAACCCGCTGGTGCGCACCGACACCTACGTCGAGGACGGCGAGATTGTCTACGGCGAACCGGTGGCTGCAGGGCGCCTCAAGGCCGCCAAGGACCTGATCGCTCAGTGCACGACGGATTTCGCAAAACTCGATGGCACCGTCGATGAAATGGTCTGGAAGTTTACCAACCTCTTTCCCGGCTGCTTGATGAAGTCCATTGATGGTATTCGCGCCAAGAAGAAATTTTTCTGGGACCAAATGAAACTCGCGAACCGCCACTGGCTGGCCGCCAACATGAATTACGAGGCCTGGCTCGGTTTCAGCGCCTTCGATGCCAAGAAAATCACCGGCATGGACGTCATCGATTTCGTCAAATACCGGCAGTTGGTCGCGCAGGGGGCGGTGTTCGACGAGGACTTCGCGACTCAGGTGCTGGCCAAACCGAGGGTCTGACCACCTCGCAACGCAAGGATCGCGCCGCCGGCTCAGTCGCTGGCCCGCGGCGGGTCGGGATCATCGTCGGCGGTCACGCCGGTCGGCAGCGGATAGCGTCGCAGCAATCGATGGCACAGTTCGACGTGCTCGAGTTCCTCCTCGACAAAGTCCTCGGCCAGTTTCTTCACCGCAGGATCGGTGGCGGCCGATGCAAGCCCGGTGTAGAAGGCGAGCGCCCGCTCCTCTCCGGCGAGGGCCATCTGCAACGCGTCGCGCGGCGTCATGAGATAGTGGGCCGCGCTCAGATCGGCGGACTCCGGACTCTCGGTGCGCCACGTACCAATCGGACCGCGCTTCGATTCGACGCCGAGGTCACCGGCCAAACGGCGGATCTCCTCGGCATGCAGGCCTTCGGCGCGTGCCAGATCGAGGAAAATTCGCGCCAGCTCCTCGTTGTTGTGTGTCTGCATCTGCTCGGCGAGGAGATTGTAGCGCTCCACTGCATCGGTCTCGATCTCATGGGCGATTGCGTAGAGCTGCGCCGAAGAACTGACCGGCTGAATATCCGATGTCCCGCTCATATTTCGAACCCCTTCTCGAACTCGACCAGATCGCACGGCACGGCGGCGACGACCGGTTGAAATGGACGGCGATTGCCGCGATAGAGCACACCGAGATTGAAGCCGTCGTCGGTCATGAGGCGGCGCGCAGCCCGGGCCGCATCATCCGTCGCCGTGACCGGCGCCGCGTGCACGCGATCTTTCCAAGCCCGCTGATCCGGCCGATACGTTACGCACGGGCTCAGGATTTCGATGAACGAGAAGCCGGGATGACGTACAGCCTCGACGATGATGTTGGCGGTTTCATGGATGTTGCCGGCATAGGCCCGGGCCACGAAGTTGGCACCGGAGGCGAGGGCAACCACGAGCGGATTGAACGGCCTCACGCCCGTGCCGCCCGGCGTAAGAGCCGTGTCGAAGTCCGGTGCGGTCGTCGGCGATGGTTGGCCCTTGGTCATGCCGTAGATGTGGTTGTCCATCACCAGGTAGGTGAGGTCGACATTGCGCCGGCAGGCGTGCATGAAATGATTGCCGCCGATCGAATAACCGTCACCGTCGCCGCTGGCAACGATGACGGTCAGATCCGGCCGCACGATCTTGAGGCCGGCGGCGACCGGCAGCGATCGGCCGTGGACTCCGTGGAATCCGTAGCAGGTGGTGTAGGCTGGAATGCGCGATGAGCAGCCGATGCCGGACACAATGGCGAACTGCTCCGGCGGCAGGCCGAGCGCCGCCAAGGCCCTGGTCAGTGCCATCAGTACATGGTAGTCGCCGCAACCTGGGCACCAGATCGGCTTGGTTTCCGACTTGTAGTCGCCGGGCTTGCAGGCAAGCGGTGCCGTCGCGCTCATAGGTTCTTCCCTCGTGTGAGTTGCCGATAAATTTCACTTGGGCGTATCGGCAAAGGGCCCGGCCGGTGCAGCACCAACGTGTCCTCCGGAAGCGTGTAATGCGCACGCAGATATCGATGAAATTGCGCGCTATGACTCTGTTCGACGACGAGCACGCGGCTTACCCCCGCGAGCGCCGCGACCATCTCGGTCGGGCGTGTCGGCAGGAGGAGCCGTGGTGCGATCAGGCGGACATTGTGGCCCTCCGCGCGTGCCAGTGAAATGGCCTCGCGCGCCACGCCGGTCAGGGATCCCCAGGTCAGCACGGCCACCTCGCCTTCGCCTTCGAGCGTCGCCCAAAGGTCGCCGTATGCGTAACGCTCGATCTTATCGCGGCGTTTGTCGAGCTGCGCACCATGATCGCGGGCACTGCCGGTCGGAATGCCCCGTTCGGTATGGGTCAATCCGTCGGCCGTGTACTGGCCACCGCGCGTCCCGGGAATGGCCATTGGCGAGACGCCGCTGCCGCCCAGCGCGTACCGTTTGTAGGGCGCAGCGACATCGGTGGCCCGGAGCCGTAGGCCGATGAAAGCCACATCGGGCGGGCGGCTGACGGCCGCTTGGGTCTGGCCCAGTGACTGATCGGACAAAACGATCGCCGGCGTCTGCAGCATCTCGGCGAGAAAGGTGGCCCACTGGGTTGCGAGCAGGCAGTCGGTGACGGACTGCGGCGCGATCACAAGATGGGGTGCTTCGCCATGCAGACCATACACGGCGATGTTCAAATCGGTCTGCTCGGACTTGGTGGGTATACCGGTTGAGGGGCCGCCGCGCATCACATCCACGACGACAATGGGTACTTCGGCAGCCGTCGCGAGTCCCAGCGCCTCGATCATTAACGAGAGGCCCGGACCGGATGTCGCGGTGAGTGAGGGTACGCCCCCATAAGAAGCGCCGACAATCATGTTGATCGAGGCGAGCTCGTCCTCTGCCTGTACCAGTGTCCCGCCGACCTTGGCCAGGTTGGGTGCGAGCCACTCGAGAATCTCGGTGGCCGGCGTAATCGGATAGGCCGCCGCAAAGCGCACGCCGCCACGCAAAGCACCGAGCCCAGCGGCTTCGTTACCGGTGATCAGCCAGCGCTTAGTGATCGTCTTCTGCGGCCGGGCGAGGCGGAACTCGCTCGGAGCGGTGGCCACGGCGCAGCCGCCGGCCGCCACTGCGTCGGCATTGGCGCCCACGACGTCTTGCCCTTTTGCCGCGAAGTGCTGCTTGATAACCTGCTGCAGGACCTCTTCGTCGAGCCCGAGCAGGCGCGCGGCGGCGCCGAGCGCGATCATGTTGGCGCGCCAACCGGGATTGGTTTTCGTGAGCTGTGCAAGCGGCAGGTCGATGATGCGCGCCCCCGCCGGCGTGAGAGCCGCGGGCGGCGCCCCGGCACCTGGGTCACTAATAATGAGGCCGCCGGGAGCGAGCGCAATTTCGGATTCGAAGCGCTGCGCGCTGACCCAGTCGATACCCACCAGCAGATCGACGTGGTCGGCGAGACACTCGACGGAGCGCGTTGCGAGGCGCAGCAGTGCTGCCGCCTCGCCGCCGCGGATCTGCGGTCCTACTGAGCGTGTCAGCAGTCCGTTCCAGCCTGCCGCGCAGGCCGCCTCGAGCAGCATGGAGCCAGTGGTCAGCACACCGGCTCCGCCGCTGCCGACCATCGCCACGGACACACTATTTGCTCCTGCCATCCGTTTGACTCGCTTATCGTATTCTGGTACGAAAATACTTTAAAGCCGATTGCATAGGCTGTCAAGGCGAGCGCCGCGACGGCCGCTGGCATTGCGAGTTGTTGGATGCTACGTTGAGCTCATGACGCTATCCATCAAATGCGACGCATTCGCGCCGGGGGGCGCGATCCCCAGGCGCTACACGTGCGACGGGGATGACGTGTCCCCGCCGCTCGCGTGGTCCGGCTTGCCGGCCGGCACGAAGAGCCTGGCGCTGATTGTCGAGGATCCGGATGCGCCGGATCCCGCGGCGCCGCAGACCACGTGGGTGCACTGGATCCTCTATAACCTCCCACCGACGACGACTTCGCTCGCAGAGAACGTTGCGCGGCACGGCCTCCCGTCGGGCACGCTCGCGGGCCGCAACGACTGGGGGCGTACGCGATATGGTGGCCCTTGCCCGCCCATCGGCCGGCATCGCTATTTCCATCGACTCTTTGCCCTCGATGCGCTGCTTGCGGATTTGAGCGCGCCGCGCAAGTCCACGATTGAGAAAGCCATGCATGGCCACGTCCTGGCCGAAGCGGCGCTAATGGGTACTTATGAGAAGGCGGCCCGCGGCTAATGCGGCTGCTGACCTGCCCCTAACAGCAGCTTCGGTGTCGAACATCGTCAGTGAGCGATACCACGCGGTAAACCCTTATTGCGAAGGGACATCTGGCTCAATACCATTTCGCGTATCGGATCGTACCGGCGTGATCGTTGCGCCACGGGGGTTGTCAAGTGCGCTTACCTTTACAAATCACGTTTCACCAGATGGAACCGTCTCCCGCTCTCGAAACGCGCATCCGCGAACTCGCGCAGCGTCTCGAGCGCTTCAGCTCGCGGATCATGCATTGCCACGTCACCATCGATGAGCCTCACCGCCATCAGCATCAGGGGAAGCTCTATCAGGTGCGGGTGGATCTGACCGTGCCCGGCAGTGAAATCGTAGTGAGCAAACAGCACAGCGAGCAGCACAGCCATGAGGACGTGCACGTGGCATTGCGCGACACGTTCCGCGCGGTGCGCCGGCAGCTTGAGAACTATGAACGCGAGCACCGCCATGACGTCAAGCATCACGAACCGCGGCCGTTCGGATGGATTTCGCTGCTGTCTCCGGCGGAGGATTTTGGCCGCATTGAAACGGACGATGGGCGCTCCATTTACTTCCATCGCAATAGTGTCATCGGTGCAGATTTCGACCGTCTGACGACCGGTTCGGAGGTGCACTTCGTCGAGGAGGCCGGCGAACGAGGTCCGCAGGCGTCCAGCGTGCAGCTCGCATCGCACGGCGAACAGCGATCTTAAGAGCGATGCCTACTGCCGCCGGCGGTGCGAACATCAAGCTGAGCCGGGCGATGTCTGGAAGTTAGCCAGCCGCGGCGGTCATCTCTTGATCGACTCAGCAGCGCCCTTCGTGTCTTTGTTTCTCGTATCCGGCCCGGCTTCGGCCATGTCTCGGTGATTCCTTGCATTGAAGAACCGGCGGGCCAGCGCGAGAAGCTCGGCGTCGAGCGGGTGATCGAGAGTTTCAACGCCGTAGACGCGTTGAGCGAGGTCCGGACGGTGCTTGTCCAGATAGTGCTTCAATTCGAACTTGGCATTTCCGGGGCCGGTGATCAGGGTGCCCCCTGTGTGGTTGAGCGCTCCACAGATGCGGTGAAAGAACTCGACGTCCACGGCCTCCTTCCCGCCCTCGCCACTCGCCTGGTGATGCAGGCGCTGAGTGGAGGCATGCGAATTGACGACGATCTTGCTATCGTCGGTTGCGCTTACGTGGAAGACCTTGGCCTCGCTGCGATCTATCCACACAATGGCGTCCCAGTACTTGCTCATGTGATGTCTCCTTCAGCTTCAGCGAGCCTGTAGTATGCGCCCGGTGGATCGCGAAGGCATATCTGCGCAAACTATTCGAGCGTGTCGCGCGGAGGCTGGAACTGGACGGCGGCAATGCGTGCCGTCACCAGCACGGCCAGCAAGGCTGCAAGCGCCAGAATCTCCGGCCATTCCATTTGGTGGTCGTATAGACCGACGAAGATCTCGCGCATAATGAAGGCAATGCCGACTTCCGACAGGACCCTGAGGCGAACGCGGTGAAATTCCAGGTAGTCGGTGAACGTGCGAAACAATTCGATGAGAACGAATACGGATAGCACATCGATGACCAGCTCGCGATCCATGGCGTCGACGATTCCGTGGGCCAGGCTATGTGTTTTCACGCCGGCTCGAAGAGCGGCCGCCGCGGTCGCAAAATCGAGGCCGAGCCCTACCAGGGCGCCTATCAGGGTAAGCAGCATGACAATCACCAGTACGGTGACGATGGCATCCAGCGCCCTGCCGTAAAACACCAGGGTCTTGCTCTTCAAGACGGCCGGGGAGATGATGGGAATGGCCGGGGAGAGGCTGGGCGGGGGGTCGCCTGCAGGAGTCTTTTCTGGCATGTCTGGACCTATCACATTCCTCACATTCTTCCGGCACGTTCTTGCTGCGCACTGCGGGTCTTTCGGATCGTATGCCAGCGGCCCGCCGAGTGGTAGCTCTTTCCATGAAAACGCTATTTCTCATTCGCCACGCCAAGTCGAGTCGGGATGACCCTGCGTCACCCGACAAGGACCGGCCATTGGACGCTCGCGGCAAGCGCGACGCGCCGATGATGGGTACGCGATTAGCGAAGCGCGATGTTAAGCCCGACTTGATCCTGTCGAGTCCGGCGCGGCGCGCGCTCACCACCGCGCAGATCATCGCCAAGAAGCTTGATTACCACGTCAAGGATATCGTCGTGGATGAGCAGCTGTATGCCGCCGCGGTGGATGACCTGCTCAGCGTCATACACAAGCTCGGCGACAAGCTGAAGTGCGTGATGCTTTTTGGCCATAACCCCGAGTTGACCGAGCTGGCACATCGTCTCTCAAGCGAGATTACTCACATGCCGACGTGCGCCGTCGCCGAGTTCACGTTCAGTGCGAACTGGTCAGACGTCGGCAAGGCCAAGCCCGCAAGGGTGGCATTCGACTATCCAAAGAAACCGTAGGGAACGGCATCGCCTCATCGACATGTTCCGCGTGGCGGAATTTCCCGTGTAGGTCAGTACCGTTGGCAGTCTGCCGCGGGTTTCCCGCTATATCGCGATACCGCAGACATGAGCAGAATGACATCGAGAAGTGGAAGCAACCGGGCGATAGGTGGTTTGTGCGACACGTCAACGCCGATAGGCTGGTACGGGATCTGAATGCTCTGGCGACCGATGTGGATAAATTGGTCGAAGCGAGCGCAGACAACGCGAATGAGGCGGTGGCCGATGCTCGTGAACGCATTGAAAGCCTGGAAAGCGCACGGCTTTGCGCAATCGAAGAGGCAAAGAGTATTGCGCAGTCGACAGATGATTATTTGCGTGACAACGTTTGGACAGCCGTGGGCCTCGCAGGGGCGGTCGGATTTCTGATGGGGACAATGGTGGGTCACAGGAGCGCACGTTCGCGCAGGGGGCGCGAGTGATCGACTCCGGGTCTCCCACTGTCACAGGGTTCATCGATCGGGCCGATGCCGGCAGATGCTTGGCGCAGGCGCTTCGAGGCTATATGGGCCGAAAGGACGTGACGGTCATTGGCTTGCCGCGCGGCGGCGTACCGGTAGCCGCAGAGATTGCGCGCGAGCTTCATTTGCCGCTCGATGTCCTCGTGGTCCGCAAGCTCGGTGTGCCTGGCCAAGAAGAACTAGCCATGGGCGCAATAGCTTCCGGTGGCGTGATGGTGACCAATCCGGAAGTACAGGCATGGCTCGAACTGCCTGAGGATGCCATGAAAGAAGCCGTCGCGCGCGAAACGTCGGAATTGCAGCGCCGGGAGCGCCTTTACCGCGGCGCCCGCGCACCGCTTGATTTGGCCGGTCGGACCGTGTTGGTAGTAGACGACGGTGCCGCGACCGGGGCGACCATGCAGGCTGCCGTGCGCGCTCTGCGCCACATGCAAGTCGCCCGGATCCTGGTTGCCTTGCCTGTGGCAGCGCGCGAGTCCTATGCCACGTTGAAAAAGGAAGCCGATCAAGTGCTGAGTCTTCTCACGCCGGAGCCGTTCGGCTCGGTCGGCCGCTGGTACGACAGCTTCGATCAAACCACCGACGAGCAAGTCCAGGCCTTATTGCGGGCGGCTCAGCCCAATAAGAGTTATGCGGCGCAGGAGTAGTACGGTATGGCATTGATGACACCAGCGACGCATAGCTTCGTCGATCTGAAACTGCGAAAGGCGGCCGACGTTGTAGAAGAGTCGCAGCGTGTGCCGCCGCTGCAAACCGGGCATATGAACTTCGAAGCGGCGCTACGGATTCTTTATGAGTGCCGGACCTTGATCGATGCGGAAACGGACGCCGACAAAGTCATAGGACATCTCGAGACAGCCGCCGTCGAACTGGGTGAGCTTGATTCAGGAAATGCGCCGTGCGTTCGAACGGCCATTCGGGCGATCGGGGATATGGTCAACGTATTGAAGGCCCAAGAGGGCTAACGTGCGGCGGGCCGTACCGCCCGGTGTACTCCAGACCACTCGAGCGCGCTTTTCATGAATCTGTGAAGCATTCACTGAAATTTGCATTCACTTGATTCACTTGGTGCCGATCTATTTGATGCGAGTAGCGCGCTCGTACCTGCATGCGACCAAGAACTCGGTGTCTGCCCGTTTGGCAGGCAAGGCACGCGGTTGGCCATGGGGGAGCGTTTTTGAGCAACCAACTGGACTTCATCCTGTTCTTTTATGGCCTGGCATTCATTCTGCTGGGCGGCGTCTGCATTTCCATTGCGGTTCGTCGGGACATTCGTCTCCCTGCTGATCGTTCTCGCGGCTGGCTGGATGGCGACCGAGATTCTCGGCGAATCCTTCGAGAAGAAAACCCAGGTTCAAGCGTTGGGCGAAATCGATGTTCTGGCGAGCCGCCTCAATGGCGAGACTGCCGCCGTGGACGGCATGGCGATCTCGCTGGCGGGATCGCCTTCCGTGCGCGCCACATTATCGGGCGGGATGGCCGGCGGGAGCCGACGGGACCGGCAGCTCGCAGTATCGATGCTGAACCTTGATGTTGCGGCGGCGCGCGCCAAGGCCGGCTACCTACTGGACAAGGCGGGGGGCGTCGTCGCCATCTCCGATGACGGGGAGACCGCTCGATTGGAAGCGCCGATGGATGGCGTCTCCCCTTGTTTTCGCAAATCCATTGCGGGAGAGGACGGCCACCAATTTTCGCGTGATGCCGGGAACGGCGAGCCGGAGTACTGCGCGAGCCGCCCGGTTCGCGCTGGGGACGGAACGGTCGTCGGCGTCGTCGTCCTCAGGAAATCCCTTGATGATTTTGCGGCGGACTTGAGGCGGTTCGATCATCCCTATTGCTTCATTGATCCTGATGGCATCATCCTGGTGACGAACCGTCCAGCATGGCGGTTCCGGCCCATCTGGCCCGTGCCGGCGGAAAAAAAATCGATGCTGGCCCGGCAATTCGGGACGCTGGTGGATCGACCGGTGTTGACGCAGGAGGTCGCGGACGCGGCCTGGGTCGAGGCCGAAGAGGGACGCCATTTCGTGCGCCGTCGCGACGCCAGCGGCAGCCAATGGTCTTTGGTGTTGATGATGCCGCCTCCAGGGCTGCTTGCCGGTCGCATACTTGGAATCCTGCTGACGTTGGTGCTGGGGATCGCGACTTTGATTTATCTATTCGGCCGAGAACGCGCGGTCCGCGATCACGTGGAGCTGGAAAGGCGCCAGAAATTGGAGGAACAGGCTCGGGACTTGCGAGTCCAGGCCACCAGGGATCCGCTGACCGGACTTTACAATCGGCTGAAGTTTGACGAGGCGCTGGCAACCGAGATTGCGCGGTCGAAGCGCCACAAAACAGCCTTTAGCCTGGTGCTGTACGACATAGATCATTTCAAGGCCGTGAACGATACGCACGGACACCAGATCGGGGACAGGATTCTCGTTGAGGTGTCTCGATTGGTGTCGGCCCACATCCGAAATATTGATCTGCTTGCTCGTTGGGGAGGGGAAGAGTTCGTCATTTTGCTCGACGGCTGCGATGGCCAGACGGCATATCAGGTTGCGGAGCATCTGCGCGCCGCCATCGAGGGAGGCGCGTTTGGCGACGTAGGTTCGGTCTCCTGCAGTTTTGGCGTCGCCCCGTATGCGGATGGTGATGACGTTGATACCATTCTCGCCCGTGCGGATGCCGCTCTCTACCGCGCGAAGATCAACGGCCGCAACCGGGTGGAGTTGGCTCCGCTTCCGACGGCGGCTTCGACGCGAGCAGCCGTTGAACGAGCGTGATAAGTATGGTGGCGTCAACCGGCTTACTCACCCTGTGCAGGTCGCCGATGCCTAGCGTGCGCACCGAAGGTCCCGTATCGCCGGTGGCGAGAATGGCCGGGATGATCCGGCCGGAGCGCTCCCGCGCGTTTCGTATGATGTCGACACCGGATTCTTTCTGATTGAGATGAAAATCCGTGATGATCAAATCCGGTGTAAGCGTCGTCAGCACCGCATAAGCATCGGCCGGTGACGTCGCGGTCGTCACGATAAAGCCCGGTTCCAGCGACAGCAGCAGGTGGGTGGCAGCCAGTACGGCTGGATCATCGTCGATCAGCAATATATGGCCGCCGACGCGGCCCGGCGAATCCGTTGCCGTTTCATGCTGGACCGGTTCGGCGACTTTCGATTCGCAAAGAGGCAGAAGTATTGAAAAAGTCGAGCCACGGCCCATTTCGGACGTGACGTCGACGCGCGTCTCGAGGAGCCTCGCCACTCGCCGTACGATTGCGAGTCCCAGCCCAAGGCCGGCATGGCGTTCCTGCGGATTTCGGCCAACCTGGTGGAACTCATCAAAGATCTGGTTCAGTTGGTCCGGCGGAATACCGATGCCCGTATCGGTGACGGCGATCCGCGCGCGATCCCCATCACGTGTGCACCCGATCTGCACGGAGCCCTGCTTCGTGTAGCGAATGGCGTTCGCGATGAGATTCTGAAGCAGTTGCGCCAAGAGGTCGGGGTCGGAGCGCACCGTAGCCGCGGTCGCCTCGAACTTCAAGTCCAAACCCTTCTCCTGAGCTCTGCCGTCGAACGTAGCGCGCAGGCTTTGGAACAATGACTGCACCGCGATATCCTTCCTCAGGACAACAACGGTGCCGGATTCCAATTTGGTGATGTCCAGCAAGCTGTCGAGTAGACGCGACATGCTTCCCAATGACTCGCTTTGCATGGTGAGCATCTGCCGCGCCTTCGGCTCATCAGTGGTCTTGAGCAGCGCCGCGTTGAGCAGATTGAGCGACTGCAATGGCTGGCGCAGATCATGGCTGGCGGTGGCCAGAAACCGTGCCTTGATTGCCAGCGCCGACTCGGCGAGGGCCTTGGCTGCGCGCAGCGCCGCCTCCGAGCGCTTCCGCTCCGTGATGTCCCGGATTGCCGCACACACCACCTGTTCGTGTTCCGTCGCAATCGGGCTTAAGCTGACCTCGATCGGAATCTCGTCTCCCGCCTGAGTACGGGCAAAGAGCTCGATGCCGGATCCCATCTCCCGAATTTTGGGACCACCGAGAAATCCATGCCGGTCCGTGACGTGCTGAGCGCGAAAGCGCTCCGGGATGAGTTGCTCGACGCTCATTCCGAGCAACTCGTCCTTCGGATATCCGAATAGACGCTGCGCCTGCGCATTGGCGACTTCGATCTTACCCGCCTCATTCACGATCACCAGGGCCTCCGGCGCGGACTCGATCAGCGCGCGGAATTTTGCCTCGCTCGCGCGCAGCGTATCTGAAGCGCGTTTGCGTTCGGTAATGTCACGCTCCGTGGTGGCGACCGCCGTGATGCGCTGGGCCTGATCGACGATTGGGGTTGCCGTAAGCCACACGTCCAGCTCGCGCCCGTCTTTGCGCAAGCGCTTGATTTCGAGCGAGTGCACGGCTTCGCCCCTGGCAATGCGCTGTATGACCGCCATCGCGGTCTCGCGCTGAGCCTCTGGAACCAGGCTGCTGATGTTCATGGCGAGCGCTTCGCGCTCGCTCCAGCCGTACATGCGCTCGGCCCCTCGATTCCAGGCGATGATCTTGCCATCGAGGTCTTGCACCGTGACCGCATCATTCGAGTCGCGGACCACCGCGGCGAGCCGCTGCGACTTCGTCTCAGCGCGTTTGCGTTCGCTGATGTCGATGTAGGTGATCACCGCCCCCGCGATCCGATTGTCGCTGGTGCGGTAGGGCAGTACACGCCGCAGATAACACGCGCCAGCTTCCGTCGCCAGCTCACATTCCACGGGCGTAAGCTTATCCAGGACCTGTCGAGCGTCGTCCAGCAGAGTGGGGTCCATGATCGTTGGCCGGATATCACCCAAGGGTCGGCCGATGTCCGAAGTGATCAGATTCATCAGGCGCGTCATCGATGGGGTGAAGCGCCCAATCTTGAGCTGGGTATCAACGAACAGCGTGGCAATGTCCGTACTGCTGAAGAGATTCGCCAAATCATCATTGGCCTTGGCTAACTCCTCCACGTTGTCCTTGAGTTGACTGTTGACGGTGGTCAGCTCTTCGTTCATGGACTGCAGTTCTTCATTGACCGACATCACCTCTTCGTTGGCGGCCTGCAACTCCTCGTTGGCCGACTCAAGTTCTTCGATATTGCTTTGCAGATCCTCACGCGTGATCTTCAGCTCATCTTCCATCTGCTGTAGCAGCGATGAGTCTGCGGCGACCTTCGGGAGCGTTTTGGTTTTGGCCTGCCTCTTCGATGGCAATCGATCTTCGAAAGTCACCAAAAATACAGGATCCGATGAGCCCGGTACGGCCAGCGGCTTCAACGTGATCTTGACCGGGATTCGTGCACCGTCCCGCAGCACATGCGCGTCATCAAGGTCGATGCGTTGACCTTCCTTCACCGCGCGACGCAAGGCTACACGCAGTTTGGCCCGCAGCTCATGCCGAGCGAGCGTCAACAGGTCTTGAGTGGGGGCACCGGCCGGTTGTTCCAGATAACGGGCCGTCGCGCCCGAAAAGTGCAAAACTCGGTGTTTGCCGTCGATCACTACTGCGGCCGGCGCAAACTCCTGCAATAAGTGCTGTTGAGCAATGTCGTTGAGGTTGGCTTTCCCCGGCGTCCGAGCGCGCACAGGGGTGATGAACTGTGAGCTTCGCGAGCCGAGGGGTACGTCTACGGCCGGCGGTGGCGCCACGCCGGTGCGGCGATATATGCGCCATTTCTTCGATAGCGGTTCGAACATTTCTTCCCGATTGACCGTTTCCGAGTGCCCCAAGAATAGGTGGCCGTCGTCGCGCAGTGCGAAATGGAACAACCCAAGCACTTTGCGTTGTGCATCAGGATTGAGGTAAATGAGAAGATTGCGGCAACAGATCAGATCGATTTTCGAGAACGGCGGATCGCTAATCATGTCCTGCATCGCGAATGTGACCGTATCGCGCAACGACTTGTTGACCCGGTAGCTGTGATCTTCCTTGGTGAAAAACCGCTGCAACCGCTCCGGGGAGAGATTTGCGGCTACGTTCTCAGGATATAGACCGGTGCGCGCGCCTGAAAGTGCCGATTCGTCTATATCGCTGGCAAACACTTGGATCGGGCAGTGCTTGGGTGCCTTATCGAGGTGTTCGAGCAGCAGCATGGCGATCGAGTAGGCCTCCTCGCCGGTCGCACAACCGGGTACCCAGACCCGAATGGGCTCATCCGCTTGCTTCTTTGCCACCAGCGGGGCAATGACTTTCTGGTCCAATACATCGAAGGCTTCGCTGTCACGAAAGAACGAAGTGACGCTAATGAGCAGATCCTTGAACAATTTTCTCGCCTCGTCGTCATGAGCGCGAAGAAAGGTCAGGTAATCGGCCAGCGTGTCAATGTGGTTGAGGCCCATGCGACGCGCGATCCGGCGTCCCAGCGTGCCTTGCTTGTAGACGCGGAAATCATGCCCAATGCGCGTTTCCAACACCGCCAGTATTTGCCTCAAGCACCAGGCATCGGCTGCGGGGACAGGCGTCGAGTCGATCGAACTCGTGTGTTGAATGACATAGGCGTGCCGTAGGTATCCTATGATGTGTTTGTGCATCTCCTCCACAGGACACACGATATCGACCAAACCCGTCGCAATCGCACTGCGCGGCATGCCGTCGTATTGCGCGGTGTCGGGGGATTGTGCGAGCACCAAGCCACCACCGGCCTTGATTGCACGCAGTCCGAGCGTTCCATCGCTGCCGGTTCCTGAAACAATGATGGCAACGGCTCGCTCTTGGTGCTGTTCCGCCAGTGACGACAAGAACGTGTCGACCGGCATCCGCAAGCCGTGACGCAGGACCGGCTTGCCGAGCTCAAGCGTGTGTCCACTCAGCGTCAGGTACGCGTTGGGCGGGATGACATACACGTGATTCTGTTCAACCAGCATGCCCGCAGTCACTTGCGCAGTGGGCATGCTGGTGAAGCGCGTCAATATCTCGGCGGTCAGGCTCTCATGCTTGGGGTCCAGATGCTGAATCACCACAAACGCCGCGCCGGTATCGGCAGGCAGGCTTTGGAACAGCGCTTTCAAGGCATCGAGACCACCCGCCGACGCGCCGATTCCCACAATCGGGCAGAGCGGTGCGCCCACTTACGCGGTGCCCCAGTGCAAAACCGTCGGAAAATGTCTGGTCATCGCGTACGGCATATAAATAGTCACGAGAGCATGCCATCGGAGCCAAGGCCGGTCGGATGGTTCGCAAGATGAGTTGGGACCCAAGTTTGATGTCATCAGTCTACCGCGAATACTGGCTAGCCGGCACCATGCATCTGTTGCCAACGCCGGACGCATCCGCGAACATGCTGGAGCTCAGCGCTGAGCAGCCTTGTCACGCGATCGAGAAACCGAAGGGATGCCTGAACCAATTGTTTCGCATTGCCCATTTGTCGGACTTGCATGTGCTCTCGGCGGCTGGCGTCGAGTGGCGGCGCATGCTTTTCAACAAGCGCATCACGGGATACGCGAACCTGCTCCTGCACCGCGGCCGTGTGTACCGCCGCGACTACCTGCGGGCCGTGGTGGCGGCCGCCGTCGTCCAGGCCGACCATGTCGTCGTCACCGGCGACATCACGAACCTCTCGCTCGAGAGCGAGTACGACGCGGCGCGCGCCCTGCTCGACGAAGTGGCGCGCTCGGCGGAGGTGAGCGTGGTGCCGGGCAACCACGACATCTACCTGCCGGCCATCCATCATGAACGCCGCTTCCCGCATCATTTCGCTGCCTTTCTCCATAGCGACCTGCCACAATTCGCACGCGATCTGCCGGCCGGGCCGTTTCCATACGTCAAACTGCGCGGGCCGGTGGCGATTATCGGGCTGTCGAGCGCCGTGCCGCGACCGCCGTTCGTCTCGGCGGGCTATCTCGGCCACGTGCAGCTTGCCGCGCTCGCCGACCTGCTCGCGCATCCCGAGGTGACGCGGCGCACACCGGTGGTGCTGATTCATCACCCGCCAGTCGACGCGCGCTGGCGTATCGTCCGGCTGCGCGACGGCTTGGTCGACGCAGCGTCGTTTCGCCGCACGCTGCAGGGACTGGCGCGCGGCCTCGTGCTTTACGGCCACACCCATGTCCGCGTGCGCTGCCGGCTGTCCACCGCCTCCGGTTCACTCGACGTGGTCAGCGCCAGCGGCGCCGCCCTCGATAACAGCGACGACGCGGTCCGCGCGGGATTTAACCGCTACGGGTTCGACGACGGGCGCATCGCCAGCGTGGAGGCGCACGTGATCGACCCGTCCGGCCAGGGCTTGCGCTTGACCGCGATCACCGAGCGGCGCAGCTGCCTGTGAAGTACCACCGCATCCTATTGATAACGACACTCGGAGGCGATGCGCGCGCCGCGATAGCCGCAATCCGCCGCATCGCGCCGCAGGCGGAGCGGCTCGTAATCGTCGCCGGCCTGCCCGCGCGGAAGTTCTCGTGGTTGATCAATGACGCGCCGCCCGATCTGCATCAGGCGGCGGGCGCGGCGCTCGACGGGCTGCGGGACGCAGCGCAGGGCGCTGCGGCGGCGGTCGACGTCGAGCTCGTGCCTGAGCTGGACATCGGCGTACTGGACGAGATTGCGGCCGCGTTGCGGGTCGACCTGCTGGTAACCGCTGCGCTGCCGCTCGGCAGTGTTTCAATCGTCGCCGGACTGCGCCAGCGCCGATCGGTCGCGGTCCTATGGGTGCCCGAGTCGACTGCGCCGCAGGCCGAGCGGCCGCTGACCGAGTTGGTGTGTGTCGCGCTCGGTCAGCGGGCGCGGGCCGCGATCGCCGCGTTCCTGCGCGACCAGGGCGATCCGGCCCAACATGTCACCGTACTGCTGCTGGCGGGACCGGTGCCGCAGGATCTGGCCGCGGCAGTCGATGTGGCAGGCATTCGCGCAGCGGTTGAATTCGTCGCGCCGCAAGGGCTGTCGCCGGGGCAATGGCTGGACGAGCGCATGCGCACGAACTCGCCCGACCTGCTGGTCTATGCGCGCATGCCCACGGCGCTGCTGCTGAGCGCGCGCTGGCGGGCGCCGAGTCTGCTGCTGCCACCGCCTGCGCCGGTTATCCGACCGGCTCTGCAGCACGACATGGACGCGCCCGATCTCGTCGACGATGGTGCTGCGCTGCGGGCTCGTTTCGAGTATGCGGCGGGCATCGGACGCCGCGCGCCGATCCCCGATCAACCGCTCGCGTTCGTCTCCGGCGGCCGGGTCGTCGCGTTGCTGACGACATGCGACGGCGAGGTCGAACTGCCCGGCGACTTGCGAGCCGACTCGTACGGCGTGTTTCGCACCAAAGAAACGGCACCATCGCAGCCGCTGGCCGATCTGGAGCAGCGCGTGGCCGTCCTCCGGCCCGCCACAGCGCCGCTCGTGCTGTTCGATGCCGAGCTGACGCCCGAGGAGCTACCCGCGCTGCGCGGGCTCGCCGCCGCGGGCGCACACGAGCTGTTGGCCGTGCGCATCCGGCCGATGCGCAGTTGCCGGTCGATCCGCGGACGGCTGCAGGCGGCCGGTTTCGAGCCGCGTGTCGTGGACGCCAGCCTCGTGCTCGACGAGGGCGCGGCGCTCGATGTGTCCGAGAATCTCGACGGGGTGCGCCTGGCGCGCGTCGCGGCGCATATGCGCGCCGCGGGGTTCCCGGTCGTTGCGATCGTCTATCGGGGCGCGGAACGACCCGCCGCACACGGCGTCGCGGCGCTGCTGGTGCACGAGATCGCCACCGCCGCGCCCCTGCCCGCGGCGCGCCTCGGGGGCCGGCGCATGGCGCTCGCGCAGCGACTCGAGGCGATGACCGCCGCGCCGGTCATCGCGGGCAACCGCGTCGACATCGAACTCGACAACGTCAAGGCGCGTCGCTGGCTGCTCGAGGCGATCGCCGCGGCCTCGCGGCGCATTCATCTGCAGGTCTACGCGGCTGCCGATGACGACGTTGGACGCCAGGTCGAAGCCGCCCTCATGCACGCAGCCGGGCGTGGCGTGACCGTGCGCTTGCTGATTGATTCGCTGCACGGCCAGCACGGCTCCCTGGGCGAGAGCAATCCGTTGCTCGAGCGCCTGGGCTCGCAGCCGGGAATCGAGCTGCGGGTGTCGCAGCCGATTACCGGCATGCCGTCGCTGCTGGACATCAAGCAGCGCGATCACCGTAAGCTGGTCGTCGTCGACAACCAGATCGCCCTGCTCGGCGGACGAAATCTCGCGCACGAGTACTACTCGGGCTTCGACGAAGTGCCGCTCACGCCGCAGTCGATGTGGCGCGAGGTGCCGTGGCTCGACGCCGGCGCCCGTGTGGAGGGTCCGGCCGTCGCAGCCCTCGAGCGTGCGTTCCTGAACGCATGGACGGACCAGGGCGGTTCGGCCTTCGATGTCGCCGACACAGCGCCGGCCGGCGGCGCGCCGGCGCGCGTCGTGATCCACCGCGGATTGCGCGACGCCGCCACGCTCGAGGCGTACCTGGCGATCATCGAGACGGCGCAGTCACAGTTGCACGTGGTGTGCGGATTTCCGCTCATCCTCGAAATCCAGCACGCGCTGCTGCGTGCGTTGCGGCGCGGTGTGCGGGTTTCGACGCTGTTCGGCCAGCTCACACCCACGCACGGTGGTACGCGGTTCGAGGGACCCTGGGCCTCGGCCAGAACGGCGGGGACGGCGCTGGTGCACTCGCGCATGGATGCACTGGTCGCGGCAGGCGCCGACGGCTACTTGTTCACCGTCTCGCCACGGCCGGCGTGGGCCGCGGAGCTCGGCGCGGTTCAATCGCACGTGCACGCGAAAGCCATGAGCGCGGACGGCCGGGTCTGCGCGGTGGGCAGCGCCAACATGGACATCACGGGCGGCTACTGGGAGTCCGAGCTGCTGCTGGTCGTCGAAGACGCATCGATCGTCGGCGCGTTCGATGCGCGAGTCGCCGAACTGATCGCCGACTCGGTGCGCGTGGACCGCGACGACCCGCAATGGCAGGCGATGGCCCGAGGCCGCCAGTGGTTGCGCTACTGGCCGGGCGTGCTGTCGCTCTAGGGCCTGCGGCTGCCGGCTAGCTCTCGGACTGGGCGTGATCACCGAACTCGGTCACGCGCCCCTGCGGGCGAAGCTCGGCGATGTAATGGTGCGGCCCATGCTCGGCCATCGAATAGTGCGAGGACGCGCGCCGCTTCTCGGAAGCAAAGAGCGCCAGCAGCGAACTCGGCAGTTCCTTCGTCCCGGCGAGCTGTGCCGTCGCGACCACGGCTGGCTCCCAGCGGCCGTCCGCGTACCGGTATTCGTGTCCGAAATGCACGAGTTTGCCCCATGCGACGGGCGGCAGGGCGGGCACGGGGTCGCGCAGGCGGACGTGGCGGAACAGTATTTGCCCCACTTGCGCGGCGCGTGGCGGCAACGGTTCGCCCATGACCGGCGGCTGCCCGAACGTATAAACGGCACGCAGTCTTTCGGCGACGGCGCGGTCCGCGCCATCGCTGTCCAGCGTCAAGGCGAACAGGACGGCCATCGCGCCGCCGAGGCTGTGGCCGGTGACGTACAAGGCTTCGAGCGGAGACTCAAGCATCTTCTGCGGATCGGCGAGCGACCTCCCCTGCAGTGCGAGCCGCAACTCGTCGAGCACCGCCCAGCGCGTGGCGCGCACATTGCGGTGGTAACCCGCATGCACCCGCAGCGGCTGCGCATCATCCGGGTCGACGCTAAAGGAATCCGACCCGACGTCGGCATTGCCAATCCAGTTTAGCAGCGCGGTCGGTTCCGTGCCGCGATAGCTCAAGATCACCACCCGGCCGCAGCGGCTCTGCACGAGGTAGGCGGTCGAGAAGATGAACATGACATCGACGGTCTGAGCGACGCAGGCGCAGCCGTTCGATTCGAGCCCGAGTCGGGTCATGATCGTCGCCACGGTCTCGATGTCCGAATAGGCGTAGCCCGCACAGGTGCCGAGCACATGCGCAACGGTCGCGTCGCGCGTGGCCGCCGCCGCCGTGTGCGCGGTCAGCAGATCATCGGCGAGGTGTTCGTACACCGGGAAAGGGGGCCGGCAATCGCCGCCCCGGGTTCTGCGAGTTTCCATTGGGTTTGATTCAGGCAAGGGGGACGGAAGCGGCCATGGCGACCAGGGCATGATACATGGGTCGGAGAATTCCTGACGTGCGCGCGCCGAGGGACGATGGGCTAATGATTCGCATCACGCCCGCCATTGCCGGCGTCCTGGGTGGCCAGCCCGCCTATGGCGGCCCAATCGAGGTTGTCGCCGCCCTGGGCGAGGAGGCGCAGAAATCGATCATGCAGCAGGCTTCCCAGCGGCATGGGCACGCGGAGACTCTCGGCCGCAGCCAGCGCGAGGCGGATGTCTTTGTATCCGAGCGGCGCGGCGAATGCCGCCGGCTCAAACTTGCCTTGAGCGATCAAGCCGCCGTAGGTTATGTACGACGGGAGGTTAAACACCGTGGAGGTCAGGAGCTCGACGTACGCGCGCCGGTCGATGCCGGCCTTTCCGATGAGCGCGATGGCCTCGCCCAGCGCCTCGATGGCAGCCGCCAGCAAAAAATTTCCGCTGAGCTTGACGAGATTCGCCGCCCACGGTTGCGTACCGATCGGTAGCGTCTTCTGACCCAACGCGGCGAATAGCGGGCGGCACGCATCAACTGTCCCGGAGTCGCCCGCGGCGACAATGAATAGCTTTGCCGAAGCCGCCATGTCCGGGCGCCCGAACACCGGCGCAGCAACGTAGCGTTGTCCGGCGTCCGTGTGCGCCTGCGCCAGATGTTCGGAGAGCGCGACGCTGATACTGCTCATGGAGATATGAATCGCTCCCTTTGGCAGACTGGCGATGAGTCCATCGTGTGCGAGCACGATATCGGATGCTGCGGTGTCGTCCGCAAGCATCGTGATTACCGCTTCACCGCGGCACGCATCGGCAAGAGTTTTTGCCTCGCTTGCACCGAGCGCGATGAGCGAGCCGCTTCTTCCGGGACTGCGGTTGAATACGGTGACGTCATGACCGGCCCTCACGAGATTGGCCGCCATCGCCGAGCCCATGCGGCCGAGTCCAATGAATCCGAGCTTCATGTCGTTGTCTCCGCATTATCGGGCAGTTCGGAACGTTGCAGGGGAGCCATGAACTCGGGACCAATGGGATCGCGAACCGCCGCGTTCACGATGCGGTCGATCTGCTCCCTGTCTCCCATGTCGAGCGACCAACCAGCAACCCCGAGCGCTGCCTCCACCTGATCGGGGTGACGGCCGCCCCAAAGTGCGACACTGATGCCCTGGTCGAGCATCCAGCGCACGGCCAGATGGATCACGCGCCGGTGGAAGCGACGCTGTGCGAGTTCATCGAGTTGCCGTACGGCGTTGAGATACTGCGCAAAACGGGGTGGCTGGAATTTTGGGTCGATGCGCCGCAGATCATCGCCCTCGAAGGTGGTGTCCGGCCGCATGCGCCCGCTCAGCAACCCGCGACATAGCGCCCCATAGCCCAGCGTCACGATGTTGTTGGCGCGACAGTAGGGCAGGATCTGCGCTTCAATGGACCGCTCGAAAAGATTGAAGGGTGGCTGCAGTACGTGCAGCGGGGCCACTTGGCGGAAGCGCTCCATCTGCGCCACCGAGAAATTGCTGACGCCGATGGCGCGGATCTTTCCCTGCTCGTAAAGCGAGCGCATGGCCTCGGCAGTTTCCTCCACTGGCACCAGGGGGTCGGGCCAATGGACCTGGTAGATGTCGATGTAATCGGTTCGCAGGCGGCGCAGCGAATCATCGACCTCTTGCAGGATCCGAGCGCGCGTCGCATTCCGATAGATCTTCCCGTCGCGCCATTCCAGTCCCGTCTTGGTGGAGATGACGGCCTGAGTGCGCAGGCGCGCGAGAGCTGTGCCTACGATCTCCTCGGATACGCCGAAGCCGTAGACTGGTGCGGTATCGATTAGATTGATGCCTTGACGCAGCGCTGCGCGAATGGTTGCAACCGATTCGCGTTGATCGGTTCCGCCCCACATCCAGCCGCCCATGGCCCACGTTCCGAGTGCCACCCGCGAGAGCCGCAGCTGGGCATCGGGAATTTCCACAAATTCAGTCTCGACGGTCGGTGTCCGGGTATGCGTTGACGGTGTCATGAAATGTGCGCTCCTGGTTGAATCAATGGGTACACCTTGGACTCGACGGGTGTTCGGCGTATTGCTGATTCCGCCGTATCGGTTACACATGAAATCAGCCGGAGTGCAAGCCGCAACCGCCGTTCCACCTGCGCGCTGCGACCGACGCCGCTGATACACCAAGTGCAGAAGTGCTCGCAATTATTGGTCAGCAGGCGATAATCATTTTCACCGAGGCGCGCGCGAGCGCGCCGGACAATCTCCTCGGGCGAATAAGGCGACCGCAGGTGATCGAGGACCCGCACAGCGTGACCGACGGCAAATTGAGACAGGGATACCTCCTCGACCGGCCCGCATTGCCAGAATCCAGAGCTGCCCGAGTAATGCACGACTCGACCGTGGCCGACATACACACCATGATGGCTGTACCCACGACGCGAGGTCGTCAGATGGGCGCCCAGAGGAGGTTCCTGCTCCAGTCCCGATGGCCAGCGCGGGTCGGGGGC
This sequence comes from Steroidobacteraceae bacterium, assembly GCA_052143815.1. Lineage (GTDB taxonomy): Bacteria > Pseudomonadota > Gammaproteobacteria > Steroidobacterales > Steroidobacteraceae > Bog-1198. The sequence continues at coordinate 1,344 of JBKQSA010000023.1, read as the reverse complement.
CACGTGTTGTGTGATCGCGAGCCTGTCGTCCATTCAATTGCACCTCGGAGCAATTTCGGACCTCGCGGGTTACAACTGGATTGCTGGATCCTCGTGTCGCATTTCGATTGCATTGCGCTCGGATCCGGCGCGGCCAAGCCCAACCGGCAATGTGGGAGCGTTCAATGTCCCGCCGATTGCGGGCTGGCAGCAGTAGCCACGCCGGTCGCGCCGTGGACCGGTGACTTGGCAGCGAAACCGTCCGCGATCATGCGGAGGAGAAATGCAGTGATCAGCACTGCAGCAACGAATGCGAACATTCGGATGGTATTCATCGCTTGCACTTAGCTAAGCTAGGATGCTGTGACGCCGTGGCGTACACGCCTGCTGCTAGTTGCGCGCGATATTTATTCCAATCGAACATCATGCTTTGTCCCTCCGCTGTGAGCGTGCTCTCTATGTGTTGGTGCCATGGGGCGCTTAGGGTGTGCCCACCGCGACGGCAGTGGCATGAAAGGGCTTCGCTATCGCGTTCGGATCGGCCGGACCAAACAGCGTCTTGAGTTGACCCTCGAGTACGTAACCGGTCGTACCTACGACGGCGACGGACACCGGACCGTCGGGAAACCCTTCTTTCAATGTCTCGAGCTCTCCCGTATCGCCGTTGATCTTGAGGCGTGCGAGCCGCCCGACTCCGCCGCTTTCCACGAGCAGGATGCTGTCCTTTCCAAAGCTGCGCATACCGTCGGGACGCTCGATGGGCCGCCTGAGCAAGACCTCGGCAATCGTGCCCGATTTGCCGTCGCCGTCGATCAGAATGCTGAAAATCCTGCTCGTATTCAGCGTATTGACGAAGACGCGATTGTCGAGGATCGATATACCGTCGAGGATCCCGCCCTTGGGGCCGAAGGCACCGTCACCTGCCCAGACCTGCAGCTGCCGGCCACCGTTCGCGAGACGATCGACTTGCATGTTATTGCTGTCCGTAACATACGTCGCGCCGTCCGGACCTATCGCGATGTCATTGCAGAAAGCGTCGGCCGTCGGCAGTACATAGCGTGCCTTGAGCGTCCCGGTTTGCAGATCGAATGCGTGCAGAGCCGACGCGGCTTGCGCCGCTGCGTGGTTTGACCCGTGTGCCGAGGAAAAGCACGCCCACAGCGTATTGAATTTGTCGTCGGCGAAAACGCCGAACACGCCCAGCGAGGCCTCACGGTCTGGCCCGATCCATGGCTCGGCAGTCGCCGAACCCGGCTTCACGCGAAAGATCGTGCGCGTGCCAATGCTGCCGATGATGACTGTGCCGTCCGCCGTCGAGGTGAGACTCTCGGGATAAATCTTCTCGCCGGGTATGGCGAGTTCGGC
>JBKQSA010000022.1:0-2691 GCA_052143815.1 Steroidobacteraceae bacterium | reverse complement strand
AGTCGATGGTTAGTGTCCGCTCGCGGTTGAATGTTCGCGAAAGAAACTCCATCTGTAGGTCGTACGCACAGTGATAACCATTGCGCTCGAGGGTCGTCTGATAGCCCTGGAGGTCCAATTCGTCGATGAAACCACGTCCTGCTGCCGCCAGCAGCACATCATCGATCGTTTCCCATGCAACCGTGGTGACTCGCGTAGATAGCCATCGACGAGCCCTGCGGTCATCGCAGAGTACACCTGCTTCCTCTCGCTCAGCGACAATGGCGCATGCAAGCTCGCCAAGGCCGATCCGGCGAGGAGCGTTGATGGTCGCGATGCGATCAAGATCGTCCAGAGACAACTGCCGCATGCGGACCTTTCCTTGCCGCAATGCGTCTTCCGCTAGGCGTTGCGTTTCCAGACGTGCGTTTTGACCCAATTCCCATCGCAAGACATACTCCGGGCATTCCAGTGGTGTGCGGATCAGCGCGACCAACGAAAGACGGTCAATGATGCACGCATGAATAAACGTCGAGCTGTCGAGCATCCAAAGCTTAATCAGGACATCGTGCCTTGTATTCATAGTGCGAGTCCGATCTGCTGAACGAACTCGGCGGCTTGATCCGGCACGAGGTCGAGCATTTCCGCGAAGCGACCGAAAGTAATGACTCCCTCCGCCAACGCCCTGCGGAGAAGTTCCAGATAGTAGGCGCTTATTCCGTGTTCTGCCGCCATTGCTCGACGTTCAATCTGGCGATCGCCGAGGTCTGACGGGACATCCGGGTCACGCTTCTCGTTACGAGGAATGCTGACCGGCCGTCGATCGCGGAATGACCTCGGCGTCCTCTCGCTGATCCAGCCGCGGTCCCGCGTGCGAATTGCCACCGTCTGCGTATTCACACGGTAGTCGCGTGCAATCCTTTCAATGACCGCCCTGAGCTCGTTGGCATCACGAGGGCGAGCGTAGAGGTCGAGCGCATCAACCGGAAGCAAGAATTCCGCAGCGAAAACGTTCGCGCGAATCTCAATAAGATCTTCGTGGCGATACTTACGCGACGATACGACGCAGCCTGCGCTACGCACCAGGTTGCGCTCGAACAGGACGTGGCAGTACTCGTGGGCCGCGGAGAAGAACTGGCGGAACAAGTCATCGTCATAATTGACAAGGATCGACACGCCCGCCTTCGGATGAACTGCCGTGAGCCCGGACACGTCTGATTGCTCAAGTCGGTGCCGACACAGACGAACTCCTTGGGAGCGGAGGAGATCAAATATGTTTCCTATGGGCCTATTGCCAAGTTGAAGACGCTGTCGCTCTCGTTTCGCTGCTCGAGCACCCTGTTCCTTGTGAAGTAGTCCTTTTTGATCTGGTGGCGGATAGGTCGGAGGGAGAGGCCGACGTTCCGCCATCAGGAGATCCTCGAGTTCCCATTCATTGGTGCAAAAGTTGATAAAGCGCCGGATTGCCCGTCGGTCAGCAGGTGAAGGATCATTCATTGCCCGGTACACTTGACGCGTTTCTTCTTCGACGTCATCGAGCTCGGTGGAGATGAAGTAACGAAAATCTGTCCGCAGGAGCCGTGCAGCTATTAGTACATAGTCGCCGGGCAATCGCACGAGAGTTCCGGCCTCCAGGCGCCCCACGGTCTCTTCATCGGTCCCCAGCGCTTCGGCAAGGGCCGAGCGTGGAGTCCCCACTTGCTCCCGTACGATACGGATACGCCTGCCGATCTCCTCGGCGGGTAGGGCCATGGTACCCCCAATCCTCTCGTCGTTGCCCTCGCGGCTGTGGAAGTGGGTTGCCGTACAACTATCCTACCCAGTGGAGGCACTACTAGACAGACGAAGGGAGGCGAGCGGTGCGCGCGTCGGTCACATCGCCCGTGGTGTGTCGGACCGAGGCACCTCTTGGCGGCAGGGGTCGAAGCTGCCGAAGGATAGCCATCAGTTCATCAAGGAGTTCCTGGTCGTTGTTGCTGATGCGGAGGATGTGCTGTTGATCCTCTTTGGACAAGGTGCACTGCTCAGGCGGGCGGTGTCGGAATGCGTTTGTCGTCATGGCCCGTCATCCGTGTTCAATCCGTGTTTCATCCGTGGCCAATGTCCTGATTCGGACACACGAAGTTGGATGGCCTGATTCCGTCGTGCTTCCGATTGCAGCGGTCTGGGCGCGCGGCCGAGAATCAGCGGCCCCTCGCGCCGCAACAGAACTTGTATTTTTGGCCGCTATTACACGGACACGGTGCGTAACGGTCGGTTCCAGGGTACGTTTCGGCGGGCGCCGCCATTCTCGGGTGCACCCGCGGCGAGGGGCCGCTTTGCGAAGGGCCCGTGGCAACCCGCTGGTGCATTCGCGGGAACATCTCCTGGTGTCGCCGGATCATCGGGGCGACGATGGAACGCCGAAATGCGTCGAATTCCTCGTCATCCATCTTGAGGGCTGGCCGCATTTCGCTGAGCGTCGTATCCCGACTGTCTTCAGGTAACAGCGCGAGGTTAAAGCAGAGTTGGCTAATCGTGAATGCCTTGTTCAACTGTTCCTCAGAACCATCGGTCTGATCGAGCAGCGGCTGCGCGTAGGCCACCAACCCTTCTGCAATGGCACCCATGTCCAGGTCCCTCCGTGTGGTTGCACCGAACGATTGTCGAACTGCGGCAAGCCGAAGGCCCGTCCGCGGTGCGGCAGGGCGTCGCCGTCCCACGCCGCTCGAC
>JBKQSA010000021.1:0-95446 GCA_052143815.1 Steroidobacteraceae bacterium | reverse complement strand
GACCCCCGGTCGCCCCGATCCTGCCGGTCGTCAACTTCTACCAGAGCAACTACTTCGCCGACAACCTGACGCTGCAGACCGAGAACATCAACGTCACTAACTCCGCCCCCTCCGCCTCGATCAACGTCGGCGCGGTGCAAAATGCCTCGACCCTGAACCTCGCGCCCGTCTCCTCACATCCATGACGCGAGCGCCGTGTCTGTGTAAGACGGCGAACTATCGAGCTCCCGGTATCCGTTGACAACTCGCGGATCTCGATCAAAATGATTGAAACGTGTCTTAAGGCCCCGCATACCATCACTGCGTACTCGGAGAGCGGCATGTTCAGAAACTTCTTCATGCGATACCTCGAGTGCGACAGCGATCTGTATTTTTTTGAGCGTTCATGAAACGCTTTTGGCGACACTCTTCCGCGGACACTCCACCCTCTGCGGCCGACGAGGTTACACAGTTCGTCTCATCCAGGCCATTGGATGAAGATAAGTTCGTGTTAAGTCTTCCAGGAGGAAAGAGGCAAGAATTCACGCTTTCGAAATCAAATATTGTCATCGGACGCGCGGCCTTCAACGACGTTGTCCTCGCGGACCCTTCAGTATCTCGGCGACACGCGCGGGTGGAGCGGACCTCGCGAGGGTATGAAGTCATTGATTTGGGTTCCGCCAACGGCATCACGGTCAACGGCGTGAGAATGGCGCGTGGAATTTTAAGATCTGGCGATGTGTTCGGAGTAGGTGACAGTTCGTTTCGATTTATCCACGGGCAGGAACGCAGCCCTGACATGACTTATGTCCGTGCCGAGGGTGATCTTGATACAACACTGGCTGACGCCCCGCTTGCGACCAACCTTGAGGAGACCGCTTGGCCCCGTGTGGTCGTGCTCATGGCAGATCGAACGTGGGATGTCCCAATGCGGGTCGATAGCCTTACGATTGGGAGCGCCGCGGACAATGCGGTCGTGATTGACTCGGAAAGGGTCTCGCGTCATCACGCCGTGATCGAGCGTGAGGCGGGATCGTTTCTCATTCGTGACCTCCGCAGCGCCAACGGCACCTGGGTTCGCGAGGAACGCATAGCAAAAAAAGTTATTGAAGATGGTGACATGTTGCGTGTTGGAAGTACTCGCCTTCTCTTCAAGCGCGGCTTCGCCACCGATGAGCTAACGATCGCTCCGCGCCGCAAAACGGGAGCCGGATTGCGGCCCGTCGTCGTCGTTCCGGGATTTGCAGGATCAAACCTATGGAGCGGCACGGAAAAAATCTGGCCGACCCGCGGCGCGCTGATGAATCCTGAAGTGATGCGTCGTGACGAGCCATTGGAAGCTCGAGGACTCGTCGATGAAGTCATGATCATACCGGGTCTCATGAAGCAGGATCGCTACAGTTCCTTGATAAACTATCTAAGGGAAAGCCTCCAGTACGAAAGCGGCAAAGATTTGCTTGAATTCGGCTACGATTTCCGCCAAGACAATCGTGAGTCGGCACGGCAGTTGGCCGCGGCCATTGACCGATGGAAAGTGTCAGCCCCCATTACGCTCATTGCGCATAGCATGGGTTCATTGATAGCGCGCTACTTCCTCGAGTGTTTGGGTGGAAAGAGTAAGGTCGAGCGTGTCATCTTCCTCGGCGGCCCGCACATGGGCACGCCTTACGCGTTTACGTCGCTGTTGACCGGACCCAATCTCTTACCGCTTGGTTTGATGAACGCGCGGCTGCGCGCACTCCTCGCGACCTACCCGTCGTGGTACCAGTTGTTGCCCACCTACGCGTTCGCTTCGGATCAGCGATCGGCTCTTGATGTTCTGACAGACGAGTCTTGGTTGGAGGAGAGCCGGCGGCCGATGCTTCGAGACGCGCGCAAGTTTCGTGCCGAGCTCGGCACCTCATGCAGCGTGCCCTCCGTCTGTGTGTTTGGGTATGACATTAAAACGGTTACGAGCGTCGCGGTCGAGCGCGACGAGCGTGGCACATGTCGCAAGGCAAACTTCGTCGTGACGCGACGAGGCGATGGAACGATTCCTGAGGTTAGCAGTCTGCTGAAGGGCTCGGAGATCCATCCAGTGCGTCAGCATCACGGCTCGCTGCACGGCGACAGCGACGTCAAGATGCGCCTGAAGCTCGAGCTAATGAGAGAGCCCGTCTAATTGACGGATCGAATCAACGGCACATCAATCGAATCGCGAGCGCTCGCGGGGCGCCTATCCGAAACCTACCCACGAGGGATTTCTGCTTCGCTGGACGCTCGTAAGTGATTGATTCAATGGCGCTCCCTACGAGATTCGAACTCGTGTTACAGCCTTGAGAGGGATGAGAACCAGTTCACGGTTGTTTACGGCCATCTTAGAAATTAGGGATATTCTAGCCTTTTCGTATATCATTGTATAGGTCTGTTCGGCATAGTCGGTACGTACCGTTACGTACAGAAAGGACTTATCGCAATGGAAGATTTATCAACCAAGACGGCCCGCAGGGGTTTGCCGGTGCGCCGCGACCCCTATTGGTATCGACTAAAACCCGGCCAGTACCTCGGGTTTCGGCGCGGCCCCGACACGTGGATATGCCGGTTCCGCAATCGCGATAAGACCTACAGTTTCCATGCGCTCGATGAGAGCTACGACCGCTTCGAGGATGCCCGTAAAGAGGCTGAGGGCTGGTTTGCGACGATGGCCGGGGCCGTCACCAAGACCCCCAGACGTTCGACCGTCAAGGCCGCGCTGCGTGCGTATCTCACCCATCTGCGAGAACACGGCCGGGGACCCACCGCGGATGACGCCGAAGGGAAGTTCGAGACCACGGTGTTCAAGGACAAGTTAGCCGGCATGGAGCTGGAGAGCGCCAGCCGGGACGATTTCATTGCATGGCGCAAGCGTGTCACGAAGGGGGGCCGCAAGCCACGCTCGGTAAACCGATACGTCCGCCAGGTCATCGCGGGATTGAACCTCGCCGTGAAGGAATTGGGCCATGTGGGGAGCCCCAAAACATGGACGCTGACCCCGCTACAAGATGATGTGGAGCAAGCCGACAAGAGTGAAACGGCTATTTTCTTGAGCGCCGATCAGCGCAAGCGGCTTATCGACGCCGCCAGTCCCGCAGCGGCCGAGTTATTCAAGGGGCTGGAGCTGACCGGCGCTCGCCCGAGTGAGCTAGCGAATGCGCGAGTGAAGCATTACAGCGACGGCAAGGTGCGGCTCGCGAGCCGTAAATCGAAGGGCGGCAAGCCTCGCATCCGAGAGACTGAATTACTCTCGCTTGAGGATCGAGAATTCTTCGAGCGGCACACCGACGGCCGCGAGCTTGATGACTGGCTCTTGCTAGACTTAGAAGGCGGGCAATGGCGCCGGCATGCGTGGGCTCGCGAGATGCGCGCCGCTATCCTGAAATACAACGCGGCCGGCCTGGATCAACTGCCGACCGATCAAGACTTGGGGGCCTATGTATTTCGGCATGCTCGCATAAGCGAGATGCTGCAAATTCACGGCATCGACCCCGTGACCGTCGCAATTCAATGCGGCACGTCGGTCACGATGATTGAGAAGGCGTACCACAAATTTATACCTTCGGCGATGCGTGAGAAGCTTAAGGAGCTTGAGAAGGCGAGGGCAGCGTGACCCGTAAGCGCAGCCCGTCGAACGCCGCAAAGTACCGTGAATGGTGGGCGCGTCATGCTGCCTATCTGAAGCGCGAGCGAGCGAAATTGCCGCCGAGGCCCGACCCGAAGACGCATGCGAAGGAATTCCTCGAATGGGTGCGGAGCAACGCCCGATCTGAATTCACGGCAGAGGAAAAGCGGTTGTGGGCCGGCCTAAACGCACTACCTAAAAGCAAAAGGCGAGACCGCGACGCGGCGCGCTGGTGGATGATTTATTGCCTCCTTGGTCATCAAAGGCGCGGCGGCTACAATTTGATGAAGTGCAGTCTCGGCAAATATCCGGGCATCGGAGGCAAAGGGTCGGCGCAACTGCAAGATTTTCTAGCGATCCTCAAGGCGGACGATCAGCCCAACATCACCTCGGCTCAGCTTTATGATTCGATCAGGGAATGGCGCAAGCGGCGCCAAGAGATGTCCCCACCCCTACCATAAGCGAACAGCAACGAACTACGGTTGACAAGGGGATGTCCCCACTCCCCAAATGACTTACCGAACCCCATCACATGAGGATCGGTACATGTCAGTCAAAGTTGAAATTCCCGCGCTCCCGCCGCTCGATGTCAATCGACGGTACGGCGTAAATCCCACGCTTCAATATCTGAACACGAGCCGCGCGACTTTCTACGCGATGCTCAAGGCGGGTCGCATCAAGACGATTACCGAAGGTAAGAGGCGATATATACCCGGCGCTGAGATCGCCAGGCTAAGCGCTGTCCCTTCGAATACGGAGGCAGCTTGAGCGCCACAATTCTCCAGATGCCGGCGCCGGTTCTGCGGGCGAAATGTTCGGCATGCGGAACGGAGGCAACCTGCGAGTGCAACGCGCCGTATGTTCCGGCCGGCGAGCGCGCCGCCGCTGCTGTTGCCGCCAGTCCCGAGAAGTCGAACCGGGCCATTGCCGCAGAGATCGGCGTCAGCGACAAGACGGTGGCCGCAGCCCGCAAGGCAACTGCGGAACACTCCGCAGTTCCAGCCACAAGGACGGGGCGGGACGGCAAAGCCCGAAGAATGCCGGCGGCGAAACCCAACATAGGGAGGGTTGATCCTCGGGCATTGAACGTTGAAGGTCATGAACGGGGCGAGCATTACCCTCGCATCGATGAGTTGCTGAATGATCTGCTGGCCACTATCGAAGGGAAGTCACAAGCCTGGGACATTTTCTCAATCGAGCAAAAGCGGTCAGTGTCGGGTGAAAGTGAGAGGGTCAAAAAGGCCTGCAATGCACTGCATCGAATACTGCGGGAAATGCACTCGTGAGCGCCGCATATAGAAACGCCCGAACCGTTAGCCGCGGCCGGGCGTTAGGAACCATCAACAAGGACAAACGACGTGAATACTTTAATCGCACCTGACGTGTCGGTCAACACCGAAGCACCAGCGCCGCCTTCACTGTGGCGTCAGCAGATCATGGTGAGTGGAAAATCACTCGCGACCCTGGAGCGCAATTCAAATTACGTGCGCAACAGCCACGGGGTGAACTGTGTCGTCATCTGCGGCGTTGGACCATATTTCCGGCCGCTGATCGGCGACGATTGGGCGGCAGGGTGCGCCGAGCACCAGGCCGACGACGCAAAACTGGACGACATTACTTCGCTGGTGGAATGGCTGTTGAGCCGCGCGGTGATCGTCGAGACTCCAGAAGGCGTGGAGGGGTGACTCGATGATGGAGAAGTTAAGAGCCGCCGTGAAACATACTCAGGCGGAAATGCTCGCGGACCCCACCGAAGCCACCCACGCGGCATTCGTCCAGGCTAAGGGAGCGCTCGCGGATGCAGAAAAAGCCGCCCACAATGTGACGCCGGTCGCCGTCAATCCCTATGCGCAGCGAATTGATAGAACAGATCAAGGCAACGCAAACCTTTTGATTCATCTTTCCAACGGCGATCTGCGTTATGTGCACGAGGTGCGACAATGGCTGCGGTGGACGGGCTCACGCTGGCATATAGATACGCACGAGACCTTTATCACGTCGCATGCCTTGGAGGTGGCGAAATATTACCTAGAGCAATCTCGGAGCATGCGTCACGGATCTTATAAATACGACGCTAACGAAGGGACGACCACCGACAGTGACGACGTTTACAAATGGGCAGTGAAGTGTCGAAGCAAGAGCGCTCTTGAAGCGATGATCGCCTTAGCACGCAAGGTGCCTGGCGTACCGATATCCATTACGGAGCTGGACAAAAACCCGTGGCTCTTGGGCGTGGAGAACGGAGTAGTGGATCTGCGCACGGGCGATCTGCGCGAACAGGAATCCCGCGACGACCTTGTGACCAAGCGCTGCCCGCTCAAGTACGACCCAGATGCAGTATGCCCTCGATGGGAACAGGTGATCGAGGAGATTACCGGGAGCCCCATCGCGGCCGAGCGTGACGCTGGCAGCAAAGTGATTCTGAACACTGTCGGGCGGTTCATCCCCAGACCACAGATCGCGCGCTATCTTCAGCGGGCGCTCGGCTACTCGTGTACGGGCACGACCCGCGAGCAGCTATTTTTCATGGCGGTCGGTGAGGGCAGCAATGGTAAAGGGCTGATCTTCGACATCGTGAAGGAACTCTTAGGTCCCTATGCCAAGCCGGTCTCGTCGGATCTGTTCCTCGCAAGTAAGCGCCCTCCCGATGCGGAGCGCCCGACGGCGCTGGCGGCGAGTCTCGCGGGTGTGCGGTTTGTCATTGCATCCGAGACCCGCAAGGGGCAGGAACTGGACGTAGGCGTCATCAAGGCGCACACCGGCGATGAGGAGATGACCGCACGGGGAATGAGGCAAGACCCCTTCACGTTCCGAATCCAGCACAAGCCGTGGCTGCTCACCAATGATCGCGCGAAGATCGAGCATCTGGATGCCGCGATCCGTGGGCGCTTGCACTTCCTACCGTTCGATAGAAGGTGGAACCGACCCGCCGAGCCGATCCGTGACCCGGCGCTGCCCGATGGTGACAAGGCGTTGAAAGCCTACCTGCTCAGGGACGAGTCCGAAGGGATACTGAAGTGGTTGGTGCAAGGTGCGATGTTGTATCAGGCGGAAGGGCTCAAGCCGCCGGCTGAAGTCGTGGAAAGCACCAGCGCCTATTTCCTGGAGCAAGACACGCTCGGGCGATGGCTTGCCACCTTGGAGTCCTGTCGCCCACATGAGGGGGTTCGCGCTAGGGATCTGTTCGACCTGTTCAAGAATTGGTGCGGTACAGAAGCCGCCGTTATCGATCCGCACACCCTGAAGGCGTTTTGCGTTGCGATCAGCAAGCGGGGCATTGAGAGCAAGGAAATGAGAGGCGGCACGCAATACGCCCTACGTTGCAAGTCGGTGCCTGCCGCCCCGCGCACGACAGCTAAGGCTGGAGCGTGGAGTTACGACCAATACCGAGCGGCGGGCTGGACAGATGAGCAGATGGTCACCGAAGGGTTGTTGGTGGTCACATAGGAGTGTGGTGGATGTGGTGGATGTGGTGGATTTCTCTACATCCTTTGTATAGGAAAAGTTCTATAGAGAGGAACCTAGAGAATCCACCACATCCACCACATCCACCACGCGCAAGGTGCAGTAATCAGATGGTAGAAAGCATTGCAAGAGACGGACGGCTATCGAAGGTTACGAACGGAGCCAGGCTTCCGCTCTCATATTGTGGAATTTGGGCCCCGCGTCCAGGCGCCGAGCGAGAGCGCCGACGGCCGCCAGAACTTTGGGATGCGCCCCATCCCTTTGTTGTTGCAAGCTGCAGGCTTGCCACGTTGGGTACAGCCGTGGAAAGGCTGTAATAGGAGCGCTATTCCCAGCGGCGCTACAGAGATGTACGTAATCGGTACGTAACGTTTGTGCTAGAATCATCACAATGACAGCTCTAGTGAAACGTAAGCCGACCGCCGCAGCCGTGCCGGTACTGACCGCGAAACAGGAATCGTTCGCGGCCCATTACTGCACCTATGGAAACGCCGAGGCTGCCTATCGGCATGCCTACGATTCGACCACGACTCGGCGCGCCAGTGTCCAGCATGCTGCATGGCAGACCCTTCATCATCCCGCCGTTGCCGGCCGCATTACGACTCTCAGGAACGTCCAGGCGGCCGGCGATGATGCGGTGAGCCGGGAACGGCTGATTGCCGATCTGGAGGCGTTAGTGTCGGTCTCAGTCGAGGAATTGATGCGACTTTCGGTGCGCGAATGTCCCGCGTGTTGGCTCGATGATGCATGGGATCTTGCTGCCGCTGCCGCCCTTGATCGCGGTGAGGAACCGCCTGCATCCGACGAACCAAACGAATTCTGCAAAATCTGTGCTGGTGCTGGACGTACCGTCGTGCATCTCACTCCTACGCATCTGCTCTCTGCGCCCGCCCGTCGATTGTTCAAGGGTCTCGAACTGTACGGAGACCAGACCGTTAAACGCGTTCTTCTGCATGACCAGGCGCAGCTTCGCATCGAGCTGCATAAGCTCAAGGGCATGCACGTTGACCGCAGCGTGTCGCTGAATGCCCACGTAAACGTGCCGGCGCTCCCGAAGAACATCAGCGTCGCGGACGCGCTCGACCTCTTGAACAAACTATCCCCCGTGCCGCTCGACGCGGACGACACGCCTCTCGATAACGTTGTAAGTGAGCAATAGCGATGAGCAATGCAATGTCCCGCCTGATCGACAAATTCACTGGCCGCGATCCTGCCGACGTGCTGGCCGCAGAGTTCTACGCTGCGATGTGCGCGCAGCCGGCCCACGTTGCGCTCGCCGACAAGCTGACGCGCGCCTCGTCCACGAAGCGCTCGGCGCTACTACAGCGTGCCGACGATGCGACGCGCGCCGCTGCGCTTGACTACTTAGAACAGCCCGAGGCAACACGCGATAGGGATCGTAAGATGCAATGGTTGCGCGCCGATCTAGAAACGCGATTGCCGCCCATCAGGCACTACTTCGCAACACACACTGCGGATTTTATCGACACATTCGGTGTGGGCGTAGACCCGCGATTGATCGCGCAAGGCAAACCCGCGTTGCAGCCCTTTAAGTTATGGCCCGATCAGCGCCGCCTTGTGGACTGGATGTTTGAGCGATGGCAGCGCGGCGAGATGGGCGTTGTGGTCAAGAGTCGCGATTGCGGCGTGTCGTTCATCAGCGTGATGATTCTCGTCGCATTGTGCGTGTTCCGCGAACGGTTCTCCGGGGGGATCGCGAGCGCAACGGAAGCGAAACTGCACAGGCTCGGCGACCCGGACACGATTTTGGAGAAGGCGATCTTCTTCGCCTCGCAACTTCCGCCCGAGCTCAACGGCGGGTTCAATAAAGATCGCGACAGCGGTTCTATGAAGCTGAATTTTCCTGCTACCGGCTCCAACATCACGGGCGAGGCGGGCGACCTCGCCGGCCGATCCGGGCGCAAAAGTCTATACATCATGGACGAGTCGGCATTTTTTACCCATCCGACAGCCATTGACGGCAACCTATCGAGCAACACAGATTGTGTCATTCACGTGAGCACGGTCAACGGCGTGGGCAATCCGTTCTACGAGAAGGCGCATAACCCCGCGATACCGCGGTTCGACCTTACGTGGCGCTCGGACCCGCGTAAAAATCAAGCCTGGTATGACAAGAAGTGTGCGGAATTCGACCCCGTTATCATCGCGCAGGAAATAGACTGTAATTTCGCGGCGAGCGTCGAAGGCGTGCTGATTCCTGGCGCTCATGTGCAGGCTGCAATCGATCTGCACAAATTCTTAGAGATCGAGCCGAGCGGCGTGCATCTGGGTGCGCTCGATGTGGGTGATACGGGCGACCGCTCGGCGTTTGCGCATCGTCACGGGTTCTACCTCGATCACGTTGAGAGCTTCAAGAGCAAAGACTTATTCGTCACGGCGCAGCGTGCGTTCACACTGTGTGATGAGCGCGGGCTGACAGAATTCCTTTATGACGCGGACGGCATGGGCGCCGGCATCCGAGGGGACGCACGTGTGTTGAACGAACAGCGCATGAGCGCGTCTCCCAAGCGCGCCCAATTGAGAGTGACCGAATACCGCGGAAGCGAGGCGCCCATCGAGCCTGAGCGCATCGTGCCGCGCACGAACCGCACGAACGCCGATTACTTTGCGAATCGCAAGGCGCAGTCGTGGACACACTTGCAATCGCTGTTTCGCGAGGCGTACAAGGCGCGCCAGGGGTTGCCCTACGACAAGGAAGGGTTCATCTCGATCAACGGCAAAATCAAGGAACTATCGAAGCTCATCGCCGAGCTGAGTCAGCCGACCATCAGCGAAACCGCTACAGGTAAAATGCTCGTGGACAAGGCGCCTAATGGAACCTCATCGCCGAACCTGGCGGATGCGGTGTGCATCTGCTTCGCCAAGAAATCGTGGACGTGGGGCGACCTTCCGCCTGGAACCTTTGAGCAATTGTTCGAGATTCTTTGATGCGATCATTTGCCGGTGCCCCTGCGATAGCTGAACAAGCCCACGTCTACCAGGGCCGGCGTTGTCTGCGTGGGCATGATGGACTCAGGTACTCGACCTCGCGCAATTGCGTGTACTGCACGCGGGAGCGCGCCGTCGCCGCCCGTCGAGTCGCAAAAATGCGGCTCGCTACTGAAGTGGATATAGACGCATAACTGCATAACCCTATTTTTGCGATTCCACGTGCGGTAATTTGACAGTGAGTCGTTTTAGTTTCGGCGACTTAAGGGGCGCGGCGCTCGGCGTTAGGTGCAAGTTTCGCCGAGTGTCGCCGCTCCACCTACTACGGACATGCAGGAGTTTGAGACAGTGAAAATTTCGGAGATGACCGAGGACGATGCAAAGCAATTCGTCTACGACGCCTATAAATCCGCGGTCGCGGCTCACGACGAGGAACCGCTCGAAGGCGGGCACCCCTCACGGGTAATTGCCGGTTGGGCAAAACTCAGTCAGGGACGCGACGGGCTTCCGGGCAATATCGGGTCGAGCAAAGAGATTGAACCCACGGACCATCTGGCGGACAACGCGCTTACGGAAGCCGATCCGAGCACCCCCGGAGGCAATCGCGCGCGAGGCAAGACCGCGCAAGATTCGGCGGCGGCAGCCCTCGAAGATTTAGCGATCCGCAATCGCGCCGGCTACGATGTCGAAGGCGAGTTGCATCTCGCGCGGTTGCGTCGTGGGGGCACGACTTCGACATCGGTTGCTGCTATGGATCGCGCCGTGCCAGGGTATCGGCGCCTCAAGTGAGCTACGACCTAGACATCGAAATTCCCTCGGACCGACAGCGACTAGCGCTCGACAAGCGCACCTTCGATATCGATGGCCGCCTCACTATCACGGACTGTGTCATCTCGGCTTCACAGGTTAATCCGTACCTGGGAAAAGAGATTCCCGACGCCGAAGCACTCGGCCTTGATTTGGACCGGCCCTACATGCTTTATAGGGACCCCGCGGCGCTCAAGGCCGCCGTGCCGCTGTTCGATGGCATCCCGCTACTGATCGACCACGCGCCAGTGTCCGCCCTCGATCCGAAGCGCCAACTCATCGTGGGCACCGTGAGTGATTGCCATTGGAGCGACGGTAAGGTCATCGGCACCGTTAACGTGTGGGATCAAGAGGCGATCCGTGGCATTGAGTCGAACCTGCAACGCGATTTATCTGCGGGGTACAGGTATACGGCGCGAATGACTCCGGGTGTGACGCCTGACGGTGAGAAGTTCGACGGCCGAATGGTTGCGCCGTTGATCCCGAATCACGTGGCATTGGTCTCGCAGGGCCGCGTCAGCGGCGCGATGGTCGGTGACTCCGGCCTCAATGCGCGATACGCGCTCGACACGTTGCAGCGGATCGCCGCCGAGCGCGACCGAGCGCGTCAGGCCAATGAGAACAGTCCGCTCGGGCGGGCCGTCCGCGGCTACTACAGACTTCGCTAGGAGCATTCATTCATGAACGATGTCGAGACACTGTACGCCAACGGTTACGCGACAAAAGATGTCAAGGTGGACGGCGACGCGCGCATCCAAGTCCTCGGCATCGAACGTTATCCGTGGTTCGAGAATAACGTCCTCGTGCGGACCTTTACGCGCGCGAGCGCCGCACTGGCTGTGGTCGAGCTGAGCGTCCGGTTTCCCGATGATGTGACGCCGGCATTCACGAAGCTGCGCGACGGGCTGGTCAAGCTACTGGCGCCCGCCGACAAGCTCTTACGCAAACATGTTCGTCCGCTGGTGCGCATCGCCGCTGACCGCGTCCAGTTCGTCTATCAGACCGAATCGGCGCGCGTTTGCCTTGGTCCATATCCACGCGCGCCCGAGTTCGAGAATGGGCTGCGCTGCACCGATGCCCCGAACGTGTACGCAACTGTGCGGCTTGCCTGCACGAACGACAACGTGTTCATCGACGGTGATTGGCTGAACGACGCAAGTCCGTTGACGGTGTCATACGCGGCGCTCCCACAATGGGACAGCGAGGCCGTGACCGCGAAGCTGCGCGCCTTCGTCGATGCGCGCATCGCTGACGGCCTGGTCACAGAATGCGGCCCGTATGTGCATCCCGTTGAAATTCTCTCGAACGAGGAACAGCTTGCGCGCCAAGGCGTAAGCGTCGTGCCGCCGACCCCGGAGCCCGCGCGAGTCCCGTACAAAGACCCGCGGCTTGAGGCTGCGTTCAATCCTGATCGATTCACCGTGTCCGGCGACCCCGAGCTGTTCGCCGACGCACCGCGCGAGACCGCTTAAATGATTCCGTATCCCGTGCAATCGAACGCCGCGATCAAATTGCAATATTTCGCTGGCGGCTCCGGGGCCTATCCGGGAACGCCGCAGGCGCTTGGCGTCCCCTGGCTCACGGAGTGGACACTCGTCGATGGCACCGTGGACGTTGACATCGAGACTATACCGGCCCTCGTCGCGCTGCTCACTGCGGACCCGCCCGCGTTTTCTCGCCCTGGCCTGACGGTGACGGTCGGCGGCGTCGAATATTCGTTTTGACTGTCAAGATAGGTAAGGTGAGCGAGCCCGCGACGGACGATGATGGTGTCCCCGTCGCCGCGCGAACCTGGCCGGCGCGTCAGTGCCCACACGGGGTTAAGCTCAGTCAAACGTGCAGATTATGCGAGAATGCATGGCGCCTCACGCGCGCAACCGCTGAGCGCTACGGCGATAAATCCGAACTCGGCATCAAATCGTCGAGCGTGATGGGTTAACCCGTGGGCGGTACTGACGTTAATTTCCACGCAGCCAAGGCGGCTCGGGAAAAGTATTACAAGGCGCTGCGCCCTTGCGTCCGTGGGCACGTTGCCCCAAGGCTGGTGAGCAGCCGGCAGTGCTCGGCGTGCGTCCGTCTACATGCCGCGGTTCAGTCAGCGGCTCGATCCGCGGCTCGGGTCGCGCGCAGGCCAGCGAAGCTCCCGGAACCGCCACCGATGCGAGAGAGCCCCTTGTGGAAAGATCCAGGCGTGCGCTGCGATCCCTCGAAGATCAACATGTGTCTGGATCGCATTTTCGGCGACAGCCCGCGGCAAATGTAACGTGACAAAAAGCAACACCTATTGCAGGCTTACGCTCCGTTCAACCAGCGGAGAGGTTTGCCGTGTCCGAAACGACTATTGATAATGGAAGATCGCGTGTCGCAATGGAGCTGCTACAACTCATCAACGGTGTGGAGTCGGAATCGGGTAAGACCAAGGATCGATCCTACTACCTGAAATTGATGATTGAGTGCTACAAAGCCGCGGGCGGGCATAACCCAGGCGTCATGCGCATATCGGAAGACGTATTGAAGACCCTATAGAGACGTGAGAGCGGCTCAAGCCGGTAAAACCCGCGACGTTCCGCTCACCTCGCCGATCAGCTTGAAGTACGCTCACGCCTCGGCGCGCCGTAAGCGATGAGGCGGCCCCGCTGACTTGCATCCGACCATACCAATGGTATAGAGTTGAAACTATACCATTGGTATGGGTGTGCTGTCATGACCCCGAAGGAATTGCGAGACCTCCGAATCAAGCTCGGCCAGAGCATGGGCGGCCTGGCTGTAACCCAAGAGATGCTGGCCGCCTGGCTCCACGTGGCCGCGAACACGGTTGCCCGATGGGAGCGGGGCGAGCGCCGCATACCACATTGGGCCGAGAAGGAAGCCTACCGGATAGCGGGCAACTGGGATGAGGCTTTCGCGCTCGCCGAACCGACGCCCCCGCCGCTGCTCGACAAGCGGCGCATCCGGCAACTGCTGCAACTGTGCCACCCGGACAAGCACGACGGCTCAAAGGCGGCGCACGACGTTACGGCATGGCTCAACTCGCTGCGAGATTGAGCTGGGGAATTGTTAAAACGTCCCGTTACGTACCGATTACGTACAACTGGCGCTCCCTACGAGATTCGAACTCGTGTTACAGCCTTGAGAGGGCCGTGTCCTAGGCCTCTAGACGAAGGGAGCGGTGACTTAAGATCTTGGGCCGCCTGAACCCAAGAGGGCTGGTAGTATAGCCAGCAATTTTTTGGACTCAAGCGGAACACCTTTTTTTGAATCAACCTTCGACTCAATTCCCGCATCTGGTAATCCCCAGATCCGAGCATTCGATATCGCGCGCGGCGATTTCCCCTAACGCATTGAAAGTGCTCTACCGGCTGAAAGAGGCTGGATATCAAGGCTTTTTGGTTGGCGGCGCGGTGCGCGATCTGTTGTTGGGGATTACGCCCAAAGACTTCGACGTCGCCACCAACGCGTTGCCGGACGAGGTGCGTCGTCTGTTTCGCAACTGTCGCCTCATCGGGCGCCGCTTTCGCCTGGCGCATGTGCACTTCGGTCAGGAAATCATCGAAGTGGCTACCTTTCGCGCTGCGGCTGCGCCGGAGCGCGAGGATGCCGAGGACGACGGGGACGAGGAGGCCGCGGCGAGATCTCCAGCGCCCGCGCCGGACGATTCCACGCACCGCGCCTTCGACACCACCGGGCGCATCCTGCGAGACAACATCTACGGGACCATTGAAGAGGATGTGTGGCGGCGCGACTTTACGGCGAACGGGCTCTACTACAACATCGACGACTTTTCGATCTGGGACTTTGTCGACGGGGTGAGCGATGTACGAGCGCGCCGCCTGAAGCTCATCGGCGATCCGGAGACGCGCTACCGCGAAGATCCGGTGCGCATGCTGCGCGCGGTGCGGTTCGCGGCCAAGCTGGATTTCTCCATCGAGCCCGGTACCGAGCAACCGATTCAGCGCCTGGCGTATCTCTTGGACGGTGTGCCGCCTGCGCGTTTGTTCGATGAGTGCCTGAAATTGTTCCTATCGGGATTTGGGCTGAAATCATTCCGGTTGCTTCAGCAATATGGCCTTTTCGAGCATCTGTTTCCCCTGTCGGCCGCCGCGATGAAGCTGCCGCCCTATGCCTATGCGCAAGAGATGCTCGAGTTGGGTCTCGCAAACACCGATGCGCGCATTGCCGCGGACAAGCCGGTGACGCCCACGTTCCTATTCGCCATCCTGTTGTGGGGCGCGGTACTGCGCGAGCTCAATGAGCGCCAGGCAGGCCCGGCGCCGGATCTGGCTCAGCTCATGCAAGCCTGCGACACGGTCTTGAGAGCGCAGCAATCGCGCGTAGCCATTCCGCGGCGCTTCGGTGTTCCCATGCGCGAGCTGCTGATGTTGCAGCCGCGGTTCAGTCGCCGCAGCGGCGTCAAATCCTTGAGTTTGTTGCAGCATCCGCGCTTTCGCGCGGCTTACGATTTCCTGCTGCTGCGAGCGCAAGCGGGAGTGGCCGATCCCGAGCTGGCGCAGTGGTGGACCGACGTGCAATTGTTGCCGCAGGAGGAGCGTGTCGCGCTGGTTCAATCCCGTCCCGCGGATGGCCCGGGCATTGCTACGTCCGGCTCGGTTGCGACGGCTGAGGACGGTGCGGCGGCAGCACCGGGCCGCCGGCGCCGGCGGCGGCGACGCGGCGGAGCGGCGCGCAGTTAGCTCCATGGGTCCTCTGTGGCGCTCTGCGTATGTCGCGCTGGGCAGCAATCTCAATCAACCGCGTGAGCGGATCATGGAAGCCTTCGAGCGGCTGTCCCTTTTGCGGGAGTCGCGGCTCGAGCTGCGGTCGCGGATTTATCTCACGCGGCCCATGGGGCCGCAGGATCAGCCGAATTTCGCCAACGCGGTGGCCGGCATGTTGACGCACCTCACGGCGCGGGAACTGCTCGACGGGTTGCTCGACATCGAGCGCGCCATGGGGCGAAATCGCCAAGAGCGATGGGGTCCGCGCATCATCGACTTGGATCTCCTCTGGATGACGGGCGCACCTATCGATGAGCCGGGTCTGAAGCTGCCGCACCCCGGAGTGTCTGAGCGCAACTTCGTCCTGTATCCTCTCTATGATATCGCCCCCACCTTGCTGATTCCGGGACACGGGCGTGTCGCGCATCTGAAGTCGCGTGTGGCCGGCGACGGAATTTCTGTTCTCTAAAATCGAGAGTCCTCAAGTGAGCGCAATTCCGCAGAAATTCGTCGTCATCGAAGGTCCGATCGGAGTGGGTAAAACCAGTCTGGCGCGCCGCTTGGCGCAATCCTTGAGCGGGCAGTTGGTGCTGGAACAGGCCGATCAGAATCCGTTTCTGGAGCGGTTCTACAAGAACCCGCGAGCGGCGGCGTTTCAAACACAACTATTTTTCCTGTTCCAGCGCGCGCGGCAATTGGAAGAAGTACGCCAGGAAGATCTGTTCGGCGCGGTGCGCATCGCGGACTACCTGCTCGACAAGGATCGGTTGTTCGCGCGCGTGACGCTGGATGATGCGGAATACGCCCTCTACGAGCGTGTCTACGAGCGGGTTGTCGTCGATGCGCCGAAGCCCGACCTCGTCGTTTATTTGCAAGCACCGGTGGATGTGTTGGTCGATCGCATCGCGAAGCGCGGCATCCGTTATGAGCAACATATCGAGCGCAGCTATCTCGAGAAGCTCACCCAGGCCTACGCGCGGTTTTTCCATAGCTACGATGCCTCGCCCTTGCTCATCGTCAACTCGGCGGCCATCGACCCGGTGAATAACGACGTCGATTATCAATTGTTGTTCACGCAGATCACCAAGACACGGCGGGGCCGGCACTTCTTCAATCCCACCGGCAGTAGCTTGCTGCAAGCCAATTGACGGGATCACGCCGGGGCGCGCTCCGCGCAACCCCGACCGTCGGTCAGGCTGAGCGATCGCCGGTGGCGGGCGCCGCGTGCGCGCGGCGCTCGTGCTCCGTGAGGGCCCATTGCACATGCTCGCGCACCAGCGCGGATGGCTCGTCCGCGCGTGCCCGCAGTGCGCCGATGATGGGTTCGGATGTGGGTGCATTACCGAGCGCCACCGCGAGGTTGCGCAGCCAACGCTCATACCCGATGCGGCTGATGGCGCTGCCGCGGGTGTATTGCACGAACTGCGCTTCGCTCCAGGCAAACAGCGCCGCGAGTTCCGCGTGATCGAGACCGTGCCGCACGGCGAAACCGGGCTCGCGAGTCGGGCGCGCAAATTTGTTCCAGGGGCAGACCAGCTGGCAATCATCGCAGCCAAATATCCGATTGCCGATGGCGCGGCGGAACTCGAGCGGAATCGACCCTTTGAGTTCGATGGTGAGATAGGAAATGCAGCGCCGCGCATCCAGCCGATAGGGCGCCACGATGGCCCCAGTGGGGCAGGCGGGGATGCAGGCACTGCAGCTCCCGCAGTGTGCGGTGCCGGCTTCGTCGGCGGGAAGGGCGAGATCCAGATAGATCTCGCCGAGGAAAAAATACGAGCCGGCGTTACTGTCGATCAGATTGGTGTGCTTGCCGATCCAGCCCAGACCGGCGTTGCGTGCCAGCGCCTTCTCGAGGACCGGGGCGCTGTCCGCGAATGCGCGGTAGCCGAAGGGGCCGACGGCCGCGGCGATGCGATCGCAGAGCTTCTGCAGGCGCGCGCGCATGAGTTTGTGGTAGTCGCGGCCCAGAGCATAGCGGGAGACATACGCCAAGGTGCCGCTTGCCAGAATTTGCGCCGGGTCGGCGGCAGCGGCAGGCCAGTAGTCCATCCGTGCGCTCACGCAACTGACCGTTCCCGACACCAGCTCGGCGGGGCGTGACCGTTTGGTGCCGTGGCGGGACATGTACTCCATCTCGCCGTGGAATCCCGCGAGCAGCCAGTTGCGAAAGTGCGCCTCATCGTCGGCGAGATCGATTTGGGCGACGCCCACGCGTGCAAATCCCAAGTCGGTGCCCCAGCGCTTGATGTCCGCCACCAGATCGGCTGCGTGCGGGGCGGGGTCGATGACATCGTGGGTATGCATCGCGCTTATAATGCGGCACAACGCCACTAATGCGCGATAACGCCGCGAATCGGTGCTTGAATACAGCGGCATGTCCGAATCTCGAATCGAACTCTTGTTGGGCGATGCGCATGCGACCGAGGTTCTCGGCGCGGCGCTCGCGCGCGCCTACCTCCGCGGCGGTGCGGGCAGCGCGGTCGTGTATTTGCATGGCGAGTTAGGGGCCGGCAAGACCACCTGCGTGCGCAGCTTGCTGCGCACGCTTGGCGTCGACGGACTGATCCGAAGTCCGACCTACACGTTGGTGGAGGCGTACCAGCCCCGTGGCATCAGCTGCGTTCACGTCGATTTATATCGCCTGCAAGGGCCGGTCGAAGTGGATGAGCTTGGCTTGCGAGACTATTTCGACCGCGAATGCCTGTTGTTGGTGGAGTGGCCCGAGAAGGGTGGATCGGCGCTACCGCCCGCGGACCTGGAATTGCTGCTGACCTACCAAGAAGAGTCGCGTCTAGCGCGACTCGATGCGCCCACCGCGCGGGGACGCCAGTGGCTGACGCTCTTGGTGCATGACACTAGCTTAACTCCCTATGTATCTAATTTAACTTGAAAAAAAATTAGCGGAAGCGTTAACTTGTCGCGTCATGGCCATCCGACTCCGTTTCTTGAATATGCAGGCACTCCTGGCGGCCGTGCTTGCATCTTCCGTGCTCGCATCCCGGGTGCACGCCGTGGAAGTGCGGGACGTGCGGTTGACGGCGGGGCCGGACGGCACACGGGCCGTTCTCGACCTCTCGGGCAGCGCGCCGCATACCTTGGCGGTGCTGAAGAATCCGGATCGGGTCGTGCTCGACGTCGCCGGCGCACGGTTGGCCCGCGGCGCCCTTGCGTCGCCCCTCGCCGCCGGAGCGGTCAAGCAAGTGCGCATCGGCAGACGGCCGTCCGGCGAACTGCGCATCGTGTTCGATCTGTCGCGGCAGATTCGTGCCAAGAGTTTTCTGGCGGAGCCCAATAAGCACTCGGGCTTCCGCCTGGTCATCGAGCTCAACGGTGCCGCGACGGCGGAAACGCCCGTCAAGGTCGAACACGCGCGGCCGGATGCTCGGAATCTCATCATCGCCATCGACGCCGGCCACGGCGGAGAAGATCCCGGCGCCATCGGTAAGTACGGTACCCAAGAAAAGGACGTGGTCCTCGCCATTGCCCGCGCCGTCGCGCTGCGCGTCAACGACGAGCCTGGCATGAAAGCCGTCCTGACCCGCGACGGCGACTACTTCGTGCCGCTGCGTGACCGAATGCGCCGTGCGCGCGCGCACCAAGCCGACTTGTTCGTGTCGATTCACGCCGATTCCATCCGCGACCGCAGCGTCGACGGCTCGTCCGTCTACATCTTGTCGCAACGTGGAGCCACCGATGAAGCATCGCGTTGGCTGGCTGAGCGCGAAAACGCATCGGACTTGATCGGCGGCGTATCGCTCGAAGACAAGGGTAATGTGCTCGCCTCGGTGCTGCTGGATCTGTCCCAGTCAGCATCCTTGACCGCGAGTCAAGCCGCGGCCGAGCACGTACTGCATCAACTCAACCGGGTCGGTGAGATCCGCAAGCCGCAGGTGCAGCAGGCGCGCTTCGTCGTGCTGAAGTCGCCGGACATGCCGTCGATGCTGGTCGAGACGGCCTACATTTCCAATCCGCAAGAGGAACTGCGTCTGCGCGGAGCGGTGCACCAGGCGAAGCTGGCCGCCGCCATCCATCAAGGCTTGCGCGCCTTTTTTTATGACGACCCGCCGGCGGGTACGCGGATTGCTGAACTCGCCGGGGCGGCCGCAGGCACCGGAGCGGCCGCAAGCGCTGGGCCGGCTCGCCCGGTATTAGCCACCGCCCAGGCGGATTCGGGCGGCTAGCCGTTGTTCACTTCACCTCGGGCGCGCTGTGCGAAAATGCACAATTCGCGAGGTGGCCCCGTTGTCCATTCAAGTCCTATCCGACGAACTCATCAATCAGATCGCTGCCGGCGAGGTCATCGAACGGCCGGCGTCCGTGGTCAAGGAGCTGGTCGAGAATTCCCTCGATGCAGCGGCAAAGCGCATCGACGTGGAGTTGGAGCGCGGTGGATGCGGTTTGATCCGCGTGCGCGACGACGGCATCGGAATCAGTGCGCGCGAAATCGGCATCGCCCTCGCGCGGCATGCGACCAGCAAAATCGCGTCGCTCGATGATCTGGAAAACATTGCGACATTGGGTTTCAGAGGCGAGGCGCTGCCGAGCATTGCCTCGGTTTCGCGCTTATCGCTGATTTCGCGATGCGCCGAGGCGGAGCACGCCTGGGCGGTGGAGGCCCGCGACGGGGAGTTGAACGCACCCAAACCCGCCTCTCACCCTCAGGGTACCAGCCTGGAAGTGCGCGATTTGTTCTTCAACGTCCCGGCGCGGCGCAAGTTTCTGCGCACCGAAGCCACTGAGTTCCAGCATGCCGTGCGCATGCTGGAACGTTTGGCCCTGTCGCGCTTCGATGTCGGATTCACGCTGTCGCACAACGGCAAAAGGGTTTGGACACTGCCGCCCGCGGGTTCGCCGGCCGAGCGGTTGGCGCGCGTGGCGAAAGTCTGCGGCGAAGATTTTGCCTCGCATGTGATTGAATTGCGCCACGAGACGGAGAGCCTGCGCTTGCACGGTTGGCTGGCGCTCCCGACGTTTTCTCGCACGCAATCCGATCTTCAGTTCGCGTTCTTGAATGGCCGGTTCGTGCGCGACAGGTTGGTGGCCGGTGCGGCGCGACTGGCGTACCAGGACGTGCTGTTCAACGGTCGATTCCCGGCATATCTGCTGTACCTCGAGTTGGATCCGACCATGGTGGACGTCAACGCGCACCCACAAAAGTTGGAAGTGCGCTTTCGCGACTCGCGCCGCATCCATGATTTCCTGTTCCGCACGGTCGAGCGCGCACTGGCGGATACTCGGCCCACGACCGAGTCGGCGGGCAGCGCGCCCCTCGATTGGCTCACCGGCAGTGCGACTTACAGCAACGTGGCGCCGCCGACTCAGGCGCGTTTCGTGTTGCCGGAGTCGAAGCCGCGCCTAAGCACCGACGCTTATCGCAGCTTCCTGGAAACCATGCCGCCTCAAGGCCCGGACGCCGCAGTACGCGACTCTGCGGCTGCCCTGTCGAACGGTGCCCCACCCGCCGCCGTGGCTGCCCCGCTGGGCTACGCCATAGCGCAGCTGCATGGAGTCTATATTTTGGCGCAAACCGCGGAAGGGATGGTTTTGGTCGACATGCACGCTGCGCACGAGCGCGTGATGTACGAAGGCATGAAGAAATTGTTACAGGGGCAGACGGCACAGCAACAGCTGCTGGTTCCTGAAGTTTTGCAGGTGACGCCGGCGCAGGCCGAGGCTGCCGAGGAGCATGCGGCGGAATTCTCTGCCTTGGGATTCGCCGTGACGCGGTTGGCGCCGGATCAGCTCGCATTGCGGGCCGTGCCGAGTTTGCTGTCCGGGCGCGATCCGGCCGGCGTGGTGCGCGACGTGTTGTCGGATCTGGTGGAAACCGGCAATTCGCGGCGCGTGGAAGAGTCGATCAATCACCTGCTCGGCACGATGGCCTGCCATGCCGCGGTTCGCGCACAGCGCAGTTTGACGCTGCCGGAAATGAACGCCCTGTTGCGGGACATGGAGCGCACGGACCGAGCCGACCAGTGCAATCATGGGCGCCCGACCTGGGTGCGGTTGTCGCTCGGCGATCTCGATCGGCTGTTCATGCGCGGCCGTTGATGGCGGGGGCGCCGATGCGCGAGGCGTTCGCACGCCGCGGTGCGGTACTCTTGATGGGGCCGACGGGCGCTGGAAAATCGGATCTTGCCGTGCGCCTGGCGCGCGAGTTTCCGCTCGAGATCGTGAGCGTGGATTCGGCGCTGGTTTACCGCGGCATGGACATCGGCACCGCGAAACCGGGTCTCGACTCGCGACGCACCGTGCCCCATCACCTGATCGACATTCGCGATCCGGCCGCGACGTATTCCGCCGGCGATTTCGTGGTGGATGCCGCGGCCGCGATGGAAGACATTTGGCGGCGCGGGCGCCAGCCGTTGTTCGTCGGCGGTACGATGCTGTATTTCCACGCCCTGTCGCACGGAATTGCGGCGTTGCCTGAGGGAAATTTAGGGGTTCGCGCGCAGATCGACGCGCGGGCCGCAACCGCGGGGTGGGCCGAAGTGCATCGAGAGCTTGCTCGAGTGGATCCCGAAGCCGCCTCACGGATTCACATCAACGATCCACAACGCATCCAACGTGCGCTCGAGGTGTATCAGCTGACGGGGCAACCCATCTCGCGGCTGCAAAAATCGCGAGTATCGGTGCTGGCGGGCGTCGACGTGCTCGAAATTGCCTTGGCGCCGCTCGACAGAAATATCCTGCACGCGCGCCTCCAGGCGCGGTTCGAAACGATGCTGGCGGCGGGATTTCTCGAGGAAGTTCGAACCTTGCGCGAAAGAAGCGATCTAACTGCGGAACATCCGTCGATGCGCGCGGTCGGATATCGCCAGGTATGGCGATATTTGGCAGGAGACTGCACGTTGGACGAGGCGAGTGAACAGGCAATTGTCGCGACGCGACAACTTGCGAAGCGTCAGCTCACGTGGCTGCGCGCGCGTCCGCAGGCGCAGTGGTTCGACTCTGCGCATCGCGATATCGCATCGATGGTTTCGAATGCACTGTCAGAGAGCGGAATCTTACAGTGGCATTAGGTTGTTACTCCGCTCGAGGTGGCTGTGCTAGCATGCAATCGGTATGTGCGTTGTGCCACACGGAAGTGACGCGGCAATGCAAATGACACTAAAAACAAGGAGCTCTCCCATGGCCCGTGGCCAGTCCCTCCAGGACCCTTTTTTAAACGCCCTGCGCAAAGAACGCGTGCCTGTCTCAATTTATCTTGTGAACGGCATCAAGCTTCAAGGACAGATCGATTCGTTCGACCAGTTCGTCGTTTTGCTCAGAAACAGCGTGAGCCAAATGGTCTATAAGCACGCCATTTCCACGGTGGTGCCCGCGCGCAATGTGCGCTTGCCCACCGGCGAAGATGGCGAAGTGACGGAACCGGCGATCGTCGAATGAGTGAGCGGCGCTCTGCAATTGTTTGAACGCCCCCGGGGTGGCGAGCGCGCCATTTTGGTGGGCGTCGGAATCGGACACCCGGTAGATCCCTATGATACGTCGGAGTTCAGAGCGCTCGCTGCGTCGGCGGGCGCCGAAGGCGTCGGCTTGGTGTTGGCGACGCGACCGCGACCGGACCCCAAATACTTCGTCGGGTCCGGTAAGGCGGAGGAGATCAGAGCGTGCGCTGAAGAGCACGCTGCCGATCTGGTGCTGGTCGATCAGACGTTGACTCCAAGTCAAGAGCGCAACCTCGAGAAGCTCACAAATCGTCGAGTATTGGATCGTAACGGCCTGATTTTGGACATCTTTGCCCAGCGTGCCCGCAGTTTCGAGGGTAAGCTGCAAGTCGAACTCGCCCAGCTATCGCATCTGGCGAGTCGTTTGGTGCGCGGTTGGACCCACCTCGAGCGGCAAAAGGGCGGCATCGGCCTGCGCGGTCCCGGCGAGACTCAGCTCGAGACGGATCGGCGCCTCATCGCCAAGCGCATCCGCACGCTGAAGGCCCGCCTCGAGAAATTGGCGCGGCAGCGGGACACGAGCCGGCACGTGCGGCGTGAAGTGCCCGTGCCCACGGTAGCTCTCGTGGGCTACACGAACGCCGGTAAATCGACCTTGTTCAATGCGCTGACCGGTGCGACCACCTATGTCGCCGATCAGCTCTTTGCAACCTTGGATCCCACGGTGCGCCAGGTCAAATTGGCCGGCGTCGGCGAGGTCGTGTTGGCGGACACGGTAGGTTTTGTCAGGGCGCTACCCCATGAGTTGGTGGCCGCGTTTCGATCGACGCTGCAGGAAGCGCGGGATGCCGACCTCCTCTTGCATGTCGTCGATGCGAGTGATCCGCTGCGAAACGAGCGCACCCAGCAGGTTCGCGAGGTATTGAAGAGCATCGGCGCGGGCGATATCCGGGAGTTGTTGGTCTTCAACAAGGTGGATCTTCTGGGGGGCGAGCCCAAAATCGTCATGGGCGCCGATGGCGTGGCGTCACAGGCCTGGGTGTCTGCGGCGACCGGCGCCGGTCTCGATGACCTACGCGCGGCACTCGCACACGCCGTGCGGCCCAATCAAGTGCGCCGCACTTTACACTTGGAATTACCGGCGGCTGCCGTTCGGTCGGATCTCTATCGACGAAATGCG
Organism: Steroidobacteraceae bacterium; assembly: GCA_052143815.1. Taxonomy (GTDB): domain Bacteria; phylum Pseudomonadota; class Gammaproteobacteria; order Steroidobacterales; family Steroidobacteraceae; genus Bog-1198. The sequence continues at coordinate 71,323 of JBKQSA010000021.1, read as the reverse complement.
GTGCGCGCCGAACGTCAATGCGATGACGGCAGTTGGGAGCTGGACGTCGAACTCGATTTGTCCGAGCTGGCTAAATTGCTGGGCGGTCGCGGAGTCAACTTGGTGGATAATAGCAATACGAGCCGCGCACAGCGCGTGGCATAGGGAGCCGGGTCGCCTGTTAGAATGCCCGGCTGCTTACGAACGAACAACAGTCCGCAAACCTTATTAGGCATTACGCATGGCTTGGAACGAACCTGGCGGCGAGAAACGCAATCCGTGGAATCGCCCGCAACAATCGCAGAACGATTTGGATGACGTATTGCGCAATTTGCAGCGTCGCCTGGCGGCGCTGTTCGGGCGTGGCGGCGGAGGAGGCGGAGGCCAGAGTTCGGCGAACTTCAATAGGGGGTTGGGCACCGCCTTGGTCCTGATCGCGGCCGTGTGGATCGGCAGCGGCGTGTACCGCGTCGACGCGCAGGAGCGCGCCGTCATTTTGCGTTTCGGCAAGTACGAGCAGATTACCGGCCCCGGATACAACTGGCATCTGCCCTGGCCGATCGAGCGCCGGATCATCGTCAACGTGTCGCGCCAGTACAGCGTCACGGATGATGCCAGCATGTTGACCGCCGACACCAATCTCGTGGAAGTCAAATCCGCCGTCCAGTACACGCAGCCGGATCCCATGAAGCTGTTGTTCAAGGTGCGCGACGTGGAGGAGACCTTGGGCCAGGTCAGCGAGAGCGCGATGCGCGAGGCGGTGGGCCAAGCGTCGCTCGACAAGGCGTTGGCGTTCGATCCGTCGATCACGGATCGCGCGCGGACGTTGTTACAGCGCACGCTTGATTCATACGACATGGGAATCCGCATCTTGAGCGTCAACCTCACGGATGTGAACGTTCCCGAGGCGGTTCAGGACGCGCAACGGGATGCGATCAAGGCGGACAAGGACCGCCAGCGCTACCAACAGGAAGCGGAGCTGTATCGCAACGACGTGCTGCCGCGCGCGCGCGGTGAAGCCGCCAAACAAATCCAGGATGCGGAAGCTTATCAGCTGCAAGTGCTTGCGGTAGCGCAGGGCGACACGTCCCGTTTCGACCAGGTGTTGGAACAGTATGAGCGTTCGCCGGCGGTGACGCGTGAACGCATGTATCTCGATACCATGGGCAACGTGTTCAAGAATTCCCGCAAGATCGTCGTCGACGTCAAGAACGGCAACAACATGATGTACCTGCCGTTGGAAAAGTTGATGATGCCGGGACCGCAGTCGATCACGATGCCCAACGACACGATGACGGTCGCTCCGGCCCGGATGCCCGAGGTGCAAGTGGCGCCTGTCGAGGATCCGGCGCGCGCGCGCGGAGTGCGATGATGCAAAATAAGGTTTTGTATATTTTATTGGGCCTCGTGGCGGCCATCCTCGTGATCCGCGCCAGTGTCTTCACGGTCAACGAGGGAAGGCTCGCCATCAAGTCCGTGGGCGGCAACATCGTCGATTCGAATATCGCGCCGGGGCTGCACTTTCGAATTCCCCTGGTCGAGGAAGTGGCGCTGTTCGACAAGCGCATCATCACGCAGTTGTATCCGGCCGAGCGGTTTCTGACGCGGGAACAGGAACAGCTCAACGTCGATTTTTACGTCAAGTGGCGCATCAACGACCTGCGCCGCTATTACGAGGCGACCGGCGGCACCGAAGAGGTTGCCAATGCTCGCTTGGGTGAAACCATCAAGGACAGCATCAAGAGCGTCGTCACGCAGCGCACGCTGCAGCAAGTGATCACCGCCGAACGCGCGGAGTTCACCGATGCGATGATGAAGAATGCCCGTCCCGCCGCGGAACAGTTGGGCGTGCAGCTCGTCGATGTGCGCATCACGAAGATCGATCTGCCGCAACAGGTACGGGATTCGGTTTTCGATCGCATGCGTGCGACCTTCAAGGCGCAGGCGGCAAAGCTGCGCGCCGAAGGCATCGAGACGTCGGAACGGACCCGCGCCGAAGCGAACAAGCAGCAAACCGAGATCCTGGCCGACGCCGCGCGCGATGCTGCGCAGATCCGCGGGCAGGGCGATGCCTCGGCGAGCGAGGTGTACGCCAGGTCGTATTCGAAAAATGCGGAGTTCTACAGTTTCTACCGCAGCATGCAGTCCTATCGTGACGCCGTCGGCACGCAGAGCGATGTGTTGGTCATCGCTCCGGACAACGCCTACTTCAAGTATTTCAAGCAACCGCAGCTACAGCGCTAACTCGAGCGGACATCACCATGGAAATTGGTTGGAGCGAGTTGGCGCGTTATCTGGGCGGAGCCTTTGCACTGTACTTGGTGCTGGAAGGCATACTGCCCTTCTTGAATCCGAGCGCTGCGCAGCGCCTGATGGCCAAGCTGGCCCAGACCGAAACGCAGCAGCTTCGCTGGGGCGGATTGATCAGCATGGTGGCGGGCCTCGCGTTATTGTGGATGGCGCGCAATGGGTAAGAACCTGGTCGTGATCGGACTGCAGTGGGGCGACGAGGGCAAGGGCAAGATCGTCGATCTGCTGACGGATCAGGCGCAAGCGGTGGTGCGCTTCCAGGGCGGTCACAACGCCGGACATACCCTCGTGATCGGCGGCAAGAAGACCATACTGTCGCTCATCCCCTCGGGAATACTGCACTCGCAGGTGCAATGTCTGATCGGCAACGGCGTCGTGCTGTCGCTGGAGGCGCTGTTCAAGGAAGCCGAAACCCTGATCGGTCAGGGAATACCGGTGTTCGAGCGTCTGAAGATCAGCCCGTCGTGCCCCTTGGTCCTCGCGTCGCACATCGCGCTCGACCGGGCGCGTGAAAAGTCGCAGGGCGCCAATGCCATCGGCACGACCGGGCGGGGAATCGGTCCCGCGTACGAGGACAAGGTCGCGCGGCGCGCATTGCGAGTGTCCGACCTGTTCCACCGGGAGCGCTTCGCCGCCAAGCTGGGCGAGATCCTCGACTACCACAATTTCATTTTGCAGCGCTACTACCAGGCCGCACCCGTCGAATTTCAACACGTGCTCGAGTCGAGTTTGGAGCTCGGCGAGCGTGTGAAGCCGCTGGTTGCGGACGTCACCGGCATTCTCGAAGAGCTGAGCGTCGACGGCCGCAACGTTCTGTTCGAAGGCGCCCAAGGGGCGATGTTGGATGTCGATCTGGGCACGTACCCGTTCGTGACGTCGTCGACGACCACCGCCGGCGGCGCCGCTGCCGGCACCGGCTTAGGACCGCGTCGATTGCACGACGTTCTAGGCATCGTCAAGGCGTATGCGACGCGGGTCGGCGCGGGACCGTTCCCCACCGAGTTGTTCGATGAGTGCGGCGAACACTTGTCGCGGGTCGGCCATGAATTCGGCTCGGTCACCGGCCGCCGGCGCCGCTGCGGCTGGTTCGATGCCGTCGCCCTGCGACGCTCCATCGTGCACAGTAGTTGCTCCTCGCTGTGCGTCACCAAGCTCGACGTGCTCGACGGTTTGGATACGATCCGTGTTTGCGTGGGATATAGGATCGACGGTGAAACCGTGCTCACGCCGCCGCTGCTGTCCGAACGCTCCGGGGAATACCAAGCGGTTTACGAAGAGCATCCCGGGTGGAAGGAAAGCAGCGTTGGCATCACGCGATATGAGGAGTTGCCGCCCAATGCCCGTACTTATCTCGAGCGTCTGCAGGCATTGGTTGGCATTCCGATCACCATCATCTCCACCGGTCCCGATCGCGACCAGACCATCATTCGACACAATCCCTTCGCGTGATGTGCGCGCGACGAGCGGCGCGGCCCCTCCACGCCTGACCGCTGTAGGTCTGGCGTGCGCCGTGGCCTTGAGCGGGGCGGTAGCGGCGGTTGCGGCAGCTCCCGCTCAGCAGTCCTCGGAGGCGACGGTGCCGGCCCCCTGGCTGGATGCCGGTCGAGCTGCCGATGAGCGCGCCTCGCTCGCGGTGGCTGCGATGACGTTGGATGAGAAAATCAGTCTGCTGCGCGGCGACCCTGCCCTTCCGTCGAAGCGGGGTGCTGAAACGATCGAGCCGCCGCCCGGCGCCATCCCCGCCGCCGGCTTCGTGCCCGGCATACCGCGCTTAGGTATTCCCGCGTTGTTCGAAACCGATGCCAGTCTGGGTGTTGCCAACCCGCTCAATGTTCGCCCGGGCGATGTGGCCACGGCGTTGCCGTCCTCCTTGGCCTTGGCGTCGACGTTCGATCCGGCGCTCGCCTATGCGGCGGGTGCGATGGTGGGCAGCGAGGCCCGGGCGAAGGGCTTCAACGTGCTGCTGGGGGGCGGCATGGATTTGACGCGCGACCCGCGCAACGGCCGTAATTTCGAATATCTGGGAGAGGATCCTCTGCTCGCCGGCATCCTGGCCGGCGAGGAAGTGCGCGGCACGCAGGACCAGCACGTGATCTCCACCATCAAGCATTTCGCACTCAACGCGAATGAAACCAACCGCACGACCTTGGATGCACGAATCGACCGCGCGGCGCTGCGCGAGTCGGACCTTCTGGCATTCGAGATCGCCATTGAGCGCGGACATCCCGGGTCCGTCATGTGCGCTTATAACCGCGTGAATTCGGAATACGCCTGCGGCAATCATTGGCTGCTGATCGACGTTCTGAAAACGGATTGGCATTACCCCGGGTGGGTGATGTCGGACTGGGGCGCCGTGCACGGTGTCGACGATGCCGCCAACGGCTTGGATCAGGAATCGGGTGCCCGGTTGGATGCACTCGAGTATTTCGGTATGCCGCTGAAGCGAGCCGTGCTGGATGGCGCCATTCCGATCGCCCGCATCGACGATATGGTTCACCGCATCCTGCGCTCGATGTTCGGCATCGGCATCGTCGATCATCCGCCCGTCAAGCAGGACATCGATTACGCGGCGCACGGCAAGCTCGCCCTCGACATCGCGCGCAAGGGCATCGTGCTGCTCAAGAACGACGGCGACCTGCTGCCATTGGCTCAAGATGGCAAGCAAATCGCCATCATCGGCGGTTATGCCAACGCGGGCGTACTCTCGGGCGGCGGTTCGGCGCAGGTGCTTCCGTCCAACGGAGCGTTCATTCGCATTCCGATCGGCGGTGCAACCCCCAACTGGTTGGATGCGCTGCTCGATCCCTCGGCGCCGCTCGACGCGATTCGGTCCACCGCGCCGCAAAGCATCGTTCGCTACGATGCCGGTGCGTTCCCGGCGCGCGCCGCGGCGCTGGCGGCGAAGTCGGACATCGCCATCGTCTTCGTCACGCGTTACGAACAGGAAGGGTTCGACATCCCGGATCTCGACTTGCCCAACGGGCAAGATGCGCTCATCGCGGCGGTGGCGAGCGTCAACCCACATACCATCGTGGTGCTCGAAACCGGCAATCCGGCGGCAATGCCGTGGCTCGATCAGGTCGCGGTGGTGGTGGCCGCCTGGTATCCCGGTCAAGAAGGCGGACACGCCATTGCCGACGTGCTGTTCGGCAAGGTCAATCCGTCGGGGCGCCTGCCGATCACGTTTCCCCGCGCGGCGTCGGATTTGCTGCGGCCCACTCTGCCCAATCTCGGCAGCGACCCGAAGGCGGCGGTGCATATCGACTACACCGAGGGCCCGGACGTCGGCTATCGCTGGTACAGCGCGCATGGGGTAAGTCCGCTGTTTCCGTTTGGATTCGGACTGTCCTACAGCCGCTTCGATTACGGCAACCTGCAGGTATCGGGCGGCAAGAATTTGACCGTGCGGTTCGAGGTGCAAAACACCGGCAATGTGAAAGGCGCCGATATTCCTCAGGTTTACTTAACGTCGGCAGCGGGTAAACGCGTTTTCCGCCTGATCGGTTTCCAGAGAATAGAGCTTGAGCCGGGGGAGAGGCGTACTGTTACACTAAGCGCAGATCGTCGATTGCTGGGCTGGTTCGATGAAGAGCATCGACGATGGCAGGTCAAACGCGGCTCGTACCAAGTGCGTATCGGTAAATCCGCGGGCGAATTGTTGATCGGGGGCGACGCGGTCATCGCCGCATTTAACGAGAACTAATTATGGCATTTGAACCCACGGCTCCGGGGACGGGGTCTCGGTATGACAGCGCTGACATGAGCGCTCGTTATTCGAGCGACCTGCAGGCCTTCGTCTTCGCACTGTTTTTCGCGTTCGGCGGCATCACCAGCTTGAACGACGTCCTCATTCCGAAGTTGAAAGCATTGTTTACGCTGTCGAACGGCGAGGTCATGCTGGTCCAGTCGGCTTTTTTCGGGGCGTATTTCATTATGTCGATACCGGCCGCGGCCTTGGTCCGGCGCATCGGCTACATGCGATCGGCCGCCGTCGGTCTGCTCACCATGACGGCGGGGTGCGTCTTGTTCGTACCGGCGTCGGAGTACAGTCTGTTCAGCCTGTTTCTGCTCGCTCTGTTCGTGTTGGCGGTCGGCATCACCACGGTCCAAGTCGTGGCTAACCCGCTGATTTCCATGCTGGGCCCTCCCGCCACGGCAAGCAGCCGCTTGACCTTCGCGCAGGCGTTCAATTCCGTGGGCACGACCGTGTTTCCCTACGTGGGCTCGGTGTTGATCTTGGGGTCTCTCGCCAAGGTGGACCCGGCAACGCTCTCCGGCGCCGCCCTCGACGCCTTTCGCAGCGTCGAGACCGGCGTGATCGTGCACACCTATCTGGGTTTGGCAGTTGCGCTGACGCTGTTGGCGTTTGTGGTTTGGCTGCGGCGTAACGGGCTGGTCGAGACGGCGCCGACCGCGACGCCGATCTTGCGCGCCTTCAATCTGCTGCGCCAGCCGCGATTTGCACTCGGCGCGGCGTGCATATTCCTCTACGTCGGCGGCGAAGTTGCGATTGGTTCGTCCATCGTCATTTACCTGATGCAAAATTCGGTGCTGGCAATCGCGGCCGATCAGGCAGGCAAATACTATGTGCCCCTGTACTGGGGCGGCGCCATGGTGGGCCGGTTCATCGGTGGCTTCGTGCTGCGCGCGTTCTCGCCCGGAAAGGTGTTGGCATGCGCCGCGGCCATGGTGATCATGCTGTTGCTGGTTTCGGCGACGACGACGGGCGGCATTTCCGCATGGTCGCTGCTCGCCATCGGCTTGTTCAACAGCATTATGTTTCCCACGATTTTTTCGTTGGCGTGCGAGGGCCTCGGCGCACGCGCGGCCGAGGGGTCGGGGGTCATTTGCATGGCGATTGTCGGCGGCGCCGTCGTGCCCCCCTTGACCGGCCATGCAGCGGACCTATGGGGCTGGAAGGCGGCGCTCATCGTGCCCGCCGTATGCTATTTCTGCATCTTGCTGTACGGTTGGATGTCGCGTCGGCCGTTGCTGGTGGCCGCGCCGTAGTGGGTCAGCCGGCGACAGACAGCAACGGCCCCGAGAGGCCTAGTGCACGTGCAATGAGCCGGGAACGCCGAACAGGCCCATCAGCCCGGTCAGAATCAAATAAATGGCCACGATATAATTCAAGAGCCGCGGCACGACGAGAATGAGAATGCCGGCGATCAAGGCGACCAGCGGCGCGATGCTGAGATTCATGTGCATATTCATGGGATCTCCGGTGATGGATCAGTGTTTCAGGGTTACCCAAATTAAATCGATCGGTGCCGTGCCAACGTTTCCGGACTCATGTTGTTCGCTGATATCGATTGTAGGCATCCAGCCGACAGCGCCGTCCGGCGACGCGTCGGGGTAGGGATGCGGCGGTTGCCCCTTCGAGCGGGCGGCCCAGTGGCCGCCCTTGACGTGAATGTAGAGCATGTCGGGATGATGCGCATGGACGCCTTCCCATTGGCCGGGATTGACGACGAAGCGCTGCACGATGACCCACTGGTTTTCCAGCAGGTCCTCGCCCGGTATGTTCGGATAGTTGAGGTATTGATATTTCGGCTTCTGGCCGGGCGTCACGGTTGAAGCCGACGCGACCGGCTTGAGGATCACCGAGATCATTTCGATGAGCGCCTTCCCTGAGTTGGTGCTGCCTTCGTCGGTTTGTTCGCCGGCGTCATAAAAGACCACTCGGCCGTCTTTCCAAAGCGCGGCTCGGCCCGTCGCGTTCAGCGTCAAGACGCCGCCCTTGATGAACACCAGCAGCTCGTCGCTCGAATGCGCATGACTGCCGGTCGACTGCCCCGGTTGCACGATGAACTTCTGGACGAACACCCGCTCGTTGTCGAGCACGGCCTCGCCCTGCAAATTCGCATACACCGGCGGGTGGGCCTCATGGGCCGGCGCCGCGCCGCAGGGCAACCCAAGTGTTGCGATCAAGCTGACACCGATGACCGTCATCCACAGCCGACGCATGCAGCGATCAACCGAACAGCTTGAGCGCGTTCTGCAGCGTCTTTGAAACGCCCCATAAGAGCGGAATACCGACGACGAGCCACAGGACGATTAAGCGGAATTTCATGGACGACTCCTATTTCGCCGGCTTCGGCGCGCGGTAATGGTAGCGCTCATCGACGGGACGCATGGCCAGGTTGCACAGGAATCCCACGAAAAGCAGCCCGCACATGATGTACATGGTGATCGAATACGCCTGCGCTTTCGCAACGCCATGGTCGATTTGAAACTGACGGATGTAATTCACGAGGACGGGCCCGAGCACGCCCGCCACCGACCAGGCGGTCAACAAGCGTCCGTGAATCGCGCCCACATTCATGGTGCCGAACATGTCGCGCAGGTACGCCGGGATGGTCGCGAACCCGCCGCCATACATGGACAGAATGACGGCGAAGGCGGCGACGAACAACTCGATGTAGCCCAAGTGTCCGAGCGTCGGCACCGCGGAATACAACAGGATTCCAAGCAGGAAAAACACCATGTAGGTGTTGCGTCGCCCCAGGTAGTCCGATATGGTCGCCCAGAAGAATCGGCCACCCATGTTGAACAAGCTCAACAGACCGACGAAGCCTGCGGCAGCGGCCGGCGTGACCCGGCCGGAAAAGATCTCCTGAATCATGGGCGATGCTTGGCCGAGCACGCCGATCCCGGCGGTCACGTTCATGCACAGCACGCCCCACAGCAGCCAAAATTGCGGGGTGCGCCACGCATTATCCACCGCGACGTTGGCGGTGGTCACCAGCCGTTGCGCTTTCACCGGTGGAACCCAACCGGCCGGTTTCCAATTCGCAGCGGGTACGCGCACCGCGATCACGCCGATCATCATGTACATGAAATAGATCACGCCCATGGTGACGAAGGTTTCGAGCACGCCGGTGGAGGTCGGCGTCTTGAAGTGTTCCATCAGCAGCAGCGACAGCGGCGCCGCAATCAACGCCCCGCCGCCGAAACCCATGATGGCCATGCCTGTGGCCATTCCGGGCCGATCCGGGAACCACTTGATCAGGGTCGAGACCGGCGAGATGTAGCCGATGCCGAGGCCGCAGCCGCCCAGGACTCCATAGCCCAGATAGAGCAGCCAGAGCTGATGGAAGTGGATGCCGACGGCCGCGACGATGAAGCCGCCGCCGAAGCACAACGCCGCGGTGAACATCGACTTGCGCGGCCCGACTCGCTCAACCCAGCGGCCGAAGACGGCAGCGGACAGCCCGAGGATGGCGATGGCAATCGAGAAAGTCCAACCCACATCCGTCAACTTCCAGTCCGAGGGGTCGGAGTGCGTGATGCCGAGCAATTTGGTGAGCGGCAAATTGAACGTCGAAAAGGCATACGCTTGGCCGATCGACAGATGCACCGCGAGGGCGGCGGGAGGCACAAGGAAGCGATTGTAGCCCGCGGGGGCGACAGTGCTTTCCCGATCGAGGAAAGATGATGGCATAGGGGTGTTGTCAGTCTCGGCGTTTATTTGATGATTTGGTTGCAAATATGCACTGGTCCCGACAAAGTTGCTACACCTGCAGGCCGCCGAGCGATTCGAGCGTTACGTCACATTTGCAGTCGCGCGGCGGGCCCGGCATGCGCAAATCGTGACATCCTGAGACGACGCTGCCGGCGGGGAAGGGCATTTTGATGCCATTACCATGCATACAAAGAATGCCGCTGGGCTGTCGATCTGGCCCTTGATTCTGCTGCTTTGTGCTTCGCTGCCGTCCCGGTCGTCTGCGTCGTGCATTGCCGATCCCGATCCGCAGGTGCGGCAAATTCAAACGCTGATCGCGAAAAATGCGGTGCAGGCGCTCAAACAGATTCAACGCAGACTGGACGGGATGCGCGCCGATGCGCCGGTCGTGCCGCAGAATGCCGCCCGCCGTGCGTCGCTATATGCGGCGCAGGCACAAGCATACGAAATTTTGGAGCGCTCGAGTGAGGCACGGAGCTCGGCAGCGGCTGGCCTGACGCTCGCGACGAAGGTGTTCGATCCGGTCCATCTCGAGCTGCTGGCGGCGGACGCGGAGAACGTCTATGACGAGGCGGGCATCGCTGCAGCGGTAAAGGAGATCGAGGCTGCACGGACGGCGCAGGCGCCGGATTCGCGCGCAGCAATTTGTCTGCTGATCACCCGCGGTCTACTGGAACACCGGCAGGATCGAGCCGATCTGGCAATCGTCACGTTGACCCAGGCCTATCGCGCCAGCGCCGGGCCGACGCTCACCGAGCCGCACGCGCTGTCCGCAGCGGTGCTGTCGGTCGTGATGCGCAGCATGGGAGATTACGCGCAAGCGCTGGCGTTGAACCAAGAGGAAATCGATTGGCAAACATCGCATGGTGCGACGTTGAGTCTGTCCGTTTCGAGGTTCATGCGGGGGCAGATCTTGAAGTTGATGGGAAGCTATCGAGATGCCATCGTGGAGTTCGAGCAGGCGCGTAAGCTCAGTGTCATTCTCGACGATCAGCAGGGCATCGCATACGCCGACCTCAGAATCTGCGAGGCGCATATCGAACTCGGTGATCTCGGGTCTGCGCAGCGCGAGTGCGAAAGTGCCGGCCGCATCTTTGCCGCCTCGAATGCTCCGGATTCGGTTAAAGAGACTCTCGCATTGCAGGCTCGCATATATCTTGGGTGGGGTCGGGCGGACAAGGCGATCGCGACGCTGAACGGAGTCCTCGATCAAAATGGCGCCGATATGCCGCCTCTGTATGTCGCTGCGCTGTACGAATCGCGCGCGCGCGCCAACGCTGCGTTACACGATTATAGAAATGCGTACAGCGATCTTCGTGAATATACGCAGCGTTACACCGCGGCGAATGAGGCGGATCGTCACCGCCAGGCCGGCGCGCTGCGCGCCCGGTTCGAAACGGACCAGGAAATCGAACGAAACGCATCGCTGAAGCGTGAACTCGCGCTGTCTCAGGAGCAAGCCAATCGGCAGGCACGGCAATTGCGATGGAATGCAATCCTCGCGGCGACCGGCGTGTGCGTCATCGCGGCCCTGATGTATTTTCTGGTTGCGAATATTCGCTACCGGAAACAGATGGTCCAGTTGGCCAGCCAGGATGGTCTGACCGGCTTACCGAATCGACGCCGGATCGCGGAGTTTGCAACCGCGGCCTCACAAGCGGCGCGAACGCTGTGCCGACCGCTGACGATTGCCATTATCGACCTGGATCATTTCAAGATGATCAACGATTGTTGCGGCCACGCAACAGGAGATGCAGTTCTGAAAGAATTTGCCCGGGCGGGCGGCGAGGCATTGCGGGCCGGCGACTTGCTGGGGCGCTGGGGCGGAGAGGAGTTTCTACTCGTCATGCCTGAGTCGACGCTGGAAGTGGCCGGCGCCACCCTCGAGCGGCTGCGCACGCTCATGTTCGGCATCCGCTTGCCCGCATCGGGCGCCGGTCTGCGTGTGTCCTTGAGTGCCGGAATCGCGGCATTCGATGCGAATGTACGATCTCTCGACGAGCTGATCGCGCGCGCCGATGCAGCTTTGTACGCGGCAAAAAGCGCTGGGCGAGATTGCGTGCGGATCGCCGATGCGAGTTCAATCACCGGGTCGCATGCCTCGCGCCGGGCGCTACGCCAGTGACCGGCCGGATCACCGCGTAGATCCGAAGTGGCGGCGCTTCCTATCGATTGGTGCCCAGGAGAGGACTCGAACCTCCACGAATTGCTCCACTGGTACCTGAAACCAGCGCGTCTACCAGTTCCGCCACCTGGGCAGGTGGGTCGCCTAGCGCGAGGCGCAGGAATTTACGCACCCGCCCAGTGCTTGTCAATCGAGGCGCCTCCAACAATCAACCGAAGCGCAACCGGAGCGACCCTGGCCATCGGCAAATCGAGGCGTGGGGGCCCGGCAGCCATTAATTGTCCTCGTAGGCGTTCTTGCCGTCCACGGGCTTGCGACTCTTGATAGCCGGGCGTTCATCGCGTCTCGAGTCGCGCCGCGTGGGTCCGCAAGGCGACGCGGCGCGTGCACCAATTGCGCGCGTCGCTGGCCGCTGGAAAACCACCTTCGTGACCCAGCGTCGGCTGGATTCGCCGCCACGCCGCGCGAAACAATATAAAAAATAGCCTTCGCGTCCATGCCGCGCCGCGTGCGGCAGCAGCACCGTCATGGCGCAGAAAAAATGCATTCTTCGAAAAAATGCACCAACGCCGTGCAACGTGAAATTTCACGAAATTTGCTTTTGTTTTTTTGAAGTCGTGTGTCATAAAAGGCCGCTTTACCGACGACGGAAATGCATGGTTGCATCGCTGCAACACCGCTTCCGCGGTCAGGTTAAGTGGGTTAACTCGTGATTACGATGCAAAGACAAAGGGGATCACTAATGGCAAGAGCAATGCGCACCCGAAAACGCTCATCGACGGAGTTGCGGCAACGACGCCGGCAATTCGGAACGGTCACTTCCTTGACTGCCGCGGTGATGACGGCGCTATACGGGGCGCCGGCGGGAGCGGACGAGAACGGCTTGCAAGAGGTGGTCGTGACTGCGACGCGCCGTGCAGTCTCCGCACAGGATTTGCCCATCAGCATCACCGCCGTCACCGGGGCGGCCTTGGACGAAGCCGGGATCGAAGACATCGCCGGTCTCGCGCATTCCATCGCCGGCGTGAACTTCACGGACAAGGGACCGTTCGGGGGCGTGAACGGCAGCACGCTCATCATTCGCGGCTTGAACAGCGAAGGCACGGGCGGTCAGTTGGCGCTTGCCTCGCCCGTGGTTCCGCCGGTGGCCACGTATGTCGATGAAACGCCGCTGTTCGTGAATCTGCGCCTGCAGGATATCGATCACGTCGAAGTGCTGCGCGGCCCGCAAGGCACGCTGTACGGGTCAGGGTCGCTCGGCGGCACCATTCGCTTCGTGTTGAATGCGCCCGATCCCAAGGCCTTCGACGCGAAGATCGAGGCGGGCGCCAGCGACACGGCCCATACTCACACGATCAACGATGATGTCAACGCCATGGTCAATCTGCCGATCACCGATACGCTTGCGGTTCGCGTCAACGGCAGCCTGACGAATGATGCAGGATTCATCAATCAGCCGAATCTGTATGTTCTCTCGGGCGGCGTGCCGATCACCAATAATCCGGGCAACCCGCTCACCGAAACCCCGGTGAAGTACAGCGAGGACGGCGTCAATTCGTACCAGTATCGGACGGCGCGGGTGGCCGCGCTGTGGAAGCCGAATGACGATCTCAAGGCCCAGCTCGCGTATTACTACCAGGTCGCCGCCGCCGGCGGGTTCCCGTACGTGGCGACCAGCTCGCTTGCCTACAATCAACCCATCAGCCCGAACACTCAGGCCGCCAATACCACGCCGCCGCTGGCCAGCCAGCTATATACGGCGCCGGTACCCGCGAGCGTGGATCGGCTGTCCTCGGCCACCAACAGCCTCGAAGGCACCAAGGACAAGGTCGACTTGGTTGCGCTGACGGTGGATTACGACCTGGGTTTTGCGACCCTGTCGTCGGCGAGTTCTTATGCGCATCACAACAACCAAACGCACAGCGACCTGACCGCGCTGTATTCGAATTTCTTTTTCTACCAGAACTTCTACGGCCAGAATCCGCGGACGTTCGTGCAAGGGTCCGACCAGCTCGACGACAAAAACTGGTCGCAAGAGTTTCGTCTGGCGTCGAAAACCGGCGGCATGTTCGACTGGGTGGCGGGCCTGTTCTACAAGAATCAGCAGACCTACATCCAGGAGCACGAGTATTATCCGGGCTACAATTCCTTCTACAACGCCTGCACGGCGGCCGGCGGGACGCTGCCCGATAATTCGGGTACCAACCCGTCGCAGTGCGGCTTCGGCGAATACGGACCCGAGACCGGTGCCACGTCCATCGTCGGTATTCCGTTGGTCTTGGATCAGGCCTACATCGGTGATTTCGAAACCAAGTTCAAGGACCTGGCCGCCTTCGGCGAGCTCACGTATCACGTGACGCCGGACTGGAGCTTCACGGGCGGAACCCGTGTGTTCAAGCAGACCTTGACGCAGGCACAGCAAACCGGCCTGCTGTTCGACGGGCCGGGCTTCGCCGCCAACGCATCGCTGAGCGACGAATGGCGGCGCGCACTCTGGAAGCTCAACACCTCCTACCAGCTCGACAAGTCCAACCTGGTGTATGCGACCTGGTCGCAGGGGTTTCGGCGCGGCGGCGTGAATGCCTTGCCGCCGAGCGAGCTCGGCGGCTCGTATACGACACCGCCGGCGCTGACGCGACTGCAGCCCGACACCGCCGACAACTACGAAGTGGGTGCGAAGGGATCCATCTCCAATCGTCTGCAGTACTCGGCGGCGATTTACGACATTCAATGGCACAACATCCAGGAGGGCGTGCAGTTGACGCCGCTGGTGTTGCCGGCCGCGCTCAACATTGGCGCGGCCGTCAGCCGCGGTGTCGAGCTCGAACTCGATGCGAGCTTGACCGATCACCTCGTGGGGACACTGGGCTACACCTACGATCAGACCAAACTGACCTCGCTCAATCCGCTGTTCGTCAGCCCCAACGTGTCGGTCCCGCCGCCGGCGATCGGCAGCCCCCTGCCGGGAACCCCGAAGAACAGCGTGGCACTGGGGTTCGAGTACGGCCACGTCCATCTGGCCGGAGGCGAACTACGTTACGCGATCAACGCCCATTATCAGAGCGACGTCATCCCGGCGCTTTCGGCCACCGTACCCACCGTGGCGGGTTTTACCGTCGTGGATACGCAGTTGAGCTTCGCGCAATCCCACTGGATGGGGACGCTGTACGTCCATAATTTGACCAACAACCTCGGCATCACCTCGTATCAGGATCCGGCCATCTTCGGCAACCGCGATCAGGCGATCGTGTCGCAGCCGCGGACGGTGGGAGTCAGGTTCGGGTATTCGTTCAAAGAGTGGTAAGTTGACGGCAGGCGTCGCCGTTGCTGCGCCTGCCGTCCGCGTTGCTGCCTCCGAAATTCAGAACCAGAAGACCTATAATCACTAATTTATTTATGCTTGAGAAAACGTGATCTGAGGGTGAGCGGCCGTGGGGGCCTCGCCTCGTCAACCTGGAGAATGCGCCATGATCCGGACCGGTAAACAATATCGCGACTCGATTCGCATGATCGCGAGGTCTACATCAGTCCGGTCGCGGGCGCATGGCCACCCTTTGAGTGAAAACCCCGCGCTAAGCCTCGAGGCGCTCGCGGCCGAACCGCTGGTGCTCGCATCCGTTGCCGGCCGCCCCTTGAGTCCGGTCGCGCACGAATTTGCCGGCCACTGCCGCGCGTTTTTTGGAGTATCCCATGCACACCCGTCTACGTAAGTTCAATACGCGCGATACCTACCCCGAGCAAAAGCTCGACAATGACTTGTGCCAGGCCGTGGTCGCTCGCGGCCGCACCGTCTTCGTCCGAGGTCAGGTGGGGCAGGACCTCGATACGGCGGTCAACGTTGGGGTTGGCGATGCCGCTGCGCAAGCCGAACAGGCGATGTCGAACATCAAGCAGCTCCTGAGCGAAGCGGGCGCGCAGCTCGAGCACATCTGCAAGGTCACGATCTATTTGACGGATCCGCGCTACCGCGAGGCCGTCTATAGGACCGTGGGGCGCTGGTTGAAGGGAGTCTACCCGGTGTCGACCGGCATCGTGGTCGCCGGGCTGGCGCGCCCCGAATGGTTGGTCGAAGTGGACGTCATTGCGGTGATTCCCGATGAAAGCTGAACGCGCAGCGACCCGCCGGGCGGCGATCCGCGGGGCGGCGATCCGCGGGGCGGCCATCCGCGGGGCGGCCATCCGCCAGTGACGTTCTCCATTGTCGCGCGCACGCCCGACGCGCAATTTTTCGGGGTCGCGATCGCATCCTCCTCACCGGCCGTGGCGGCCCGTTGCGCGCACGCACGCGCCGGCGCCGGCGCCGTCGCCACACAAAACATCACCGACCCGGCCTTGGGTCCGATCATTCTCGAGAGCCTGTCGCAGGGCGGCACAGCGGATGCGGCCCTCGAGGCGGCGCTCGCAGCCACGCCGTTCGCTGCCTATCGCCAAGTGCTCGCCATTGCCGCGCAGGGTCCGCCGGCGATCCACTCCGGTGTCCGCGCGCTGGGACTGGTCGGTTCCGCGGTGGGCGCGCACTGCGCCGCAGCCGGAAACCTGTTGGCGGACCCGGAGGTTCCGGACGCGATGATTGCCGCCTTCGAGGCGGCGGGCGGACATCTGGGAAGCCGTCTGCTGCACGCGTTGCGGGCCGGTGCGGAGCACGGCGGAGAGGCGGGACCGATTCATTCCGCCGGTGTGCTGATCGTGCGCGACGTGAGTTGGCCCATCGTCGATCTGCGCGTGGACTGGAGCGATGCTCCGGTCGCCGATCTTCAGCGGATCTGGGAAATCTACGCGCCGCAAATCGACGCTTATGTGCAGCGCGCGATCGATCCGGGTCGGGCGCCCGGTTTCGGCGTCGCCGGCGATCCGTAAGCGTGCGCGCCGGCTCATGAGCAGACGTTAGCGGCATGAAATTCAGTTTCCGGCAGCTGACGTATTTCATCGCAGCGGGAGAGACCGGCAGCATCACGCTCGCTTCCAAGCGCGCCAATATTTCGCAGCCCGCCATTTCGACCGCGATTTCGCACATCGAGCGTGAACTCGACGTGCAACTGTTCCTGCGTCATCACGCCCAGGGACTCTCGCTGACGCCGGCGGGCCGTGCCTTGCTGCGCGATGCGAAGCAGCTGTTGAAACAAGCGGAGGGCTTGTACTCGGCAGCCGCCGATATCAGCCATCACATGCGCGGCGAGTTGTCGGTGGGGTGGTTCTCCACGTTGGCACCCATCGTCATGCCGGAACTCGTGGGGTCTTTTCTCAAGGCATATCCGGAAACCACGATTCGCTCCTCGGAAAGTCATCAAGAGGGTCTCTTGAACAGCCTGCGCCGCGCCGAGTCCGAAGTGGCCATTACTTACGACCTGCAAATCAGCGATGATGTCGCCTTTCTGCCGCTCGCGACCTTGTCGCCGCATGCCTTGTTCGGTGCATCCCACCCATTGGCTCGTGAGCGCACGGTCAAGCTGAGTCAGCTCGCCTCGTTGCCCATGGTGCTGCTCGACATGCCCATGAGTCGCGAGTATTTTCTGGCGCTCTTCATTCGAGAGCGGTTGGAGCCCAACATCGTTTGGTCGTCGGCACAATTCGACGTGGTCCGCACCATGGTAGCGAACGGCCTGGGTTACACGCTCGCCAACGTCCGGCCGCGCGCCGACGTGGCGCTCGATGGCCGGCGGGTGCATCGGGTCCCCCTGGCCGGCGATTCGCCGCCGTTGCGCATCGGCATCGCCACTTTGAAGGAGTTGAAGAAGACGCGCTTGGTCGACGCGTTCGAACGGCACTGCCTGGAACTCATTTCAGAAACCTACATTCCGGGCATGGCGGCGGCGACCGTGCTGCGCCGCCGAACGCGGACGCTGCGGCGCTGACCATGGCGCCGAAAGCGTCCGCGGCGATCGCGCACCGGGAAGTGCTGCGGCTCATGCAGGCCCGGGACTGGCGCGGCGCCGATGCGGCCTGTCGACACTTGAACGCCAAGTTTCCGCAATTCGCCGGCGCCTGGTTCGCTGCCAGTCACATTGCCATGGCGCAGGGCGCCGCCGCACCGGCACTCGACGCCATCGATAAGGCGGTGGCGTTGGAGCCCGAGAACCCGACGTTCCACTTGCATCGCGCCGCCTGCCTGATGGCGTTGCACCGGCGGCGGGAGGCACTCGATGCGGCGGATGCTGCGCAGGCTTGCGCACCGGCCGATCCCACCATTCTGGATGCAGTCGGCACGTTGCGCAGTCGCGCGAACGATCAGCCGCGTGCGCTCGCGGCCTACGACCGAGCCGTGGCGCTCGCGCCGCACGATGCGCGGTTCCGCTACAACCGTGCATCGGTGCGCCGGTTCGTCGGGGATCTCGAGGGGGCCGAGGCTGACTACGACCAAGTCATCGCGCTGCAACCGCTGGATTACGAGGCCTACCTCAACCGCTCCGAGCTGCGGGTCCAAACGGCGGCGCGAAATCACGTGACGCAGCTCGAAGCGCTGGCCGCGCAGCCCATCGCCGATTGGCGCGGCGAGGTGCAGATCCGCTATGCCCTCGCCAAGGAATACGAAGATCTCGGCGACTACGAGAAGTCCTTCGAGCAGCTGCGTCGCGGCGCCGATCAACGCCGCGAACACATGAACTACGCCGTGGCGAACGACGTCTCGACCGTGGATTGGATCATCGAGGCCTTTCCCCGGATGCCGGCCGCGACCGGCGGTCGGGCCGCAGGCGCAGCGCCCGTCGCCGAGGATTCACCCATCTTCATCGTCGGTCTGCCGCGCAGCGGCACCACGCTGGTCGAGCGCATACTCGACAGTCATTCGTTGATCTCATCCGCAGGGGAGCTGGACTCGTTCGCGTTGGCCCTCGTCGAGGCCGCGCGACGACGCAGTGGACGTGCACAGGTTCCGCGTCGCGAACTCGTGGCGCTCTCCGCCACCCTGGATTTCGCCGCCTTGGGCCAGGATTATCTGCGCAGAGCGCGCGGCGCGTTCGGTGGCGCCGGCCGCTTCATCGACAAGATGCCGCTGAACTACTTGTATTGCGGCTTGATTCTGCGCGCGTTGCCCAATGCCAAAATCATCCACATGACTCGCCACCCGATGGCCGCCGGCTACGCCATGTACAAAACCTTGTTCAAGGACGGCTATCCCTTCTCCTACGATTTGGCGGATATCGGACGTTACTATGCCGCGTATCGGCGATTGATGGACCATTGGCGTCTCACGCTGCCGGGCGCGATCTACGAGTTGAGCTATGAACAGCTGGTATCCGATCAGATGGGAGAAACCCGCAAGCTCCTGGCGTACTGCGGCCTCGAGTGGCAGGATGCGTGCGCGGCATTTCATCGCAATCCCACCGCGGCCACTACGGCCAGCGCCTCGCAGGTGCGCCGGCCGATTTATGATTCGTCGGTGGCGCAGTGGCGGCACTACGCCGCACAACTCGCGACGTTGAGCGACGCGCTCGCGTCCGCCGGCATCGACCTGTAGGCGCCGGATCCCAGGGAGATGACATGACAGCACGCGAACAGCCGGCACGGCTGGAAGTCAGTACGATTCAGCCGATCCCGGCAAGCGAGCGCCACGGTACGGCGCGCGACTTGTTCACCGTGTGGTTCGGCTCCAACTTGATGCTGCTGACGATCGTCACCGGTGGATTGGCGGTGACCGTGTTCGCCTTGCCGTTCGGATGGGCGGCTGGTGCGCTGGCCGTCGGCAACCTCGTCGGCGCGGTGTTCATGGCGCTGCACGCTGCCCAGGGCCCGACGCTCGGCGTACCGCAAATGGTTCAGACACGAGGCCAATTCGGATCGCAGGGTTCGTTGCTGGTCGTCGGCATCGTACTTATCATGTACGTCGGTTTCCTCTCATCGAATTTGGTTCTTGGCGGCCAAGCGCTCGCAAGTCTCGTGCCCGGCGCATCCGATGGCCCCGGCATCGCGCTGGTCGGGGTGCTCTCCGTCATCGCAGCCATCTATGGCTACGACCTCATCCACGCGTACACGCGGTGGATGACGTACGTCTGCGGCCTGGTTCTCGGCATCACGGTCGCTTGGATCATCTGGGTGCACGGCCTGCCCGCGGACTTCCTGCAGCGAAACGAATTCAATTGGACCGGCTTTCTGGGCAGCGTCTCCGCCGCGGCGCTGTGGCAAATCGCGTATGCACCGTACGTGTCCGACTACTCGCGCTACATGCCGCAGGGCACGGGTTCGCGACCGGCATTCTGGGCAAGTTATTGGGGATGCTCGCTCGGTTCGTTGTTGCCCATGGTGTTGGGTGCGATGGTCGGTCTCGCGGCGCCGAAGGGCAATTTGGTTGCGGGCCTGGCAGCCCTGACGCAGGGCATCGCTCCTCTGGTGCTCATCGTGTTTTCCATCGGCGTCGCCGCTGCCAACGCGATGAACCTCTATTGCGGTGCGCTTTCCGCGCTGACGTTCGGACAAACGTTGCTGCCTCGCTGGTCGCCGGGTCCGCAGGCGCGCACGCTCATGGCGTTGGCGCTGTTTGGTCTGTCGTTGATGGGTGCGGTGCTGGGTAAGGCCGCGTTCCTGGTGAACTACGAGCATTTCATCCTGTTGTTGCTCTATGTGCTGGTTCCGTGGACCGCCATCAATCTCGTCGATTATTACCTGCTGCGTCACGGCATCTACGATGTGCCGTCCTTCTTCCGGCAGGACGGCGGTATCTACGGCCGCATCAACGTGGCAGCGGTTACCTGTTACGCAGTGGGAATTCTGGTGCAGCTTCCCTTCATCGATTCTGCCCTGTATACGGGCCCGGTCGCCCACGCCATGGGCGGCATCGATCTCTCATGGATAGTCGGCCTGGCCGTGACGTCCCCTGCGTATTATTGGTTGGCGAAGCGTTCCCAAACTCGCGGCGAGGCGCTGCTGGCCCGCGATTCCGGGTAAAACGCCAGGCTCCTAGGGCACAAAAACTGCTAACCTCGTGCCCCGAATAAATCAGCTGAAGGCATCGACACCCTATGACACGACGTGGTCAGAGAGGCTCGCAGGCGCCTGAATCGACGGACGCCACGCCAGCCAACCCGCCCGATTGGCGCGGCGAGGACCCGAATCTCGAATTTGAAAAGTTACGCTATGCGGAACCCATCGCGAGCCGCGAACTGCTGCTCAAGCATTTGTCGGAGGCCCCCGAACCGCTGACCGCAGCGCGGCTCGGCAAGCGTCTCGGACTCGATACCGACCGGCAGCGCGATGCGCTGGCGAAACGCTTGGCGGCGATGGTGCGCGACGGCCAGGCCATCGAAGGACCGAACGGCTTCGCCACCGCCGGTGAAGGCGAGCGAGTCGCGGGCCGGGTTCGGGGGCGGCCCAACGGCGACGTGCTGGTGCTGCCCGATGACGGTTCCGCGCCGTTGGTGTTGGCGCGCGCCGATACCGCCACCCTGATGCACAACGACCGCGTGGAAGTGCTGGCGGTGGGCATGAATGATCGTGGGCGCCGCATCGCGCGGCTGATCCAGCGCACCGGCGAGGGGCCGAAGCAAATCGGCGGAGTGTGGCATGCGGCGGGCAGCGTGGGCCGCGTCGAACCGGAGGACCCCGGTCATTGGTATACGGTCGAAGTCGCCGCGCGTTACGCCCATGGCGCCCACGATGGCGACAACGTGATTGTCGAGATCACGCGCCGGCCGCACGGCGATGCACCGGCTCATGGCCGGGTCGTCGAAGTGCTGCACGACGTGCGCCCGTCTGACCTTGCCGCGCGTTTTGCAATTCTGCGGCATGACTTGCCGGAAGAGTTTCCGCCCGAGGTGCTGCGGGAAGCGAACCTCTTCGAGCCCGACGTGCGCGCGGTGGACCGCGAAGGTCGCGAGGATTTGCGCGAACTGCCGCTGGTCACCATCGACGGAGCGGATGCGAAGGATTTCGATGACGCCGTCTATGCGGAACCGGTGCGCGGCGGCGGTTGGCGGCTGGTGGTCGCCATCGCCGATGTGAGTTACTACGTCCGCTGCGGCAGCAAGTTGGACGTGGAAGCGCGCGCGCGCGCGACGTCGGTTTATTTTCCGGACCGCGTGCTTGCGATGTTGCCGGAACATCTGTCCAATCATTTGTGCTCGCTCATGCCGCACGTCGAGCGGCTCGCCTTCGTCTGCGACATGCGCGTCAGCAAGGCCGGCAAGCTTTCCCGCGGGCGATTCTACGAAGCGGTCATTCGCTCGCATGCACGGCTCACCTATGACCAAGCATGGCGCTATTTGGAGAACCCCGACGCGCCCAGCGAGGACCTCAACGAAGCGCTCAGCGAAGAGCCCAGCGAAGTGCCCATCGAACAGCTCAGCTCCCTGGTGCAAACCTCGCTGCGAAATCTCCATGCCGTATATGGCGTGCTGAAGAACGCGCGCGACGCGCGCGGTGCGTTGGACTTTCGCGGCGGCGAAGTCAAGGCGCGCATCGGCGATGATGGCAAGATCGAGGGATTTTATGCGGTGATGCGCAACGATGCGCATCGCATGATCGAAGAGTGCATGATCGCCGCCAACGTCGAGGCGGCCGTGGCGCTGCGTACGGCCAAGGCGGGAAGCCTGTTTCGAGTCCACGGTCAACCCGAAGACAAGCGCGTCACCGAATTGCAAAAGGTGTTGCATGCCTTGCAAGTGGGCGCCACGTTCTCCGCAAAGCCGACCCCGCGCGAGTTTCGTCAATTGGTCGAGCGGCTGATCGCGAGGCCCGACGGTCTGATGCTCGAGGGGCTGGTGATTCGTTCGCTGGCGCAGGCTGTGTACCAGCAAACCAATATCGGCCATTTCGGCCTGGCGCTGGACGAGTACGCACACTTCACGTCGCCGATTCGCCGCTATCCCGACCTCTTGGTGCATCGCGCCCTCAAAGCGGCCGTCCTCAATAACACGACGTCGGGGCACAGGTACAGCACCGCGGAGTTGCAGACGCTTGGGTTGGAAAGCTCGCAGCGTGAGCGGCGCGCAGATGAAGCGGCGCGCGACGTCATGGGTTATCTCAAGTGCTTGTACCTGCAACCGCGCGTCGGCGAGACTTTCGATGCCACCATCTCCAGCGCGCTGGAGTTCGGCTTGTTCGTGACGCTCAAAGAAGTGCCCATCGACGGCTTGGTGCACATATCCGCCATTCCGGGCGACTACTGGGAGCTCGATAGCGGCGGCATGGGACTCGTCGGGCAACGAACCGGGCGGCGGTGGCAGATGGGCGATGAGGTGCGCGTGCGCCTCGCCCGCGTCGACCTCACGCAGCGCCAGATCGATTTCGAATTGCTCGACGGGGAGGCGGCCGCGTCGCGGGGTACCGTGCGTGCGCCGCGACATGGCGGCGCCGAAAGTCGCTCCCGGCGAGGACCCGGCGGCGGCAGCGCGGCACGGCGGGGCGGCGGCCCCCGCCGCGGCGGACAGCGCGGCGGCGGGCAGCGGGGCGGAGGCGGGCGTGGCTGAGCGGGCGGCGCGGCGCCGGCATGTCTGACCGGGCGGCGCAGGGGTGCCCGTGTGGCCCGTGTGGCTGACCACAAACGGAATTTCGTCTACGGACTGCACGCCATCGGCGCCGTCATCGAGCGCTCGCCGGAGCGGCTGTTGGAGCTCTGGATGGCGCAGCCTCGGGACGATGCGCGCGCGCGCGCGCTGAAGGAACGCGCGCTGGCGGTGGGTATCCGCGTGCAGCCGGCCAGCAGCGAGTCACTGACCAAGTTGGTTGGCGACGTCGCGCATCAGGGGGCGGTCGCGGCCATACGGCCGCTCAAGGCCTGGGACGAGCACGAGTTGGTCGCGAATCTAAGTCAAATCAGCGGCTATCCCTTGCTGTTGGTGCTGGATGGCGTCACCGACCCGCATAATCTGGGTGCTTGCCTGCGCACCGCCGATGCGGCCGGCGTTCACGCCGTCGTCATCCCCAAAGATCGATCGGCGGCCGTGGACGGGGTGGCGCGCAAAGTCGCCGCCGGTGCGGCGGAGTTCATCCCGGTTGCCACCGTTACGAACCTGGCGAGGGTTCTGGACCTCCTGAAGGAGCGGGGTATCTGGGTGGTGGGAACCGACGGCGAGGCCGCCCAGACGCTCTACCAAGCTGATCTGAAGCGGCCGCTTGCCCTGATTCTGGGGGCGGAGGGCAGCGGCATGCGGCGCTTGACGCGTGAGCGCTGCGATTTCGTCGTGCGGATCCCGATGGCCGGCCAAGTGGAATCCCTGAACGTCTCGGTGGCGGCCGGCGTGGCGCTGTTCGAGGCGCGGCGTCAACGCGGTTGACCAAACCCAACCCCAGCGCGTATTCTTCGCGCTCTTTTTCGCCGGCCGTCCGGCATCACTCCTTGCCTCACCGCTCGCAACGGGAGGCCAAAACCGTAGGGAGCCTACAATGCGGCATTATGAAATCGTGCTCCTGGTTCATCCGGACCAGAGCGAGCAAGTTCCTGCGATGGTCGATCGCTACAAAGGCATGGTCAGTGCCGGGGGCGGTCAGGTTCATCGCTTCGAGGATTGGGGCCGTCGCCAGCTGACCTTCCCGATCTCCAAAGTGCACAAAGCGCACTACATCCTGTTGAACGTCGAATGCGATCAGAAGACGCTCGCCGAGCTCACCGGCTCGTTCCGCTTCAGCGATGCGGTACTGCGCAGCCTCGTCGTCAAGATGGACGAAGCGGTAACCGAGCCTTCACCGATGGCGCGCGCGCCCGATGAGAACGCTCGCCGCCACGATGATTTCGGCGACGATGGTGAGGATGACGACATGCCGATGGGAGTTCGCTAATATGGCACGTTTTTTTCGTCGCAAGAAGTTTTGCCGATTCACGGCCGATGACGTCAAGCAGATCGACTACAAGGATCTGACGACGCTCAAGAGTTACATCACCGAAACCGGCAAGATCGTTCCGAGCCGCATCACCGGCACGCGCGCGCATTACCAGCGTCAACTGCAATTGGCGATCCGCCGTGCGCGCTTCCTGGCGCTGCTGCCGTACACCGATCAGCATTAACGCTGCGGAGCCTACGCACATGGACATCATTTTATTGCAGAAGGTCGCGAACCTCGGCCAGATCGGCGATCGCGTCAAAGTGAAATCGGGCTACGCCCGGAATTACTTGGTCCCCACGGGTCGCGCCACCATGGCGACGGCCGCCAATATCGCCAAGTTCGAGGCCCAGCGTCATGAACTGGAAGCGAAGGCCCACGCAGAGCTGGCATCGGCCCAGGCTCGCGCCCTGAAGTTCGAAAACTTCAAGCTCGAGCTCAAAGCCAAGGCTGGGTCGGAGGGCAAACTGTTCGGCTCGATCGGCACGGCGGATATCGCCGAGGCCGCGGTCAAAGCGGGCCAGCCGATCACTCGCAGCGAAGTGCGCATGCCGAACGGACCGATTCGCTCCACGGGCGAGCACGCGGTGCAGTTGCATTTGCATACTGACGTCAATGTGACCTTGTTGGTCACGATCGTCCCCGAAGAGTAGCGGCCGTCAAAGCCGCGCCTTCCGGCTTTGCCCGTGGCCACTCGCGCCAGTAGTCGGTCAATGGGTGCAAGCGGCGCCGCTGACGGCCTCCGCTTGCCGCCCCATTCGGTCGAAGCCGAGCAATCCGTGCTCGGTGGTTTGATGCTCGATTCCGCCGCCTGGGACCAGATTGCCGATCGAGTGGTCGCCGAGGACTTTTACCGCAACGATCACCGGCTGATTTTCGAGGCCGCGGCCGGTCTGATCGAACGTAACCAGCCGTGCGACGCCGTTACGCTGGCCGGGCATTTGGAAAGCCAGGGCGTCCTGGATCAAGTGGGCGGTTTGGCATACCTGGGTTCGTTGGCGCGCGATACTCCCACCGCCGCCAACATTCGCGCCTACGCGGACATTGTCCGCGAGCGTTCCGTTTTGCGGCAACTCATTACAGCCGGCAATGAGATCGTCACCAGTGCGCTCGAACCGGAGGGTCGCGAGGCGCGTGAGATCGTCGATGGCGCAGAGCGCGCCGTGTTCGAGATCGCCGAGCGCGGCTCGCGTGGCAAAGTCGGCTTTCGCACCGTCAAGAGCATCCTGCCCGACGTGGTCAATCGCATTGACGAGATGTATCACTCCGAAGGCAAATTGACCGGCATCTCGACCGGCTTCAAGGTGCTCGACGAGATGACTTCCGGAATGCAGGCCGGCGATCTCATCATCGTCGCGGGTCGACCGTCCATGGGTAAGACCACCCTGGCAGTCAACATCGCCGAGAACGCGGCGCTGGGCTCGAACAAGTCCGCGGCCATCTTCAGCATGGAAATGTCGGCCGAGTCGCTGACCCTGCGCATGATTTCTTCGCTCGGCCGAATCAATCAGAGCCATTTGCGTTCCGGCCGCCTGCACGAGGACGATTGGCCGCGCATCGATTCGGCGATGACTCAGCTCGGCGCGGCCAAGATTTTCGTCGACGAGACCCCGTCGTTGACGCCCACGGAAGTCCGCGCCCGCGCACGCCGCTTGAAGCGCGAGCGCGGCCTGGATTTGATCGTGGTGGATTACCTGCAGCTCATGCAGGTCGCCGGCAGCAAAGAGAATCGCGCCACCGAAATTTCCGAGATCTCGCGCTCCCTGAAGGCGCTGGCGAAGGAATTGAAGGTGCCGGTCATCGCGCTTTCGCAGCTCAATCGCGGCGTCGAGCAACGGGTCGAGAAAAAGCCGGTGATGTCGGATCTGCGGGAAAGTGGAGCCATTGAACAGGATGCTGACGTCATTCTGCTGATCTATCGCGAAGAGGTCTATGACCCGAACACGACGCGCAAGGGCATCGCGGACATCATCATCGCGAAACAGCGCAATGGCCCAACCGGCGATGTGCAGCTGACGTTCCTCGGCCAATACACGAAGTTCGAGAACTACGCTCCGGAGTCTTACGCCGAAGGCGTGTTCCGTTGAGTTCTGGGTGACTCCGCTGGTCAGCGCGACGATCGATACCACGGCTCTGCGTCACAACCTGCAGGTGGTACGGCAATGCGCGCCGCGATCGCGCGTGATGGCCGTCATCAAGGCCAACGCCTACGGTCACGGGTTACTGGTGGTGGCGCGCGCGCTGGAGTCGGCCGATGCGTTCGCCGTGGCGCGCGTCGATGAAGGGCTCACGCTGCATCGGGCGGGAATCAAGACGCGCACGGTTCTCCTCGAAGGCGTGTTCGACAGCGTCCAGCTCGAAGCGGCGGCGGCCGCCGGCTTTGAACTGGTGGTGCATACCACTGAACAAGTCGAGTTACTGCGCGCGGCGCCGCCGGGCGCCATCTTCACGGTGTGGCTGAAGCTCGACACCGGCATGAATCGTCTGGGATTCAAGGGCCGGGCGTTCGATGCGGCACATGCGGCCCTCTGCGCCTTGCCCGCGGTGCGTTCTCCCGTGAATCTCTTCACGCACCTGTCCTCGGCGGACGATCCGGAACTGCCCACGACCTCGGATCAGTTGGCGCGCTTCAGCGCCGCCACCGCATCGCTGGCGGGGGAACGCAGCATTGCAAACTCCGCCGGCATGCTGAGCTACGCGGAAGCTCAAGCGGATTGGGTGCGGCCCGGATTGCTGCTGTACGGTGCATCGCCGTTCTTTGGTTCCATCGGAGCGGACTATGGACTGAAACCGGCCATGACGCTGCATTCGCAGGTGATCGCCGTCAAGGACCTCGAGGTCGGGGAACGCGTCGGCTACGGCGGCGAGTGGACGGCACAGCGACCGACTCGATTGGCGGTGGCGGCAGTGGGCTACGGCGACGGCTATCCGCGGAGTTTGGCCTCGGGCTCGCCGGTGCTGGTGAACGGCGAACGTGTGCCGCTGGCCGGCCGCGTGTCGATGGACATGATCGGCATCGATGTCAGCGGCATGAAAACTGTGCCGCGGCTCGGCGATCCCGTGACGCTCTGGGGCGAGGGATTGCCGGTCGAGGAGATTGCCGTTTGGGCCGACACCATCCCCTACGAGCTGCTGTGCGGCATCAGTCAGCGCGTCGCGGTGGCGCTTCGTTGACCAGCACGGGTTGAGGGCGGTACAGATCGGGAAAGATGCGCTGGAAGTTGTTGACTTTCGGAATGTCGTTGAAGGCGATGTACGGCGCGCTGGGGTGGAGCACCAGATAATCCTGATGATGCCGCTCGGCCGCATAAAAGCCCTTGAGCGGATCGACCCGGGTGACGATCGGTTTGGAAAAGACGTGCGCCTGATCGAGTTGCCGGATGTACGCCTCGGCGATGTGCTTCTGCGTGTCGTCGCTGTAGAAAATAGCCGAGCGGTATTGAGTGCCGACGTCCGGGCCTTGGGCGTTGAGTTCGGTTGGATCGTGGACGACGGAAAAGGCGATCTGGAGCAACTGTCCGAACGTCACCTCGGCAGGATCAAACGTGATCTTGACCGATTCGGCGTGTCCGGTGCTGCCGGAGCTCACCATGTCGTATTGCGCGGTGGATTTATCGCCGCCCGCGTAGCCGGCGATGACTTGCTTGACGCCACGAACGTGTTGAAAGACACCCTGGACCCCCCAAAAGCAGCCCCCCGCCAGCACTGCGGTCTGCAGCGGGCCGGCAGTTTTCGGGTTATCGACGGCGGGCGGCGCGATGGTCACCGGAGCTTCCGCGCCATACAGAGGCGACCGCCACAGGAACACGGCGATCGCAGCCAGCACTACTAGAGATGTCCATATCGACCAGTTGGCTTTGACGACTGACATACGAACTCCTCGAAGAAAATTGCGCTCTGCAATGAGTGAGACCGGGCCGGAGAGAGTTTAATTTCAAGCGCCAAGCCGCTATCACGGAGATCCGTAGCACCGGCGCCGGCCGGGCATTTGGCATCGGCCGCGCCGGTGGTATCGTGCTCCCCACCTTATCGGCCGCCTCGAAACAAGAGGAAACCTGGGACAATGAGCGAGATCCTGATCGTTGCGCCTTTCGCCGCACACATCGCCGCGCGCATCGGCGCCGTGCCCGCGGGCTTGGGGCTGGCAACCGCCGAATCCTTCGATCAAGCGGGGCTGAATCTCTCCGAGGTTCGCGCCCTCATGACATTGCCGCAAATGCTCGACCAAGCGTTGCTCGAGCGCATGCCGAAGCTCGAGTGGCTGCAGACGCTGACCGCCGGTATCGACGCGTTGGCCGGGCTCGATCTCTCAGGCATCGCGCTCTCCACGATGGGCGGCGTGTACGCGCCCCAAATGTCGGAGTTGGCCTTTCTCTACATGCTCGCTTTCGCGCGCGACGTACGCGGTATTCTGGCCAGGCAGGCCGCGGCCGAGTGGCGAATTTCGCCGCCGCATCTGCTGGCGGGCGCTCATGCCGTGATCGTGGGGGTAGGGCGCATCGCCGAAGCACTGGCGCGGCGCTGCCAGGCCTTCGATATGCGGGTGACGGGCGTGAGCGGATCGCGCCGCGAGGCGCCGGGTTTCAACCAGGTCGTCCCCCTGGACCGGCTGACCGCGACGGCGGGCGGCGCCGACTACCTGATCATCCTCGCCCCGTACTCACCGCGGAATCACCATCTCGTTTCACGTGCGGTCATCGCCGCTCTG
Source organism: Steroidobacteraceae bacterium (assembly GCA_052143815.1). Taxonomy (GTDB): domain Bacteria; phylum Pseudomonadota; class Gammaproteobacteria; order Steroidobacterales; family Steroidobacteraceae; genus Bog-1198. The sequence goes on along the minus strand of JBKQSA010000021.1, from coordinate 41,989 downwards.
CCGTCAACCGCGGTGCTCGTCAACATCGCTCGCGGTCCCGTGGTGGACGAAGCGGCGCTGACCGAGGCCTTATCGGAGAAACGTATCGCGGGTGCGGGGCTCGATGTGTTCGTGCAAGAGCCCCTGCCGCCGGACCATCCGTTCTGGCGCATGCCCAACGTGATCGTGACGCCGCACATCGGGGGTTGGAGCACCCGTCTCGTCGAACAGATGACGCCGGTGATCGCGGAAAACCTGGGGCGATGGTTCGCATCGCCCCGGCGCCCGCTCATCAATCAAGCGTTTCCGGGCTAGCTTTCGAAAAAGCCCATCTTTACGCCGGCCAGCTGGACCACGTCATTGTCATTCAGGCGGCGCGCCTGTGGGCCGATGGGGACGCCATTGACCAGCGGGTAGTCGTTTTCCTTGCCGCTGTCCACATGCACGATGAAATACCCTTCGGCGCGTCGTGTGATGGCGGCAACCTGGACGCCCGGACGGCCAAGAGTGGTGAGCGCCTTGGTCAGTTCCAGTTCCCGGCCGGCGAAAGCGCCGCTGAGCACCTGCAGTTTCGCCTTGGGCAATGCGGTTGCGTTCTCGGGTACCCCGCTGGGTACGGCCGGACGCTTGGCCGCGACCGCCTTGGCAGCCTGGTCGACCGCCACGCCGACACGGCGGATGCGCTCCTCACCCTGGGTACTGGGGGTGATAACCATGGTCTTTTCGAATTCGTCTTGTTCAGCCTCGCTGTCCTGGCCGTCGACGAAGCGCAGTTGATGATGACCGACCGTGATGACGTCGCCATGCTGCATCGCATGTTTCTTGATCAGCTTGCCGTTGACGTACGTGCCGTTGGTGCTGTTCAAGTCTTCCAAGAACGAGTCGTTGAGAATGTTGATGATGAGCGAGTGATGGCCGCTCACAGCCGGATTATCGATACGAATATCATTATCCGGGAGGCGCCCAATCGTGTAGCGCTCCTTGTTCATGTTGTATTCCGCAAGGATTTGACCATCCAAGCTGAGCATCAGGCGTGCCATGCAGACTCCATATCCCTAGCCGAACCATCCCAATATTTTGTCAAATATACGCCGGTGCGCCGGAAACGGCTCGGTTACGTGCGCCATGATGACCGACACGTTATCCCGCCCACCATTGTCGTTCGACAGCTGAATCAATTGCTTAGCAACTGTGTCAAGATTAGCACTAAAGGTGCTGATTGTTAAATGAATATCCTCATCTTCGATCATGTCCGATAGGCCGTCGGAGCAGAGGACATAATAATCGCTCTTCTGAACCGGCTGCTCATGGATCTCCACCTCGACATTCTGTTCCACGCCCAAGGCCCGTGTAACATAATTTTTATTGGTTGCCCGCTGTGCTTCCTGCTGGGAATAAAAGCCGCGGTCGACCAATTCTTGCAGCAGCGAATGATCGAGCGTCATCTGTTCGAAGCGGTTGTCCCGGAGGCGGTACAGCCGCGAGTCGCCGACGTGCGCGATCGACATCTTGTTGTCGTGAAACAGACAGGCGACCACCGTCGTGCCCATACCCTCGCATTGGGGCTGCGTCTTGGACGTGTGGTAGATGATTTTGTTGGCGCGGTGGATGGCGTCACGCAGAATGATGCTCGGCCGCGTCAGACCGGTTTCCGGATCCCGCACCGTGAGGTCTTCACGCATCACCGCGTCGCGGACGAGGTTGATGATGGTTTTCACGGCAATCCCGCTGGCCACCTCGCCGGCGTTGTAGCCGCCCATGCCGTCGGCCAACACGAATAGCCCGATTTCGGCCTCGGTGCCGATCATGTCCTCATTGTGCTCGCGAACCTTGCCGGTATCGGTCAGAGCGACGCTGGCGATTTTCCCCCTAAGGCTCATGGACCATACGCTTCTGAGTAATCGTCATTGAACACAATCATGGCAATCCGCTCGGCATCCGCAACCGACAATCTTCCAACGCAGCCGCCATCTGAGCACCCGAATCGAATCGCGAATCGGGATTCTTGGCCAGTGCGCGATCGATGACTTTGTCGACGCAATCAGGGAGATCGGGCCGGAACGCACGCAACGGCGGATGCGGCGCTTCGGCGATCTGCTGCATCAGTCCCGTCATCGAATCAGCGGTGAAGGGTAGTTGGCCGGTCAACAGTTGAAATAGGCTAACACCCAGGGAAAACAAGTCCGAGTGACCGGTCACACTTCGTCCTTCGAGCTGTTCCGGAGACATGAACGACGGCGTGCCCAGCACGATGCCGGTGCGAGTGGTGCCGGCGCCCGTCAGGCGCGCGATTCCGAAATCGGTGATCTTCAGCACATCCGTGCTGGGGTCGTACATGAGGTTTGCAGGCTTGATGTCGCGATGTACGACCTGCTGTTTGTGGGCGAAACCCAAGGCGTCCGCGGTTCGCGCGATGATTTCCAGTACCTTGCGCGGCTCCAAGAGATTGTTCCCCGTCGCATAGTCGCTCAAGTGACGACCCTTCAAATATTCCATGGCGATGTACGCGAGGCCGCATTCCTCGCCGACATCGTAGATCGTCACGATGTTCGGATGATTCAGGCGACCGGCCGTTTCCGCCTCGCGAAAAAAGCGCGCGCGGGCGTCGACCAGTTCGGCATCGCTGAATTCGCTGGCCAAGGGGATGGCCTTGATCGCAACTTGACGATTGATGGCGGTGTCGCGCCCCAAGTACACGGTCCCCATGGCGCCGCGGCCGATCTCGCGCTCCAACTGGTAGCGTCCGAGGCGCTGCAGCTCTTTCCCGTCCACGGCAGCCGCCGCCGCCGGCGCAGCGGACTGCAGAACGGGGGGCTGGGGCGCCGGCGCCGGTCGGGGTTTTGCGCGATCGGCATCCATCAACCGCTTCAGGCGCGCGCTGACGTCCCGGTAGGTGTTGTCGATTCGTGCCAGGTGGCGGTACACGGCAGTCGCCTGGATGGCGCGCCCACGTTGTTCCAGCTGGGTCCCGAGGGTGTAGAGGTCGCCAATCACCGTGTCGCTCGCCTTGCGACCCTTGAGTTCGGCGAAACGCTGTTCGAAGTTATCCAGCAGCCGTGCGGTATCGGAAACCGACACCGATGAGGTCTTGGGCGCGGGAATCACGGGCGCCACGGTCGACCCGCGAGACCATAGAACGAGCGCGCCGCCCGCGGCCAGCGCGAGAAAACCTGGAAGCCACAGCCAGGAACTGAAATTAGTCAGAAATCTTAAGCATAGGTCTACGCCCAAGACTCCAACGCCCACAATCGCTGCTGTCAGCCCGAATTTGCGCATGCAATAGACATAATCCGCTTTCAGAAGGGCGGCAGTATAGGTGATCGGGCCGCCAAAGCTGCAATGCTAAGCTCACAAAATCGATCATTGAGGATGTGGATGACCAAGCTTAGGCAAGTTTTTGTCTGTCAAAACTGCGGAGCGCCTTCGCCCAAATGGCAGGGGCAATGTGCCGCTTGCGGTGAGTGGAATACTTTGGTGGGCGAAGCGGCGCCCGCAGCGGCTCGCGGGCGGGGGCGGGGGCGGGGCGCACCTGGGACTGCCCGCGACGATGTGTCCACGTCGCTGGCGGCCGAGGCGGTGGCGGAAACACCCAGGCTGGCAACCGGCTCCGCGGAACTCGACCGGGTATTGGGGGGAGGGCTCGTGCTGGGCTCGGTCACTTTGATCGGGGGTGACCCCGGCATCGGCAAATCCACGCTCATGCTGCAGGCCGCGGCGGCGCTCAATGCCCTAGGTCCCGTGCTCTATGCCACCGGCGAAGAGTCGCTGAAACAGGTGGCATTGCGCGCGCGGCGCCTCGGCTTGGAGAACGCCACGGCAAGACTGCTTGCCGAAACCGGCGTCGAACAGATCGTCGGCGTGGCAACCGGCCTCGGGGCCCGGGTACTCATCGTCGATTCCATCCAAACTATGCATTCCGAAGGCATCGAATCCGCGCCGGGGGCCGTGTCGCAGCTGCGTGAATGCACGGCCGAGTTGGTGCGCTTCGCCAAAGCCAGCGGCACGGCGGTGTTGCTGGTCGGCCACGTCACCAAGGAAGGGCAAATCGCCGGACCGCGCGTCCTCGAGCACATGGTCGATACGGTGCTGTACTTCGAGAGCGACACCGGCAGCCGCTTCCGTGTGCTGCGCTCGGTGAAAAATCGCTTCGGCGCCGCCAACGAGATCGGCGTGTTCGCCATGGCCGAACATGGCTTGCGCGAGGTCACGAACCCATCGGCGATTTTCCTATCGCGTCACGCCGAACCGGTTTCCGGCAGCGTCATCACGGTCATGCGCGAGGGAACGCGTTCCTTGCTGATCGAAGTGCAAGTGCTCGCCGATTTGAGCCTCGGCGGCAACCCGCGCCGCGTCGCCGTGGGCATCGACGCCAATCGACTGACGATGTTGCTGGCGGTTGCGCATCGACATGCGGGTCTCTTGCTCGGGGGCCAAGATGTCTTCGCCAATGTGGTGGGCGGCGTGCGTCTCGCCGAGACCGCCGGCGATCTGGCGATCGTGTTGGCGGCGCGGTCGAGCTTGCAGGATGTGCCGCTGCCCAATTCGTTGATCGCCTTCGGCGAGTTGGGCCTCGCCGGCGAGATTCGCCCGGTGCCGTTCGGCGAGGAACGGTTGCGGGAGGCGGCGAAGCATGGATTCAAGGTGGCGTTGGTGCCCGAGGCCAACGTTCCCAAGCGGCCGCCGGAGGGCATGACGGTGCGTGGCGTCACGCGCCTGAATCAAGCCCTCGACGCGTTTTAGGGCCGACGCGCGGTCCGGGCCCGACGCCCGGGTCCGGGCCGACGCGGGTCAAGGCGCCTCCGGCGGCCGAATTCGCACGGTCTTGATGGCGTTGTCGCCGGTTTGCAAGACCTCGAGCATGTAGTCGGCCAGCTTCAGGGTGGTACCCGGCTCCGGGATGGTTTCCAAGAATTCGACGATCAATCCGTTCAAGGTCTTCGGCCCGTCGGTGGGCAGGTTCCAGCGCATGGAGCGGTTCAGCGCACGAATCGTCGTCGAGGCGTTGGCGACGTAGCTGCCGTCGGTATCGCGGTGCACGTCCTTGTGCATCATGGTGGCCGGATCGGTGGTGAACTCGCCCACGATCTCCTCGAGGATGTCCTCCAGGGTCACGAGACCTTGGATGTCGCCGTACTCGTCCACCACGAACGCCAGGCGGCGCTTTTCACGCTGAAAATTGAGCAGCTGCGTGTTCAAGGTGGTGCCGGAAGGAACGAAGTAAGCATCGCGCGCATTCGCGGCCTCGATCAGCGCCTCACGATCCAAGCGGCCGCGCGCGAGTTCATGGACGACGCGCTTCATGTGCAGCACGCCGATGATGCGATCGATTTCTCCCTCATACACCGGCAGCCGCGTGTGCTGGCTCTGACGCAGCTGTTCCAGTACTTTGTCCCAATCATCGTCCACATCGATGCCGACGATTTCGGTGCGCGGCACCATGATGTCTTCGACTGTCGCCTTTTCCAGATCCAGAATGCTGACCAACATCTGTTGGTGGCGATGCGGGATCATGGCGCCCGCTTCGGCCACCACGGTGCGCAATTCTTCGCTGCTCAAAGAATGCGACGCTTGTTGTTGCGAGGCGCCCAGCAACCGCAGCACGCCATTGGCCAAGAGATTGGTCGCCCACACGAACGGATACAGCAGGTACAGCAACGGCGTGTAAATGTAGGCGGCCGGCAACGCCAGCCGCTCCGGGTGCAGCGCGCCGTAGGTCTTGGGCGCCACTTCGCAAAAGATCAGCAGCACCAGCGTCAATGCCACGGCGCCGAACGCCACGTAATATTCGCCGCCCAGGCGAAACGCGATGAATCCCACCAGCATGGGGGCCGTCACGTTGACGATGGTGCTCAACAGCAGGATCAGCCCGATCAAGCGGTCAGGATGGGCGAGGAGGTTCTCCGCCAGTCGCGCACCGCGATGGCCCTCGCTGGCAAGGTGGCGCAGCCGATAGCGATTCAGGCTCATGAGCGCCGTTTCGCTGCCCGCAAAAAACGCGGCGAGCAGCAGCAGCAATCCTAAACCAGCGAACAGAACACCAAGGGAGGGTTGCGCCATTGATCTAGGTGGTCAGCCCCAGTGTTTGCCGAGCACGGTTTCGAGGACGAATTTGGATCCGAAATAAGCCAGGGTGAGCATCGCGAATCCACTCAACGCCCAGCGCACCGCCGCGCGTCCGCGCCATCCATAGCGCGTGCGGCCGATGAGCAAGATTCCGAACAGTACCCAAGCGGCGAGCGACAACACCGTTTTGTGAAAGAGATGTTGCTCGAACAAATTGGTGACGAAGATGAAACCCGTCAACAAGGCCAGCGTGAGCAGCACGAAGCCGGCGCCAATCAGTCGAAACATCACTTTCTCGAGTGCATCGAGCGGCGGCAGCATGCTCGGCAGGTCGGACAACCGCCGCGTGCGCAGGCGGCGGTCGAGGAAGACCAGCAGCAGGGCGGTGACGGCAGCGGCGAACAGCAAGGCTGCCGCACCCATGGACAGCAGAATGTGCGCCGTCAATTCCCACCCGGGCACGTTCTCTTCCGCAGTGGTGCGCCCGTAGCCGGTCACGGCCGCCCCGAATGCCGCGCTTGCCAGGAGGATGGCGCCGAGGACCCGATTCTGTCTCTCGATGCAAATGAAGCAGGCAAGCACCGCCAGGGTCCACGCCAGCAGCGACAGTGCCTCGAGCAAGCCGATGGAAAACGGTCCGTTCATGCGCATCATGCGCACGATGGCGTCGGTATGAGCGAGAATTGCCGCGAGCGCGAGCGCCCAGGCGATGGGGTTCAAGCGCGCATTGGAAGCGCTTCGCAGCATGACCCAAGCACTGGCGGTATAGAGAAGAAACAGGGTGATGGCGAGGATCACGGCGTGGAAATAATGACACAAGCATTGAAGTGCGCCTAGCCGGCCCGCGATTCGAACTATATTATTAGTCCATGTTCGACCGACTTACCTCTGGTTTTTCCAAGGCGTTGAACGCGCTCACCGGGCGTGGCCATCTGACCGAGGACAACATCGCCGACACCGTGCGGCAGGTGCGCCTTGCGTTGCTCGACGCGGACGTGGCGCTGCCGGTCGTGAAGACTTTCACCGAGGCGGTCAAAGCGCGGGCGTTGGGCATCGAGGTCGCCAAGAGCCTGACTCCCGGCCAAGCATTCATCAAAGTGGTGCACGAGGAACTCGTCCGGCTCATGGGCGAGGCCAGCACCGGGCTCAACCTGCGTGCGCAGCGACCGGTCGTGGTGATGCTGGCGGGATTGCAGGGCGCCGGTAAGACCACCACGGCCGGCAAACTTGCGCGGTGGCTGATCGAAAAACAGAACAAGAAGGTTCTGATGGTCAGCACCGACGTGTATCGGCCGGCGGCTATTTTGCAGTTACAAACGTTGGCGGCACAGGTGGGAGCCGGGTTTGCGATGGCCGACGCGAGTGAAGCGCCGGTCGCGATCGCCCGGCGCGCCCTGACCGAGGCCACGCTCCAGGCGTACGACATCTTGCTGCTCGATACGGCCGGCCGACTGCATATCGACGCCGAGATGATGGCCGAGGTCAAGGAGCTGGAGGCCGCCGTCAATCCCCACGAGCGGCTGTTCGTCGTCGATAGCATGGCCGGCCAAGATGCCGTGAATGCCGCGAAGGCGTTCAATGAAGCACTCACCTTGACCGGCGTGATCCTCACGAAAGCCGATGGCGATGCCCGGGGCGGCGCTGCGTTGTCGGTCCGGCAGGTCACGGGCAAGCCCATTCTGTTCGTCGGCACCGGCGAGAAGTCGGAGGCTCTCGAACTGTTTCAGCCGGAGCGCATTGCGTCCCGAATATTGGGTATGGGCGATGTGTTGTCGCTGGTCGAGCAGGTTCATGCCCAAGTCGACCAAGAGAAGGCGGAAAAGCTCGCTAAGAAGATCAGCAAGGGCAAGTCGTTCGATCTGTCGGATCTGCGCGATCAGTTGAGTCAATTGCAGAAAATGGGCGGTATGTCGGCGCTGTTGGACAAGCTCCCGGCACAGATGCAGGCGAACGCTGCTGCGGCTGCCGGCGCCGTCGATCCGAAGACCATGAAACGCCAAATGGGGATCATCGACTCGATGACCCCGCGCGAGCGCCGGCGGCCTGAAATCATCGATGGATCGCGTAAGCGCCGCATCGCAGCAGGTTCCGGGGTGCCGCTGCCCGAGGTCAATCGACTCCTGAAACAATTCGATCATATGCAGAAGACCATGAAGAAGATGATGAAGGGCGGCATGCTGCAAAACATGATGAGGGGCATGGGCGGCCGTTTGCCGCCCGGATTTGGGCGCTAGAGAGGGCTGCCGCTGCCTCGTTTTCGGATATCGGTTGCCCTATGGCCATCATATTCATTACAATTAGCGGCTACGCGTTGCAAGGTGAATTAACGATGGTGACGATCCGTTTGACTCGACGTGGTGGCAAGAAGACCCCGTTCTATCACGTCGTGGTGACTGACAGCCGCAAGCGTCAGGGTGGCCCGAGCCTCGAGAGCGTGGGCCTGTTCAACCCGATCGCACGCGGCGCAGAAGTCAAGCTGCGCCTGGACGTTGCGCGGATCGAACACTGGGTGAGCAAAGGCGCGCGCGTGTCGGATCGCGTGAAGTTCCTGCTGACCTCGTTTCAGAAGCAGGCCGCGTAAGGGCCCAAGATAGAAGGCTGCAAGATGGCGATGAGCGGTGAATCTTCCTCGCTCATCGAGCTTGGAGTCGTGGGTGCGCCGTTCGGTGTGCGCGGTTGGGTCAAGCTGCGTTCGTTTACGGATCCGCCCGATCGGTTGCTGCAACACCGTCGCGTGCAACTTGGGTTGGGCGGCACGTGGACCGCGTACCAGATCGAGGCCAGCGGCCGCAGCGGCGGCCAGTTGACGGCGAAGCTGTCCGGCGTCGACGATCGGACCCGAGCGCAGGCGTTGCGTGGCGCGAAAGTCGGCGTGCCGCGCAGCGAATTGCCGCAGCGCGACGACAAGGATTTCTACCGAGCTGATCTGATCGGCTGCGAGGTGCTGAACCTCGCGGGACTGCATCTCGGAAAAGTGCAGCATTTTGTGGAAACGCCGCTGCAGGTGTTGATGGTGGTGCGCGGCGAGCGGGAATATTGGGTGCCGGCCGTGCCGCAGCATTTGCGGCGGGTGGATCTCGCGGCACGGCAGGTGGTTGTGGATTGGGACGAGGCGGCCGGATAGGCGCGTGCAGCTCGCGCCCCCCCGGTTGACTGACATGCGTATTGCGGTCGTTTCGTTGTTTCCGATGATGCTCCGCGATGCATTGCTGCATGGGGTGCTGGGTCGCGCGATCGAGCGCGGGCTCCTCGAAGTGCAGTGCTTCGACCCGCGCGATTACGCAACGGACGTGCATCGGACGGTGGATGATCGGCCGTACGGGGGAGGCCCCGGCATGGTGCTCAAGGTCGAGCCGCTGCGCAGTGCGCTGCGGGCGGCCGTGGCAAGTGCGCCGGCGGGTGCGGCGCGCGTGTATTTGAGCGCGGACGGACGTAGGTTCGATCAGGGCCTGGCGGTGGCCGCGCGCGACGGTGCGGGATTGATTTTGGTGGCCGGACGCTATGAAGGCGTCGATGAGCGCTTCATCGAGGCCGAGATCGACGAGCTCTGGTCGATCGGTGACTATGTATTGACGGGCGGCGAGCTGCCCGCGTTGGTGGTCATCGATGCCATCGGGCGGCTGCTTCCCGGCGTTCTGGGGAGTGAGGAGTCAGCGGTCCAAGAGTCGTTTACGGACGGCTTGGTGGACTGGCCGCATTACACGCGGCCGGCGTCGCTCGACGGGCGTACGGTGCCCGCGGTGTTGGCGTCGGGCGACCATGCAGCCATTCAGCGCTGGCGCTTGCAGCAGGCGTTGGGCCGTACGTGGTTGCGGCGGCCCGAGTTGCTGGAGCGGCGCGGCATGAATGGAGAAGAGCGGGCGCTTTTGGAAGAATTCAAGATCGAGCGTGCGCAGCGCACGGGTGGGAATCACAGATGAGGGCAGCACAATGAACAAGATCATCCAAGAATTGAATGGCGAGCGCGCAACGCGCAAATTACCGGATTTCAATCCGGGCGACACCGTGATCGTGCAGGTCAAGGTGGTCGAGGGTGATCGCGAACGCGTCCAAGCGTATGAGGGCGTGGTGATTGCGAAGAAGAATCGCGGTTTGAACTCTTCGTTCACCGTGCGCAAGATTTCGCATGGTGAGGGCGTGGAGCGTGTGTTCCAGACGCATAGTCCTTCGATCAGCGAAGTCAGCGTCAAACGACGCGGTGCGGTGCGCCGCGCCAAACTATATTACTTGCGTGATTTGTCGGGTAAGGCAGCGCGCATCGACGAGAAAATTTGATCCGTCGAGCCGCGTAGGCCGGGCCGCATAGGCGGCATCGGCAGGCCGACCGGGAGGCATTGAATGAGCGTCAGGTCGGCTCTTGCGGGTTTTTTTGGTCTCGTCTGGCGAATCCTGGAGGGCGTCCGCAAGGCTCTTCATCTGATTCTGCTGCTGGTCATTTTCGGCTTCGTTCTCGCCGCTCTGCATACCTCGAATCCGGTGGTGCCGCGTTCCGCGGCCTTGGTGATTGCGCCCGAGGGTGAGCTGGTCGAACAGCTGGCGAGCGACCCGGTGCGCCGCGCGTTCGGCCAGGCGTCGGGCGGACCCGCGCCGGAAACGCTGCTCAAGGACGTCATCGATGCCATCGGCATCGCCAAAGGCGACTCCCGCATCAAGCTCATCGTCCTCGAGCTCGGCAACCTGAGCCCTTCCGGCCTCTCCAAGCTGCAGGAGATTGGCGCCAGCTTGCGCGAGTTTCGCGCGGGCGGCAAACGCGTCGTCGCGGCTGCCGACGCAATGGATCAGACGCAATACTATCTGGCCGCGCAGGCCGGCGAGGTGTACCTGGATCCTCTCGGTCTGGTGTACGTCGATGGCTTCAGTTATTACCGTATGTTCCTGAAGGATGCGATCGACAAGCTTGGGGTCGACGTCAACGTGTTTCGAGCGGGCACGTTCAAAAGCTACACCGACCAGTTTTCGCGCAGCGACATGGCGCCGAACGAGCGCGAAGAGACTTCGGTGTGGCTGGATGCGCTGTGGAACGCGTACCAGCAGGACGTAACGCGGGCCCGCTCGCTGCCCGCCGGTGCGCTCAACGAGTACATCGCTGAAGAGGCGCCGGCACTGGCCGCCGTCAATGGCGATGCCGCCAAGTTGGCGTTGCAGAAAGGCTTGGTGACCGCGCTGAAGAGCCGGCGTCAATTGGGCGAGGAACTGAAAGGCTTGGTCGGCGAAGATCAGGACAATCATTCGTTCAATTCGATCGGGATGAGCCAATACCTCGCGGCCATGCGGCCCAAACACGTGCTGAAGTCCAAGCCGGACGCGCGCGTGGGCATCGTCGTGGCCTCCGGCGAAATCCGCGACGGTCATCAGCCGCCCGGCACGATCGGCGGTGAAAGTACCGCGGACCTGCTTCGGCAAGCGCGCTACGACAATTCGGTCAAGTCGGTGGTGTTGCGCGTCGATAGTCCGGGCGGCAGCATGTTCGCGTCGGAACAGATTCTGCGCGAGGTCCAGGCGCTGCGCAAAGCCGGCAAACCGGTGGTCGTCTCGATGAGCTCGTACGCCGCGTCCGGCGGCTACTATATTTCCGCCGCGGCCAATCAGATCTTCGCGAGCCCCACGACGCTGACAGGATCCATCGGCGTGTTCTCGGTCGTGCCAACCTTCCAACGCACGCTGGAGAAGTTCGGCGTCAAAATCGACGGGATCGGCACCTCGCCGCTCGCCGGCGACATGCAGCTGGAACGCACGCTTGGACCGGCCGCGCGCCAGATATTGCAGATTTCCGTCGAACACGCCTACGCGCAGTTCCTGCAGCGCGTGAGCGAGGGCCGTAAGAAGACGGTGGAGGATGTGGACAAGATCGCTCAGGGGCGCGTCTGGGCCGGCGTCGATGCGCAGCGCATCGGCTTGGTGGATCACTTGGGCGGCCTGAAGGATTCGACCGATGCCGCCGCCAAACTTGCGGAGCTGGGCAGCGATTACCAGGTCGACTACATCGAGTCCGAACCGACCTTGCGGGAAGAACTGATGATGCAGCTGCGCTCACAAGCCCTGCAGCTCGGGCTGATGGCCGGCATCATCGCGCCGCGCAGCGATCTCGATCTTGTGTTGGATCCGGTGCTCGAGCAAGCTCGATCGATCGCCCAGCTGAACGATCCGCGCGGGATGTACGCCTACTGCTGGTGCCGTGAACCGCGCACGACGCTGAAGGTGCTGGCGCCTCGCTGACGCGAATGCCCGCCGCGTGCGCTCGGGTTCATGCGGCGCCTCGCGTGCTGCGGGCGCTACCGCGCTCTGCGTGCTCAGGGTTGCCGTAGCGGGCCAGGATGGGTTGCGCCGGCGTGGGCTGTGCGATCAAGTATCCTTGCGCTTCGTTGCATTCATGGTCGCGCAGCCAGTCGAGCTGCGCCTGCGTCTCGACCCCTTCGGCGGTCACGTTGAGCCCCACTTCGCGCGCCAGCGACAAGATGGCCGTGCAAATGGCTGCATCGACTCGATCGGATCCGAGATTTCGGATGAACGATCGATCGATTTTCAATTCGTCGACCGGCAATCCCTTCAGATACGCCAGCGATGAATATCCGGTGCCGAAGTCATCGACCGCAACTCGGCAACCCAAGGCCCGCACCGCCTGCAAGCCCGCCTGCACGCCGGCGAAATCGCCGATCAGCGCCGATTCCGTGATCTCGACGACGATCGATCGTGGGTCGATTGCCGCGGCCAGCGCGGCGGCTTGGATGATTGCGGCCGGGTCGTCGTGCACGAACTGCCGCGCGGACAGGTTGATGGCGATCGTCGTCTCGAGGCCCTGATTGCGCCAGTTCATCAGCTGCCGGCACGCTGCCTGGCTCACCCAACGACCGATGTCGAGAATGAGTCCCGACTCTTCCGCGAGCGGTATGAAGCGGTCCGGCGTCACCTCGCCGAGCTCGGGGGAGAACCACCGCAGCAGTGCCTCGACGCCCACCAGCGATCCATCGGACAGGCGGATCTTCGGTTGAAAATACAGCGTGAGCTGCTCCTTGCGGACCGCCTCTCGAAGCGCCGCCTCGAGAGCCAGCCGCTCCCGAGCACGATCGCCGATACCGGTTGAATAGAGGACGCATCCCCTCGCGTCGGTTTGCAGCCCATGAAGGTTTGCGGCCGCTGCGTGCGTGATGAGTGCCGTCGGTTCCGAGCCGTGGTCCGGGCTGATCGCGATGCCGATGGTGGGGGGCAGGAAGAATTGGTGCTCACCGCACGACACCGGCATATCGAGCGCGGTCACGAGCCGTTCCGCGAGAGCGATCGCTCGTTCGCAGATGAATCGATCCCGCAGACAGACGACGAATCGGTCGCCATCGATCCGGGCAATGGACGTGCGGTCCGCGTCGCGGTAGGCAGCCGCGACCGAGAGTGCCAACCGTTCCGCAAATGCTTGCAGTGCCGCATCGCCCGCATCGAGGCCGAAGACCGATCGGATTCTCCCGCATGCCTGAACGCCGATCTGCAGCAGCGCGACGCCTTCGCAGCAGCCCGCTGATTCGGCGCGCGATATTGCGATCGTCACCAGTGCCGGCAGCGCCTGGGAATTCGGCAGGCCCGTGAGCGGATCGTGATAAGCCAAGTGCCGAAGCCGTCGATCGGCATCCGCATTTCTAAGGATGTACCGGAGCCGATGCGGCAACAGCGTCCAATTGACCGGCTTGGCGATGAAGTCCGTAGCGCCGGCCTCGTACGCTTGCGTGATCGACGCCGCGTCGTCATGGCCCGTGATCATGACGACGGGCAAATATTTCAGCTCCATCGATGAGCGCACCGCGCGGCAGAGTTCGTAGCCATTCAAGTGGGGCATGTCGACGTCCAGGAGCGCCAGATCGAATACCTGGGCAACGGCGGCTTCGAGCGCCGCGGCTCCGTCTGCAACGGCGACGGTCTTGAAACCTGCCTGTTCCAGTGTTTCGACGATGAAGAGCCGGCTGATGTCATCGTCATCGGCAACCAGCACCAGCGGCGGTGCGCTGCCCGCGGTCATGCCGCACCTTTCGCGAGTTCGGTCTGCAGTGCCTCGACCGCCGCAACTCGGGCCGAGCGTAGTGCGTCCGCCAGAAAGGCGACTCGCGCCAGGTCCTCGGCGTTCGCGGCGCGCTCGAGGTTGACGGCGAGCCGGGCGAGGCCGTCGGCGCCGACGTGAGCGGCGGCTGACTTGAGAGAATGGCACTGCGCGCGGATGATCGGCAGATTCCCGTCGGCAACAGCGGCCATGATCGCGTCGATCTGGCGACTGGACGATTCGACGAATAGCGTCGCGATCCGCGCCAATAACCCGCCCCGGCCGCCGCGCCCCATTCCTCTGATTCGAGACACAGTTTCCGCACAGAGCGTCTCGGTCGCGGCAGGGTAAGACACATCGTCAACTGCCGTGGGCAACCACCGTGCCAGCGCCGAGCGAAGCTCCTCGAGCGCCAGCGGTTTGGTCAGGAAGTCGTCCATACCAGCCTCCCGGCATCGCTGGCGATGGCTCTCGGCTGCATCGGCGGTGAGAGCGATAATGGGGATATGCCGGATACCGGCTTCGGCTCGGCGGATGAGCTCCGTGGCTGTCCAGCCGTCCATATCCGGCATGTGCACGTCCATCAAGATGGCCCCATAGGACTCGGCACCGGCCAATGCGACAGCCTCACGGCCGTTGGCCACGGTGGTATGCGAACAGCCGATTTCGTCCAGTAATCCCTCGAACACTGCCGCGTTCACTGCATTGTCCTCGACGATCAGCACGCTGCCACGCAACCGATTGCAGGCCGGCTTGCCGAGCAGCAGAGAGGTATCATCCACACTCGCGCTCGCGCTCGTCAGCACCTTTCGAAGGATCTGCAGACTCAGCGGCTTCGGCGCCGTCTTGGCGGCGGGCGCGCCGGCTGCCACGTCGAGTTCTGCAAGCGCCGTCGACACGCCGAGAAAGACGCAGCGCTCCGCGAAGCGGACGTCGCTGCAGGCGGCCAGCAACCTGGCCGCTTCGGACGGACAGCTGTCGATGTCGATGATTACGGTTTCTTGGCCTGAGGCCGCGAATGCCACGATGGACGTACCCACTTCATCCGGGTGAACCCGGCGGCACGAGACGCGGAGCAACCGGCATTGGCGCTGAACGGCGTCCGACAGCGTCGCGCGCCGGCTGACGATCACCGCCGGAAGAGCCACGTACGGTGCTTCGGGCAATGGCTGATCCGCCAATGCCATGGGCAACGTGACGGTAAACGTCGAACCAATGTCCGGGTCGCTGCTGGCGGTGATCGTTCCACCCATGAGCCCCACCAGTTCTCGACAGATGGTCAATCCCAGGCCGGTACCGCCGAATCGCCGTGTCGTGGACTCATCGCCCTGCGTGAACGGATCGAAGATGCGCGCGACGACATCGGGCCGCATGCCGATCCCCGAGTCGCGGATGCACAGCGAGATGACCACGCGATTTTCCGATCGATCGGTCACGTCGGCGGTAAGCACAATCTCTCCCGCCTTCGTGAATTTCACCGCGTTCCCCACCAGGTTGATGAACACCTGCCGCAGCCTGAGCGGATCACCGATCACGAGCCGGTCGAGATCGGGCGCGGGAGCAACGATCAGATCGATTCCTTTCTCATGTGCCTGGGCCGCAAACAGTTCTGCGGCCTCAGTCATCACCATGGCAAGATCGAATGGCTCTGAGGCAAGCGTGAGCCGGCCGGCTTCGACCTTCGCGATATCCAAGGTGTCGTTGAGGATCTGCATCAGCGACTTCGCAGATCGATCCACCGTCGCGGCGAGCCGCAGTTGCTGTTCGGTCAACGGTGTTCGCATCAGCAGTTCGCTCATGCCGATGATGCCGTTCATCGGCGTGCGGATCTCGTGGCTCATGCGCGCAAGGAAGTCGCTCTTCGCGCGGGCGAGCCGCTCGAGTTCGATGTTGATCGTTTTCAACTCGGCCGTTCGTCCCTCGACCTCGCTCTCGAGGTACACCGCCTGTTCCGCCGCGCGGCGGAGCTTGCGCTGCTGGGATCCTCGGTACCGCCATAGCAGCAGACTGCACGCGACCAGGTACGCGAAGTAGGCAAGCGGCGATCGCCATGGTGCGGGCCGCATGGTGATGGGCAGTTCCAGCGTGTGACTGCTCCACGCGCCGTCCGGCGTGGCGCCGCGCACTTCGAGAACGTATTTGCCGGAATCGAGATTCGTGAACGTCGCTCGATGTCCCGATTGCACGGCGATCCACTGGTCGTCAAACCCGTGCAATCGATACTCATAGCGGTTCAGCTCCGGCGTGGCGAAATCGAGGGCGGCGAACTCGAAGGTTGCCAGATCATCCCGATAGCCGATCGTCAATTTGTCGAGCGAGGCGTAGGGCAGGTCGTGCGGTGCGGGTTGTCCCCGCAGTTCCACGGCCGTCAGCGCTAGGGCCGGTGAACTCACGCGCGTTGCAGTAACCGCTTTTGGATCGAATAGGTTGAAACCGTTGGAGCCGCCGAATACGAGGCGGCCGTCCGGCAGTCGGAAGTGCGCGCCCGAGTTGAACTCCTCGCCCTGCAGACCCTGGTCGCGATGAAATCGCCGGATCTCGCCGGATCCCGGGAGGTATCGGAGCAGCCCCTGGTTGCCGCTCAGCCACAGCGCGCCTTGATCGTCGCTCCGAATCCCATAGATCGTGTTGTCCGACAAGCCCCAAGGGGTCGACTGGTTGCGGAAGCGCACGCTGGTGGGCACGCGCGCTGTGCCGATGATTTGGTCAAGGCCGGCGCTGGCGCTTCCTACCCACATGCGTCCCTGGCTATCGACGTGCAATGCATATACGGCATCGGACGCTAGGCTCTGTAGATCGGATTCCTGGTGACGCCAAACCGAAACCACCGTGCCATCGGGCCTTAGCGCGAGGAGACCGCCGCCATCGGTTCCGACCCATATGAACCCGTCCATGTTCTCGACGATGGCTGTCGCCGGCGGATTCTGACCGTTTAGGCCGAGCTGTGGATCGGTCGCCACGCGCTGCACGCGATCCGTTCGCGGATCGATGATGGCAATACCGCCGCGGAATGTGCCGACCCAGATCCGCCCATCGTGAGTTTCGCAGAGCGCCATGACGCCGTTTGCACCGAGCGAACGCGAGTTATTCCGTTCCTGCGCGTCGCCGTTGAAAATCGTCGTTTGCCCGTTCGAGGCGATGCGCACCAGTCCGGCGCCCATGGTGCCGACCCATAGGTCGCCCGTGCTGGACCTCAGCAACGCCATGACGCGGTTATCCGGTAGTAGGTGCTGCCGCTGGAAGACCACTTCGGCCGGCATAGCCTCACCGGAGCGTGGATCGAATCGGAATAAACCCGCACCCTGTGTGCCGACCCAAAGCCGCCCGTCGCCGTCATCGGCAAAGGCGTTCGAGTAGGCATCGGCGTTCCACGGCGGCCGCACGTGACCGAACAACCAGCTGCGGGGATTCCAGCGGCTCACACCGCCATCGACCGTGCCGACCCACAATAGTCCGCCGCGGTCCTGGTAGAGGGAGACCACGTAGTTGTCGCGCAGTGACTGTGGATCCGTCTTGTCGTGCAGGAAGCGTGTGAACACGCCGGTCGTGCGATCCAGCAGATGGAGGCCACCTGCCGTTCCTACCCAAAACCTACCGTCGTTGTCCTCGACGATGGCACGCACCTCAGCGTCGTTCAGGCGCGATGGATTTGCCGCGTCGGCCGCATATACGGTGAATCCGCGCGCGTCCCCGTCGAATCGATTCAAGCCGCCACCGTACGTGCCCACCCAGAGCACATCGTTGCGGTCGACATACAGGGTCGCCACGGTGTTGCTGCTGAGCGAATGCGGGTCGCCCGGCGCATGCGGGAAGTGTTTGAATCCGTGCGTTTGAGGAATCCAAAGATCGAGCCCGCCATCGGTACCGACCCAGACGCGGCCCTCCCGATCCTGCGCTACGGCGCCGACGGTATCGTTGTTCAGAGAATCCGCGCGCGTCGGATCGTGCCTGAAGCGCTGCGCCCGCCCCGTCGTCGGGTCGAGTACGCTGAGTCCGCCGCCGGCGGTGGCAATCCAGATCTTGTCGTCGTGATCGATCAGCAGTTGTCGCGCAGCATCGCTCGAGATCGTCGTCGGATTGTTGGGGTCGTGCCGGAAGTTTGTGAACTTCTCGGTGCGCGGGTTGAAGCGGGCTATGCCGCCGTCCTTGACGGCGAGCCAGAGGTTACCGGAGCGGTCCTCAGCGATCGCGTAGACGTAGCTGCTCGGGAGCCCGTTTGCGGCGCGCCGCTGGTGAGCGAAATGACGCAGCGTGTAGCCGTCATACCGGTCGAGCCCGTTCTGAGTAGCAATCCACAAGAATCCTTCGGAGTCCTGCAACGTCGCGTACACGGTGTTCTGAGCAAGACCGTCGTCCACCGTCAAGTGTCGAAACACCATGGGTGGCACGTCGCCTGCCGTTACCTGAAACGTCAAGAGCGAAAGCAGGATGCCTGATAGCCGCGCTACTGCTCTCGCTGAGATCATGCTGGATTATCGGTCAATTGCGGGTGCTCTTGAAACACAACGTTCTCGTTCTGTTAACGGCGTCTCGGCCGGAGTCTCAGGGCGCAATGCGCCTCGCATGAGCGAGGCGCCTCTTATCGGGCGTCCGGCACGGCCCGACCATTACTGAATTTCCGTTACTGCTCTTGAGCAGGGAACGGCGCATTGGCTGGCTGACTCGCAGGCACAGCCGTGCTCTGGGTAAAGGACAGACTCCTCGTCCATAAGTGAGCCTCGGCCGACACCGTCGTCGAACTCCAGGGTGCCGAACTGGACCAGACATACGCGTTGGACCATGCAAAGGCGTCCGCCCAGAGATAACTCTCTGACCAGGAAGCGACCTGAGTGCTCGACAATGAGCCGGACCACGAGAAGCCGTCGCTGGTCTGGGCAGCATAGGGCGTGCTGCTTTGCATATTCATGATGTACCAGGTGCCGCTCGAGAGCAGGTTGGCCGGGCCGCCGAAGTGCGTCGTGCCGGCGAGGTCGGCGGCAATGTTCAGACCCTGGTTCGCGCAGTTCAGGGCCGATGTGCTCGTCGCGTTGAGCACGTTGATCAAGCCTGCGCCCTGCTGGAATACGCTGTACGCAAGATTACCCGATTTGGTCACGGCCGGTTTTGCGCTTGCCATGAGCTTGCACTTGACCTGATCCGGGGTGAGCGACGGGTCGCTTTGCAGCAGCAGCGCTACCGCACCGCTCGTGACGGCCGTCGCCTGCGACGTGCCGGACAGCGGGAACAGCGTGTAGGGGTTGACGATGTCGCCGAAGATTTCGGTCGTCAGCGTAATGGAGCCGTTGGCGTCGTTGGGCATCGTGGCGAGGATGTGGCCGCCCGGCGCCACGATCTCGGGCTTGACGAAGCCTTCATAGGTCGGACCGACGGAAGAGAATGATGCCAGCCGATAGGCACTGACATTGTTCGGCTGGTAGCTGTCGGTCATTGCGCCGACGGTGATGACATAAGGCACGTTGCCCGGCACATCGATGGTCTGACCCGCGGGTCCTGAATTACCGGCAGCCGCCACCACGACGATGCCTGCCTGCCAGACCTTCATCACCGCCTGGTTGAGCGGATCGTTCCAATAGTACGACTGGGGCGTCGCGCCCAGCGACAGGTTGACGACACGGATCTTGTACTTAGCCTGGTTGGCGACGATCCAGTTCAGGCCGCTGATCACGTTCGTGTAGCTGGCCTCACCGGTCGGCTGGAAGGCGCGGACGATGACGAAGTTGGCGCCCGGTGCGACACCATAGTAAAGGCGGGACAGGTCCCGGGCAGCGCTGCCGATCAATGAGGTGATCTGCGTGCCGTGTCCATACCCATCTGCGGCGTTGGTGCCGCCGTTGGTCTCCGCGAAATCCACGGTCGCGAGCACCCGGCTGCCCCAGTTGTCATAGGCGAAGGGAGCGGCACTGGGCGAGAACCCGGTGTCGAGCATGGCAATGGTAATACCCGCCCCCGTGGTGCCGGCCGCCTGCAAGGCCGTCGCATTGATTTCGGCGGGTGTGGGCGGCGCGGGGTTCAGCGCGCTGTATACCTGCGGCGGGCTGTTCGTCGCCTGGGTGGCGGTGGACGAACTGACCTTCACGGGGCGATCCTCGAACACCCGCGTGCCGGCGATGTGCTCGAGCCTCGTCGCCTGGCGTGGAGTCAGTTCCGCCGCAACCGCGTTAATGATCGGCAGCGGCCGCGACACGTGGCCACCGACACTGCGTACGAGGCGCACGGCGGTCGAGGTGCTATCCGCCTCAACGATGTAATGCTTGCCCGCCTGCCGGTTCGGCACAGTTGAGGCGGCAGGCGCTGCCATCGCGGCCAGCGACAATACACATGCCGTGATCGCGGTGGCCAGTCGATTCGAGATCCCGTTGTACATTTGCCTAGTTCCTCTGGTTACCATTTACCGTCAGCGGTGCTGGGTCCGTGCGCCGTGTAGCCATTGAGCCTGAGCTGGAGCGGTGATCCACTGTTCGTGGTCACCCTAGGTCGGCCGCGAAATGTGATTCGCAGCACATAACCCTCATGTCAAATGGATGGCCTCAGGGAGTGCTGCGGCGGCGTCGAGCGAGGCGTTCCGAGCCGTGTAAGGAGACGGCGCCGAACGCGTCGCCGAGACCCTGGGTGCAGCCCAGCGACTGCAACAGAACCCGCTTCGACTCGTCATCGATGCCCGCGGACATCGGAATGAGTTCCAGAGCCCGGGCCACCGCCAATGCCGCGGTCGCCGCCCGACGTGCAACCGGGTCTGCGGCCGCCGCGAGCGCCAGGCGCCGGTCCAGCTGTAATACGCTGATCGGCAGCCGAGCCAACCGCGGCAGGGATGTGAACCCTCGCCCGAATTCGTCAATCGCGACCGCTACGCCGAGATCGACCAGCGGCCGCAGCGTCGGACCGGGGTCGGCAAGCCCGGCGAGGACGCGTTCTGAAATCCGCAGCTCGAAATCGGCGGGCGACACCGCACCGCTGTCGAACAATGCTTCCACGTCGGATTTGAGGCCGCCGGACGACAGATGCGATCGCAGCGCGCCGAACGAGAAACGGATTCGATCGACTCCGGCCGGACGCAGCGAGGGCATATCGCGCTGGAAGCGCGCCAACGCCCAACGCGAGAGCGGCGTTGCCAGCCCCGTACTCTCCGCAATCGGCAGAAACTCGGCGGCGGCGACTTCGCCGCGAGCCGGGTGCGGCCAGCGCAGATAGGCGTGAACGGCGATCAGCTGCCCGGATTCGAGGCAGTGCCGCGCGGCGTACCGCAAGGCCAATTGGTCCTGGGCAATCGCGTCCCGCAGCTCATGTTCGATGTCCAATCGCGCCAGTGACCGAACCCGGAGGTCGTCGGAATAGAAATGCACGGAATTGGGTCCGCTGCGGCGCGCCTCCAACATCGCGGAGCGTGCGCTCTCGAGCAGTTGCCGCGCATCGCTCCCGTCGTCGCCCAGCAGGGCGAGGCCCGCACTCGGCGTCATGGTGAAGGTTGCATCACCGACCGCGACCGGTTCGGCGAGCCGCTTGAGAAGGCCATTCGCCAAATCGCGAATCGCCCCGCGATCGTCGAACCGCTCAACGACAACCAGCAATTCGTTCTCGGCCAGTCTGCCTGCGTAGCCGATTGGACCGTCCGCCAGCACCGTCGATATGCGCTGCAGTTCGGTCCCGGCCAGCTGGTCGACGATCCCGTAGTCTAAGATTCCGCCGAGTTCGCCCATGCCCTGCAAATGGACCAAGCAAACCGCGAGCTGCCGCTCTCGGAGTCGCGCATCGGCGACCGATTGGCTCAGCCGCGCAAACAATTCGCGCCGCTCAATCCCACCACGGTGGCCGCCGCGCACGTCCTCGTGGCTATTCGAATGCTCTGGGGCGGGCGCATCGCGAATGATGCATAGCGCGCGATCGCGGCCGTGCGCGGCAATGCGCGCCTCGTACTGACGGCCACCGCTGCAGAATTGAGCATCAGATGTGCCGCGATCGCGTAGAACGCGACGGATCATCTGCAGCAGAAGTGCCGCCACGTCCTGCGGCCACAAATCGTTCAGCGTCCTGCCCGCCAGGTCACCGTCGAGCGTCAGGCCGAGACGTCGACCGCCCAGTTCGCGGACTACCGTCCCGTCGCGGCGTACGAAAGCGACCAACTCGGGCAACGCCTGGATTAAAGAGTCGTCTATCATAGGGACTGCGCCGCATCCTATGTCTTCCGAGTCGAATGGATCGCGAACGGGTCGGCAGAAATGGAGTGAGGTCAGGGGGGTGCCTCACGGTGACGGAAAACAGGACGGCTGCACGCGCCGCGCCTGCAACGAGCGTCATCCGGCGTGGCGATCCGTCGTTCGTTGGTACCGGTCGTCCATTTCTCCGAGGGTGGCCGCGATCGAGTTCTCCGTTTCCCGAAGTTCGCTACGCAGTCCTTCCAGCGCTGTTTCGACGCGCTTATCGGAGTTTGCAAGCTCATCGCGGATGAGTGTCCCGAGTTCGGTAAACCGCGATGCCTCGGCATTTTCGGCAAGAGTCCGTTGCGCTTGTAATTCCTTCGCTTGGCGGCGGAACTCCATCAGCAGCGTGCCTTGCCAAACCCCCAGGTAGCTCGACAACACCAGCAGACCCAATGCAAACAGCGCCAGCATCACGATCCCGATGGGCGCATCGACGGAGCCCACCAGCAAGCTCAATTTCGCCGGTGCGGTAAATACCCGCCAATTCAAGATGAAAAACACCGTCAGCACGGCCGAGACGGCAATCGCGAGCATCGTTCTAAAGCGCATTCGCTTGTCTCCTCGCACGCTCGGGCCACGCGGGTTTATCCGATCAAAGCGCGGCCCAGTCCAGGATGACCTTGCCGGACCTTCCGGAGTTCATCACTTCGAAGCCTTCGATGTAATCGTTCACGCCCAGGCGGTGGGTGATGACAGGCCGAACGTTCAACCCGCTCTGCAGCATGCTCGACATCTTGTACCAGGTTTCGAACATCTCGCGGCCGTAGATTCCCTTGATGACCAGGCCCTTGAAAATGACCTGATTCCAATCGATGGCGGTTTCGCCGGGTGGGATGCCGAGCATCGAAATGCTGCCGCCATGATTCATGGTGCGAAGCATGTCGCGCAGCGCCATGGCGTTGCCCGACATTTCGAAACCGATGTCGAAGCCTTCCTCCATCCCGAGTTCCCGCATCGCGTCATCCAACGTTTCGCGGGCGACATTCAAGGTCTTCGATGCGCCCATGGCGGCCGCCAGCGCAAGCCGATAGTCGTTGATGTCGGTTATCACCACGTGGCGCGCGCCACAATGGCGCGCAATGGCGACCGCCATGATTCCGATGGGGCCGGCGCCGGTAATGAGCACGTCCTCGCCGACCACGTTGAAGGCGAGCGCGGTGTGCGTCGCGTTACCCAACGGGTCCAATATCGAGGCGACCTCATCGTCGATGGCCGCCGGCAGCTTGAAGACGTTGGATGCCGGTATGGTCAGATATTCCGCAAAGGCGCCGGCTCGATTCACGCCGACACCCAGGGTATTGCGGCACAGATGCCGCCGCCCGGCGCGGCAGTTGCGGCAATGGCCGCAGGTGATGTGCCCTTCGCCGGAGACCCGGTCGCCGGTGTGAAAGCCGCGCACCTCGCTGCCCATGTCGACGATTTCCCCGGAATACTCGTGGCCCACGGCCATGGGAACCGGGACCGTCTTTTGGGCCCAAGCGTCCCAGTTGTAGATGTGCATGTCGGTGCCGCAAATGGCCGAACGATGCACTTTGATGAGAACGTCGTTGTGTCCCACCGAGGGTTCCGGGACGTCCTGCATCCAGATCCCGGGTTCGGCGCGTGCCTTGACCAGTGCCTTCATAGCAGGCTCCTAGTGAATGATGCCAAGACGGCGCCCGGCTTGCCTGAAGGCCTGAATCACACGGTCGAGTTGCTCCGTGGTGTGCGCGGCATTCATCTGCGTCCGAATGCGGGCTTTACCATGCGGCACGACCGGGAACGCAAACGCCACGACGTAGACCCCAGCCGCTTGGACTTGCTCGGCCAGGCGGACGGCCAACGGCGCCTCGCCCAGCATGATGGGAATGATGGGGTGCTCGCCTTCCGCCAAATCGAATCCCAACGACTGCATCTGCGCACGGAAGTAGCGCGCGTTGCCATGCAGCCGTTCGCGCAGATCGGGCGAGTTCTCGAGCAACTCCAGCACCCGCAGAGTACCGGCAGCGACCGGCGGGGCGATGCTGTTGGAGAACAGATACGGACGCGAACGTTGGCGCAGCCACGCGACGATCTCCTTGCGGGCGGCGACATAGCCGCCGCTCGCGCCGCCCAAGGCCTTGCCGAGCGTACCGGTCATGATGTCGATGCGATCCATGACCCCGCACAGTTCATGCGAGCCGCGTCCCCGCGCGCCGATGAATCCGGTGGCGTGCGAATCATCCACCATCACCAGCGCCGCATAGCGGTCCGCCAACTCGCAGATGTCGCGGAGCTTGGCGATGGATCCGTCCATGGAGAAGACGCCGTCGGTTGCAATCAAGCGAACGCGGGCGTTCTGCGAGTCCTGCAACGCTCGTTCCAGCTCGTTCATATCATTGTTCGCGTAGCGTAGCCGGCGCGCCTTGCACAGACGGATGCCGTCGATGATGCTCGCGTGGTTCAACGCATCGCTGATGACCGCATCCTGATCGTCGAGCAGGGTTTCGAACAAACCGCCGTTCGCGTCGAAGCAAGACGAATACAGAATCGTGTCTTCCATGGACAAGAAGGCGCTCAAACGCTCCTCTAATTCGCGGTGAACGCTTTGCGTTCCACAAATGAACCGTACGGAGGCGACTCCATAGCCGTAATGCTCGAGCGCGCGCTGCGCTGCCTCGACCACCGCCGGATGGTTGGCGAGTCCAAGATAATTATTGGCGCAGAGATTGATCATCTGGCGCCCATCGGCGAGCTGGACCACCGGACCTTGAGCGGAGCTGATGATGCGCTCGGTTTTCAGGAGGCCCGCCGCCTCGAGCGCCTCGGTGTCACGGTTCAGCCGCTCGCGGAATTCTTGGATGGCGCTCATGCGGTTATTATAGCGGTCGCATACCCCCTAGGCTCGTCTTGAACATGATGTCCCGCGACGAAAACGATGGTCACCGATTGGATAAATGGCTGTGGCATTGCCGCTTTTACAAAACGCGAAGCCTGGCCACGGCGGCCATCGCCGGCGGTAAAGTTCATCTGAACGCCGAGCGGGTGAAACCGGCCCATCGCGTGCGCATCGGGGATCATCTTAGCTTGTCGTTGCAGGGCGTGGTTGCGGAGTTCGAGGTGTTGGGCCTGCCGCAGCGGCGCGGCCCGGCGGCGGAAGCGCAAGCGAATTACCTCGAGACGCCCGCAAGCGCGCAGCGTCGAGTGCAGCTGAAGGAGCAGCAGCGGTTGGCCCAGATGTCACGGCCGCGGCCGGATGCGAGACCCGACAAGCGCGATCGGCGCCGCTTGCTGCGCCTCCACCGGGATCAAACCTAGGCGCCTAAGCCCATAGGTCGGCCATGCTTTCCGGATCGTCCAATTCGCACTCGCTGGCGGTTTCCGGCTGAACGGTCGTCCAAGCGGCGCGACGCCAAACCGCCGTGGCAAGCCCGGCGGTGGGTAAATCGCGCGGCTGTGGCTTCGGGCCCAAGCGGCTCGCGATCTGGCTCAAACCCGGATTGTGGCCGCAGATGAGCACATGGCCCACCCCCCAATCCCGCCGCGTCACCAGCCGCCAGGTAGTTTCACTCGTCGCCAGGTACAGTTCCCGCGCGCACTGAACCTGTTTGCCGTCGAGTTCGCACGTGCTGGCGACGAGGGACGCCGTGGCCCAGGTCCGCTCCGCCGGACTCACCAGAATGAGGTCGGGAATCAACTTACGGTACACCAGGCGCGAGGCCATTTCTTGCACCTCGACGGCGCCGCGGCGGGTGAGCGTGCGCTCGAAATCCTCAGGGCAGCTGTCGATAGCGTGCGCCTGGCCGTGCCGCAGCAGCGTCAGCCTGAGCGGACCCACAATCGCCCATCCGTAATTTTGGTTTCGAAGACGCGGACCGGTTCGTAGGCCGGCGGCGTGAGCGCCTCACCCGTTCGCAGGCAGAAACGCGCACCGTGGCGCGGGCAGATGATTTCCGCGCCTTCGATGGTGCCTCCCGTCAGTTCGGCGCCGTCGTGGGTGCAAATGTCTTCGATCGCGAAATATTCGTCGCCGCTACGCGCCACGGCGATCAACCGACGTCCGGCCCGAATGGAAATCGCCTCCCCGTCACGCAATGCTGCTGTCGGCCCCGCATCGATCCAAGTCACAAATATCGCCTCAGGTCAGAACGACGGGCGAGCCGTCTTTACATCATGCCGGTTTGCAGCCGTGCCTCATCCGACATCATGGTCTGATTCCAAGGAGGGTCGAACACCAGTTCGACATTGGCACGTGCTACGGTCGGAACGATCTCCACTTTGTCGCGAACGTCTTGAACCAAGACCTCGCCCATGCCGCAGCCGGGCGCGGTCAAGGTCATTTTGATGTCGACGGTTCGCGTCGCATCCTCGTTCTTGGTGACATCGCATTCATAAACCAATCCCAGGTCGACGATGTTTACCGGGATCTCCGGGTCATAGCAAGTCTTGAGTTGCCGCCAAACGATGTTCTTGATGTCCTCTTCGGAGGCGCCCGGCGGCACGTCGGGTGCTTCGGCTGCAGTCTTGCCGATGGCATCGGCTTCCTGACCGGCAATGCGGAATAAATTGCCATCGATGTATACGGTGAAGCTGCCACCCAAGGCCTGGGTGATGTAGCCGACCGAGCCGAGCTTCAGGTTGACTTCGACGCCGGCAGGTATCGCAACAGCCTTCACGTCGCGCTGCACGACGATGGGTTCATTTTCGTAACTATGCATGGGTCCTGGAACTCATTCCGTGGAAACGGCAGGCACGTGCTGGGGGTCGGCCGATTGCAGGGCGGAGGCGAGCGTGTGCCAGCACAGACTCGCGCATTTGACGCGTGCGGGATACTCTCGAACCCCCGACAGCGCGGCCAGCTTGCCGAGTTGGTCGCCGGGCGCGGCATCGTCGGTCAACAAGCGATGCACTCGCTCGAAGAGGGCGAGGGCCTCTGTGCGGGTTTTGCCTTTTACGGCCTCCGTCATGAGCGAGGCCGAAGCCGTCGAGATCGCGCAACCCTGACCTTCGAAACGGATATCGGCGATCGCCTCGCCCGACATCTTGAGCCGCACCGTCAGGCGATCGCCGCACATCGGATTGAAGCCCTCGACGCTGGCATCCGCCGGCTCGAGCACGCCGAAATTCCGGGGGTGACGGTTGTGATCGAGAATCACGTCGCGATACAGGTCATTGAGATCCATGGGGTCCTCGCAAGCAGCTTGTCATGCGAAGATCGAACGGGCGCGGAGAATCCCGGTCCTCAAGCGATCGATTTCGTCGAATGTGTTGTAGAACGCGAACGACGCACGCGCCGTGGCCGCCAATTTGAAAAAGTCCATCACCGGCATGGCGCAGTGATGACCGGTGCGGATGGCGATGCCGTCCTGATCGAGAATGGTCCCGAGGTCGTGGGGATGGACGCCCGCCACGACGAAAGAAACCAGACTGACCTTCTCGCGCGCCGTGCCCACGATGCGCACGCTATCGATGCCGCGCAACATATCGGTCGCATAGGCCAGGAGGGCGCGCTCGTGGGCATGCGCTCCGCCCAAGTCCATGGCGTCCAAATAGGCGATCGCCGACCCTAAGCCGATGGCACCCGAAATATTGGGCGTACCCGCCTCGAACTTGTACGGCAGCGCGTTGTAAGTCGTCTTGCCGAAACTCACCGCGAGGATCATGTCGCCGCCGCCTTGCCACGGCGGCATGCGTTCCAGCATCGACTCGCGCCCGTAGAGAACGCCGATGCCCGTGGGGCCGAACAATTTATGCCCCGAAAACGCATAGAAGTCGCAGTCCAGGTCCTGCACATCGACGGGCATATGCGGCACCGCCTGCGCGCCGTCGAGCAACGTGGTGATGCCCCGCGCCTTGGCGGCAGCGATCAAACGCCGGACGGGGAGGACCGTGCCCAGCGCATTCGAGACCTGGGTGCATGCGAACAACCGTGTCCGCTCGCTCATCAGCGATTCCACGGCATCGACGTGGACGGCGCCATGCTCGTCCATCGGCGCCACCACCAACTTCGCGCCCGTCTGCTCGCAGACTATCTGCCACGGCACGATGTTTGCGTGATGTTCGAGGTATGTGATGAGAATCTCGTCGCCGCTTGTCAGAATGGGCCTGGCGTAGCTTTGGGCAACGAGATTGATGGCCTCGGTGGTGCCGCGAACGAAAATGATCTCGCTGCGGGCGCGGGCGTGCAGGAAACCGACCAGCCGGTCGCGCGCCGCCTCGTACAGGCTGGTCGCTTCCTGACTCAGCGTATGCACGCCGCGGTGAATGTTGGCGTGGTGATGGCGCTCATAGTCGTCCACCGCATCGATGACGGCGGTCGGCCGCTGCGCCGACGCGCCGTTGTCCAAGTAGGCCAAAGGCTTACCGTGCAGCATGCGGGCAAGGACCGGAAAGTCGTCGCGCACTGATGTGACGTTAAATCTGGGTTCCTTGATCAACGCTCTGTTTTTCATCGGAATTTATGCAACAGTTGAGAGTCGGGTAATTGTGCAATCAGCGCATCTTCGATGGCGGAGCGCGCCGAGGGCACCGACATGTCGGTCAAGACGTCGGCGAGGAAGGCGTACACCAGCAAGCTCTGCGCCGTGTCGCGGTCCAATCCGCGCGACAACATGTAGAACAGCATATCCGGGTCCAGACGCCCGGTGGTGGCGCCGTGCGCGCACTTGACCTCATCGGCGTGAATCTCCAATTGCGGCCGCGTGTCGATTTCCGCGGTGGACGAGAGGAGCAGTCCTCGGCAGGATTGCTGCGACTCGGCATGCGCCGCTCCTGCGCTGACCACGACCTTGGTGTTGAACACCACGCGGCTGGTGCCGCTGGCAATGGCCCGAGCCGTCTGTTTGCTGGTGGTATGTTGGGCTTTGTGAGTAACGACATTGACGCAGTCGACGTGCCGCGACTCATGACCCACGAGCAGCGAATAGCTGTCGAGGGAGGCGCCGGGCCGGTTCAAGTCCGCCTCGAGCGCGGTGCGCACCAATCCGCCGCCCAACGCGATGGTGAATTGCTTGCAGTGGCTGTTGCTGTCCTGGCGAATGTTCAGCGAATCGATGTGCTCGGCGCCGGCGCTCGTCGCGAAAACCCGATAATGCTCGACGTGCGAATCTCTCCCGGCTGCAATGTGAGTGGCTGAATTGCACAGCGGAGGATTCGCACCCTGCTCGACGTAGTGCTCGATGATGGTCGCTCGTGAACCCGGCGCCGCGTCGATGATGACCCTCGGAAACGCGATGTTGTCCGTGCCGTCCGAGGTCAACAGATGAAGAATGACCAACGGCGTCGTTACCTTCGCGGTGATCCGCAGGTATAGGCCGTCCGTGAACAATGCCGTATTGATGAGTCCCCAGCGCGCCTGATCTGCATCCGACAGCGGTTCGAGATGCGCTGCAATCAATGCTGGATCTATTCGAGATAAATCTCTTAAGCTCCTGATTTCAATACCATTAAACCAAGCATCCATGTGCGTGGGAAGGCGCGGATGGCCATTCACCAAAGCTACGGTCGCGGCGCGCGCATCGGCGCAGAGCAACGACAACGACGCGGTCGTCTCGAGGTCGCCGTGAATGGTGCGCGGGGCATCCACGAATCCGTGCGACGCGAGATGCCGCAAATTCGTGTAGCGCCAGGTTTCATCGCGAGGGGTGGGTAAACCCAGCTTGAGGACGCGCTGCATCGCCGTCTCGCGCAGGGCGGCCAACGGATCCGCCACGCGGGTAGCGGCGCGCGACAACCACTGCGCCTCGAACGAACGCAATGCGGCCGACAGCGGCGGAGCCGAGCTTGGGTGCGCGGCAGAGGTCATGCGACTTCGGCTCCCAGCACCCAATCGTAGCCGCGACGCTCCAATTCCAACGCGAGCGAGCGATCGCCCGATTTCAAAATGCGCCCGCCCGATAATACGTGGACATAGTCGGGCACGATGTAATCGAGCAATCGCTGGTAGTGCGTGACGAGCACCACCGAGCGATTCGGATCGCGCAGGCTGTTCACGCCCATCGACACCACCTTGAGCGCGTCGATGTCGAGACCCGAGTCCGTTTCATCGAGAATCGCGAGCTTCGGCTCCAGTACCAGCATCTGCAGCACTTCGTTGCGCTTCTTTTCCCCGCCGGAAAAGCCCTCGTTCACACCGCGTGAGAGGAAAGACTCGCTCATCTGCATGAGCTTCATCTTTTGCTTGATCAGCGCCAGAAACTCGTACGCATCGACTTCCGGCTGCCCGGCTGCCTTGCGTTTCGCATTCAGCGCCGCCTTCAGCAAATAGACGTTGTTCACGCCGGGAATCTCCACGGGGTATTGAAACCCCAGGAAGAGGCCGGCCCGCGCACGTTCTTCGGCGGGGAGCGCCAGCAAGTCCCGGCCGTCGAACGTCACCGAGCCGCGGGTCACCTCGTAGTCTTCGCGGCCGGCGAGAACCTGCGCCAGGGTGCTCTTGCCGGACCCGTTCGGCCCCATGATGGCGTGAATCTCGCCGGGTTTGACCTCGAGACTGACGCCCTTGAGGATGTCCTTGCCCGCCACCCGTGCATGCAAATCAGAAATCTTGAGCAACATCGTTCCTTTGTCCATGGGGTCAACCAACTGCGCCTTCCAGACTCACGCTCAGCAAATTTTGCGCTTCCACCGCAAATTCCATCGGCAGTTCCTTGAACACCACCTTGCAGAAACCGCTGACGATCATGTTCACCGCGTCCTCGGCGGATATGCCGCGCTGCAGGCAGTAGAAGAGCTGGTCTTCACCGATTTTCGACGTGCTCGCTTCATGCTCCACCGTGGCGGTCGGATTCCTGACCTCCATGTAAGGGAAGGTATGCGCGGCGCATTCGGGGCCCATCAACAAGGAATCGCACTGCGTGAAGTTGCGCGCCCCCGCGGCGCTCGGCAGGATTTTCACGAGGCCGCGGTACGTGTTTTCCGCGTGGCCGGCGGAGATGCCCTTCGAGACGATGGTGCTCTTGGTATTGCGCCCGATGTGAATCATCTTCGTGCCGGTATCGGCCTGCTGATAATTATTGGCGACCGCCACCGAATAGAATTCACCCACGGAACCCTCGCCCTTGAGAACGCAACTCGGGTATTTCCAGGTGATGGCCGAGCCCGTTTCCACCTGAGTCCAGGAAATTTTCGAATTGCGGCCACGGCATTCGCCGCGCTTGGTGACGAAGTTGTAGATGCCGCCGATGCCGTTCTCGTCCCCCGGATACCAATTCTGCACGGTGGAGTACTTGATTCGCGCATCATCCAGCGCCACCAGTTCGACCACCGCGGCATGCAGCTGATTTTCGTCGCGCATGGGCGCGGTGCAGCCCTCCAAGTAACTGACCGAGGAGCCTTCGGCGGCGACGATCAAGGTCCGCTCGAACTGTCCGGTTTTGGCGGCGTTGATGCGAAAGTAGGTCGACAGTTCCATCGGGCAGCGCACGCCCGGGGGCACGTACACGAACGAGCCGTCGGAGAATACGGCGGAATTCAACGCCGCGAAGAAGTTGTCGCCGGCCGGCACGACCGTGCCCAAGTAACGTTGGACGAGTTGGGGATGATCGCGCACGGCGTCCGAGAAGGAACAAAAGATGACGCCCGCTTTGCCGAGCTTGTCCTTGAAGGTGGTCGCCACCGACACGCTGTCGAACACCGCGTCGACGGCAACGCCGGCGAGGCGGGCGCGTTCATGCAGCGGAATGCCGAGCTTGGCATACGTCTCGAGAAGCTTCGGATCAACCTCGTCCAAACTCTTCGGCGCGTTCACGGGCGCGCGCGGCGCCGAGTAATACGAGATGTCCTGGTAATCGATGGGTTTGTAGTGCACGTGCGCCCAAGTCGGCTCCTGCATGGTCTGCCAGTGGCGGAACGCCTTCAGGCGCCAATCGAGCAAGAACTGCGGTTCGTTTTTCTTGCGCGAGATGGCGGTCACGACGTCCTCGTCGAGGCCGGGCGGCAGACTATCGGATTCGATATCGGTGATGAACCCGTGCCGATACTTTTGATTGATCAGGTCTTCGACGTCTTGAGTTTTGCTGGACACGAGTATTTCCAATGAACGGAACGTTACGCTTGAGGCGAGGCGACGCGGGTTTCGGACGATAGAGGCGCGAGACGCAGCTCGGTGGAATCGAGGCCCGCGAGCTGATGCAGGGTCACATCATCGAGCGCCCGACGGATGGCGGCGTTGACCCGCTGCCAGCCGCCGCCGACCCGGCATTGACGCTCGATGCCGCAGCGACTGGAGGCGCCGCTGCATTCGGTGATCGCGATCGGGCCCTCGAACACGTCGAGAATCTGCGTGGCGGTGATCGTCTCGGGACGTCGCGCGAGCCTGTAACCGCCTTGCGCACCGCGCGACGAAATCACCATGCCGGCGCGCTGCAGTCCTTTGAGGACCTTGCTCACCGTCGGTCGACTCAGCCGCGTGCGCTCCGCGAGTTCCGCAGCAGCACGGTGGCGACCCGGTTCTTGCGCTAAACTGGCAAGCACCACGGTCGCGTAGTCGGTTAATTTGCCCATTCTCAACATCGGAAATCAATTCTCTCGGCGCGGACCTTATGTGGGACTATTTTAGTCCTATTTAAAGCGAAGTTCCAGCGGCTTGGGCGGAATTTGCCTTGTGATAACGCCACATCGCGGCCGGCGACAGGGTGGAACACACCTGATTTTGTTATCATCGCCGCGGGGCACCCGTCACCTCAGAAACGAGAGACTCAAGTCATGAACACAACCGAGCTAGCTGCGACAGCCCACGCGATGGTCGCAAACCACCGAGGCATCTTGGCCGCGGATGAAAGCACCAGCACCATCGGCAAGCGCTTTACTACCATCAAATTGGAATCTACCGAGGAAAATCGGCGCCTGTATCGCGAAATGTTGTTCACGGCGCCGGCTGCAACCGATTACATCAGCGGCGTCATTTTGTACGATGAAACACTGCGTCAGAAGACCAAGGACGGCATCCCGTTCCCGACTTATTTGTCGCAACACAAAATGATTCCGGGCATCAAGGTGGACACCGGCGCCAAGCCGTTCGCCGGATTCCCCGGTGAGACGATCACGGAAGGCCTCGATGGCCTCCGCGAGCGGCTTGCCGAATACTATAAATTGGGCGCACGGTTTGCGAAGTGGCGTGCCGTCATCGACATCGGGACCGGCATTCCGACCGCGCACGCGATCGACGCGAACGCAGCAGCGCTTGCGCGCTATGCCGTCCTTTGCCAGGAAGCGAACATCGTGCCCATCGTC
This sequence comes from Steroidobacteraceae bacterium, assembly GCA_052143815.1. Lineage (GTDB taxonomy): Bacteria > Pseudomonadota > Gammaproteobacteria > Steroidobacterales > Steroidobacteraceae > Bog-1198. The sequence continues at coordinate 8,542 of JBKQSA010000021.1, read as the reverse complement.
GAGCCCGAGGTGCTGATGGACGGTAATCATACGCTGGCGCGCTGCGAAGAAGTCACCAATGTGGTCCTCGACCGAGTGTTCTCGCATTTGTTTGCGGGCCGCGTGTATCTCGAGGGCATGGTGCTGAAGCCGAACATGGTCATTCCGGGTAAGAAGTGCGCCGAAAAGGCGTCGCCGGAACAGGTGGCCGAGGCTACCCTGCGGACGCTGAAGCGCCGGGTGCCGCCGGCGGTGCCCGGCATCGCGTTCCTCTCCGGAGGTCAGGGTCCGACCGAGGCGACGCTGCACTTGAGTTTGATGAATGCGGCGGGTCCTCTGCCGTGGGCGCTGACTTTCAGTTATGGCCGCGCGCTCCAAGAAGACGCGCTCAGCGCCTGGGGCGGAAAGGCCTCACAATTCGCGGCCGGTCAGCATGCGTTGTCGGTTCGTGCGAAGTTGAACGCCCTTGCTGCCGGCGGGACGTACAAGACCTCGATGGAAAAGTCTGCAGCGTAGAATCCCGCTGCTATTGGGGAACTCCGTACCGTTCACGGTACGGAGTTCCGTCCCGGCACTTCATTGAACCAAGAAGCCTCCATCGTCGAGATCCGTAGCCTGAGCTATGCCGTCAGCGGCCGCCCAATCTTCGACGGCCTCGACATGGATATTGCGCGCGGCCGAGTCACCGCCGTCATGGGCCCCAGCGGTACCGGCAAGACCACGTTGCTGCGGCTCATTACCGGCCAGGTTCGTGCCGACAGCGGCACGATCGAAGTGGCCGGTGAAGATATGCGGACCTTGAAGCGTGACGATTTGTACGTGCTTCGCCGCCGCATGGGAATGCTTTTTCAAAACGGGGCACTGCTCACCGATTTGAGCGTGTTCGAAAACGTTGCGTTTCCGTTGCGCGAGCACACGGATCTGCCCGAGCGCCTCATTCGGCAATTGGTTCTGACCAAATTGCAGGCGGTGGGTTTGCGTGGCGCCGCCGAACTCATGCCCGCAGAGCTTTCCGGCGGGATGAGCCGGCGTGTTGCGCTGGCGCGGGCCATCGTGATGGACCCGGAAATCCTGATCTACGATGAGCCCTTCGTGGGTCTCGATCCGATCTCCATGGGCGTGATTCTGCGCCTCATACGCCGCTTGAACAACACCCTGGGCCTGACCAGCATCGTGGTCTCGCATGATGTCAAAGAAGTATCTTCGGTCGCCGACAACGTATTCTTGTTGTCCGGCGGCAAGGTCGTTGCGAGCGGCACGCCGCAAGATTTGACGGCCAATACATCGGAGGTCGTGCGGCAGTTCATGGGTGGATTGGCGGACGGACCGGTTCCGTTCCACTTCCCGGCTCCGGACTATTTCGGCGAGCTGCTGGCGCGTGGCGAGGGCCGTTGAAAGTCATCAAAGAGCTTTGGCAAAGTTTGATCGACGCGTTGATAGGCTTGGGATCGGTCGTGCGCTTCCTACTGCGCCTGCTCGCCGTCACGCCGGGCGCGCTGCTGCGATTCGACCTCATCGTTCAACAGGTCTTCAATTCAGGTGCCCTCTCGCTGGTGATCATCATGTTGGCGGGACTGTTCGTCGGCATGGTGCTGGGACTTCAGGGATTTACGCTGCTGCAACGATTCGGGTCCGAAGAATCATTGGGCGAAGCGGCGGCCGTCGGTCTGGTCAAAGAGTTGGGTCCCGTGATCACGGCGCTGTTGTTCGCCGGGCGCGCCGGAACGGCACTGGCCTCCGAATTGGGCTTGATGCGCGCCACCGATCAATTGTCCGCGATGGAGATGATGGCGGTGGATCCGATCAAGCGGGTCGTGGTGCCGCGCTTCCTCGGCGGCGTGATTGCGATGCCGTTGCTCGCCGCCATCTTCAGTGTGATCGGCCTGTACGGAGCGCAACTCATCGGAGTGCAGATCATGGGGGTCGATTCCGGCAGTTTCTGGTCCCAGATGCGCAACGGCGTTGATCTTGCCGATATCCGGCAAGGCATCGTGAAGAGTGTGATTTTCGGTATCGCGTGCAGCCTGATTGCCGTCTACGAGGGCTACTTCGCGACGCCGACGGCGGCGGGCGTCGGCCGGGCGACCACGCGCACGGTGGTCACGTCGGCGGTCGTGGTCCTATTCTTGGATTACTTGCTGACGTCAGCATTTCTGTAAGAGGTCGTTGTTATGCCCAAGAGCAGTACGTTGAACTTCGGGACCGGGACCTTCGTGGCCCTCGGATTTGCCGCATTGTTCTTTTTGACCACGCAGACCACCAGCCGCGGTCTCTCGTTCGGTGCTCCACCGCACTACGAAGTCACTGCAAAATTCGACAATATCGGGGACTTGCGCGTGGGCTCGCCCGTATCCATGGCGGGCGTGGAAATCGGCCGCGTCGTGAAGATCGATTTCGACACCCGGGAATACAAGGCCCTGGTGACGATGCGGATGAACAATAAATACAACCAGATCCCCACCGATAGCGATGCCAGTATCTATACTCAGGGCCTGCTGGGCGGCAAGTTCATCGGCCTCACCGCCGGCGGCGCTGAAACTTATCTCAAGAACGGCGATCAAATCGACTTTACGCAGTCAGCGTTCGTTCTCGAGAATCTCATCGGTCAGTTCTTGGCGAACTTCGCGAAGGGATCGGGGCAATCGGGTTCGGCGTCTTCCAAAACGGACGCGCCGGCTGCTACCACGCCGGCTCCTACGGAGAAAACGAAATGAACACGATCACGATCAACATGAACCGATCCACTATCGCCCGCTGGCTCAACGCGATGCTTCTCTCGTTGGCGGCGCTCGGCTTGGGCGCGGCTGCGCAGGCGCAGTCGCCCCCCGCTCCCGTTGCGAATACGCTGGGGCCGGAGCAGCTGGTGGAGGACTCCGCGAAGCGCATGTTGACGGAGTTGGATGCCAACCGCCCGATCTACGCGAAGGATCCGGCGAAGCTCGATTCGTTGGTGGCGAATGTGTTGCTGCCGAATTTCGACACGGAATATTCGGCGCGGCTGGTGCTGGGCCAGAGCTGGCGCACGGCGACCCCCGAGCAGCGCAAGAGCTTCGTCGACGCCTTCTATCATTCACTGTTGCGCAATTACGGCACGGCGCTGCTCAATTTCACGGCGGACAAGTTCGTGATTCTTCCGTACAAAGGCGATCCCGGCGACACTCAGGCGACGGTGCGCACCGAGGTGAAGAAGGATACGGGTGAAAAGGTGCCGGTGAATTTCAGTCTGCATCAGACCCCTCAGGGATGGAAGGCGTGGGATGTGGTCATCGAGGGTATCTCCTACGTAAAGAGTTTCCGCACGGATTTCGGCACCGAGATCCAGCAGAAGGGTCTCGATGAAGTCATCAACCGGCTGGAGAAAGAAGGCACGGTTCGCGCCGGCGGCGTCAACAGTGCCGGCAACAGCAAGTGAGAAAGTCGGCTGACGGCATCGCGGCCTTCGAAACCCTGGAAGGTGAGCGGTCGCGAGTCGTGGGTTCGCTCGATTTCGCTACGGTCACGAAGTTATTGCCATTGGGTACCGCCGCAATCGATAACGGACGCGCCGGGGTAATCGATTTGAGCGGCGTCACCTGCAGCGATAGCTCAGGGCTTGCGTTGCTGATCGAGTGGCTGAGCGTGGCGAAAGAGGCGCGCCGGTCGCTGCGCTACGAGAACATGCCCGCCCAATTGCATCAGCTTGCGCGATTGAGCGAGGTCGATGAGTTGCTCGCGAACCAGGAACTCGTCTCCTGAGCCGTCAACCGCCATTGGGACGCTGCGTTTACCTTAAGGTGGTTCAACTGTTCGAGGAGTATCGCATGCGTAAACTCGTCCCTCTTGCTCTCGCGGTTTGCCTCGGCACTACGGCGGCGTCCATCAGCGTACCGGCCGAGGCGGGTGTCGCCATCAGCGTCGGCATTCCCCTGCCTGGGGTCGTGGTAGCGGCTCCGCCGGTGGTCGCGCCATGGCCGTATTACTACGCCGGCCCGCGGTATTATTATCCGGGGTACGTCCGCTATGGATACGGCGTTCCGTTTGGTTACCGCTATGGGTTTCGACCCGGCTTCGGGCACCACGGCTACGTTCACGGCCACGCCTGGCGCTGAGAGACAGGCTCCTAGGTGCGCCGGTAGTTCCAGGCGCTATTTCGGCGGCTTCATGTCGCCCGGTGCGGTGTCGGTCGGAATGTCGAGATCCGGGTCCACCAAGGGCACCTCGGTAATCTTGCCGTCCGATACGAGATAAGCCCGCCGCTGCAGGTAGGCATCACGCACGAAGGCATAGGGATCGTAAACCTGCTTCAATGTCTCATCCAGCGGTAACAGCGCCGCGCGCCGGTCCGTGAGGTCAACGAGATACATGCCGTATGAGATCCACGGGTCCTTGATGTATTGGCGCGGGTTGGTATAGACGTCAACCAAACGGGACGGGGCATCGCGCAAGTCGGACGGTCCAAGGACGGGCAGCTCGACGTACGGTCCGGGATGTACGCCCCACTTTCCCAGCGTCTGACCGAAATCCTCGTTGTTCCTGTCGAGCCCGGCGGAAGTCGCGGGATCGAGGATGCCGGCCAGGCCCACCGTGCTGTTGAGTACGAAGCGTCCCAAGTCGTTGGCGGCGGCCAGGAATTTACCTTGCAGCGCATCGTTGATCATGACCGTGGGCGTCTCGAGATTGGCGAAAATATTGGTGATGCCGATGCGAATAGGGTGGGGGACGACCTTCACATAAGCCTTCGCCACCGGCCTGGCAACCGCTCGATCGGCAAAGACATTGAATTTATAAACGCCACGATTCCATGATTCCCATGGATCCTGCGGCGAGCGCGGACTATTGGGCGGTAACGTAACGCAGGCACTCAAGGCCGTCGCAAACATGACGGCAAGCGCGACGCGCGCGGACCAATTCAGCATTTCGGGTATCTCCCTAACAAGTCGGTTCAGCAGTCGTTTGAATGACGCTACGATACAACGCCGGTGCGCACGGCCGCCTGCTCAATGGCGGCTGTTGCCGCTGCCACCGCCATTGTCCTCGGCCACAGTGTTTTTTCTATCTTTGGGCATCGCAGCTTTGATTTCGTCGAGGCGAGCGCTGAAACGGGCGCGTTGTATCGGGTCCAAGCCCGGTAGTTCCAAGGCGAGTTGCAGCTGGCCTGCGGACATCTTCAAATCGCCGTACATGGCGTAATAGAACGACATGTAGTAGTACGAATCGGCTTGATCGCCGGCTTCTTTCGCCGCTTTGGCAATGAGCTTCGTTTGATCGGGCGTCGGCTCGACGAAGTTGAACAAATCGTCCAACAACAGTTGCGCGCGTTTGTTGTCGCCTCTGCGCATCAGGGCTTCCGACAGGCGAATCGTGATCGGCACATTGCGCGGAAACAGGTTCAACGCCTTGTCCAAGACTTCCTGAGATTCCTTGAGTTGGTTGTTCAGCATATAGGCCTGCCCGAGGGCGCCGTAGAATTGCGTCACCCGCGGATACTCGCGCACCAACGCCTGTAAGTCGGGAATCGCGGCACCGGGATTGCGCATTCTGATGTCGGCAACGTCCTTGCCGTAGCGCTCCTCCATGGTGAGTCCCGCGCCGTTCTTGACGAGGCTTGCGTAGTAATCGCGAACCACTCTCGGATCGCCGACGAGTGACCTCAAACGCTCGCGCGTCAGCTGATATCCCAGGGAATCCTCGTGGCGTACGCGCCCGATCTGTTCCGCGCGATTGCGCGCTTCGGCCACGCGCTCCGCCGACAATGGGTGATCGATGAGAAACTCGACCGCCTTGATGCGACTCGGATCCGGCGAGTTTCGATCCAATTCCTGGAAAAAGCTCGCCATTCCCAACGGATCGTAGCCAGCGGCCGCCATGGTGCCGATGCCGATTCTGTCCGCTTCGAATTCGTTGGAGCGCGTGTAGTTGATTTGGTGTTGAATCGCCGCGCCCTGGGTCGCCAGGATGGCTCCTTCCATGGCGTCGGGCGAACCGTGACCGGCAGTGGCTCCCAAGAGGATGGCCGCCAGCATCGCCGCGGTTGCAACCAATCCGGCGTGGCTCTGGTCGATGAGTCCGCGCACGAGATGCCGCTGGGTGACGTGTGCGGTCTCGTGCGCCATGACGCCGGCCAATTGATTTTCATTGCGCGTCGCCAGTATCAGGCCACTGTTGATGGCGATGAAGCCGCCGGGCATTGCAAAGGCATTGATGACCGGATCGCGCACCACGAAGTAGTAGAACTGATGCTGGCCCTCCTCGGCGCGGCTCGACAGGCTGTGGCCGATTTGCTGGATGTAGTCGCTGACCTCGGGGTCTTCCAATATGGTCCCGCTTTGGCCCATCTGCCGGAACCAACCCAGGCCGGCCTGATACTCATCTTCGAGCGACACGGCTGCATTCGCCGGACTGCCAAGTTCCGGCAAATCTTGGTCGGCTGCGCTCGAACCCGCCGCCCAGCCCACGCTGGCGCTTGCACTCACGCATACGGCGATGGTGAACGCGGACAAAGACCGCCACAGCTTCATTTAGCCTCCATAGAAGCAGTTGGAGTACGCTTCGTCCCGCAAAGTTCTCTCAAATGCGCTGTCAGGCGGCCGGATGGCCGAAAAGTCACAGCGCTTCAGAGGCATAGTCTGCCAAACGCGAGCGTTCACCCCGTACCAGCGTGATGTGACCGGAATATGTCCAGCCATGGAATCGGTTGACCACATAGGTCAAACCGGTGGTGGTCTCGGTCAGGTAGGGCGTGTCGATCTGCGCAATGTTGCCAAGGCAAATCATTTTCGTCCCGGGGCCGGCCCGGGTCACCAAGGCTTTCATCTGTTTCGGGGTCAAGTTCTGCGCCTCATCGATGATGATGAAGCGATTCAAGAAGGTGCGACCACGCATGAAATTCAAGGATCGGATCTTGATTCGATGGCGGAGCAGGTCATTCGTCGCGCCGCGTCCCCAGGTGCCACCCGCCTGACTTTGCGTCAACACCTCCAAGTTGTCCATCAGCGCGCCCATCCATGGCTCCATCTTTTCTTCTTCGGTTCCCGGAAGGAATCCAATGTCCTCCCCCAAGGGAATGGTCACGCGCGTCATGATGATCTCGCTGAACCGATTGTGATCGAGCGTCTGCGCAAGACCTGCCGCCAGCGTCAACAGGGTTTTGCCGGTCCCGGCCGGCCCCAGTACGGTGACGAAATCGATTTCGGGATCCATCAGCAGATTCAGAGCGAGGTTTTGTTCGCGGTTGCGGGCGTTCACTCCCCAAACGTTGTTGCGCTCCGTCCGATAGTCCAACGTCAGTTCCAAAATGGCCGACTCGCCCTCGATCTTGCGCACAATGGCCTCCACGCCATTCTCGCCGGGGTCGTAGACGAACTGATTGGCGCGCCATTCGCGCACCAACGGACCACGGACGCGGTAGAAGGTCCGGCTCTGCTGCTGCCAAGACTCCATGCCTTTGCCGTGTTTATCCCAAAAATTGGTCGGCAGCCGTTGCACGCCGCTGACCAACAGATCGGCATCTTCAATCGTCTTGTCGCTGGAATAATCTTCGGCCTGTACGCCGACGATCGCGGCCTTGATCCGCAGATTGATGTCCTTCGATACCAAGGTGACCCTGGCGGTGGGGAAGTTTTGCTGCAGCGCCAAAGTATTCGCCAAAATAGCATTGTCGGCGCCGTGCCCCGGCAGGCTGTCCGGTAGAACCGACTCGAGCAACTGCGTCTGGAAGTAGAGGCGGCCGACCGGCGGGCGCTTGCCGTGGTTGATGGGCACCGCCGCGGGCAACGATAGGCCGCGATCGATATCCTTCTTCGTCGCATCGCGCATCAGTTCGTCGAGAAAGCGGCTCACCTGGCGCACGTTGCGCGCGGATTCGGACAGACCCTTCTTGCCGGCGTCCAACTCCTCGAGAACCGTCATCGGAATGTAGACGTCGTGCTCTTCGAAGCGAAATATGGCCGTCGGGTCATGCATCAAGACATTCGTGTCGAGCACGAAGATGCGCCGTTCTTGCTTGCCCTGGCGCCCTCGAATCACCGCGGCTCCCTGCGGCCGCACGGAGTCGGTCACAGCGTCTTCACCGAAGCCAGGACCGCCTCCGCGTGACCGTTGACCTTCACCTTGCGCCACTCCTGGCGCAGCACGCCCTTCGCGTCGATCAGAAAGGTGCTGCGTTCGATTCCCATGTACTTCTTGCCGTACATGCTCTTCTCCTGGATGACGTCATAGAGTTTGCAGACTCGTTTGTCGGGGTCGCTGAGCAGTTCGAACGGGAACTCCATTTTTTTCTTGAATTTCTCGTGCGATTCGACGCTGTCCGCAGAGATTCCGACGATCAGCGTCTTGGCCTTCTTGAACTGGGCGTAGTGGCTCGCGAAGCTTTCGCCTTCCTGCGTGCAGCCCGGCGTGTTGTCCCGCGGGTAGAAATAGATCGCCACCGGGCTTCCTACGGCCGCGCTCAGCGACCATTCGCCGCCCGTGCCGTTGAGAGTGAAAGCAGGCGCCGCTTTTCCTAGCTCGATCTTGCTCATTGTGCGACTCAACTTTTTACGGGTTCGAAAATGGCATCCAGATTCAGGTGATCGCAGAAATCCAT
>JBKQSA010000020.1:0-11858 GCA_052143815.1 Steroidobacteraceae bacterium | reverse complement strand
GACCCCCGGTCGCCCCGATCCTGCCGGTCGTCAACTTCTACCAGAGCAACTACTTCGCCGACAACCTGACGCTGCAGACCGAGAACATCAACGTCACTAACTCCGCCCCCTCCGCCTCGATCAACGTTGGCGCGGTGCAAAATGCCTCGACCCTGAACCTCGCGCCCGTCTCCTCACATCCATGACGGCATGCCAGCCGTAGGTCATCGCATGAGCGAGGTACCAGTCATGAGAAGTTTTGCAATCACTGTCGCGGCAGCGGGCATTGCCGAGCGCCCAAACATGTTGGATGTTTTGTTGCCTATTGAAGCGCTCACGTTGCGCTGTTTTCCTCGCGTGATTTTGAGGGTAACTTTCACCACACAGCCGCATCCGGCATAGTCGGCAGGGAGCCAACGATGAGGCACATCTATGTTTTCTCAAGCGTTTGCGCGGCGTTGCTGTTCGGTTGCGCCGATGTCCACGTTCCCGAGTACCGGCGCCCGGAGGTTCCGGTAAAGTCAACCTGGTCGCAGCCGCCGGTGAGCCCCGTGTCAGCCACCCAGGCCATTTCGCCGCAGTGGTGGGCGCAGTTCGGCGATCCTTACCTGGATTCGCTGGTGGCCAAAGCGATTGCGGGAAACATCGACCTGAAGATCATGGCGGCGCGGATCGGGGTGGCCAACGCGCAGATCGGTGAAGCGCGCGCGGGCGGACGCCCGAGCGTGGATATCGGCGCCGGCAGCACCCTGCAAAAGACCATCGGCCAACCGTTCAGCAAGCAATTCGACGCGGGTACCCAGGTCAGCTGGGATCTCGATGTCTGGGGTAAGGTCGAGAAGGGTGTTCAAGGACAAACTGCCGAGTTCCATGCGACCGAGGCAGATTGGCGCGCCGGATATCTGCAGATCGTTGCAGACGTCTCGATCACCTACTTCCAGATCCTTCAGCTCGATGAGCAGATCGATCAGCAACAACGTGCGTTGGCAAAAAACGAGGAAATCCTCGCCATCTACAAGACGATGCGCAGCAACGGCCTGATCTCCGATACCGAGGTGCTCCGCCAGGGGGCGGAGAATAACCGCCTTACCACGGATCTGCTGGAGCTGCGTCGATCCCGCGACGTGACGGAGAACGCCCTCGCGACCCTGCTCGGCGTGCCCGCCGGGGAGTTCAAGGTCCAACCCGACCGGCTGCAGGACCGCGTGCAGGTGCCTACCGTGCCCGTCGGGCTGCCGCTGGACCTGCTCGCCCGCCGGCCTGACGTCGTAGCAAGTGAATTCCGGGTGCTGGAGGCCCATGACCTGATGGGCCAGGCGCGCCTCGCGCAGCTGCCTTCGGTGAGCCTGACCGGCCAGGCAGGCACCGCCAGCTTCGCGCTTGTTGACATAGCCAAGGCGTTCACGTTCGGGCTGATGCCGACCATCGACATTCCGGTGCTCAATCCGGGCGTCAGGGCGCACGTCAAGACCACCGAGGCGCAGATCAAGGTCGCCGAAGAAGATTACCGTCGCACGGTGATCGCCGCGGTCGAGGAAGTCGAGAACGCGCTGGTCAACCTCGAGGCGCACCGGCGGCAACAGGAGGAGTTGCAGAAGCAGGTCGATCAACTGCGGGTGGTATCGGCCCAGACCGAGACGCAGCTCGAGGCTGGCGTCGCGTCACAACTCGACGTGTTCGAAAACGAGCGTTCCCTGCTGACCGCACAGCTCGCGCTGCTGGCCAGCCACGGACAGGTGCTGTCTGACACGGTCACACTGTACAAGGCGCTCGGAGGCGGTTGGACCCCTGTGGAAGTCGCGAATGCGGGTAGCTAACCGGTCGGCTTTCGTGGAAAATAACGCAACGATGTGGGCGGGCATCAGACATTCGCAGTCTGTTCATGACCTCGACGTCGTGCTGAAGCCCTTGTCGCGCCCCGAGCTGGGCGAGATACGCATCGACGACGCCGTGTTTGCCATTGGGCGGACCGAGCAGCCGTTCGCGTCCTACGGCAAAGATATCCTCGAAAAACTGTCGCGCCGGCACGCGCGCATCTTCCGCGAGGACGGTTTCGTCTACCTGTCGGACCTGCAGAGCCGCAACGGGACGACTGTCAACGGCGTCGGGGTCGGGCACGCGCCCTGCCAACTGCGCGACGGTGACGAGCTATGCTTCGGTGGTGCGCTGTCGTATCGCGTACAGATCACTCCTCGCACCCGCCTCGAAGAAAGCCTAACGCTTACGTTGACGCCCAAATCAGGCAACTCGGGTCTCGACACGATCGTAATCACAAAATTCCCGTTCCTCGTCGGCAAGACCGAAGCGACGTTCTCCTGCTATAAAAGTAAGCACGATCACCGCCGGGAGTTGAGCTTCCTGTCACGGCGGCATGCGTCCATCTACGAGGAGCGTGGCCAGGCCTACATCGAGGACCTCGGCAGCAGCAACGGCACCTTCATCGATGGTGTGCGCCCGGAACACGCCGTTGCGCTGGCGGATGGTGTCGAGGTCGCATTCGGTGGCGAACACTTCGCCTACCGAGTAAGCATCATCGCCCCGGCATCGGCGATCGAGATCCCGGCATCGGCTATCGAGCCGGCCGACAGCGGTGCCCGCGAGCCCCTGGTCGAAGGCGAACCCAACGTACCGCAATTGGCGGACGATGGCCGAACCCGGTTTATGGCCGCCCCGACTTCATTCCTCGATCTCTTCTGCGTCGCCGACGAAGCGAAAAAGGACGTCGCGCCGGGTGGTTCGGCGGTTGTTCCCGTTGCTGTCGGCAAGGAGCTGGCCGTCAAGCGCCGCCCGCGCGGCCGCGCCATGTTGCTGTTCTCCGAGCTCGCTTCGCTCCTCGCCAGCGGCGCGCCCGCTGGCGCGCGGCGCGGCTGGTGGAGGGCTGCAGCCGTTGCAGGCATATTGGGTGCACTCGTCTTGACGGCGTATTTTTGGAGCTCCTCGGAACGCGATCTCAAGAACGCGGTCGCGCGCGGCGAGTATGCACGGGCAGCGGTGCTGGCCAGTCGACTCCTCGAGAAGCACCCGGACGACCTCAAGCTCAAGGCGCAGGCCACCGAGACGGCCTTGAAGGCCAATGTGCCAGTGTGGCTGGCGAAGGTCCGGGCTCGTGATTTCGACGGCGCCAAGGGCGTTCTCACGAGCATGTCCGAGCTCGGCATGCGCGATGCCGATCTCAAGCCCCTGATCGACGAGCTGGAGTGGCTGGGCAGCCTCGAACGCTTGGTCAGCGTTCGCGGTGGCCCGGAGGCACCGATCCGGATATACGCGGACGAAGAAGGTATCGAGCACCTCATCGGGCGCTGGAATGACGACACGGGCGAGCACCAGCGCGCCTTGGCTCGGATCGCGTCGTACGTGCCGCAGTTCGGTGATTGGTATGGTGAAGCGCTCACCCATTTGCGCAAATTGCAGAGCGAATCCGCCGTCTACCTGCCGGTCATCGAACAGGTCAAGGCGAACATCGCGACTGAGCTGGAGCGGGACAATCCGGATGCGTTGGAACCCGTGCTGAAGGAGACTGCGCAGAAATATCCCGGTCTCGGTGGGCTGGACAGCGTACGCGAGGACCTGGCGCGCTACCTCGAGATTCGGGGCGAAGCGCGCGCTCGAAAGTCCGGGCGGCTGTTCGCTCTGCTGCAAAAGGCGCACTTCGTGACCCCACCGTTCGAGCAAAGCCTTCGTGCGCTGATCAAGAGTGGGCGGCTGCCTTCCGCCGACGTCCTCCAGGAGTACGACGCCGCGACGCAAGCCTGGAAGGACGGCAATGCCAGCGAGTCGCTTGCCGGATTGCAGAAGATGGCGGCGGGTCCCTGGGGCGATGATGCCGCCGAGGAGCTGGGGCGCCGGCGAGGCGTGACAGCCCGGTTCGCTGCGTTTCAGGAGTCGCGCAACGCAGCTGGCTTTGTCGATCGGCTGTTGGCTTTCCGGGAGTCGCTCGATGCCGACGAAGACGTGTACTTCGTGCGCGCCACTGCGGCCGATCTGAACCAGCACAGGGACGATGTAATCGCGTGGGCGCAGGAGACCCTGAATCGGGCCCGCACGTTATGGGAGGAATACCAGAGCAACGGCGCGATCGACGCTTCGCAGCGAATCGAGATTTCCATTTCGGATCAATTCCGGACCCGCGCTCGCTTGTTGGCCGAAGCGAGCAGGTATGCGCAGCAGGGCTTCCTGATCTACTCGCAAGTCGACGCGGCCAGCGCCAAGCAGTGGACCGCGATCCGCGATGAGATCGAATCGGAGGCCCGTCAGCAGCGCAGCTGGCTGCATGCCCTGAGCAATGTCGTCGAGCCGGAACTGCTGAAGACCAAATTGGCGCTGCTCGGAGATCCGAACGAATGAGGCAGTCAAGTCGCCTCGTCCCGTTGGCCGATTCTCTCGGCGATCACAGCTCCGAGGGCATCGCCATCCTGACCGCGGAGCCGTGGCGCGCTCTATACGCCCTTGTCTACACGATGATCGCGCTGGTGCTGAGCGCATTGGTCGGTTCGTTCATTGGGCAGGCAGACGTGATCGTGACAGAACAGGGCGCGCTGGCGCCTGCCTCGGAGGTCAGGCGCTTCTATGCGCCCGTCGATGGCGAGTTGGTGAATCTCTATGTGGCCGAGGGTCAGCCGGTAGCCAAGGGCGACGTGCTGGCCCGGCTCAACGCCAGGGGAGCCGTCGAAGCGGCGGGCAACGCCATGCAGGCGCAGTTGAAGCTCGAGAATGCAGAACGGGATTGGCGGCAATTCCCGGAAAAGAAGGCGCTGCTGGAGCAGAAGGCTGCAACTCTCAGACAGGCAATGGAGCTCGAGGAGCGGCAAGAACAGAAACGGACCGCGCTCGGGACGAGCAAACTGGTGGAAGAAGAAAGGGCGCAAATGGCCGAGGCCCGCACCAACGTCGAAGACACCAGGCGGGCGCGGGACGCAGCCCAGCTCGAGGCGGAGAAGTACGAGCGCGTCTTCGCGAGTCCCGGCGGTAGCGGCCTGTCCCTGATTCAAGTCGAGAGCAAGAGAAACGCCAGGCAGGCCGCCGAGAATGCTTACCGCCTGGCGCAATCGAGAGTCAACGAACTGACCGCCCGTCAAAGCCAAGAACTCACACAGGCTGAGGCCCAGCTCGAATCGAGCGGCGAGCAGCTCAAGAAGCTGAGGCTGGACTACGAGGCGGCTGCGAACGAGCTCGCCACTGCGGAAGACAAACTGCGGCTGCAACTCGACACCGCGCGCGCCGAGGCCGACGCCGCCTCTCGCATCCGTTTCGAAAATCTCGACAAGAACAATTTCCTTCAGATCGTCGCCCCCGTTTCCGGCGTCGTCACCGATCTGACATCCACGCAGCCGGGCGACAAGGTCCAGGCCAACACTCCCCTGGGCGGCATCGCTCCACGCAATTCCCGCTCCATCGTCAAGGTCGAGATCGCCGAGAACGACCGCGCCTTCCTGCATGAAGGCCTGCCGGTCAAGCTCAAGTTCAATGCATTCCCGTACCAGCGATACGGGGTCATCAATGGCACGCTGGATTATGTCTCGCCAGCCACCAAGCCGGCGTCGCAGACCAGGCAGCCGGTTTACGAGGCACGGGTAACGCTGGAGCGCGATTACTACCAGGTCGCCGAGACGAGGTATCCACTGCGATACGGGATGACGGTCACGGTCGAGATCGTCGTTCGTGAACGCCGGCTGATCGATCTGGCCTTGGACCCGTTCCGGCAGATCGGCGGATGAGCGCCAGCGCGGTCCCCGATTCCTGTCGAATTTAGAAGGAGCGAATCCGATGACGACCGTCGTGAAGATTGATGGCAACGCAATCGAACTTGCCGAGTTCGTGCGGATCTTGAAGCTGACGGGGCAGTTCGAGGGACTCCTCGAGCAATTCGTACGGGATCGACTGGCGGTGCTGGGCGCGAGGAAAGCGGGCATCCAGGTGTCGGAGGCGGAAATCCAGGAACGTGCCGACCAGCTGCGCCGGGTGCGCGGCTTGCACCGTGCGTCCGACACGAACAAGTACCTGGATGCGATGCGCGTCAGTCTGGAGGAGTTCGAGGGCTTCATCACCGACAGCCTGTATCAGGAAAAGATGATGCAGAAGGTCTGCAGCGACCAGGCCGTACAAGGCTACTTCAAGCTGAACTCGCCCAAGTTCGACAGCATTGCAGTGAGCCATATCGTTCTTGATTCCGAGGCCAAGGCCAAGGAGATGATCGCGGTGCTCCGCGACGACCCCGATAGTTTCGAGGAGATGGCGCGCGAGCATTCGATCGCCGACACGCGGGAGCGAGGCGGACTGATCGGCAAGGTGCTGCGAGGATCCCTCCGCTCCGACGTCGAAGCGAAAGTATTCAACGCCGCCGCCGGCGATCTACTGGGACCTTTCGCGTCGGGGGATCGGACGGCTTTCGATATCTTCCGGGTGAACGCAAAACATCCGGCCCGCCTCGACGAGGACACGGCCACCGAGGTGCGGCGGCTGTTGCGTGAGGATTGGTTGCGGGCCAGGGCTCGCGAACACGTCATCGAAGCCAGCTAATCATGGCCGCTGCCCCCATGGACGCGCAAGAAATCCAATCGCTGGCCGAGTTCCTGGCGTCCGTCGATATGCTTTCGGCGCTGACGCCCATTGAAATCGAGCGCTTGGCCCAAAGCGCGGAGTCGCGTCTGCTGGCGTTCGGTGACACCGTGTGCAATGCAGGGGAGGTGGCTGAGGGCCTGTTCATCGTCAGATCCGGCTCGATCCGGGTATTTGCCGCCGACGGGGAAAAGGAGATCAGCCTGGGCGTGCGCAAGGCGGGGGAGGTCTTCGGCGAAATTGTCATGTTGCGCGAATCCCGACACGAGTGGTCGGCGCGCGCGTCCGGCAAGACCGAATTGCTGTTTATCCCCCGTAGCGTCATTGGCCCGATCGTCGCAGCCAACCCGGCGGCTCGCGCGCTCGTCTCCGGCCGCGTCGCCATCAACTCGGCGGGCGGGCTGATCAGTCACCTGTTCGACCTCAAGAGCAAGGTCGATAAAAGCGAGCTGGAGGAACTGACGCGAAGCGTCGGCGTGAAGCGGGTCGGCGCCGACACGGAAATCCTGAGACAGGGCTCGAGTGAAGATCGCCGCTTGTATGTCGTGCGCCATGGGGAAGTCCGCGTCGTGCGTCGCGAGGAAGGCACGGACTATCCGTTGGCCACTTTGCACAAGGGAGAAACCTTCGGCGAAAAGGCCTGCCTGATGCGGCTGGAGCAGGCCGCCGCGGTGATCGCCAGCACGGATACCGTTCTGCTCGTGATCCCCGAGAAGTCCTTGCAGCTCATCCTCGAACGCAACCCGAAGGTGCGCGAGGCGTTGGAGGAGCGGATCCGGATCATCGACAGGGAATTGCAGCGGCAGAAGAAGGTCGCTGAACTGCGCAAACCCGTGTTGATGCTCGACCTGAAATCCAAGCCGGAGCTTGGAAAGAACGTCATCCGGCGCTTCGCCTGGATCCAGCAGGCCGAGGAGATGGACTGCGGAGCGGCATGCCTGGCGATGATCTGTAAGCACTATGGCATCGGCATGACACTGGGCAAGTTGCGCGAACTTGCCAATGTCACGACGCAGGGCGCGACGTTGGACAGCCTGGCGCGCACCGGCGAATCGGTCGGCTTCACCACGAGAGGCGTGCAGTGCACCTTCGATACGCTGCGCGGGTTCGACCTCCCGTTCATCGTGCACTGGGAGGGTTATCACTATGTAGTGGTGTACGGGGTGTCGAACACGCAGGTGTGGGTGGCCGATCCGGCGGTCGGCTTCAGGACGTTGAGCGTCGAGGAGTTCGAGCGCGGTTGGAGCGGTACCTGCCTGACCTTCGCGCAGCGCCAGGATGTGGCGCAGGCCAGTGCGTCGCGCTCGCCATGGGTGCGGTTCGCCAGGTACCTGCTTCCCTACAAGAAGATTCTGCTGCATCTGTTCATGGCGACCTTCGTGATTCAGATGCTGGGCATCGTGCCGCCGCTTATCATCCAGAACATCCTGGACGGCGTGATCGTCCATCAGAACGTAAATCTGTTGCACGTGCTGATCGCCGGCCTCGTCATCTCGAGCCTGTTCACGCAGCTGACGGCCACGATCCGCGCAACGCTGGCGAACTTCATGGTCCGGAAGATGGACTTCACGATGATGTCGCAGTTCTTCCGGCACACCCTGTCGCTGCCCTACTCGTTCTTTGCCAAGCGCAAGACGGGGGACATCTTCGCGCGCTTCCAGGAAAACCAGACGATCCGCGCCTTCCTGACCGAATCCACGATCACCACCGTGCTCAACCTGCTGATGATCTTCATCTACTTCACGGTGCTGTTCCTCTACAACGTCAAGCTGACTTTGCTGGTCATCGCGTTCGTCATCCCGATCCTGGCGTTGACGGTGCTTGTGACGCCGAAGGTCAAGACGTTCGCGCGTGAGATTTTCGGCGCCACGACCGACGCGAAGTCGTACCTGATGGAAGCGCTCGGCGGCGCGGAAACGGTCAAGGGCATGGGCATCGAGCGCCCGGTGCGGTTGAAGTGGGAGACGAAGTACGCGAAGGCACTCGAGGTGCAGTACCGCGCGCAGTCGTTCAACATCGCGGTCGGTTTCGCTGGACAACTACTCAACGCCGCCACCACGATCGCCGTCCTGTGGGTCGGCGCCGATCTGGTGCTCACGCGCGAGCTGACCATCGGCCAGCTCATCGCATTCAATGCCTTGATGGGCAGCGTGCTCGCGCCGTTGATGGGAATGGTAGGGCTCTGGAGTCTGCTGAATGACGCCTCCGTGGCGATGGAGCGCCTTGGCGATGTGCTCGACCTCGAGCCGGAACAAAGACCCGAGGAGCTGGCCTCGCGCGTGGCGATCCCCGAGCTGGAGGGCGACATTCGTTTCGATGGCGTTTACTTCCGCTACGGCGGCGATGAGACGCCGTATGTCCTGGAGAACATCAGCGTCCACATCAAGCCCGGCGAGCTGGTCGCGATCGTCGGCCGCAGCGGCTCGGGAAAGACGACGCTCGCCAAACTCCTCGTCGGCTTCTATCCGCCCACCGAGGGCAGTCTGACGGTCGATGGCTACGACATCGGCGTGATCGACATGGAGTACTACCGGGCGCAGGTCGGCTATGTGATGCAGACCAACCTGCTGTTCTCAGGGACCATTGCCGAGAATATCGCTAGCGGCAGCGACGAGCCCGACCGCCGCCGCATCGAGGAAGTCGCGAAAAGGGCCGACGCCCACGGGTTCATCAGCAAGATGCCGCTGGGCTACCAACAAGTGGTCGGCGAGCGCGGCATGGGCCTCTCAGGCGGGCAGATCCAGCGCCTGTGCATTGCCCGGGCACTGTACCGCGATCCGCGACTGCTGGTGTTTGACGAAGCGACCTCCGCGCTTGACTCGCAGTCCGAGAGCAACATCATCGGGAACCTGAACGACATTTTGAAAGGCCGGACCGCGGTGGTAATTGCGCATCGCCTGAGCACCATCATGCGCGCCGACAAGATTCTGGTGCTCTACGAGGGGAAAATCGTCGAACAGGGGCGACATGACGAGTTGGTCGAGAGCCGCGGCATGTACTACGAGCTGGTACAGAAGCAGTTGAGCGCCGCATGAAGATACTCGACCAGGATCCAGGCGAGAGCTCGACAGTCTCGTATGCCGGGCTCCTGGAAAAAATCGAGATATTGCGCTCGGCGCTGCGGTGGGCTACCAAGCTCGATCGGCCGGATATCGAGAAGCTGCTACTGCAGGCCGGCGCGCTGCGCGACGAGGTGATGCAGCTTTCGCACAAGGAACGCTTCGTCAATGCGGCCGCCGCCGAACCGACTCGAAGCGACCTGTCGCGGCGCCAGCGGCGCAAGGCGCTGATCGATCGCAGCTTCGTCTTCGAGGGCGCGTTCGGCGACAACCCCAAGCTGCTCGAGGCGCTGGAGATTGCCGAGAAGGCCGCACCTACGGGCTTGCCCGTGTTGATCGACGGCGAGAGTGGCACGGGCAAGGAGCTGATGGCTAAAGTGATCCACGCCAACGGCGACCGGGCCAACCGGCCGTTCGTGTCAGTCAACTGCGGCGCGATTCCCGACAACCTGCTCGAGTCCGAACTGTTCGGGCATTGCAAGGGCGCGTTCACCGGTGCGGTCAGTGATCGCAAGGGCAAGTTCGAAAGCGCGCACACCGGTACGATCTTTCTGGACGAGATAGGCGAGCTGCCACTGACGGGTCAGGTGAAGCTGCTGCGCGTGCTGGAATCGCACGAAATCCAAAGGGTTGGATCGGACCAGCCGAGCCGCGTCGACACGCGCGTCGTCGCGGCGACCAATCGCAATCTGCGCAAACTGAGCGAAGAAGGCCGGTTCCGCGAGGATCTTTTCTATCGGCTCGGTGTCATTCACGTCACGTTGCCGCCACTGCGCGAACGCAGGGACGAAATTCCGCTGTTGTTCGAATTCTTCGGCGACGAAGCGGCCGAGGTGCTCAAACGTCGCCCGATCGAGATGACCCGCCGATTACGTGCATTCCTACTCGACTACGCCTACCCGGGCAACATCCGCGAGCTGCGCAACATCTTCTACCGGCTGTCGTGCCTTGCCGGGCAGACGGCCGATATCGAGCACCTCCCCGCCGACATCCGGCCCACGGCGCAGGGCAAACCCGCATCGGATCCGGCATCCGGCGACGCAGGGCAACGTTTAAGCGGCGATGCGCTGAGCGAGGCCAAGCGTGTCGCAAGCGACCTCGCCGAACGCGAGTTCCTCGAGCGAGGACTGCAGGAAGCGGGCGGCATCGTGGTCGAGCTGGCGAAGCGCTGCAAGATGAATCGATCGCATCTTCAGGTGCTGCTGAAGAAGCACGGCATTCACGCGAAAGAGTTTCGCACTGCCTCGCGCGCCGACAAGTCGATTTGACGATTTGAGCGGTGCTACCGCATACGCGGTACGTCAAGGCATCCCCCGGCGCTTCGATGAGTTCAGATGTTGTGAACAGACCAACAGATGCGTTGCGTACTGTTGCCAGACACCCATCAGTCACGAGCCGCTCACCATCGCCGGTGAACTCGAATAAAAATCTATTTTCAATTCATATTCAATAACTTAACGTACTCTACACGGTCTCGATCAAAGGTTGGCACGGTGCTCGCATTATAAATCATTGAGCAGATGCTCAAACGTTAATCCAACACAACTTTTTTTAAACTTTAGGAGCTACTGAAATGAAGATCCAAGACCTGAGCAAAGAACTCGACACGAAGACCATGAAGACGGTGCGCGGCGGCGACAACGGCAATGCGGCCACCAACGCCATCGGCCAGGTGATGAACCTGTCCGCGCCGGTCGCTGTCCTGTCGTACGGCCCCTCGAACACCAACGTCCACGTCAACGGCACGCAGAATGCGCAAATCTGGAACAGCCAGATCGGCGGCGATTCCTACCTCGCCCTGTTGCCGTTCGCCGTCTAATCGGCCTCCACCATCTAACCTGTTAACAACTTTAGGAGATACTGAAATGAAGATCCAAGACCTGAGCAAAGAACTCGACACGAAGACCATGAAGACAGTGCGCGGCGGCGACAACGGCAATTCGGCCACCAACACCATCGGTCAGGCCATGAACCTGTCCGTGCCGGTCAGCATCCTGTCGGGCGGCCCGTCGAACAGCAACGTCCGCGTCAACGGCACGCAGAATGCGGGAATCTCGAACCTCCAGTTCAGCGGCGACTCCTACCTCGCCCTGTTCCCGTTCGCGCTCACCCGCACCATCTGACCTATTAACTTTAAACTTTAAACTTTAGGAGCTACTGAAATGAAGATCCAAGACCTGAGCAAAGAACTCGACACGAAGACCATGAAGGCCGTGCGCGGCGGCGACAACGGCGCCTCGGCTGCCTCGAGCATCCTGCAAGCGA
>JBKQSA010000019.1:0-62642 GCA_052143815.1 Steroidobacteraceae bacterium | reverse complement strand
GAACAGATACTGCTGCATCATGGGAGTGTGGTCGGCGCCCGAGCCAGCGGCGGAGGGGTCCTTGGATGTCGGGTTGATGGTCACGCCGGCGTATTGTCCATGCCCGGACGGCAGACCGCACGCACTTACGATGCTAATATCGCCGCGGGCCAGAGGCGGAAACAAGAACCCTAGGCTCCTAGAGCCCGACCTGGGCGAACGAGGGGAACGAAGTCGTGCAAGCCGCTGTGTTCAAGGCGTTGGGGCAGCCATTATCGGTCGAGCAGGTGCCCGATCCCGTCCCCGGACCGGACGACGTGCTGATCAAGGTCGGCCGCTGCGGGATTTGCGGTAAGACGCTCATCGACGTTTGGGCCTCTGCCTAGCGAAATGGAGTTCGAACCGTGTATCACTCAGCAACCGTTCCTTCACTGGCCCGCGTGCAGCTCAACCGGCTGCGTCCCACGCAGCTGTGCGTCGGATACGCGGAGGTCGAGCTGAAAGCTCGCGCATGGGCGCGGGTTGGAGCGGCAAGGCGTCGGTGTAGCGGCTGAATTTCGCGATGCAAGTTGTCAATTCGGAATGCATTGCTTCAAAGAATACTGATCAGGCACTTGCACGCCTCGCGGTGCGCGTGGGGCGGCACCTGCTCCGAACCGAGCGAATGGTGGCGACGGCGGAGTCGTGTACCGGCGGATGGATCGCCAAGGCGTTGACCGACATTGCTGGAAGTTCGCAGTGGTTCACGGAGGGGTTCGTCACCTATAGCAACGCGGCGAAATCGCGCGGCCTCGGGGTGCCACGGGTAGTGTTGAAAGCCGACGGCGCGGTCAGCGAAGCCGTAGCGCGTGCGATGGCACGAGGTGCGCTGGTCCGCTCGGGCGCGCACGTTGCCGTCGCCGTAACCGGCATCGCGGGACCGGGTGGGGCGGTACCGGGCAAGCCCGTGGGAACCGTCTGGATGGCGTGGGCCGTCAAGTGCGGGAGGAAGAGTCGTGTGAGCGCCGAACTGAAGCACTTCAAAGGCGATCGCGACGCCGTGCGTCGTAAGACGGTGCGGGCGGCGATGGCCGGCATCCTGGATCGATGACGGTGCGCCCGTGAGCGGACTTGACCGGTCCAAGGTGCGGCTGTTTTTTGCCGCGGTGCCGGATGCGGCGACGCGTGAGCGGATCGCAGACGTCGCCGCATCGCTGCCGCTGGAATCGGAGCCTCGTCTGGTGCCGCGCAACAACTACCATATGACGCTGGCATTTGTCGGGGAAGTTCCGACGCCGCAAATCCACCGCTTGCAGCAAATCGGAGGCGCTCAACGAGCGAGTGCATTCGCACTACGGTTTGAGGCGTACGAGTATTGGCCGAAACCCGAACTCGTCGTAGCGGCGGCGCGAACCATTCCGCAACCCCTGGAACAATTATGGCAACAACTGCATCGCGATCTTGCGGAACACCGATGGGCACTTGATGCCAAACGATTGCGGCCCCATGTCACCTTGGCGAGAAAGGTCCCGCAAGCGCCTGTGTTGCAAGCAATGTCTTCTTTCGACTGGCTCGTGCGCGACTTTTGTCTGATGCGTTCCGACACGAGCGGACTTCAGCCCGCGTATACAGTAGTCGACACCTGGCCACTACTGGATAACTCCACAAAAGCATAGAAAACTCTGCCATTTAGATGCATATGAGATGAGCGTCGGGCGCTGAATATGAAATAATGACGCCACACTTTGTTGAGGACTCCCCATGGAAGAGAATCGTAAGAAAGCGCTCGCCGCTGCGCTGAGCCAGATCGAAAAGCAGTTTGGTAAAGGCTCCGTGATGCGCTTGGGCGATGCGGGCGCCATCTACGAGGTGGAGTCTATTCCGACGGGCTCGCTCGGCCTTGACATCGCGCTCGGCGTAGGCGGTATCCCACGCGGCCGCGTGATCGAAATCTTCGGACCGGAGTCCTCGGGCAAGACGACGCTGACTCTCGCGATCATCGCCTCCGCGCAGAGCAACGGCGGCACTGCTGCGTTCGTGGACGCCGAGCATGCGCTGGATCCGGTGTATGCGGAAAAATTGGGCGTCAAAGTAAACGACTTGCTGGTGTCGCAACCCGATACCGGCGAACAGGCGCTGGAAATCACCGATATGCTCGTGCGCTCCGGCGCCGTCGATGTCGTGGTGGTCGACTCGGTCGCGGCGCTCACGCCGAAAGCCGAGATCGAAGGAGAAATGGGCGATTCGCACATGGGCTTGCAAGCCCGCCTGATGTCGCAGGCCTTGCGCAAGTTGACCGGCAATATCAAGCGTTCCAACACCATCGTGATTTTCATCAACCAGATCCGCATGAAAATCGGAGTGATGTTCGGCAATCCCGAAACCACCACGGGTGGGAACGCCTTGAAGTTCTATTCGTCGGTGCGGATGGACATCCGGCGCATCGGTGCCATCAAGAGCGGCGAAGAAGTGGTCGGTTCGATGACGCGAGTCAAGGTCGTGAAAAACAAGGTTGCACCGCCGTTCCGCGAAACGGAATTCGAGATCATGTACGGCTCGGGCATTTCAAAGGAAGGCGAACTCATCGAACTCGGCGTGCTGCACAACATGGTCGAGAAGTCCGGTTCTTGGTATAGCTACAAAGGCGAGCGTATCGGACAGGGCAAGGACAACGCCCGCGCATTCCTGCAACAGCATCCGGAAATCGCGAAAGGCATCGAGGCTCAGCTTCGCGCCAAGCTGATTCCGGAAAAGGCGACCATGAACCGCGGCGGTGACGTCAAAGAGGCATAAAGCCCTGCCTGGCCCGGAAATCGACCCTCTCGATTCGCGTGCCGCCCGAGTAGCGGCGCTGGATAGCCTGGCCCGACGCGATCACGCATCCGAGGATTTGCGCCGGAAGCTGCTCGAGAAGGGCTACGATCCGGCAGTCGTCGGCGAGGTCATCGAGCGGTTGCATGCCGAAAAACTCCTCGACGATCGCCGCTACGTGGAGAACTTCATCGGTTTTCGGGCAGCGCGGGGCCAAGGGCCCCTGCGGATACGCGCCGACCTTCGAAAACTGGGTCTTGCGGATGACGTGGTGGAGGATGGCGTCGGGGCGTACGGTGATTGGGTTGCCCAATTGCGAAGAGCGCGCCAAAAGAAGTTTGGCGCAAAGCTACCGACCGATTACGCTGACAGGCAGCGCCAAGCCCGATTCTTAGGCTACCGTGGTTTTACGGGGGCTCAGATACGATTGGCTTTAGGCTTTGACACAGATATCGATGTAGACATGTAGAGACTTATGAAACGCGATGCCAGATTGAGAGCGATGACCAGTTCGGAGATCCGAGCCAGTTTCCTGGAGTTCTTCAGAAAAAACGGGCATGCCGTCGTGCCTTCCAGTTCGCTCGTGCCTGGCAACGACCCGACGTTGTTATTCACCAACGCCGGCATGGTGCAGTTCAAGGATGTGTTTCTCGGCAAGGAAGTCCGCGAGTACTCGCGCGCCGCGACCGCGCAACGCTGCGTACGTGCCGGCGGCAAGCACAATGATCTTGAAAATGTCGGCTACACCGCGCGGCATCATACGTTTTTCGAAATGTTGGGCAATTTCAGTTTCGGTGACTACTTCAAGCGTGAGGCTGTCCACTTTGCGTGGAATTTCATAACCGGCACCTTGGGTATTCCAAAAGACCGGCTGTGGGTCACGGTCTTCAAGGAGGACGAGGAGGCGGCGCGCATTTGGACCGAGGAAATAGGCATCGATCCGACTCGGTGCACGCGGATGGGTGAGAGCTCGAATTTCTGGTCCATGGGAGAGACCGGCCCGTGTGGGCCCTGTACGGAGATCTTTTACGACCATGGATCGGAAATTCCCGGCGGGCCGCCCGGTTCTCCTGACGAGGACGGCGACCGATATGTGGAGATCTGGAATCTCGTGTTCATGCAATACGATCG
Organism: Steroidobacteraceae bacterium; assembly: GCA_052143815.1. GTDB lineage: Bacteria > Pseudomonadota > Gammaproteobacteria > Steroidobacterales > Steroidobacteraceae > Bog-1198. The sequence goes on along the minus strand of JBKQSA010000019.1, from coordinate 58,742 downwards.
TTCTTCGGACGGTGTGCTCGTACCGCTGCCGAAGCCGTCTGTCGACACGGGTATGGGCTTGGAACGCGTTGCAGCCGTCATGCAAGGCGTGCACAGCAATTACGATATCGATTTGTTCAAGTCGCTGATTCGCGCGGCGGCTGAAATCACGGGCACGGAAGATCTCGAATCGTCCAGCCTGCGGGTGATTGCAGACCACATTCGCGCGTGCACCTTTCTGATTATCGACGGCGTGGTGCCGTCCAACGAGGGTCGCGGCTACGTATTGCGGCGCATCATCCGCCGCGCGATACGGCACGGATACAAGCTTGGTCAGACGCAGCCATTTTTCCACAAGCTGGTGCCGACGCTGGTGCGCGAAATGGGCTCGTATTACTCCGAACTCGTGAGCGGCGAGGAGCGTGCTACACAAGTCCTTGCCCTGGAAGAAAGGCGATTTGCGGAAACGCTGACGACCGGCATGGCGTTGCTCGATGCCGAGACCGCCAAATTGAAATCATCCGTGATTCCCGGCGAGACGGTCTTCCGGCTTTACGACACCTACGGCTTCCCGCTCGATCTGACGGCGGATGTCGCACGCGAGCGCGGTCTGACGATCGATCAGGCGGGTTTCGATGCGGCCATGGATGCGCAGCGCGGGCGGGCCCGCGCCGCGAGTAAGTTCGGCACGGATCTGCGGGAGTCCGTCAAGCTGTCCGGGAAGACTCAGTTTTCCGGATACGATCATGTGACAGGCAAGGGAAAAGTCACGGCGCTGATTTTCGACGGAGCGGTGGTCGACTCCATGCGGCCGGGCCAAGAAGGGCAGGTCGTGTTGGATCACACGCCGTTTTATGCGGAAAGCGGCGGTCAAATAGGCGATACCGGCACGCTGATCGGCGCGACCGCACATTTCACGGTCAGGGACACGCGCAAGATGGGCGCGTCGATCGCGCATGTGGGAGTGCTCGACTCGGGTGAACTGCGCATCGGAGACGAGGTCGAGACGCAAGTCGACGCTGAGCGCCGCCAGGCGATTGCGTTGAATCATTCCGCCACGCACCTCCTGCATGCCGCCTTGAGACAGGTGCTGGGCAAGCATGTCCAACAAAAGGGGTCGCTGGTGGCGCCCGATCGCCTGCGCTTCGATTTCTCTCACACACAGCCCGTGTCGCCCGATGAACTACGGCGTGTCGAAGAACTCGTGAATGCGGCAATTCGCGACAATGCGCCCGCTGAGACCCGTGTCATGGCGTTGGATGAAGCAGTTGCCGCCGGAGCGATGTCGCTTTTCGGCGAAAAATATGAGAGCGACGTTCGTGTCCTATCGATCGGCGACTTCTCGATGGAACTCTGCGGCGGTACTCACGTCGAGAGAGCGGGGGACATCGGGTTTTTCAAGATCATCGGCGAATCCGGAGTTGCCGCGGGCGTGCGGCGAGTCGAGGCCGTGACCGGACAGGCGGCATTCGAGTGGGTGGCGCGCACGGATCAGGTTTTGCGCGACGTTGCTTTTATGCTGCGCGGTAGCCGCGAGGATATCGATGAGAAGGTTCGCGAACTCGTCGAGAGATCGCGTCGATTGGAGAAGGATATCCAACAGCTTAAGTCAAAGCTGGCGAGTGGACAGAGCGGCGATTTATCCAATCAGGCAAAAGATGTCGGTGGAATTAAGGTTTTGGCTGCACAGGTTGATGGTACGGACGCCAAGGCCTTGCGGGATGCGCTCGACCGGCTCAAGGACAAGTTGGGATCCTGCATCATCGTTCTGGCAACGGTTAACGACGGTAAAATCGTGCTGGTAGCTGGAGTTTCCCCGGATTTGCTTGCGCAATTCAAGGCAGGCGATATCGTAGGGGCAGTTGCGGCTCAAGTCGGTGGACGAGGCGGCGGGCGTGCCGACTTCGCTCAGGCCGGCGGCACGCAACCTGAAAAGTTGAGTGCAGCGCTGGCCGGCGTTGAAACTTTGGTACGCAGCCAGCAGTCTAATTGAACGATTTGTTTATTCTCTCAACAAGAGGCAAGAATCGGATTTAAGATTCTTGTATCCTTACTGGATTGTTCAAATTTTCCTCGGCGATGCGTACCTCCATTCGTTTGAGAACGAATGATGACCGCAATGCGATTTCTGACCAGTCAATTGCACGATACACACGCCAAGGAAGCTAGGAGCCCGAATATGTTGATATTGACGAGAAGAGTTGGCGAAACCGTAATGATTGGCAATGAGGTCACGGTGACTGTTTTAGGCGTCAAGGGAAACCAAGTGCGGATCGGCGTCAACGCTCCGAAAGACGTGGCAGTTCATCGGGAAGAGATTTACGAGCGCATCAAACGCGAAGAAGACGGCGATCCCAGCCGGCGCGCGTCGGGCGCGGAAATCGCTGATGACGTCTGAAAGGCGTCTTTAGCCCCCTATCGCTTTACCTAGACTGCTCCAGGCGGGTATCATCCCGCGCTCCTTGATATGGGCAAGTTGCCCTTCGGGAGAGGTGGCCGAGTGGTCGAAGGCGCGCCCCTGCTAAGGGCGTATGGGTCAAAAGCCCATCGAGGGTTCGAATCCCTCCCTCTCCGCCACTAGGTTGGAAATTGCTGGGCGTTAGGTCCAAGCGTAGATTGGTAAAGAATTTGGTCGGTTGAGGAGGGAGGGAGACGCCGGAGCGTCTTCGCGACGGCGGTCCCGAAGCGGAGGGATGAGCGGCGCAGCCGCGAACAATCCCTCCCTCTCCGCCATGTATTGCTGTCGATTATCGTCAATGCGCGCCCGTAGCTCAGTTGGATAGAGCGCCTGGCTACGAACCAGGAGGCCGGGAGTTCGAATCTCTCCGGGCGCACCAATCGTATTCCGTGCCCGAGAACCCTTTACAGGTTCTTACGGCTCGATGTTGTAATTCGAACTCCCGGCAGAAAACAAGGGAGTTCGACAACTTGGCCGTCTTCGGCCAAGTTGGACGCTGTCGCGCGCAGCGTGGCGGCGGTCCCGAAGGGACGAGCGGCGCAGCCGCGAGCAATCTCTCCGGGCGCACCATTCAAATTGATCGAAGCCGCTAGTTAAGCGGCTTGACTGCCAAGTTGGCGGGAGGCCTCATATAGCAATACGGCACCTGGCCAAGGTCCGAACCACCCGGATCTCGGGTGGACGCTTTGATGACTTTGTTGCTGCTGAAAGCTCTGAGCGATAACGCACCAATGAATCAATAGCTTGGGCCTTCAGACCATAGCTCGATTGCCTCCCAGCCTGATCGGTCTGGAGGCATGCACGGGCGCGCACGAGTGGGCGCGGCGATTTCAATCACTCGGCTATACGGTGCGGCTGATGGCGCCGGCGTTCGTGGCCCCGTATCGCAAGAGCGGCAAGAACGATGGTAACGATGCGGAGGCGATCTGCGAGGCGGTGAGTCGACCCAGCATGCGCTTTATATCGATCAAGACGGTTGACCAGCGATGGAAAACAGGTCAGACCGGCGCAGGATGAGCCTGAGAAATCAAGCGGTGGCTCGGATACCGATCCCCTTGAGAGGCTCCTGCGAGCGAATGTCATCAGGGCCCGCGTCGACGGATGCATCAGAGGCCGGATATATTGTTGCAGTCCGATCCTGACTCCAGAAGCGAATGCGCCCGGGGTATAGGCGCGATTGAGCACACGCAGCAACTCACGTCGAAACGCATCATTGATGAACTGCAGCAGCGTTACGGAACTGAACGGGAAGGCGCGATCATTCAAGCCCAATCATTTCAGTCGTACGGTTTCGAGCTTGTCGTTCTCAATCCAGATTTTCACGCTGCCCATCAAGCCGTGGCGGATGACCCATTTACCATCTGGCTCCTCGGTTACGCTGCTCGCATCGATCGACTGGGCATTGATCAAGTTATCGAGCGCCAGCCGCGCCTCAGCTAAGCTCGGATAGCCTTTGAAGTCTGGGGTTGTTGACGTTCTAAGGTAGTAGGGATGAATGTTGTCGAACTCCATGACGCTCCCTCCTATGTGGCTGTGCAGAGATTTTACTGTCCGCTGGTGACAGTGTGCGAGTGGCAACAGCCGAGCACATTTCGTCGTGCGCGTGAGCGACTGCGCAGGCGTCTACGTCAATTCGGGTCACGAGGAAAGTTTTTGTTTTAGTCTGACCCTCGGCACTTCAAGACTACCTCACGATCCGAGTGGCCGCTTCGTGGGAACCATTTCGGCACCGTCAACGAAGACTTTTGCGCCATCCCGGAACGAGCGGAGTGATGGTGCGACGCAGCGCCGAGCGTGTCGCTATGGGCGCCGAGAGCGCACCGGCGAGCGGACGATTACTCGCCGCTATTGACCCAACGTAGTCGCGCCGCCTTATCATGCCGACTAGCTCTGAACGGCTGCCGTCGCGTGTGAACCGCCGGCTCATCGGGCCCGTGAACCAGGAGAGAACCATGCAGAAGGCTGTGCGCAAGTACCTCAAGGCGCTGGAGGCGGGCAACGCCGCGGAAGCAGCCGAGCTGTTCACCAAGGATGGCTGGGTGCAGTCCCCGTTCCTGGGCCGGCTCCCCGTCCGAGAATTCGTCACCACGGTCGCCACTGCATCCGGCGATTCGAAACTGACGGTCCACGATGTGCTCGTCAGCGCCGAAGGCCATACGCGGGCTGTCGCCTACTATCTCTACGACTGGCGCCTGAAGGACGGGAGCCGGGTGGCGTTCGACTGCGCCGACGTGTTCAATTTTGATCCGGAGACCGGCCACATTGCCTCGATCGTCTTGGTCTATGACACGCATCTAGTGCGGGATGTCGTGCGCAACAAGTACCCCGGAGGCGCACGATAGCGCTGGCTCTCCATAGTGCTGGCGCACATCGTCGAACGCTGCGCAGTTTTCTGAGGGCGCAACCGGATCCTGCCCGCACAACACCCGGCTGAGTTCTTGAGCCGTTACTGCCCATACTCAACCGGCAGGACGCCGCGGGCCACGGCGTTGATCAGAGCCTCATGGTCGGCTTCGGTCTGGTCCGCGTATGCGCGAGCGAAGCGGCACAGGGACTTGTCCAGCTGGTCCGATGCGCCGACATATCCGGCGATCATGGAGGCTCCGCTCGTGCGGGCATGCCCCTTGCCGAGCAGGCGGCCGACGATTCCGGCGTAATCGGTCAGTGCCGCCGCTTCGATCGCATCCAGCGGGATCGTCCCCTTCATGTTACGGAACTGCCGGACATAGTACTGCAGGCCATCGACTGTGGCCCAGCCGAGTAGCGGATCGCTGACCGTCTGCAGGGCCTGCTGATATTCCACGACTCGCTGTCCTTGATGGGCGTGCCAGGCCGAGTTGCCGTGGACGAACCGGGCCAGCACCGACCGCCGAGCCTGTTTTAGTTGAAGGAATACCACATCGTCCGCGCTGCTGCCCTCGAGCAGTGCGATATAGGCGCGCAGACCGACGCTGCCGATCCCGACGACCTTATGCGCAATGTCAACCAGCGTGTAGCCCCCCAGCGCGCGGCCCCAATGTGGCGCCAGGGTGGTCAGGTATTCGTCCAGCCCGACGGCGATGCGTTCTGCCTCGGCCTCTGGGACTCTGGTGATCAGCGGCGGTTCGTCCACGATCTGCTGCCGCTCGCCGCGCCGTGTGGTGAAGCGCGGCAGCGCACGATCGCTGGTTCGGGATCGTGCGCGCCGCAGCGCTCGCGCGATCACGCCCCGCAACGATTTCTCCCGAGCCGTCTCGTGCAGCCGGTCAACGTCGAACCGCTGGTAGGACCGCGACAGCAGCGGCTCATTGGCCAGGAAACGCACTTCCTGGCGGTAGGCGGCGACGCAGGATGCCACCGAGTCATGACATTGCGCTTCGCTGGAGCCATTGTGTCGCCCAGCGACCCAGATGCTAGCTACCAGCCGTCGCAGATCCCACTCCCAGGCGCCGGGATGCGCCTCGTCGAAGTCGTTCAAGTCGATGACCAGGTCCCGTTCCGGGGAGGCGTAGAAACCGAAATTGCCGAGGTGGGCATCACCGCAGATGACGGGGCAGATGCCGGTCGCGGGCAGATGCGCGATGTCCTGGGCCATCACTCCGGCGGTGCCGCGCAGGAACCCGTAGGGGGAGGCCACCATGCGGCCGACCCGGATCGGGATCAACTCCTGCAGCCTGCCTTCGTGCGATTGCATAATCTGCTTAACCGGATCCGGCCGGTTCGCTGGTGCCTTCCAGTCACCCAGTGAACTGCGGGGAACTTGCTGGCGCAGGCTGCGGCCGAGCTTGAATCGCTCGGCGCGTGGCATGGGACGGCGGCGCAAGGAACGATAACTTTCGCTATCTGCGCTGGCCAACACCACGTGCGGCACTGGCGGCAGACTTTTCTTCGTGCTTTTTGCAGCCCTGCCTGGCAGCTGCGCCGGCGGCCGGGGAGACACGCTTGGTTGCGCCTTGCCTAACTTCGTTCGATTAATTTGGCGAGTCATTGGTGAATTTAAATTGCCGCTTGAGCAGGAAGGCGCGGAACGATAAAAAAAATATACCACACGAAGCAACTGTATCAGTCCCATCGTCAGATAAGTGCGGCTCGCGGAGAGACGGTTGTGGTCTTGCCGCACGAGCAGTGCGTCAAGCGCGCTCCCGTCTACCTGCGGCTGCTGACGACGTTCACCTATGGCGCACCATGCAAATTGATCGAAGCCACTAGTTAAGCGGCTTGACTGCCAGGTTGGCGGGGAGCCTTATATAGCCATACGGCACCCTGGCCAAGGTCCGAACCGCCCGGATCTCGGGTGGACGCTTTGATGACTTTGTTGCTGCCGAGAGCTCTGAGCGATAACGCACCAATGCGATTCCCGGCATCTATCGTTCCCCTCCCGAGCATAGGTAGCTCGCCCACACTCAAGAGATGTTAATCACTTCTAGCCAGTGCCCGGTTTCATCACCTATGGCGCACCACCGCTTTCCTTGCCCGAGAACCCTTGGCGAGATTTCCGCGATCGATGTAGTTACTGAATAGACCAGCGGTCACCAGCAGCACGAGGCGCGATGCGGAGCGTGAATCACGCACAGCGCGTGTTCCGGGCGGCTTTTGCGCGATGCGCGATACAAGGTTCCTGGCCTTGGCGATACTGCTGTCGTAGCGCGTTCATGTACTATTCCAGCGCCTCGCGAATTGTGGCACGTGACACATCGAAGCGAACGGTGCGTCTTCGTCGGTAGGCAGCCGTTCCGATTGCCATCGCGATTATCGATCTCATTGTTCGAGTTGACGATAGTTGATTGGTGACACTAGCATTTGCTAGACGAATGTAAAATAAGATTAGGTGCTCGATCGTCGCTGCTCAAGCGCGCGCGGCCACCGCTCTTTAGTGGAGAAATTAAAACACATGTTCGGCATCACTCCCTCGGCGCGCTTGCGCCCCTCAGCGTTCTACGAGGCGACGCTCGCCGATGGCGTCACGGCCTTTACGACCTATAACCACATGCTGATGCCCACCAGTTTTGGATCTCCAGAGGAGGAATACTGGCGCCTTCTGAAGGGCGTCTCGCAGTGGGACGTTGCCTGCGAGCGGCAGGTGCAGTTGAAGGGCCCGGACGCGGGACGGCTCGCGCAGCTTTTAAGTCCGCGCGACTTGACGCATTGTAAGGTCGGCCAGGGGAAATACGTGCCACTCTGCAATCACGCGGGCATTCTCATCAACGACCCGATCCTATTGAAACTCGAGGAGGACCGCTACTGGTTCTCGATCGCGGACTCGAACATCTGGTTTTGGGCGCGCGCGATCGCTGCCGAGCGCCACCTCAAGGTCGAGGTCAGCGAACCCGATGTGTCACCGCTCGCCGTGCAGGGACCGAAGGCAGAGGACGTGGTCGCATCGATATTCGGGGGGTGGGTTCGCACGTTGAAATATTTCTGGTTCTGGGAGACGACGATCGAGGGAATCCCCCTCGCGGTGGCGCGATCGGGATGGTCCAAACAGGGCGGGTTCGAGCTGTACCTGATGGACGGGACCCAGGGAACCAAGCTATGGAATATCGTCAAGGAGGCCGGCAAGCCGTGGGACATTGGGCCCGGCAATCCGAACTTCTGCGAGCGGGTCGAAAGCGGACTTCTGTCCTACGGCGGTGACACCGATGAGGCCACCAACCCGTTTGAAGTGCGTATGGAAAAGTACGTGGACCTTGAGGTGCCGGATGATGTGATCGGTATCGAGGCACTGCGGCGCATCCACGCCATCGGACCGCGACGCCATCAGCTTGGCGTGGTGATCGAGGGCGAGCCCACTTCCCTTGGCTTTAACTGGCATTCGATTCTGAAGAATGGGCAACAGGTCGGGCACCTGACTAACTGTGTCTGGTCCTACCGCCTGAAGAAGAACATCGGGTTTGCCTTGATCTCGACAACCTGCGTCGCGGGCGATCAGGTCAAGGTAGTGAAGGAGGGCCACACGCTGCCCGGTACCCTCCAGGAATTGCCGTTCCTGTAGGTGCGAAGCGAAGCGCCGGCGGGGCCTCCGGAGTCGATCCCTCGATCTTCACCGCCCCCCTTCAGTGAGGACTGTCTGTACCTGAACGTCTGGACACCGGCGCTCGATAAAGGCGCACAATTACCGGTCATCGTCTGGATCCATGGCGGGGGCAACGAGGGTGGTTGGTCATTCGAGCCTAACTACCAGGGCGAGAATCTCGCCGCACGAGGCCATGTCGCGCAACCAAACGGGCGCGTGCCGAGCATAACTGGGGTCCGGTGGTCGACGGCATGACCATGTCGCCCGCCCCCGGGTTCCACCTCTGGATTTCCGGCTCGCCCGGGCTTCATACTGCTGGAAGGCATTTAACAAAATGCAGACACGGGATATCGGTCACATAGCGCTCCCAGAATGTTCGCTAATCTATTAATGGCCCGCCGCGTTACCGGCACGATGGCACTTCTACCTGAAGGCATGGAAGCGCTCTGTTCTGCCGGTGGACAACGTCGTCATCAATCGGGCCGATTATCCGATTCCGAGGGACTGGGGCGTCGTCGCTGAGCGAACACCGGATTTTCAACCGACGTTTTTCGAGGCAGTCTTCAAAAAGGGAAGAATAGCAAAGGCTAGGGCGAATGAGTGACGGAGTGGTGTGCTCGAAACCCTTGCAACACACCCTCTCCTGAGTGACGGAGTGGTGTGCTCGGAACCCTTGCAACGCACCCTCTCCCATGTGGTCGTGGAGATCGTCTGCGGTGTGCGTGAATGGTGCCGAAATCAACGCGCTGCTAGTTCAGCTTGAAGATCGCCGTAAGCTGCAGCGTGGCGGTATCGAAGACGGCGAGTAGCGGTCGCCCGCGTCCGGTCAGCGCCATCGCATTTGCCTGATCGGTGGCGAGCCCGGCCGCTCGCACTTGCTCCTTGAGCATTTGCCTTTCTTTGCCGGAAAAGTATTTTACATCGTCGACTTTTTTGAGCTGCCTGCGCAGGGTCGGCAAACCTGCTTCCCATGGCTGGTAATATCTCGGCATGGAGATGACGTCGTCGCCGCCGGCGATAGCCGACGCGACGATCCTATCGTGCTCCTTCGTATCCTGCGGCAGCGGCGCCCATATCCACCGCGGCACGCTGTACCAATGGGGCACTAGCGGTGCGTTCTGTTGACGGGCAAGAGCCAGCTCATTCGGGTCGATGTCGTATGCTTGTACGAGTTGCAGCACATCCTCTGAAAACGCGTAATACAACGGACGTCCGTTCCACAGCGACACACTGCCGTAGGCCAGTGCAAACAGTTGCAAGGCGGCGATCACGGCGATGTCGCGCGCCAGTACGCGGCGCGGTTTACTCGGGGAGGCAATAATGAATGTGAGTAGCGGGCCTGAGACGAGGTCGACGCCGGCCAATACCAGGGTTACTTGAACGGCGCCGGCCAGATACCAGCCCGGCCACCGGTACCAGCCCAAGTAAAGCGTACCCAGGACGGCCGTAAGCACTGCGCAACTTGCGAGCAGGTGCAGCCATAGGGCTTTGAGTCGAAACCTCATATCTCATCCCGTAAGAATGTGCGTCATTGAACCCCGTGAACCGCGTAGTTTCCACAGGGTTGCGAGCAAAAAATGAAGCCCGTGTGTCCAGATTGACGAGATTTGCAAACCCCGTCACAAGCAATGTCCCGGCGCTGCGATTGCGACTTAGCACGGCGACCGAATCCGGCGCAGGGCGTCTCGCCATCCGCTGATTTCGGCGTCGCGCGCACGCGCACCCAACGTCGGCACGAAGCTCGCATCGGCGCGGACCAACGCGGCAATGTCGGTGAGCGAGCGATACGCACCGCTGCCGAGGCCCGCCAAGCACGCAGCGCCGAATGCCGTCGACTCGGTGATTCGCGGCCTCAGGATCTCGAGACCCAATATATCCGCGAGGCGCTGCATGAACAGGTTGTTTTGCGCCATACCGCCGTCGACTTTCAGCTTCTCAGGACGCAGACCGTCGGCGGCCATCGCATCCAGCAGGTCATACGTCTGATAGACCACGCTATCGAGAGCCGCTCGCGCGATTTCGCCGCGGCTTGAAGCGCGCGTCAATCCAAGGAGCGCACCGCGCGCGTCGGCATCCCAATACGGCGCGCCGAGTCCGGTGAACGCAGGGATCAGGTAGACGCCTCTTGCGTCCGGCACCGATGCCGCCAACGATTCGACATCCGACGCACGTGAAATGAGTCCCAGCCCGTCCCGCAACCATTGGATGGCAGCACCGGCGGACAGGATCGAGCCTTCCAGCGCGTAGGTCACTTCTCCGTTGAGTTGGTAAGCGATGGTGCTGAGCAGCCGATTTTTCGACGGTACCAGTTGCTGCGCCGTATTGAGGACGAGAAAAGCGCCCGTACCGTACGTGCTCTTGACGTCTCCGGCGGCGAAACAGGCCTGCCCGACCAGCGCCGCCTGTTGATCGCCCGCAACACCGCGGATGGGCAACGCCTGACCTAGTATGGCCTGGTCGGTGAAGCCGAAGTCTCCGGCAGAATCCCGGACTTCCGGAAGACAGGCCATGGGCACGCCGAACAATTCGCAGAGCGCCTCGTCCCACCGGCCTTTGCGAATGTCGTACAGGGCAGTCCGGCTGGCGTTGGTCGCGTCGGTCACGTGCAGCCGGCCTCCCGTCAGTCTCCAAATCAAAAAACTGTCGACCGTGCCGAAGGCAACCTGCCCCGCCTTCGCGGCGTCACGCGCCCCCGGTACACGGTCGAGAATCCAGGCAATCTTGGTGGCGGAAAAATACGGGTCCAGTAGGAGACCCGTCTTGCGCGTGATCTCCGCTTCCGCGTTGTCACGATTCAATTCCCGACAGCGCTCGGCGGTGCGCCGGTCTTGCCACACGATGGCATTGAATAGCGGGACGCCGGTTCGCTTATCCCAGACGATGGTGGTCTCGCGTTGGTTCGTGATGCCAATGGCGGCCACGCGGGAGGGTGCACCGTTCAATTTCCGAAGCAGTTGGCGCGTCGTCGACAGCACGGTGGCCCAGATCACTTCGGCGTCGTGCTCCACCCAACCCGGCGCCGGATAAATCTGCTCGAAGGTCTGCTGTTCCAGCGCGAGTGTTTCGCCTCCGAGCGAAAATCCCATTGCCCGGCTCGAACTCGTTCCCTGGTCGATCGCCAGCAATATCTCATCCGACATCGGTGTTCCCCGCACGGCGCAGCGCCGCAATGGCCGTTTCGTATACCATTAAACACCCGAGGCAGCGAAGGTTGCGATAATTAATGCGAAGGCACTTTTCGTGGCTGAAGGGTGGGGTATTGGTCCTGTGCATGGCGCTCTGCTGGGTTTCATACCCCGATTGCGCGGCGCCACGACAATCGATTCCAACGACTGATTTTCTCCTGCCGCAATGGTCCGGTAGTTTGCTTGCCAACTCGATGTTCATGCCGCCCTTGGATGCGGCGCCTGAGCACGCGCCTTTTCGCGGCACGTTGTCGTTGCTCGAGACCGAGATGACCATCAAGCCGCGGGCGCTGGCGTCGAGGTCGATTCTGGGCCGCGATGCGGCCCTGTTCCCAGGCGTTGCGATTTCCTTCTTCACTCATGGCGGCGATCTAGTGCCCGTCACGCAGGACGTCATTCGGTATGGCTCGACTGCGTCGGGACGGAGTTTCTGGGACATCATCGTTCAGCCCGGCCGTGTGTGGTCGGACCCGAGCGACGGCGAATGGTCCCGCGCTGCGTTTCCCTTTGCGCTGGTCAATTCCCTCGAGGGTGAAACCCACAATGGAGTAGCGACCTTCCTCTATAAGCCGGGGAAAGTCTCGAACCTGCGCTTCCAAATCGTGCAGCAGACTGCGCCATTCTATGTGAAGGACCATTTCTTCGCGGCGGGACTCGTGCCCGCCGCGTTCGTGCCGCTGCCGACAACCGGCGCAGCCGCAGCTCGCTATGATGCGCTGACCCGGATCTACGAAGCGTCGCTCGCGGACCCGGTGCGCATCGCCGATTGGAGCGAACTGGCGGGAAAGGTGGGCGCTGCGCGCCTTGCCGGGTTCGACGGCAAAATGCCGGTCCGTGACATCGTGCTGGCCGGGCTCGACTACGAAGGTACCTTTTACCTCGAGGAATGCGTGAGCGCGGCCGGCCCGCTTCCCTGGTGCGATCGAGCCCGGTTCGGCGTCTGGTCAGCGACCAAGGCTCTGGCGAATGAGACGGCGTTATTGCGGCTGGCGGAGAAATACGGTCCTTCGGTGTTCGATCTGAAAATCGTGGATTACGTGCCGGAAGTCGCCCGGCATCCGGGGTGGGAGCAGGTTCGATTCGAAGATGCCATCGACATGGCGACCGGCATCGGCAACGGCAGCAGTAAGAGCAGCCCCAACGACATCAATGATGGTTATCTCACGGCTGACTACCCGCTGTGGTACGAGGCACGCTCGGCAGAAGACAAGGTCAGAGCGCTCCTCGATGCGGGCCGTGTCTATCCATGGGGCCCGGGAAAGGTCGCCCGTTATCGCGATCAGGATATGTTCCTGCTGGGTCTAGCCATGAATAATTTCCTGAAATCCAAGGAGGGAGGCGCGGCCGACATCTGGTCGATGCTGGAAAAAGAAGTGTTCGAGCCCATCGGGATTCTTTATGCGCCGACCAATCGCACCGTCGAACCCGACGGCACTCGCGGCCAGCCGCTGATGGCATATGGTTACTATCCCACCATCGGAGACATGGTGCGCATTGCCCGCCTCTACCAAGACGGCGGTAAACGCGGGGAGATCCAGATTCTCTACGCACCGCGCATCGCGACGTTGTTGGCGGGCCGCGCGCGCCACGGTCTGCCGACCGGCGAACAGATCACCTTCGGCGAGACGACTTACACCAATGCGTTCTGGGTGGCGCCATATCGCTCCGGCGCCGGTTGCGAAATCTACTATCCCCGGATGATCGGCTGGGGCGGCAACATCCTTGCGCTCTTGCCGAATGGCATGACGGGTATACGGCTTGCGAAAAGCGGCGGCATGTCGGATAAGGCGGAGATCGATACGGCCGGCATGGCGCACGTTGCGGAACGCTTGGGGAATTTCTGTAACTGAAGCCCTGACGACCAGCCGAGCGGAACCGGGTTGGCCTGGCGCCCCGCCGTAGGCTACCGAAGCATCAGTATTTCTCAGTCGAACTCCACGGGTCGCTCGGGCTGTTCGGCGTGCAGGAACATCAGCTCGATCTGATCGGCCGTCGTCCGGCCGAGCGACAGGTTGGGCAATTCATGCCGCGCGAAAAACGCGACTTCGCTTGTTTCTTCGCTGGGGGTGGCGCTTCCGCCCGTCAACTCACAGATGAAAAATAGTTTGTAAATGGAATCGATGTGGCGCGGAGGGTGGTGCTTGCGGTAATCGTGAACCGCCGCGAGTTTGACGGCGCGAGCTTCGAATCCTGACTCCTCGGCGATTTCTCGGACGACACATTCGGCGGGCGATTGATTCACATCCGCCCAGCCACCGGGCAGCGTCCACCGGCCGTCGCTGATTTCGCGTACCAGGAGTACACGGGCTTCGCGGAAGGCTGCGCCGCGTACGTCGACCTTGGGCGTTGCGTATCCCGCATCGTGCCGGAAGAGCTCGAGCACCTTTGTATGGTCCGCACCCGAGCCTTCTGCCATCAGCGAGGCTGCCAGTTCCCGGATGCGGTCGAAGCGCTGGCGGTCGAAGGGATCCCGGCTAAACGTCAGGCCGATTTGCGCGATGGCGCGCAATTCACGGCCGATCACCAGCCAGGGTGGCTCGCTCACCCGCCGCCGCCGGCCACCGCGCAACCCGAGTCCAATAGCAGCTCGCCGGTCTGTCCGGTACCGGTCAGCACGATGAAGCCCGGACCGCTCTTGAATTGCATGCCGGCGACCATCAACGTGTAGTCGCCCAGGTGATGCCGGGCTTCCGGCTTCAGGTTTGCGAGCAGCTCGAACGGATTCGCGCCATCGAGGCCTTCAGCGGTGATTCGCAGCGCTTCATAAGTCGATCCGCCGACACTGACGGGGGACCAGACGTCGGTGACACGGTCGGCTAACGTGCGCAACGAGGCGAAGACATCTTGCCGCAAGCACTCGATGTGAATGTGAAACTGGTCTTGGCTGCGCGATTGAGCCTTGTTCACCGCAAGCCCTATGGCGGTTCTCGGCACATCGTGACCGACGAACTTGCTGAGCAGATCGCGGGCATGCCAGGCTTCCGCGAAATAGTTGGGCGTGTCGGGGTCGAGCAGCTCACCGCTTTCGATGCCGCGCATCGTCTGCACGGGGATCAACAGGTAGTGCGCGCCGCCTTTGCGGTCTGCAAGCACGGCATATCCGGAATTGCCGGTCTTCGAATCGGCAAGAAATACGCGCTCGCAGGGGGCGGGGTCATGATTTTGCGACCAGTCCACGACGCACTGGTTTTGCACGATTTGCCGCAGCGCGTCGCGGCCCGGGTCGGGTGGCAAATCGGGGGATTTGCCGCCGGCCGCGGAAAATGCCGCTGCCGAGGCGGCAGCCGTCAATAGAATCATGCGTAGTTTCGCGTTCACTTGACCTCGTCCGCAACACGTTGCGCTGCCATCATTGCAAATTGATGCTCGATTATCGATAGGGTTAACGCGCCGTTTCCGTCGTGCGATGCCCCGACTTACGGTTCCCGGCGCAGCGCCGGTGTGGCCGGCCCCGGCGGCGACGTTTCCCGCTTGGCGGGAATTTGAACGTGAGTTAAGCCGCGAGGCCCCGTACTATACGCGGCCTCATGCCCATCGTACGCCTCGATAAAGTGTCCTTGAGTTTCGGGCTCAAGCCTCTGTTGGACAATGTCTCCCTGCAAATCCGCAAGGGTGAGCGCGTCTGCTTGCTTGGTCGGAACGGCGAAGGCAAGTCCTCGCTGCTGCGGTTGATTACCCGCGCCATCGTCCCGGATAGCGGCGAGGTCTGGGTGAGACCGGGCGCCAAAGTGGCGAGCCTCGCTCAAGAGGTGTCTGCCGCCAGCGATCAATCCGTTCTCGACGTGGTCATGAGCGGCGTCGACGCCGCCGGGCATGACGGCGATTGGCAGGCCGAGTTGCAAGTCGATCAGGTGATATCGCGGCTGGAGCTGGAGCGCGACGCGCCTATGAGCGCCCTGTCCGGCGGTTGGCGCCGGCGTGTGATGCTTGGGCGTGCGCTGGTCTGCGAACCCGACCTCCTGCTGCTCGACGAGCCGACCAATCATCTGGACATCGAGGCCATCACCTGGCTCGAGGACATGATGATCGACTACGACGGTGCCTTGCTGTTCATCAGTCATGATCGTGCCTTCGTGCGCCGCTTGGCGACGCGCATCGTGGAACTGGACCGCGGACAGCTCGGCGCATGGCCCGGCAACTACGATGATTACGTGCAACAGAAGCGCGCCGCGTTGGAAGTCGAGGCGAAGCACGCCGCCTTGTTCGACAAGAAACTGGCCCAGGAAGAAGTGTGGATCCGCAAGGGTGTTCAGGCGCGCCGTACGCGCAACGAGGGCCGGGTGCGCGCATTGGAACAGTTGCGCATACAGCGCAGCGAGCGGCGTGAGCGCATCGGGCAGGCCGATATACGGGTACAGGAAGCGGGGCCCTCCGGCAAATTGGTATTCGAAGCGGTCAATGTGACGCACGTCTTCGGAACCACGCCTATCCTTGTCGATTTTTCCGCGCGTATCATGCGCGGCGACCGAATCGGCATCATCGGTCCCAATGGATGCGGCAAGACAACGTTGATCAAGCTATTGGTGGGCGAGTTGGAGCCGACGGAAGGCACGATCCGGCGCGGCACCTCGCTGTTGCCAGCCTACTTCGACCAGCAGCGCGAGCAGCTGGATCCGACGAAATCCATCATGGACAACGTCACCGGCGGCAGCGGCGAGACCATCACGATCGATGGACGCGCACGGCATGTGTCGAGTTATCTACGGGATTTTCTTTTCCCGCCCGAACGGTTGCACGCGCCCGTCAGCATGTTGTCGGGGGGCGAGCGCAATCGCCTATTGCTGGCGCGACTATTCGCGAAACCGAGCAACTTGCTAGTGATGGACGAACCTACCAATGATCTCGACGCCGAGACTCTCGATCTACTCGAAGAAATGGTGGCGGAGTATGCCGGTACTTTACTGCTGGTCAGCCATGACCGCGCCTTTCTCGACAATGTCGTGACCAGCACGTTGGTATTCGAAGGCGCCGGCCGCGTGACCGAGTATGTGGGCGGCTACACCGATTGGCTACGGCAACGCAGAGAGAGTGCCGTCGCCGCTAGAACGCCGCCAAGTGAACGTGCCGCACCGGCCGCCGCGCGCCCTCCGGCGCCGAAGCCCCGCAAGCTCTCGTACAAAGATCAGCGCGAACTCGACGCCCTGCCGGAATTGATCCAGCGGCTCGAACTCGAACAGGCCGAACTGACGGCGGCCATTGGCGATCCGGAATTTTACCGTCGCAGTCCTCAGGAGGCGGGCGTCGCGGTACAGCGATTGAAGTCGGTGGAGCAAGAGCTCGAGGCCGCCTTCTCACGTTGGGAAACTCTCGAAGCGGCGAGCCTATCCTAAACAGCGCGGCCTTACCGCGAGGCTAACGGCGCGGCCGGCCGCGACCCAAGAGGTCGCTGGGGTTGGGCAAGGCCCCGCCGGCTGCGTCGGGAATGACCAACGAGGACGCCTGCTCACGGCGCATCTCCTGAATTTCCCGCATGGTCTGCTGCACCGCCTGATCTGCGGCGTCGCCGAATTTCGCGATCGCTCCAGCCAATGTGGGCGAGTCCAGTTCGAAGCTGATCGGAATCGCACCCATCGGAGTCATGACCTGGGCCTGCCCGACGAAGAGCACGGGACGCGCCCCGTCGGGTGCTCCATCCGCCGTCACCGGTGTCAAGCGACGGATGGTGCCCATCCGTCGATCGGTGAAGGTTTCCTCGCGATAAATCTGCGTCGCGTCCATGGCTGGCTGTCGGCCGTCGTCGGCGGAACTCATAAGTGGATCACCCTTTGATGAGGTCGTAAGCTTTAAGGCTACCCTAGCAGTTTCTGTGCGGAAGTCGACAGGGCTATCTGCACCCTCTTGCGGGATGCCCTGATACGATAGGCGCCTTGACAGTTCCCGACACAATTCGCAGGGTTCCGGCGTGGACAACGCTGCTCGGCATTGCCCTTTTTGGGTTGGCGCTGTTCTGGCTGCATCACGTACTGGCGCAATATCGCTGGCAGGATATCATCGCCCACGTTCACGCCATCCGCACATCACGATTGTGGGCGGCGGTGGCGCTTACCTGCGCAGGCTACGGGTGCTTGACCCTGTACGATGCCTTGGGATTGAGATTCGCCGGGGTGCGGGTGCCCTATCCGCGACTCGCCCTGATCTCCTTCATGGGTTACGCCATCGGCCACAACGTGGGGTTGAATACGCTGAGCGGCGGCGCCATTCGTTTTCGTGCCTACTCGCCATTGGGCCTGACGGCCAAGCAGATCGGTACCGTAGTCGCCTTCGGCACACTGACCTTCATCTTGGGAGCCGCTACGCTTCTGGGAGTGTCCCTGTTATCCCAGGCCCGCTTGTCGGGCTCCGTTCTGCACATCCATGCATGGGTGGCGGTGTTGGTGGGTTGTGCGCTGCTCGGGGCGGTCGGGTCGTATCTATGGTTGGCGTTTTCCCGGCACGAGTCGTTGCGCTATCGCCGGATCGTGATCCCGGTACCGAGCGGGGGTATTGCGGTTGCGCAGATTGCCGTCGCCAGCGCGGACCTGTTGTGCGCCGCCGGCGTGCTCTACGTGCTGCTGCCGCCGCAAGCGGCCGTTGGTTTCGCAGAATTTGCCGGCCTCTATTTGATTGCGATTACCGCCGGCATCATCAGCAATGTGCCCGGTGGCGTGGGCGTGTTCGAATCGGTGCTGCTGTTGATATTTCGGACCGTGCCCCCCGATCAATTGCTGGGTGCGCTGCTCGCCTATCGCGTCATCTATTATTTCGGTCCGTTTTCGGTGGCGCTGGCATTGCTGGGGGCGCACGAAATCTGGGTTCATCGCGGACCGATGGTGCGACTGGGGCGGCTTGGACGCACCTGGACCAGCGCCGTGACGCCGCAAGCAATCGGGATCGCCGTATTCGGTGCGGGCGCGGTGCTGCTGTTTTCCGGCGCAACACCCGCGATCAGCGATCGCTTGGATTGGCTCCGGCAGTTCGTACCGTTGCCCATTTTGGAATTATCCCACTTGCTGGGCAGCGTCGTCGGCGTCGGCTTGATGGTGCTGGCGAACGGGTTGTATCGCCGTCTCGACGCCGCGTGGTGGCTGACGATATGGCTGCTGTGCGCAGGTATTTTATTGTCACTGCTCAAGGGTTTCGATTACGAAGAAGCGATCATCTTGTCCGGCGTCGTGGTGCTGTTGGTGTCCGCACGTGCGCGCTTTGGCCGCCGCGCATCGCTGATCGAACAGCGCTTCTCGGGACCCTGGATCATTGCGGTCCTGCTGGTGCTCGGAGCCGCCGTTTTCCTGGTGCTGTTTGCCTATCGCAACGTGCCCTACGGCAGGGATCTGTGGTGGCAATTCGAGTTCGACGCGTCGGCGCCGCGAAGTTTGCGTGCCTTGTTGCTGGCCGCCATGATCACCGCCGCATACGCATTATGGCGATTGCTGCGTCCTTCGAAGCCGCCGCTCGCCCCACCGGGCCAGGAGGAACTGCAACAAGCGGAAATCTTGATCGCGAAGGGCCACGACACCAATGCGAATTTGGCGCTGCTCGGCGATAAGCAGTTGCTGTTCAACGATGACCATACGGCGTTCATCATGTACCAAGCCTCGGGCAGCAGTTGGGTTTGCATGGGAGATCCCGTGGGTCCCGCGGATCTGTGCGAAGCACTGGCCTGGGATTTTTTGGAATATTGCGACGGCATGGCGGTCTCGCCGGTGTTTTATCAAGTCGCGCCGGACAACTTGTCGCTCTACATCGACTTGGGATTGACGCTGACGAAGCTCGGCGAAGAAGCGCGCATTCCGTTACCCGACTTTTCGCTGGAGGGAGCCGCCCGCGCCGACCTGCGGCAGTCGCATCGGCGTGCCGTTCGCGACGGCGCCGAATTCGCCGTCGTTCCGCGCAAGGATGTGCCGGCCATCATGCCCGAGTTGCGTGCAGTGTCGGATTCATGGCTTGCGGAAAAACAGGCCGGCGAGAAGCGTTTTTCGTTGGGGTATTTCAACGAACGCTACCTATCGTGTTTCGACTGCGCGGTGGTGCGCAGCGCCGGCGCGATCGTCGCCTTTGCAAACCTTTGGCGCGCCGGTATGGACACGGAAATGTCCGTGGACCTCATGCGCTACAGCGATGCGGCGCCCAAGGGCGTCATCGATTTTTTGTTGGTAGAGTGCATGCTGTGGGCCAAAGAACAAAAATTTCAGTGGTTCAATTTGGGGATGGCGCCGCTATCCGGACTTGAAGATCATGCCCTCGCGCCCACGTGGCACAAGCTCGGGCGCATGGTGCAGCGCTACGGTGAAACGTTTTATCACTTCGAAGGTCTGCGTAAGTACAAAGAGAAATTCTTGCCCGTTTGGCGGCCGCGTTACCTCGCCGCGGCGGGAAAGTTTGCCGTTGCCGGCGCACTGCTCGACGTGACGACGCTCATTTCAGGCGGCGTCGGTAAGACGTTGAAGAAATAGTGGGACGGAGGACCTCATGTTGAGCACAACGGCGCGCCGGCGTACCGGATCAACCGTGCAATGCGCCGGTTTAGCGGCGGCCTTACTCGCGATGCTGACGTCGTGCGCGATGCCCCTGCTTGCAACACCGACCAAGGCGGCGATAACACCCGGGGCTGCGCAAAGCGCCGAGGCCGGCACCGCGTCGGCGCCCGCTGAAGAGTTCAATTACGGCCGTTTTGCCGAACTCGCCGCCGTGATCCTGCGCGGACTGCCGGTGCTGTCTGCCCAGCTATTAGCCCCGTGAGGGCTGGGGCTGGGGCGCCGGCGCCTGGTCGGGCACCCGAGGCGCGCTATGCGGTGTGCTCTGCGGCTCCGAACTCGCGCTCGATCTTGGCAACAGCGTCACGCATCTTGGGCAAGAACTGCTCCACGGCGGTGCGCAGGGGAACGGCGGTGGCCGCGTACCTGACGGAGACGGTCGCCAATACGCGGTCTTTCGCTCGCACCGGGATGGCCAGGCTGGTTTCTTCGGACACGCGCCGCGCACGCTGCGCCATGCCGAAGCCTTGTGCGAGGGTTTCGTTGAGAATTCGTTCGACGTCGGCGCGGCTGCGCACGATTCGATCCTCCGGCAGCGAGGAACGCGCCAGCAATTCCAACAGTGTCTCGCGTTGCTGTGCGGTGCAATACGCGAGGTAAGCACGTCCCGCAGCCGAGGTCAGCATGGGCACGCGGATTCCTGCGCCGTATTGCTCCAAAGCCAAGGGGCTTTGACGGTCGGTGGTTTCGCGAATCACCATCGACGCACCGGCGGGCGTCGCAATGGCGATAGGCCATACGATAGCCGCACAGAGTACGGCCAGATGGGGCTTGGCGATGTGCGCCACCATGGCCTCATCGTCGAAGCCTTCCGAGAGGGCGCGAACCATGATGGTCGGACGATAGCAGTCGTCGTGGGAGTCGCGTTCGACGTAGCCTGCGAGCCGCAGCGTCTCCAGGATGCGATACGTCGTCGTCCGCGGTAAGCCCACTGCGTTCGCCAGCGTGTTGATGGCGGCGCGTTCCAAGCGATTTAGTTCCGTCAAAACCTCGAGCCCGCGATTCAGCGCCCGAATGGGACGCGTGGATTCTCGCGTACCCTCGTCGTTGGCCGCGACCTGGCGCGAATCTGCTGAAAGCGGGTTGACCTGCGCATGCATAGCGGGACCTTCCTATAAAGTCTGTGTACTGGGATTGTACAACCGTTTCCTTGGACAAAACGTAGACATACCGTGTAGGTATTCGCTGACGAAAACCACTCGGATTCACTTTGCCTCGATGGCGGCAAGCGTCCGAAGTGCCTCTCGACCGGCTACATCATGATTGACCAGCGGATGCGGGTAATGTTCCCCAAGAGACATCTTTGGCGCACCGACGGCAGATTTGCCTTCCATGCCGCAGACGGCGGGGGGTTCAGCTACAATTTGCGACCTTTTTGTGCTGAATCAGGAATTGCCTCTACCATGTCGGAAACATCAGCCTCTGCGGTGGGATCGTTCCCCGAACCCACTTCAGCGGAAGTGGTCATCATCGGCGCGGGCCCCGTCGGCCTATTTCAGATCTTCGAGCTCGGACTTCTCGGCATCAATGCCCATATCATCGATTCGCTGAGCCAAGTCGGCGGTCAGTGCACCGAGCTGTATCCGGAAAAGCCGATTTATGATATTCCGGCGCTGCCCATATGCGGCGCCCAGGAATTGATCGATCGGCTCCTCGAACAGGCCAAGCCGTTCAATGCCACCTTCCATTTGGGACAGGAAGTGACGGAAATCGAACGCTTGCCCGACGGCAGGATTCTCGTCGTGACCTCCGCCGGTACGCGCTTGATTGCCGGTGCGGTGGTGATCGCGGCCGGCGTGGGGTCGTTTCAGCCGCGGCGATTGAGCGTACCGGGCATCGAGGATTTCGAAGGGAAGAGCGTCCATTATCGGGTGAAGACGGCCGCCGATTTTCATGACCGCGACCTCGTGATTTGCGGTGGCGGCGATTCCGCGCTCGATTGGACCGTCGCGCTGTGCGGCAAGGCGCGTTCCTTGACGCTGGTGCATCGACGTGCGGAATTTCGTGCGGCGCCCGCGACCGTGGCGCGTATGCGCGAGTTGGTCGCCGAGGGCAAAATGCGGCTGGTCGAGGCCAATGCGATAGCCATCGAGAGCGAGATACGCGCCGGCGAACCCAAACTTACCGGCGTGGTTTTGCAGACCAAGAACGGACAAACCCCACTGCAGGTGGCCGCGGACCACGTGCTGGCGTTTTTTGGCTTGCATCCGAAGCTGGGTCCGATCGCCGAATGGGGGCTCGAGCTCGAGAAGAAGGCACTCAAGGTGGACACCGAAAAGTTCCAGACCAGCGTGCCGGGGATCTTCGCGATCGGCGACATCAACACCTATCTCGGCAAGAAGAAGCTGATTTTGAGCGGCTTCCATGAAGCGGCCCTGGCGGCGTTCGCCATCCAGCATCACTTGTTTCCCGAAAAGCGGCAATTCCTGCAGTACACCACCACCAGCCCCATCATGCAGAAGCGCCTCGGCGTAGCCGGAGCCAACACGCTTTGAAAGCCCGATGAAACAGTTGCTCGACGATCTGGTCAAGTTAATGACGCTCGAGCGGCTCGAGCTGGACCTGTTTCGCGGAGAGAGCCGGGATATCGGCAGTCCGCAGGTATTCGGCGGCCAAGTGCTGGGTCAGGCGTTGATGGCGGCGACCGAAAGCGTCGAGGGGCGGGGGGTGCACTCGCTGCACGCCTATTTCCTGCGCCGCGGCGATTTCAACTCACCCATCGTCTACGAGGTGGACCGAGCGCGCGACGGTAATCACTTTTCGACGCGGCGCGTCGTGGCGATCCAGCATGGCGCTCAGATCTTCAACATGTCCGCATCCTTCCAGTCCGATGAAGACGGACTGACGCATCAGGTTGCGATGCCGGAAGTTCCGCCTCCCGAAGACCTGGCGGACCTCGCGTCTTTTTATCGCGAAATCCTGCCTCAGCTGTCCCCCGCGGTGCGGCGGGTGGTTGAAAAAAAACGGCCTTTCGATTTCCGTCCCACGCAGCCGCCGAGCTTTCTGAACGCAGAGAAAGTCTCGCCGCGTCGCAACATCTGGTTTCGCGCGGTCGCCCCGCTGCCGGACGATGAAGCGCTGCATCGCTGTTTGCTGGCCTACGTCTCCGACTTCAATCTCCTCGATACGGCGCTGATGCCGCATGGAATCGCCTTCGGGGCACGCAATTTGATGATGGCCAGCATCGATCACGCCATGTGGTTTCACCGCAGCGTGCGCGTGGATGATTGGCTCTTGTATTCAACCGACAGCCCCAGCGCTTCCGGGGCTCGCGGATTTACGCGAGGCAGTATATTTGCCCGCGACGGGCGGCTCGTCGCCAGTACCTCGCAGGAAGGGCTGATGCGCATGGTGACCTCGTGAGGGGCCTCATCATCATTGTCATTGTGGTCGTTGCGCTGGTCGGCGGGCTGCTGACTTTGCGCAGTTCGCGCAGTGCGGGCATGCCCGATAAAGACGTGATAGATCGCGCCAAGCAACGGGAGCGGGAGCAGGCCGCCAAGGATGATCAAGAGTCCTAGCCTGTCTGCGACCTCGACAGCTCCCAGACCTCGCGCGGCAGAACGAACAGGTGGCAATCCCACCATCTATTCTTGGCGCGCCGATGTTTCCGAAACACCGCCTCCCAGCGCATGCCGATTTTCTCGAGTACGCGGATTGACGCCTGATTGTTTATATCGACCGTGGAGATGATCCGGTCGGCGCGCAAATCAAAAAAAGCGGCATCGACGAGCGCCAGCGCAATCTCCGTAGCATAGCCCTTGCCCCAGTCCGCGAGACCGAGCATGTACCCTAGGTCGACCACATTGCGTTCGATCAACGACAAATCGCACGCGCCGATCACCCGACCCGATGCGCTCTCCTCCACCGCCAACTCGAAACGAGTTCGCGGTATTTCCTCTTGCGATGCCAGCAGGCCTTCCAAGTAATCCGCCGTACTGTCCTCGTCGCGCGGTCCAAAGAACAAAAACTTCGTCACGCGCGGATCCGACGAGTAGGCATAAATGGCGTCGAAGTCCGATTTCACGAAGTCGCGCAAGCTTAAGCGGGGCGTAGCGACCGGCAGAGCCAGCTTCCGCTGGGGTTTCACCTTGATCATGCAAGCACCTTGCCGGGATTCAAAATGCCCTTCGGATCGAGTGCGCGTTTCAGGTCGCGCATCACCGCCAGTTCAACGGGGTCCGCACGGGACGCGAATTCCGCCGTCTTCAGCCTGCCGATGCCGTGTTCTGCGCTGATGCTGCCGCCGAGCCTGTCGACTAAGTCGAAGATGGCGTGCTCGAGCGCTGCGCCGCGCCGCAGGAACGCCGCCGCGTCGGCTCCCGGACGCTGGCTGACGTTGAAGTGCAGGTTGCCGTCGCCCAAGTGGCCGTAGCCCAAGACGTCGCCGTCCGGGACCAAGCGGTGCACCAGCGCCGAGCCCTCGTCGATGAATTTGGGGACCGACGAAACCGGCACCGAAACGTCATGTTTGAGGCTTGCGCCATGATGGCGCTGTGCCTCGGGCACCGATTCACGCAGTTTCCACATGGCCATGGATTGCGCAATGGACGTCGCAATCATCGCGTCTTTGATCATGGTGTCGACGGCGGCTCGTTGCAAATGGTCGGTCAATAGCGCGGCAAGGTTCTCTTGCGGATTGGGCGACGTCAGTTCGATGAGCAGATACCACTCAGCCTCTTGCGCCAGCGGATTGGCGACACCGGTGACGTATTTCACCGTGAGTTCCACCGCCAACCGCGGCATCAATTCGAACGTCGTGAGTTGATCGCCTGCCGCCCCGCGCAGTGCCCCCAGCAAATCGAGGGCATGCTGCGGGGAATCGACGCCGACCAGCGCGGTTGCCGTATCCGCGGGCTGCGGGAACAATTTCAAGCAGGCTGCGGTGATGACGCCCAGCGTGCCTTCGGCTCCGATGAACAACGATTTGACGTCGTATCCCGTGTTGTCCTTGCGCAGGCTTTTCAGTCCGGACATCACCCGGCCATCGGCCAGCACCACTTCCAAACCGAGCACCAGGTCGCGCATCATTCCATAGCGCAGCACCGCCGTCCCGCCGGCGTTCGTCGATAAATTGCCGCCGATCTGTGCGGTGCCCTCCGAGCCCAAACTCAGGGGAAATAAGCGGTCGGCGCTGCGCGCAGCGGCTTGCGCTTCGGCCAGGGTGCACCCGGCTTCCACGATCATGGAAAAGTTGGCCGCATCGACCCGTCGGACGTGGTTCAAGCGCCGCAGGCAAAGCACGATTTGCGAGCCGCTTTCGTCCGGCGTTGCCGCTCCACAGTAACTGGTGTTGCCGCCGTGCGGAACCACGGCCACCTCGTCGCGGTGGCAAACGGCAAGGATTTTAGACACTTCGGCGGTATCGCGAGGCAGCAGCACGAGGGGCGTGGCACCCCTGTACAGATGCCGAAAATCGACCACGAAGGGTGCGAGATCCTCCGGCGTATCGAACCAGGAGCCGATGCCGACGGCAGCCTTCAGTTCGTTTAGCGTGTCCTGGCTAGGCGGGCGAGGCATAGACGGTTGCGATCGGCGCCCGGCGATACAGCGGCTTCGTCAACAATATTTGTACGCCCCCAATTGCCGCTCCACGAATCCACCCTCCCGATAGCACAGATAATACTCCCACATCCGCAGGAAACTCTCAGGGTACCCTTGGGCCCGTACGTTGCTCGCTTGCATGTCGGATTGCGAAATGCGCTTCGTCAGCCTTTTCTTTGAGAAAAATAGCCGCAATATGACAAGGCCGCTGGTTAGTCGGGGCGTTGGGCTCTAAATTCAAGTGCCATGCCGAACCTTTCTGAAGCGGGCAAAATCAGATGCGTCCATACGCAGCAGGCCGTAGGCTAGCGCGACGGCCGCGGACTAGGCGGTCGTTTCTCAAGAAATCAGATCATTTAGGTTGGGGCATGCAATTCAAGGATTACTACCAAACTCTTGGCGTCCCTCGCAGCGCCGATGCGGAAGAAGTCAAGCGCGCATATCGCAAACTGGCTCGCAAGTACCATCCCGACGTCAGCAAGGAAAAGAACGCCGAGGCGAAGTTCAAAGACGTTCAGGAAGCCTACGAAGTACTCAGGGATGCCGACAAGCGCGCCGCTTACGATCAGCTTGGGCGCGATTATCGGGGAGGACAGCAGTTCAGACCGCCCCCGGAGTGGGAACAGCGCTTCGGCCAAGCGGGCGGGCATCGTTTTTCCGATCTCAATGGTTTCAGTGATTTTTTCTCCAGTTTGTTTGGCGCGGCCGGCGGAGGCGGTGCAAGCGGCCATGCCCAACCCGAGTCCGAGGGCGGGCAAATCGAAGTATCGGTCGAGGAGGCGTACGCCGGAACTCGGCGCCGAGTCACCATCCATGAAAACGGGCGTGCGCGTCTCGTCGATGTGCAGATCCCGGCCGGAGTGACGGACGGTCAGGCGTTGCGCGTCGGTGGCGCCGGCGGCCGCGGCGCGTTGATATTGCGGGTCAAAGTGCGGCCTCATTCGGTTTTTGTTCTCGAGGGCAAGGACGTCCACGTCGAACTCCCGCTGGCGCCGTGGGAAGCCGCTTTAGGGGCCAAAATCGCGGTGCCGACGCTGGGTGGGACCGTCGAGTTGACGATTCCGGCCGGTGCCCAGGCCGGACAGAAGCTCAGGCTCCGCGGCCGTGGTTTTCCCGGCGCTCCGGCGGGGGATCAGTTCGTAATTCTCAAGCTCGTCACGCCCTCGGCCGAGACGCTGCAAGCCAAAGAGGCCTATGAGCGCATGCGGCGCGAGTTCAATTTCGATCCCCGAGCCGGGTGGCCGTGAGCCGTGCCGTCAGGCGGCGCTTGAAGTATCAGGCCGTGCCCCCAGGTTGCGCGAAGGGGTTGCCCGCTGTATTGATCCATCCATAACGAATGTAAGGCCATGACCACCGAAACCCAGCCACAGATCAAAGAGTTCCAAGCCGAGACCAAACAAGTGCTGCGACTGGTCATCCATTCGCTGTACTCGCACAAAGAAATATTTCTGCGGGAATTGATCTCGAATGCGTCGGATGCCTGCGAAAAATTGCGTTTCGAGGCGCTTGCCAATCCGAGTCTGATGGGCTCGGACGAATTGTCCGTGACGTTGATGCCTGACGCGGCGGCGGGCACGCTGACCGTCAAGGATAACGGCATCGGCATGAGTCGGGACGAAGTCATCGACAACTTGGGGACGATTGCCCGTTCCGGCACCAAGAAGTTCCTCGAAACCCTAAGCGGGGATAGCGCCAAGGATGCGCAGCTCATCGGTCAATTCGGGGTGGGCTTTTATTCTGCGTTCATCGTCGCCGACCGGGTAACCGTCTTGAGCAAACGCACGGACAGCGAAGCGGTGCGTTGGGATTCGGACGGCGAGGGGTCGTACGAGATTCAGAGCTCGGACAAGGCGGATCGCGGTACCGAAGTCATCATGCACTTGCGCGACGAGGACAAGGAATTCTTGGAGCCGTCGCGACTGCGGACGTTGGTACGCAAGTACTCGGATCACTTGAGCATGCCCATCATCCTCAAGACGGGCGATACCCAAGAGACCGTCAATCAAGCGAAGGCATTCTGGACGCGGTCCAAATCCGAGCTCAAGGACGAAGACTACCAGGCGTTCTACAAGCACCTGACTCATGGCACGGACGATGCGCGCGCGTGGGCGCACAACAAGGTCGAGGGCAACATCGAGTATACATCGCTGCTTTATGTGCCGAAGCAAGCACCGTTCGATCTTTTCGAACGCGACCCGCGCGGCGGCGTACAGCTCTACGTCAAGCGCGTCTTCATCATGGACAAGGCGGCGGAACTGGTGCCGCCCTGGTTGCGCTTCATGCGGGGACTCGTCGACACCGCCGATCTGCCGCTCAACGTATCGCGCGAACTGCTGCAGAACAATCGCACGGTCGAGAAAATCAAGTCCGCCCTGGTGAAACGGTCATTGGACCTACTGGAGGAACTCGCCGCGGATAAACCGCAGGAGTACGCAGAGTTTTGGAAAACCTTCGGCGTGGTGCTCAAGGAAGGCGTCATCGACGATGCGGGTCAGAAAACACGGATCGCCAAGCTGCTGCGCTTCAACTCCACCGCGTCGAGCGGCGATGCACACGGCGTGTATACGCCCGACGTGACGCTCGATGCCTATGTGTCGAGAATGAAGACGGACCAGAAGGCGATTTATTACTTGACTGCCGATTCACTGGCCGCGGCTCGCAATAGCCCGCACCTGGAGGGTTTTGGAAAATCGGGGTTCGAGGTGCTGTTGCTCATCGACCGCATCGACGAATGGGTGGTGAGCCACCTCCACGAGTTCGAGGGCA
Source organism: Steroidobacteraceae bacterium (assembly GCA_052143815.1). Lineage (GTDB taxonomy): Bacteria > Pseudomonadota > Gammaproteobacteria > Steroidobacterales > Steroidobacteraceae > Bog-1198. The sequence goes on along the minus strand of JBKQSA010000019.1, from coordinate 30,305 downwards.
AACCGCTGGTGAACGTGGCCAGCTCCGCCGCCGACGTGGCATCCGCCATCGAAACGCCGGAGAAGGCCGCCGCGGAATCGAACTATAAGCGCACCGTCGAACGCCTCGGCAAGGCCTTGCTCGGTAAGATCGCAAGCGCGCACGTCTCGGGTCGACTGACGGATTCCCCCGCGGTACTCGTGGCCGGAGAGTTCGGCGTGAGCTTGCGTATGGGTCGGATTCTGAAACAGGCCGGCCAGAACAATCCGTTCGCCACGCTGCCGATTCTCGAGTTGAATCCCAAGCATCCGTTGGTGGAAAGGCTCAAGGACACCGCCGATGACGCGGCGTTTTCCGATCTGGCTCACGTGTTGTACGATCAAGCGATGCTGGCCGAGGGCGGGGATCTCGATGACCCGGCGATCTTCGTCAAGCGGGTGAATAAGCTCATCGTCGAGGGCCTTGCAGCCGCGCCGAAGATCATCTTGAGCTGACGATGCTCACGCCGCAATGGGCTTCGTTCGAGAGTTCCGCGACCGAGCCGCCCGATGACTCCTCGCTGCTCGATGCCTATTCCGGCGCCGTCATAGGCGCACTCGAGCGTGTGGCTCCGGCGGTCACGTTCATCGAGGTGGAGATGCGCGGCCGATCAAAGGGGCGGCGCTCGTCGAGCGGCAGCGGTTCAGGGTTCTTGTTCACTCCCGACGGCTATCTGTTGACCAACAGTCATGTGGTGCACGGTGCGGATCGCATCACCGTGCGTTTGAACGACGACGCTCGGTTCAACGCCGATGTGGTGGGTAACGACCCGGATTCCGACCTCGCAGTGCTGCGCATCGGCTCGCCCGCTGCGCTGCCGTACGTGGAGTTCGGCGATTCGGCGCGCGTCCGCGTCGGTCAGGTCGCGATTGCCATCGGTAACCCCCTGGGTTATTCGAAGACGGTTACTACCGGCGTGATCTCGGCGCTGGGCCGTACTTTGCGGGCAATGTCGGGCAGACTGATGCACGATGTCATTCAGACCGACGCGGCGCTGAATCCTGGAAATTCCGGCGGTCCGCTCGTCGATTCCAAGGGGCGCGTGATCGGCGTGAACACCGCGATGATTCCGCAAGCGCAGGCGATTTGTTTTGCGACCGGCATCAACACGGCCAAATGGGTCATCGGACAAATATTCACCCACGGCCGCGTCAGACGCGCGTATATCGGCGTGTCCGGGGCTTCCGTGCCAATCGCTACCCGCGTGGTGCGCCACTTCGGACTGACGGCAACCAGCGCCGTTCACGTTCTGGAGATCGTGCCGGACAGCCCCGCTGCCCGCGCCGGCGTCGCCGTGGGCGACCGAATGATCGCCATCGACGGTAAGCCGATCGACGGGATCGATGGGCTGCAGCGGCTTCTCGATGCGAGTTGGATCGGTCGAGATTGCGAGCTCGAGCTATTGCGCCGATCATCCATCATCCATGTGACTCTGCGGCCCATTGAGTTGCCCGCGCAGAGCGCGTGAAAACGCAGGAGTCCAGTCCATGAATCAGCCATCCCAGATTACCTTGGCAGTCCCGCCCGAGCCCACCGATCACAGCGAGGGGGCGGAGCATGCTCGCGTGACGGTGATCGAATACGGCGATTTCGAGTGCCCGAATTGCAAGATGGCGGCGCCGACTCCGAAGCTATTGCTGGACAGATTCCCAAGCAAGATCCGGTTCATATTCCGGCACTTTCCGCTCGAAGAGGCGCACCCCCACGCGTTGTTGGCCGCGGAAGCGTCAGAGGCCGCCGCCGCGCAGGGGAGATTCTGGCGGATGCATGATTTGCTGTTCCAGAACCAAGCTCATCTCAAGGCGAGTGACCTGCGCCGCTATGCGGCGGAGTCGGGTCTTGATCTGGTGCGGTATGCGGCTGAGATGGACGATCACATCTACCTGCAGAAGGTGCGCGAGCATATCGACGGCGCCCGCCGCAGTCACATTCGCGCCACGCCCGCGTTTTTCGTCAACGGGGTGATCCACGATGTTTCGTTCGGCATGCAGGGACTGCACGACGCGGTAACGGCCGCGCTGCATCGGGCGGGATAGCGGGAGGGGCGCCCCAGGGCGCCGATGCCATGGCCAATACCGCGCCCGCAGGCGCTGCTGCTCCGCGTCATTGCGTGTCGCTTACGATCGGGTGATGCAAAAAAGGTGATGCAAAAAAAAGGGCGCTCCGAAAGAGCGCCCTGTATCGCTTCGTTGACGCGGGGCGGCTACGACCAGTCGTCGCCCCCGCCGCCACCGCCGGAGTCGTCCCAGGAGCCCGAATCGTTGACGCCGAAATCGGATCCGCCCATATCGCTGTTCGATTGCCAATCGCTGTTCTCGGCGGCTGAGGCCGGGGGCACCACGCCGCCCTCGCGACTCGAGCCATCGAGGAAGTGATGCGCGAGTTCCTCGCCCGCCACGACACCTGCGCCCACGGCAAGCCCTGAGGCAAGGCCGCCGGCGATCCCGGATCCGATGCCGCCGCCACCCATCGGGGCGCCGCCGCCATATCCCGTGGGACCGTAAGTGCCGGGGCCGCCGCCCATGACGGGGCTACCACCGGCGGGATATTGCGAATAGGTAGGACGGCGGCGGAACATCATCCACACCAGGCCGACGACCAAGAGAACGATCAGCGTCGTACCCCAGGGGAAATGCGAGGGCGCGGGAGCGCTGCCGATAGCCGGGCTCTGCGTGGTACGAACACTCATTCCGAGTTGCGCCTTCAGCGCCTGCACCGAACGGGGATTTTCGTGCGGTAAGCCGGGATCCAATTCCTCCGCTTGACCGAGTTCCGCGCGGGCCAGAGCGGTTTTACCTTCCTTGGCGTAAAGCTCCGCTTGAACATAGTGCGCCTTTGCGCTCTTCGGATGATCGCGCAGCACCTGGTCCATCATCTGCTGAGCCTGATCGAGATGACCGGCTTCAGCGGCTTCGTAAATTTGATGAACGGTAGGATCGGAAGCGTCGGCGAGCACCGGTACGCTGAACGATACCGCCAACGTCAATGTAGTCGCGGCTAAGGATGCAACCAGGAACTTACGCATTACAGGCCCCCACATGGTCAATTTGACCGTTACGCCATTAGATATGGGCAAGTCCCGGAAGTTCAACGGGCCCGCCGGAGCACCGCACGCACCGTGCCCGCCACGTGCGGGCTAGGCACCCGTCAAATCACGCCGCGGCGCTTCTGGTCCAATTCGATCGACTCGAACAGCACCTGGAAATTCCCCTCGCCGAACCCGTCGTTCCCCTTGCGTTGAATGATTTCGAAGAATATGGGACCGATTGCGTAGATCTGCAAGAGAATGCCCTTTAGGCCAGCTGCTCGATACCGTCCAACAAGCGGCGCACGTCGCCGTCGGTGCTGTACATCGAGATACCGGTTCGCAGCAACCCGCCGCGCTCGGCCAATCTCAAGCATTCCACCGCTCGCGCCGCATAGAAATGTCCGTCCCACACGTAGACGCCTTGCGCGCCCAGCGCGCGTGCCGCCTCGGCCGCCGTATGCTTGTCCAATGTGATCGAGATGGTCGGCGCGCGCGAGCGCGACGTGAAGTCGGGGCCGAATACGTGAATGCCCGGCAGGCGGCGCACACCGTCATGGTAGATGCCGGCCAATCGATGCTCGTAGGCGGAGATACCGTTCATCGCGTCGACGATGCGCTCGCGTAACGTCGTGCCCTTACCCCAACTCGCCAAGTAGTCGACCGCGGCGCGCATGCCGTCGATCGCTGCGTGATTGAGCGTGCCCGTCTCGATGCGATAAGGTGCAGCCGGATCTTGGACGCACAATCGCTCGGTCGGCAACCGGTCGAGTGCGCCGGGCTTCGAATACAAGACGCCCACGTGCGGCCCATAGAACTTGTAGCCGGAGCACAGTAAGAAGTCGGCGGCCATCGCTTGCACGTCGACGGGGAAATGCGGTGCGTAATGCACCGCGTCGACCACCAAGAGGGCGCCTACCGCGCTGGTCAACCGCCGCGCCAGCGCAATGTCGTTGACCGTACCGAGCGCGTTCGACGAGGCACCGATGGCGAAGACCTTCGTCCGGGACGTGATCTTCGACGCCATGTCGGACGGGTCCAATTCACCGGACTCTTTGAGCTTGACCTCTCGAATGATCACGCCTCGCTCCTGCAGGCGCAGCCACGGGCCGCGATTCGCCTCATGATCGAGCTGCGTAATGACCACCTCATCACCCGCTTGCAAGGTGCCGCCGATCGCCGCGCTCAGCGCGAAGTTCAGCGTGGTCATGTTTTGGCCGAACGATATGGTGTCCGGACCGGCGGCGCCCAAGAAGGCGGCCAACGTTTCGCGGGCTAGGGCCAAGCGCCGGTCGACTTCATGGGAAGGCGGGAAACACCCATGCGTGTTCACGTTGCAGGTCTGGTAAAAATCCACCATGGTTTCAATGACCACGGTTGGCACCTGACTGCCGCCGGGGCCATCCAGAAAAACGGCTTCACGGCCGCCATGCAGGCGCTGCAAGGATGGGAAATCCCTGCGGCAACGCGCGCTGTCTTGGGCAGTGAATGCCACTACAGTAGATCGTACGTGAAGTCATAGCCGGTGGGAGTGGCGTCCCGCGGATGCAGCTTCATACTGCCCTTGGCACCCGCATATTTACCGGTGCCGCCGGTGACGACGAACAGCGAATCGCCCTGATCGAAGAATGGTCCTTCGACGGTGATTTGACCCGATTTCAACGTCAACGTCCAAAAGCATTCCCAGCTCTTGCCGACGATGGTACGAACGCAATAACCCTGATCGGTACCGACCTGCGTCTTGTTTTCGGCATCGAACACGCCATTGGCGAACACCAACATGTCTCCCACGGAGTCGCCCTTGGCGGCGAGGTCGACGGTGGTTTCACCCACCGGCCGTTCCACGACCCTGATGTGTTCCGCGGCAAAAGCAGGAGCAGCCGCGAGCGCCGCGGTCAGCGCCGCCATCGTCAAGCAAGTCTTCATATAATATCCCCTTTGAGTTAACGCGTTACCCGCATTTCCCTGCAATAATACCAAGATGCATGAATTTTGCCCGAGAGGCTGCAGCGAGCTGCCGCCATGCTGAGCCGCGATGTATTGCCGTTGATCGATGAGGCCGCCGCGCGCGTGTACTCGGTCGTCACCGAGACGCCCTTGGTGTCCATGTCCCTTGGGTCCGGCGCGCACCAGGGTGCCGCATTCGCCAAACTCGAACAATTGCAGACCACCGGATCCTTCAAGCTGCGTGGTGCGACCAACAAGCTCATGAGTTTGAGCAAGGCTGAGGCTGCCGCCGGCGTGATTACCTCGTCCACCGGCAATCATGGGCTGGGCGTAGCGACCGCAGCACATCTATTGGGCATCGATGCGGAAGTCTTCTTGAGCGCCCAGGTCACGCCCCTCAAGCGCGATAAGATTCGCGAACGCGGCGCAAGGATCCGCATGGTCGGTGAGGATCCGCTCGCCGCGGAAGTTGCGGCGCGCGCCGTGGCCTTGGAATCGGGGCGCACCTATATTTCTCCCTATAATGATCCGTACGTCATCGCAGGCCAGGGCACCATCGCAGTCGAGTTGATGCGGCAGGCGCCGGATTTGGATGCCATATTCATCGCCACCGGCGGGGGCGGGCTCATCAGTGGGATCGGCACTTATCTACGGCGCGCGGCACCGCACGCCGAAATCATCGGGTGCTGGCCGGAGAACTCGCCGGTCTTGTACGAGTGCATCAAGGCTGGCCGGATATTCGATGCGCCGGAATCAGCGACCTTGAGCGAAAGTACCGCCGGCGGCGTGGAGAGCGGGTCCATCACCTTCGATCTGTGCCGCGAGGTCATGCATCGCGGCGTGCTGGTGACCGAAGATGAAATCCTGCGCGCGATGCGCTGGGGTCGCGCGCAGGGCTGGTCGGTGGAGGGCGCGAGTGGTGTGGCGCTCGCGGCGTACTTCAAGGAAGCAGCGCGCTATGCGAGCAAGAAGGTCGTGGTGTTGATCTGCGGCGGCAATCCTTCCCCGGCGATCGCAGCCCTGTTGGCGCCTAGCTAGGCTCCCAGGGCGTGAACTGCGCCGCCACGACTTCGATCAGCGTCGGCCCGGATCGGTTGAACGCCTCGCGCACGGCGTGCGTAAGCGCGCGCGCATCGCTGACGCGCGTGGCGGCCGCGCCATGGGCCTGCGCAAGCGCCGAAAAATCCGGATTGCGTGCGATCACTCCGGTCAGCGGAATGTGCGATGCCTGCATGTCGTCGCGGATCTGACCGAGCGCTGCATTGTTCCAGACGACGATCGGCAGACTCAAGCGCTCCTCGACGGCGGTCATGAGTTCGTTCACCGTGAATTGCAGGCCGAAATCGCCGGCGAGCGCCAGGACAGCGCGCGCCGGGCTCGAAATCTTTGCGCCCACCGCCGCCGGCAGGGCGTATCCCAGCGTGCCATAACCCGACGGGTGAAACCACTGCCCAGGGCCGTCGGTCGCGAAGGCGTAGTTGCCGAGGTAGGCAATTTGGGTCATGTCGCTGAACACCACGCCGTCCCGGGGGAGGGCGGCGCGAACGGCGCCGAGCGCATTCAATAGCGCACGCGCATTCCGGTCGAATGCGCCGTGGATCTGCATTCGGTAACCGGCCGCACCGCCTGACTGAGTTTTCCAGCCAGTGCGTGCGGTGAGACGTTCTTGGATCGACTGCAAACTGGCGCGCGCGTCGCCCCATAGGGGCACGTCGGCGCCATAGTGATCGGCGAGCTTGGCCGGATCGATATCGATACGAATCAGCAGTCCGCTCAAGGCCAATTTCAGCGCCGTGTAGATGTCCGTTTCGGACAGCTCCGTACCTACACCCACGACCACGTCGGCATCGGCGATCAACGTCTGGATAGGTCGGTAGGGAAGCGAGGCGCCGAGATTTGCCGGATGGTTTTCCGCGAGGATGCCCTTACCCGCCACCGTTGTCACGAGCGGACAATCCAGGGTGTCGAGCAGGCGGTGAAGTTCCGCGCCGGCATGGCGGGCGCCGCCGCCCGCGATGATGATGGGTCGCTCCGCCACGGCGAGAAGTCGTACGGCCGCGTCGATCTGTGCGTCCGGGGCCTGCGGCAAGGGCGTCGCGTCCGCAAAGCGGGTCGCCGGCAGCGTGGTGAGTTCGGCCAACACGTCGAGCGGCACTTCGAGATAGGCGGGCCTGGGACGTCCGGCGCGCAGCGACGCAAGGCAAACGCGCAAATGATCGCGCACGTCCTCTGCGCTCGCCGCGGTGCGCGCGACACCGAAAACGCCTGCGGCCAGCGCACATTGGTCGCGCAATTCATGCAGCACACCCCATTGCTTGCCGAGCGATGCCCGCACCGGCGTGGCTGCGACCACCAAGAGCGGTACTGAATCGGAGTACGCCTGCGCCGCGGCCGTCAATATATTGGTCAGTCCCGGACCCGAGATGGTGAAGGCAGCGGCGGGACGGCCGCTCAAGCGCGCGTAGCCGTCCGCGGCAAAGCCGGCGCCTTGTTCGTGGCGTACCAGTACATGCCGCACCTGGCACGCTGCCAATCCGCGATACAATTCCAAATTATGCACACCGGGAATACCGAACACGGTGTCGATGTCATTGGCTGCGAGCAATTCGACGAGATAACAGCCAACGGTTCGCGACATATGAAAAGTATGCGGTCCATCCCCGGGGTGTTGCAAGAAGCAAAGGGTTTTCGCGATGAAGTATTCCAGTCTGGTCGAACGAATCTCGGGTGATGGCGCCGATGCCTGGGACGTCCATTACCAGGCACGGAGGGCGCTCGAGCGCGGCGAAGACGTCATTCTCCTCAGCGTCGGTGATCCTGATCTGGATACACCGGCATCGGTGGTCCAACGCGCAATTCAAGCATTGCAGTCGGGCGACACGCACTACACGGCGGCAAGCGGTCGAGAGCCGCTGCGCGCGGCAATTGCCGCGCAGCACCGCGCACGCACCGGCCAGGCCGTCGACCCGGACAATGTGGTTTTTCTGGCGGGCGCACAGAATGCTCTGTTCGCCGCATCGCTGTGTGTGGCCGGACCGGGCGACGAAGTGATCGCCTTCGAGCCGCTATATCCTACGTATCCGGCGACAATCGAGGTGTCGGGAGCGCGCATGGTGCGGGCGCCCGCACCGGCGGCGTCGGGATTTCACGTCGATCTGGCGGCGCTCGAGGCCCTCATCACGCCGCGCACGCGAGCGCTGTTTTTTGCTACGCCGAACAATCCCAGCGGCGTCATCCTGAGTGAGGCGGATCTGGCGGTCATCGGCGAGTTGGCGCGCCGCCACGCGCTGTGGGTGGTCGTCGACGAAGTGTATGCGGGACTTGCACCGGGCGGCCACGTCCCGAGCCTCGCGGCCCGCCTGCCGGATCAAGTGATCACCATCAGTAGTTTGTCGAAGTCCCATGCCATGCCCGGTTGGCGAGCCGGTTGGCTGGTAGGGCCGAAGGTCCTGGTCAAGCACGTGGAAGCCTTGGCCATGTGCATGTTGTACGGGTTACCGGGCTTCGTTCAAGAAGCGGCATTGGCGGCATTGGGCATAGCGCCCGCCGCGGAATCGCGCATTCGCGATTTTTGTGCCCAGCGTCGCGATACCTTATTGGCGGGCCTCGCCGACACGCCCAAATTGCGTTGTTGTGTCCCGGATGCCGGCATGTTCATGTTGGTCGATGTGCAGGGTACCGGGCTCACGGGACACGAGTTCATGACCCAGCTGTATCGCGCCGAAGGCGTGTCGGTGATCGACGGCGGCGCATTCGGTAAGGAAACCAGCGGCTTCGTTCGCGTATGCTTCGCGGCGGACGAGGCTCAATTACGCGCGGCTTGCGGGCGCCTCCGCCGCTTCGTGCAATCGATGCACAATATTTGAGGGTGACACATGGCTGATATGGGTGTGGTGGTGCGCACGGCCGGCGGGCCTGAGGCATTGGAATGGACGGAACTCGACACCGCGGCGCCGGGTCCGGGCGAAGTACGGATTGCGCAGCGAGCCGTCGGCGTCAATTTCATCGATACCTACTTTCGCAGCGGCCTCTATCCGTGGCCGTCGACACCCTTGATCCCCGGCGCGGAAGCCGCCGGCGTGGTCGAGGACTTGGGCTCTGGAGTCACGGGGCTCAAGGCCGGCGATCGGGTCGCGTATACGATGCCGCTGGGAGCGTATCGCACGCGACGCGTGGTGCCGGCCGATCGGCTGGTGAAATTGCCCGAATCGATTACTTTCGAGACCGCCGCATCCGTGATGCTCAAGGGGTTGACCGCCCAATTTCTGCTGACCTCATGCTTTGCGGTCAAACAGGGTCATACCGTGCTGGTGCACGCGGCCGCCGGCGGCGTTGGCCTGCTGCTGGGTCAATGGTTGAAGCTGCTCGGCGCCACCGCCATCGGCACCGTGGGTTCCGCCGATAAAGTGGCGATCGCCGAGGCCAATGGATACGCGCACGTGATCAACAATAAGTCGGAAAATTTTGCGGCGCGCGTCGAGGAGATCACCGGCGGCAAACGCTGCGACGTGGTTTACGATTCGGTGGGCAACGATACGTGGCGCGGTTCGCTCAAATGCCTGAAGCTACGCGGCATGTTCGTTTGCTTCGGACAATCCTCCGGACCCATCGCCGACTTCAAGATATTGGACCTGGCGGCCGGTGGATCCTTGTACGCCTGCCGGCCCATGCTGTTCGATTACATCAAGACTCGGGACGAGCTGCAGGCGCGCGCCGACGACCTGTTCGCGCGGCTTGCGGCCGGCGAAATCCGGGCCCACGTTGGACAACAAATGTCGTTGCGCAACGCAGGCGACGCGCACCGTGCACTCGCCAGCCGCCGGACCATTGGAGCGACGGTGCTGCTGCCCTGAAGACGGTGCCGCAGGAGGAAGACCATATCTTCGGCGGTATCCATGAAGTATTGGCCGAACCGGCAGAGATCGATTCAACCGTGCACGCGGTCGCGGACCAATTCAAAGTCGACATGGTGGCGCTCGGACATTGTTCCGGCGAAGCGACGTTCGCTGCGTTTCGCAAGCGTTACGGGAAATCGTCCGTGTATGCGGGCGTAGGCGAGGTGATCGCCATTTAGGCCGGGTCGAGCCTCACACACCCAGCGGCAGCGCGGTCGACTCCTTGATGACGGTCACCGCCACCGAGGAGTTCACGGACTGCACGTAGGGTATGCGCGACAGGTAATCCAGATAGAACGCCTCGTAGGCCTTGATGTTGCGCGTGACGATCTTCAACAGAAAATCCCATTCACCCGTCAGCGTGTAGCACTCGAGGACCTCGGCGCGATCGCGGATCGCCTCCTCGAATTTCGCAATCGCGTCGCGGCCCGTGGTCGCGAGTTTCACCTGCGCGAACATGGTCACGTCGAGGCCCAAGGCATTTCGATCCAGAAGCGCCACGCGCGCCTTGATAACGCCGTTCTGTTCCAGCTGCTGAATGCGCCGCCAGCAAGTCGTGGTCGACAGCCGCAATTGCGAGGCGACTTCCGCAACCGACAGGGCGCCTCGCCTCTGCAGGACATCCAGCAGCCTCAAATCCAGGCGGTCCAGCGGCGGACGGTTTAAATGTTCCATTTTTGATGATTTTTCGGCATGAAACTACCGAATTATCCGGTCAGGTGCTGATGAATGCAACATCGAGAGACGTCTGGACGTAAATTGACGAGTCGGGCGACCAACGGGGGGAAAACATGAAGAGCCGGTCTCGTTTGCACGTTCCAAAAGCACCCGCGCGTCCGGGTGAAGCGCCCGATTTCAGCTATGTGCATCTCTCGCCGGCAGGTGCGATCCAGCGGCCTGACATCAACGCCCGCTCGCGCGATATTGCGTTCCTATCCACCGAGCTCGTCCGCGTTCTCGACGATGCGGGTACGGCCGTGGGTCCGTGGCATCCCCATCTGGATCCTTTCGACCTGCAGATCGGCTTGCGGCACATGTTGCTCACGCGAATCTACGACGATCGCATGCAGCGCAATCAGCGCGCCGGCAAGATTTCCTTCTACATGCGTTCGTTGGGCGAAGAGGCGGTGTCGGTCGCGCAGTGCATGGCGCTGCGGCCGGGTGACATGCTGTTTCCGTCATACCGCAACCAAGGTTTGCAGATTGCGCGCGGCATTCCGTTGGTCGATCTTATGAACCAGACGTTGTCGAACACGCGTGACATGTGCAAGGGGCGCCAGCTGCCCGTGTGTTATCACTCCAAAGCCGGCAACATCTTTTCGATCTCCGGTAATTTGGCGACCCAGTTCCCGCAGGCCGTGGGCTGGGCGATGGCGGCGGCGATCAAGGGCGAAGACCATCTCGCCGCAAGCTGGATCGGCGAAGGCAGCAGCGCGGAGGCCGATTTCCACCATGCTCTGTTGTTCGCCTCGGTGTATCAGGCGCCGGTCATCCTCAACGTGGTGAACAACCAGTGGGCCATATCGACGTTCCAGGGATATGCCGGCGGCGAACAGCGATCCTTCGCCGCGCGCGGTCCGGGCTACGGCATCGCCGGCATCCGCGTCGACGGCAATGATTTCCTCGCCGTTTATGCCGTAACGCGGTGGGCGGCGGAACGCGCGCGCACCGGCGCCGGTCCGACGCTGATCGAACTGGTGACCTATCGCGCCGCCGCTCATTCGACCAGCGACGATCCGGCCCGCTATCGAGCCAAGGACGATCACGAGCATTGGCCGCTCGGCGACCCGGTGCAGCGCTTGAAGCAACACCTGATCGCGTTGGGCGAATGGTCCGAAGAACGTCATCAAGCGCTGACCGCTGAACTCGACGCCCTGGTGGTCGCCAGCTGGAAGGAGGCGGTGACCTTCGGCACGATGACCGACGGCCCCAAACTCAACGCCGATTTGATGTTCGAGGACGTATTCAAGGAGATGCCGCAGAATCTCCTGCGGCAGCGTGCCTCGATGCGCGCGGAGCGCGGGTGACGGCATGGCCAACATGAACATGATTCAGGCCCTGAATTCCGCCATGGACATCATGCTGGGACGCGATCCGTCGGTGGTGCTCTTGGGCGAGGATATCGGCTATTTCGGCGGCGTTTTTCGCGTGACCGAAGGGCTGCAACGCAAATATGGCGAGCATCGCGTCCTCGACACGCCGATCGCCGAGGGCGGCATCGTCGCCGCGGCCATCGGCATGAGCATCAACGGCCTGCGGCCGGTGGCGGAAATTCAGTTCGCCGATTACATCTACCCGGGCTTCGATCAGATCACCAGCGAATTGGCGCGCATCCGCTATCGCAGCGCGGGCGAGTTCTTCGCACCGGTGACGATTCGCACGCCGTGCGGCGGCGGAATCCGCGGCGGGCAGACGCATTCGCAGAGTCCGGAAGGCATTTTCACACATGTCTGCGGGATCAAGGTCGTCATGCCGTCGAACCCTTATGATGCCAAGGGATTGTTGATCACGTCGATCGAGGATGACGACCCGGTGATTTTCTTCGAGCCGAAGCGGCTGTATAACGGCCCCTTCGACGGCGATCCGACCAAGCCCGCCGTGCCGTGGAGTTCTCATCCCAAGGGCCAGGTCGACGAAGGTCATTACACGGTGCCGCTCGGCAAGGCGGACATCGTGCGCAGCGGCAACGATGTCACCGTGATTACGTATGGAACGATGGTGTTCGTCGCCCAGGCCGCCGCCGCGACGTTGGGACTCGATGCGGAGATCATCGATCTGCGCTCGCTGGTGCCGCTGGACGTCGACACGATCTGCAGTTCGGTGAGAAAAACCGGGCGCTGCGTGGTGGCGCATGAGGCCACCCGGTTCTCCGGCTTCGGCGCCGAAATTCTGTCCGTCATCCAGGAGGAATGTTTCTGGGATCTGGAAGCGCCGATACAACGCGTCGCCGGTTGGGACACGCCTTATCCGCATGCCTTCGAATGGGAATATTTTCCCGGCCAGGCGCGCGTCGCGACGGCCCTCAAAGCGGTGATGGAGGCGGCGTGAGTCAATTCATCTTCAAGATGCCCGATTTGGGCGAGGGAACGGTCGAGGCGGAAATCGTCGCCTGGCACACTAAACCCGGCGACCTGGTGAACGAAGACCAACTCATCGTGGAAGTCATGACCGATAAGGCGGCGGTGGAAGTCCCCGCACCGGTCAGCGGTCGCGTGGTGTCGATCTCGGGTGAGCCGGGGGACAAGGTGGCCGTGGGTTCGCCGCTGATCGTGTTCGAACTGGCCGCTCCCGGCGCGCCTGCGGCGAGCACGGAGCCCAGTACGGCAATCCCTCCTCCAGCCAGCGCCGCCGCAGCGGCAGTCGTGCCCGCTGTGTCGGCCGCCGCGAATGACGGTCAGCTGTCACGCTCCGGCCGGGTGAAGGCCTCCCCGGCAAATCGCCGTCGAGCCCGCGAGGCGGGCATCGACTTGTCCACCATCGTCGGGTCAGGACCCGGTGGACGCATTCTCAGCGGCGATTTGGTGGCTTCAGGGAGTCAGCGGTTGGTCCGCGCGCCCGGCGCCAATGTGTCCGCCAGCCCTGCTTGTGCGGAAGCATCGGCAGTGCCTGAGCCTCGCGCGCCACAGACGGGAGCGGCCCAACCGGGGGTGCTGCAGCCGGTCGCGCAGACCACCGAAATCAAGGTCATCGGGGTACGTCGGCTCATCGCCGAGCGCATGAGCGAAGCCAAACGCACCATCCCGCATTTCGCCTATGTGGAAGAAGTCGACATCACGGAACTCGAATCGCTGCGGCAGCACCTGAACGGCAAGAACCCGGGCGAGCCGGGCCTGACGTACTTGCCGCTGGTCGTCATGGCGCTGACACGGGCGCTCGAGTCGTTTCCGCAATGCAACGTGCTGTATGACGCTGCCCGCGGCGTTCTCGTGCGCCACAGCGCGGTCCACGTGGGCATAGCGACTCAGACGCCCGACGGACTCAAGGTGCCGGTGGTCCGCCACGCACAATCCCTGCCGTTGTGGGACCTCGCCGCGGCCATCCGCCGCGTCGCCGATCGGGCGCGCACCAACAAAGCCACACGCGAAGAACTGCTCGGTTCAACGATCACGGTGACGAGTTTGGGCAAACTCGGAGGCATCGCCTCGACGCCGGTGATCAACGCACCGGAAGTTGCCATCATTGGACTTAATAAGGCCGTGGAACGGCCGGTGGTGCGTGACGGGACCGTGGCGGTGCGCCGAATCATGAACTTATCGTCGTCATTCGATCATCGCTTCGTGGACGGTTATGATGCTGCGGCGATGATTCAGGCATTGAAAGACCTGCTCGAGCATCCGGCGACGATTTTCATACCCAAGGTAAAGACCTCATGACCGCAGCGCCCCAGCGTCCCCCTTTTGGCTCCGTGTTGGCTTCTCATATGGCTGTCGCGTCGTACCAGGGCGGCCGGTGGAGCTCCACCGAGATCAAACCGGTGGCTGCGATCGAATTGAGTCCTGCGGCGCATGTACTGCATTATGCGAGCACGTGCTTCGAGGGCTTCAAGGCGTTCCGCCGCGCCGACGGCTCGGTTCACATTTTTCGAATGGACCAGCATATCCGGCGCATGCGTCAAAGCGCTCGATTACTGGTGCTGCCGGAACCCGACCCGGTGCAACTCGCCGACATGGTGCGCGCGGTCGTCGCTCGCTGCCGCGAAACCGTGCCGGAGCCACCCGGCGCGCTGTATCTGCGGCCCATTTTGTTCGGCACCACCGCGAATATCGGCGCTGCGGCGACGCCCGCGGCCGACGCCTTGCTGTTGGTCCTTGCGAGCCCGGTGTGGGACTATTTTGCCGGCGGCATGAAGCCGCTGCGGATTCTCGTCGATGACGAGCACACCCGTTCCGCGGCTCAGATGGGGATGGTCAAAACCGGCGGCAACTACGCCGCAGCCATGGGTCCCACCTTGGCTGCACGGGCGAAATACCAGGTCGATCAGGTGTTGTTCTGCCCCGGCGGCGAGGTCCAGGAGACCGGCGCCGCAAATTTCCTGTTGTTACGCGACGGCCACCTGCTGACGCGCGGCCTCGACACCACGTTCCTGCACGGCGTGACGCGTGATTCCCTCATTACGCTGGCGCGCGACAACGGATATGAAGTGTCGGAGCGCATATTCCACGTCAACGAAATGCTGGAATGGGTGAAAACCGGCGAAGCGGCGCTATCGGGAACCGCCGCCGTGCTGGCGGGCGTCGGCACCCTGATTTATCGCGGCAGCGAATACCGCGTCGGCAGCGGCGATGTGGGGCCTCTTACCCGCGCATTGAGGGCGCAGTTGGTCGCCATTCAACAGGGCGAGGCTGCGGATCGCCACGGGTGGCTGCAGCGGGTGTGACGGCCGCGCCATTGCTCAATATTCTTCGTGACCCTCGTCGTCCTCGTCGTCGAGGTCGTCGTCATCATCCTCATCATCATCCTCATCCTCGTCTTCATCGTCGTCCCAGTCGTCGTCGTCCTCCTCGGCATCTTTCTCCGCCTTCGAGCCCGACCACCCCTCCGGTTCCTCGGTGAGTTCGAGGTCGAGTTCCGCCCAGCCGTCGACATCCAGTTCCTCGACATCGCCGTCGAGATGTTGAATCTCAACGGTTTCTTTGTCCTCGTCCACCTTGAGCACTTGAAACGTCTCTTCGTTTTCCAAGTCCTCGTACCATTGCCCTACGGTCGGTTCGTACTCTCTGCCCACGTGAGGTCGCCTCTGTTAAACGGTTTCGCAAATTATGAAGGCGGATATTAGGGGAGGCCGCTTGCTCAAGTAAATGGCAAAATTGGCCTCCTATGACCATCGCCGACCGTAAAACCGCCGCTCGCCGCCTGACCGACGCCAAACGCATCGTCGTGAAAGTTGGATCGGCATTGCTGGTGGATGCGGAGAAAGGGCGCCTAAATCGTAGTTGGCTCGAGAGTTTTGCCGCCGATGTGGCGCGGCTGCGCAAGCGAGGTCAGGAGGTCATCCTGGTATCGTCGGGCGCCATCGCCCTGGGGCGCCGTCATCTGAAGTTGAGCCCGGGCAAACTTCGCCTGGAGGAGAGCCAGGCAGCCGCCGCGGTGGGTCAAATCCGCCTGGCACATGCCTACAAAGAGTTATTGGACGTGCACGAGATCACGGTCGCCCAGATTCTGTTGACGTTGGGCGATACCGAGCAGAGGCGCCGCTATCTCAATGCACGCGGCACGCTGAACACCCTGTTGTCGCTGGGCGCGGTGCCGGTCATCAACGAAAATGATACCGTGGCGACCGCCGAGATTCGTTACGGTGACAACGACCGCCTGGCCGCACGGGTCGCGCAAATGGTCGGCGCCGATTGTTTGGTGCTGCTCTCCGACATCGACGGACTGTACACGGCGAACCCGAACGTCGATCCCGATGCCGAGTTCATTTCCCGGGTACTCGAAATCTCCCCGGAAATCGAAGCCATGGCGGGCGGCGTGAGCAGCGACATGGGGTCCGGCGGTATGCAGACGAAGATTGCAGCGGCCAAAATCGCGGTGGGCGCAGGCTGCCATTTGTGCATCGCCAAAGGCGCTTTCCAGCACCCGTTGAAACGCATCGAGGACGGTGCACGCTGCACCTGGTTCGTGCCGTCCTCGACACCGATGGCCACCCGCAAGCAATGGATTGCCGGGACACTGAAACCGGCCGGAGCGATTGCCGTGGACGAGGGCGCCGTGCGCGCCCTCATGCGCGGCAAGAGTCTGCTGCCGGCGGGCGTGACGCGGGCCGTGGGACGGTTCGAGCGCGGCGATACGGTGAGTATCATTGGGCCGGACGGCGCCGAAGTGGCGCGCGGCATATGCGCGTATTCCGACGGCGACGCCGCCCGTATCATCGGGCGCCAAACCGCCGAGATCGAAAAAGTGTTAGGGTTCCGAGGTCGCGATGAAATCGTGCATCGCGATGATCTGGTTTTGCTCCGAGCCTTGTGAACGCCGGTATGAATCAAAAGACGCTTTCTCAAATATCCGCCCGCACCCCGCAGTCGGTGCCGGACATCATGGGAGCCATCGGCAGAGCCGCGCGGGCGGCGGCGCTCACTTTGAGCGTCGCGTCGAGCGAGCAGAAGAACCTCGCATTGCAGGCGGCGGCCGCGGCGTTGCGCGCCCGACGCCACAAGATCCTCGCCGCCAACGACCGCGATATGGGTGAAGCGACCGCGAAGGGCCTGTCACCAGCCATGCTCGATCGGCTCAGGCTGGACGAGAAACGCGTGGAAGCCATGGCCCGGGGACTCGAGGACATCGCGCATCTCGCCGATCCGATCGGGACGGTACTGGCCGAGTGGACGCGGCCCAATGGCTTGGTGATTCAACGTCTGCGCGTGCCTCTCGGTGTCATCGGGATCATCTATGAGAGCCGGCCGAACGTCACGGCCGACGCGGGCGCGTTATGTTTGAAATCCAGCAACGCGGTGATCTTGCGCGGCGGTTCGGAAAGCGCCGAATCGAGCGCGGCGATCCACGCCTGTTTGGATCAGGGATTGAAAGTTGCCGGTCTTCCGGGAAGTTGCATTCAGTTGGTGCCGACAACGGATCGGGCAGCCGTCGGATACATGCTCTCCGAGATGGTGGACGACATCGACGTCATCGTACCGCGCGGCGGCAAGAGCTTGATCGCCCGCGTCCGGCAAGAAGCTCGGGTGCCGGTGATCGGACACCTCGAAGGCGTGTGCCACGTTTATGTCGACCGTGCCGCCAATCTGCAGATGGCCAAGGACATTGTGCTGAACGCCAAGCTGCGACGCACGGGAATCTGCGGTTCGGCCGAAACGCTCCTGGTGGATCGCGCGTGTGCGGCGACCCACTTGGCTCCGCTCATACTCATGCTGCTGGACGCGGGCTGTGAGGTGCGCGGCGATGATATAAGCGTGCGTGTCGACGAACGCGTGAAGCCCGCGACCGAACAGGACTGGTACGCGGAGTATCTCGACGCCATCATCGCGGTGCGGGTGGTCGACGATGTGGACGCAGCGATCGCCCACATTGGGCAGTATGGATCACAGCACACCGATTGCATCGTGACCGACAACCGGGTGGCCGCCGAGCGATTCTTGGCGCGAGTCGATAGCGCCATCGTGTTGCACAATGCCTCCACTCAGTTTGCCGACGGCGGCGAGTTCGGCATGGGAGCCGAAATCGGCATCAGCACCGACAAATTTCACGCGCGCGGCCCGGTGGGCGTCGAACAGTTGACCAGCTACAAGTACGTGGTGCGCGGCAGCGGCCAGATTCGCGCCTGACGAGTCGCTCGAGGACCCCGGCCATCATTCGCGATGCGAATCGACGAGTCCGGCTATCCCTTTGAGCCACATGCGAACCGCTTCGGGACCATCGAGATGGTATTGCCCGCTGACCCGATCGCCGACGGCGATCGAAATGCCGCCTTGATCGTCGACTACCTTGAAGCCGTCGATGTCGGTGAGGTCATCGCCAACGTACACGGGCGTTCTGCCCGAGAACGGCGGCTCTTTGAGGAATGCCTTGACGGCCCCGCCCTTGTTGAATCCACGCGGCTTGATCTCGAGCATCATGTTGCCCGGTTGCACGTGGTAATTGGTGCCGAGCAGTGCTGCGATGGCGGTTACTTTCTCACGCAGCTCCGGTTCGAATTGCGGTGCCATGCGGAAGTGGATGGCCACGGTTCTGCCCTTGTCCTCGAGCAACGTGCCGGCGTGAGTCTGTACCAGGTCGACGAGCGCCGCGCGCGCGCGATCGAGTTGCGAATCCTGGAAACTTGCGCCGTGCATCAGGCCGGAGGCCTTGCGCCGTTCTACGCCGTGAAGACCGGCAGAGGGCAAGCGCAGGGGGTCGAACAGGGCATCCAGATATTCAATGCTGCGCCCGCTCACCAAAGCCACGGCGCCGCCGAGTCTTTCCGCAACTTCCTGCAGGAGAGCGCTGAGATCCGCGCTCGCATGAGTATCAAACGGGGTCTCGGTGAGTTCGACCAGGGTTCCGTCGACATCCAGAAACAAACACCAGTCGAGGGACGGTGGGGGAGCGGCTGCTTTCATCAAAAACCAACATAGCTTACCGCCAGGCCGCTGCCTAGTCCGCAGGGTTCATTATTTGGCGCCAATGTAAATCTTACAGAGCATTTCGCTGTGAAAATCAACACGCTGCCGCGGAATTTAGGTATTTTGTTGGGCCTAGCCTTGGGGCACCGCACATATACAACACGGAGGCACCATGTTTCGCTCAGTGATGCTGCGTTTTGTATTGCCTGTGGCGTTTGCATCCTGCGTCGTCGCCTATTTCGGATTGCCGTATATCGAACGCTTGCTGGCGGAGTGGTTCCGTTCCGATGTCGAGCTGCGCTCGCAGCTGGTCATGCACACCATGGAAGAGCCGATAACCGACCTGGTCGGCAAGGGCAACGAGGCGCACCTGCGAAGTTATTTGTCCAAGGTCACCGCGGACGAACGTTTGCTCGCCATCTTGGTCTGCCGGCCGGATGGTGCAACCATCATCAAAACCGAACGCACGCCCCCGGCCATCTCCTGCGAATCGAATGCGGCAAAATTGCCCGCCGAAACCCGCGTCGTGCAACTGCCGTCCGGATCGGTGCAGGTATCGCGCTTCGATTTTGACACCGCGCAACCGACTCCCTTCCGGGTGCTGATGCTGCACGATTTGAGCTTCGTCGATCGCCGGCAGCGCACGGCTCGCGACTTCTTGCTCGTGTTCATCGGCATATCCGTGCTCTTGCTGGCGTTGTTGGTGGTGCTCGTGGCGTGGCTGCAATTGCGCCGCTGGGTGAACGTGCTGATCGGCGATATTCGCGGCAAGCGATTCCTCGACAATGCGAAGTCGCCGCGCTCCTCGCAGCCGATCCTGTCCCAGGTGCGGCAGGTACTCGCCGAAGCGGAACAGAAACAGCGCTTGGAAATCGATTTTCGGGAGAACTGGACTCCGCAGGCGTTGCAGCAAGTGGTCCACGATCATTTGAAGTCGGCGCAGGTCATCATCGTGTCGAACCGCGAGCCCTACATCCATAATTACGATGCGGATCACCGGCCGGTGGTGCAAGTGCCCGCCAGCGGCATGGTGACCGCGCTCGAACCCATCATGCGTGCGTGCGCGGGCGTCTGGATCGCCCACGGCGCGGGTCCCGCCGATCGAGAAACCGTGGACCGCTTCGATCAGATCCGAGTACCTCCCGACGATCCCGCTTATACGCTGCGCCGCGTCTGGCTCACGCCCGAACAGGAACAAGGGTTTTACTACGGATTTTCCAACGAAGGTCTGTGGCCGCTGTGTCACTTGGCTTACGTGCGACCGGCATTCAGGCCCACCGATTGGCGCTCCTACGAGGAGGTCAATGCCAAATTTGCGGACGTGGTCGCGGCGGAGGCGAGTACCGACAGCCCCGTGGTGATGATCCAAGACTTTCACTTCGCGCTGCTGCCGAAACTCATTCGCGCGAAAATTCCCAAGGCCACGATCGCCTTGTTTTGGCACATTCCCTGGCCGAATGCGGAAACGTTCGGTGTGTGTCCGTGGAAGCGGGAGATTCTGCTCCACATGTTGTCGGCCGACATCTTGGGCTTTCACACGCGCTACCACTGCCAGAATTTTCTCGAGACGGTGAATCGATTCATCGAATGTCAGATCGATCATGAGCATATGAACATTACCCTGCAGGGGCGAGTGTGCCGGGTCGCGCCCTATCCCATCTCGATCGAATGGCCGCCGCGCTGGCTGAAAGCTCTGCCGGACGTCGCGACCTGCCGCGCGGCGGTTCGTGAGCGCTATCAGGTGGGCGCCGATGTGGTCATCGGTCTAGGCGTGGAGCGCTGGGACTTCACGAAGGGGATCATCGAGCGCTTCCACGCGTTGGAGCTCTTGCTCGACAAGAATCCGCGGCATCGCGGGCGCCTCACGCTCTTGCAGATCGCCGCACCCTCGCGCAGCACGCTGCCGGCCTATCAAGCATTACAGCAGCACACCTACGGCGAAGTGGATCGAATCAACGCCAAGTTCACCGAAGGCCACTGGCGGCCCATCATCTTGATCGATAAACATACGGAGCCGGCGAGTGTCTTCGAACTGTATCGAGCGGCGGATTTCTGCTTGGTGAACAGCTTGCACGACGGCATGAATCTGGTGGCCAAGGAATTCGTCGCCGCGCGCGACGACGAAGACGGCGTGTTGATCTTGAGTACCTTTGCCGGCGCGTCGCGCGAGCTCGGGGAAGCCGTGCTCATCAACCCCTTCGACGTCAATGAGACCGCGGAAGCCATGGAAATCGCGATGCGCATGGGACGCGAAGAGCGGCGCGATCGAATGAATTTGATGCGCCGTACCGTGAAGGAAAACAATGTCTACCGTTGGGCGGGCCGCATGCTGATGGATGCATCTCGCATCAGGCAGCGGCAGAGCCTGGCGTCCGTCAAGCGGCGCTACGGTACTTAGAGACGCGGGGTGAAGCTAGAGGCGCGGGGTGAAGCTAGAGACGCGGGGTGAAGCTAGAGGCGCGCGGCGAAGCGCCGTAGTTGCTCGGCGGCCGCCAGGAGTGTTTCATCCCGCTTGGCAATGCAGAGCCGCAGTAGCGTCATGGGCGGCGGTGCGGCATAAAAGGGCGACAACGGGATGGTCGCCACCTTGGCGTCGCGAATCAGGCGGTCGGCGAATTCGATGTCTGTGGCTCGGCTGAGAGCACCGTAGTCCACCAATTGAAAATACGTTCCCGCCGCCGGCACCGGCTCGAATCCCGAGCCGGTGAGCCGCTCCGCCAAGAGATCGCGCTTGGTTTGAAAAAATGCCGAGAGTCCCGTCCACGCATCGGGAAACCGAGAGAGGTAGCGCGCGATCGCATATTGCAGAGGCGATACGATGCTGAAGGTGTTGAACTGGTGAACTTTGCGCAATTCGCGAGTCATCGCCGGCGGCGCGACGCAATATCCGATGCGCCATCCGGTGGCATGCAGCGTTTTACCGAAGGAAAAGACCGCGAAACTGCGATCGCGCAATTCAGCGTGTGCCAGCACCGACGCGTGACGCCGGCCGTCGTAAAGCACATGCTCGTAAACTTCATCGGCGAGAATGCTGATGGGCCGATCGCGCACGAGTTCGGCGAGTGCCTCCAGATCGTTCGGGTCCGCGACCGTACAGCTCGGGTTCTGCGGGCTGTTGATGATGATGAGCCGTGTGCGATCACTCAGCGCACCGCGCACATGATCCCAGTCGTAGCGGAACCGCGGCGGGCTCATGGGCACCCGCACACAGCGGCCTCCGGCGAGCCGCACCGCCGGTTCGTAGGCATCGTAGGCGGGGTCGAAAATAATGACCTCGTCGCCCGCGCGCACGACCGCCTGAATGGCGTCGTAGAGCGCCTCGGTGCCGCCGCACGTGACGGTGATCTCGGTGTGAGGGTCGAAGTGCCGTGAATAGCTGGCCTGCAATTTCCGGGCAATCTGTTCGCGCAGATCGACCGCCCCCTCCATGGGCGCGTACTGATTGCGTCCTTCCGCGATTGTCTCGACGAGCGCTTGCGACAAGCGCGGATCGATCGGATAGTCGGGGAACCCCTGGCCAATGTTGAGCGCATTCTCCTCGAGGGCGCGGCGCGACATCACCGTGAAGATGGTCGTACCGACGTCGGGCAATTTGCTGTCGAAGTGCACGGGTTCAGCCGTTCAATGATTGGAGACCGCCGGCCAGCGAGTACACCTCAAGGCCGCGCTTGCGCAGTTCGCGGGCCGTGGCGAGGCTGCGCTTGCCCGAGGCGCAGACGAGCAGATACCGATCGGTACGCGACAATAGATCCGGGTTGGCCAGCAGTGTGAGCATGGCGATGTGCCGCGCCTGCGCCGGTTGAGCGGACACTTCCTCGGGGGTCCGGATATCGATGACTTCGAAGCGGCGTTCCGCTGCCGCGGCCAATGAGGGCAGCGCGATGTCGATCCCGGACTCCTCGCGCGGAATATCGCGAATCAACGCGCAGGTTGGCGCGGTGCATTCGCCGCGGCGCGGAGCCTTGACCTTGACGCTCGAAAAATTCATGAAATCGAGGAGCAGAAGTTCACCGCCCAGTTGACCCGGGATGCCCAATAAGACTTTCAACGTCAGCAGCGCCTGCAGGCTACCGAAGGTCCCGGGCACCGGACCCAGCACGCCGGCTTCAGCGCAATTGCCGACCACGCCGTCCGCGGTCGCATCCGGCCACAGACACCGCAGACAGGCGTGTTCAGGCGCCGGCTTGAAGACTTGGAGTTGTCCTTCGTATTGATAGACGCTGGCGAACACCGCGGGCCGCTGTGCCAGCACCGCCGCGTCGTTGATGAGAAACTTCGTGCGGAAATTATCGCTGCAGTCGACCACCGCGTCGTAGGCGCGAACCAACTGGAGCGCATTATCGGCCGTGAATCGCGTGGCATACGCGGTCACGACCACACTGGGATTGATCGCCATCACCGCGGCGCGGGCCAGTTCCACTTTGGGTTTGCCCACGTCCGCCAACGCGTAGATCGGCTGGCGGTGCAAATTGCTCGCATCGAGTGCGTCCGCGTCCACCACGCCAAGATGACCGACCCCGGCACCCGCCAAATACTGCAGCACCGGACTGCCGAGACCACCGGCGCCCACGATCAGGACACGGCTTCGCGCCAGTTGCGCCTGGCCTTCGGCGCCGATTTCCTTGAGCGATAGCTGGCGTGAATAGTCCGGCTGCGCACTCATTCTAGGTTCCGGGCGGCACCACGCGCTCGAGAGGTTCGTGCGCGTGATCACGATCATGCCCGTGCGCATGACGTGGCGCAGCCGCACAACGCTCGCAATTGACCCACCCGGAGTCGCCGCTTCGATAATGTTCCTTTTTCCAAATCGGCACGCGGTGTTTGACTTCATCGATGATGAATCGGCACGCGTCGAATGCTTCGCCACGGTGGGCGGCGCTCACACCCACCCAGACGGCCATATCGGTGAGATCCAGCGAGCCTACGCGATGGATGCACAAGGCATGCTTGATGGGAAACCGTTGCAACGCCTCAGCGAGAATTCGATCTCCTTCTTTGAGGGCGAGGACTTGGAAGGCTTCGTATTCGAGCCGCGTGACTTCCTGTCCCTCGTTATGGTCCCTCACCCAGCCTTCGAAACTGACGTAGCCGCCGGCGCCGCGGTCGAGCAACTCGCGGCGCGCGGCTCCGGTGTCGATGGCCGCATCCGTGAAGCGAAACCGCATCAGCCGCCCGCCACGGGTGGGATGAAGACCACGGCATCGCCGGCGCTCAAACGGCGCGACCAATCGGCGAATTCACTGTTGACCGCCACCTTCAATTGTTCGCGCGGCAACGTGAACCGGTAGCGTGCATTCAATTCCGAAAACAACTCGGCGGGTGTCGCCGCCGACGTTTCCAGCGTCTCTTCGGAGCGGCCGGCCTGTTCCCGCATCAAGGCGAAATACTGAATCTTGAGCTGCATGGAATTGGCAGGAGCGTTGGAATCGAGAGCGTCCATCGCCTGTTGGTATTCCTCGGGCGTATTGATATTGTCGAGGGCACGCCGGTCGCGCGGTTCGAGCAACAGCACGGAGTGAGCGCTCAGAAATTTGCGCGGGCACTGTCCGCCATTGCTCTGATAGGCCGCCAATGCGGCCGCCGCCGCCGGTTCCCAAATCGCACACAGCGGCTCGGGCAAGCCGTCGTGCGCGCTCGTATACGCGGTAGCCAACACGCGCGGGTCGCGTTCGCCCAGCAGTTGTTCGAGCGCCGCGTCCGAGAGGAACGGCAAATCGCACGCGACCACCAGCCACGCGACGTCGGGATAGGCGGCCAACGCCGACCGAATGCCCACGATGGGGCCGCCGCCCTCCACGGAATCGATGATCAGTGGCTTCTGGGCACGCGGGGGCTCGGTCATTTGGCCCCCGCGCACGGAGATGAAAACATCGGCGACGTGCCGCTTCACGAGTTCGAACGCGCGGTCGAGCTGAATCCTGCCCTGATAGAGGAGCACTGCCTTGTCGCGGCGCATCCGAGAGCTGGCGCCGCCAGCCAAGATCAAGCCGTAGATCGGAGCAGTGCTGGAACTCATGATGCGTCCTGACGGGCGAAGGAGCTTTTTCCGCCGTGCTTCTCGATCAGGCGAATGTCGCTCAACACGATATCGTGCGACAGCGCTTTGCACATGTCATAAATGGTCAGGGCCGCAATGCTGGCCCCGGTGAGCGCCTCCATTTCAACGCCGGTTTTATGATGCACGCTGACCGTGCATCGAATCACCGCCGTATCGCCTTCCATTTCAATGGTGAGCCGGCAGCTTTCCATTCCCAGCGGGTGACAGAACGGGATCAGCTCATGAGTGCGTTTCGCGCCCATGACGCCGGCGACGATGGCGGTATCGAACACCGGGCCTTTCGGCGAACGCAGCCCGCTCTCACGCAGGGCCGCGGCCACGGCAGGCGGAAACCGCACGCGCGCCTCGGCAACCGCGGTCCGGTGGGTCGGGAGCTTCTCGCTGACGTCGACCATGGTCGGTCGCTGCTCGCTGTCCAAATGTGAAAATGTCATTGTCAGCCGCCGATGTAGTACATCTCGATCTTCTTGAGGTTCGGTTCAGCGCGGCGCAACTCATCGCGCAGTTCGCTGTAGCGATCGGTCCGCCCGAGCCATTTACCCCGAATCAGATTCAAGAGTTCCGCGTCAGCCACACCGGCACGCATCGCTGCGCGTAGATCCAGTCCTTGAGTGGCGAAGAGGCAGGTATAAAACTTACCCTCTGAGGACAATCGTGCACGGCTGCAGGCGCCGCAGAAGGGCTGAGTGACCGAGGAAATGAAACCCACTTCGCCGGCGCCATCGTCGAAACGCCAGCGCTGTGCCACTTCGCCACGATAGTTTTCCGACACCGGATGCATCGGCCAGCGCGCCTTGATGCGGGCCGCGAGTTCGCGCGATGGTACGACCATGTCCGGTTGCCAGGCATTGCGGTTGCCGACGTCCATGAACTCGATGAAGCGCACGATCACTGGCTTACCGCGGAAGCGGTCGACCAGATCCAACGCGGTGTGATCGTTCACGCCGCGCTCGATGACGGCGTTGATCTTCACCGGCGTCAGCCCGGCGGCGAGGGCGGTGTCGATACCGTGGAGCACCTGTTCGAGAGCCGCAAATCCGCCGCTCATGCGCGTGAAAACTGCTTCGTCCAAAGTATCCAGGCTCACCGTAACGCGGCGTAGCCCATTGGCATGGAGATCGACCGCGTGCTGACCTAAGAGTACGCCGTTGGTGGTGAGCGCGATGTCGTCGATGCCCGGTATGGTGGTCAAATCCCCGATCAGGTCAGGCAGGTTGGCGCGCAACAGCGGTTCGCCGCCGGTGAGCCGCAACTTCCGTACGCCCAAGGTCGCGAACAGTCGCGATAGCCGCAGGATCTCATCGAAAGACAACCGTTCCTGGGATTTGAGGAACCGGTAGTTTTCGTGGAACCGTTCCTTGGGCATGCAATATGGACAGCGAAAATTGCACCGATCCATGACAGAGATGCGAAGGTCGTGCAGCGGGCGCGCCAACTTGTCGAGCGGATGATCGGTACCGCGGATATCGTGAATAGTGGATTCCATGATCCTTCAACTTACCAGCGATAGACGCTGGTGACGAAACCTTTAGGGTAGGTATTCGGCCCCGGCGGAAGTTCCACGAAGCCGTCCGTGCCGGTGAGGCTCAGGAAGTCTCCGGAGCCATTCGGGGGGCGCGGGTTCGCCCACGGGCGGCCCCAATCGTCGTGCTCGATGGCAACGGGTAAAAAATAGGCCAGGGCCGGCTGAAACGTGACCGGAGCGGCAAGCGCCAGGCGCTCCGGCGGCACACGGCGCGTCCCCATCGCCTCGGCGATTGCGGGAATCACGTAGCGGATCAGGCAGACGAGCGTGGAGACGGGATTTCCCGGCAATCCGAAGACCGACTGGCCCTGGGGCCCGATGCCGAACCACATCGGCTTGCCGGGTCGCTGTGCAATGTTATGGAACACTTCTTCTACACCCAATTGCATGAGCACCTTGGGGACGAGATCGAATTTGCCCATCGAGACGCCGCCGCTCAAGATCACGACTTCATGAGTCGTCAAATGCAGCTTCAAGCGGTCCCGCAGCATGTCCGCATCATCCCGCACATGATCGTCGCCCACCCGCCCAAAACCGCGTTTCCGCAGAGTGGCCGCCACGGCATAGGCATTCGAGCGGCGAACTTGGAAATCGGCAATGGGTTCACCCGGCTCGATGAGTTCGTCGCCGGTGGAGACGACCATGACAGCCGGCTGGCTGCTGACCCGCACCCGCGCCATTCCGGCAGATGCCGCCACGGCAATTTCGGGGGCGCGCAATAGCGTCCCGCTCTCGAGCAGCAGTGCACCTTGACGACTGTCACTGCCGCGGCGGTGCACGTTGCGGTACGGAGTCGATGTAATGGCCGATTTCAAGGATACGACGCCGTCGGCGACATCGTACTGCTCGACGGGGATCACGCAATCGGCGGCTAGTGGCAAAACCGCTCCCGTCATCACTTCAATGGCGTTCTCGCCGCTCGCAAGCTTGAGGGGGGGCGCGCCCGCGGCCTGGGTGGCCTGTATATGAAAGCGTCGCGATCCGCGGCGCAATTGTTCGCTATCCACCGCGATGCCGTCCATGGTGACGCGGTCGTACGGGGGCGTGTCCCGTTCGGCATAAACATTTTCGCGCAGTGTCCCGCCGACGCACTGCGTCAATGGCAGTGATTCGATGGGCAAACACGTCAGCCGAGAGTTGATCGTCTCTTCGGCCAGACGCGGTGTGATGAGCGTACTAGCCTGCATAGTGGTCGAAGCGGGCGCGGCAAACTTAAGGTCCGCCGCGCCTTGCCGGTTACTGCGGTTTGGCGTTCTTGGCCTTGAAAATCTTCAACTGTTCATTGAACCGGCCGACGTTGGCCTGCAACTCGTCCACCGCGGCGTTGTTCTTCTGCACCAATACTTTCTCGTGCTCCTCAGCCTTCTTTTTCTCGTCGGCCGACAGCTTGGAGGTGTCCTTGGGAACGGCGGAATCCATTTCGAGCTTGATGCAGTCCAAGTAGGAGTTCATTTCACCGTTATAGCGGTCGAAGTCATGTTTCGCCGCAATCATCTGGTCCTTGGTGGCCGTGGCGCCATCGGGCGGCGCGTCCGGGGATTTCGGATAGGTGCAGCTCGCCTGCGAGTGGGCGGCGGAGCCGAGGGCGAAAATCAGGGTAAGCGGTATCCAAGCCTTCATCGGAAGTCCTCTAGTTATTGGTGCGAACGTTAATCAATTCGCCGACGATCTTACGGCCAAGGCCCACGGGCCGCCAGCGTTCCTGGGCCCGCGGGTAAGTAGATGATATTCAGATGGAATTTGGAGGCGATGGTACCCACTAAGTTCCCCGAAATGCCAACTGCGGGGCGAATGGGCCGATTTCAAGCGCCGGGCGCGGCCAGCACCGGCCCGGGATCATCCGCAGTTTGCGAATTCCCGGCTGACCGCTACACTGCCGGCGCGCGCCCGTAGCTCAGCTGGATAGAGCACCTGGCTTCGAACCAGGTGGTCGGCGGTTCGAATCCGTCCGGGCGCACTTAATTATAAAAAGGTGTTTCGGCAGCCCGGGCCTCCGGGCCGGAAGCGAGCAGTTCGAACCGCCGACGGACTACAAGACCGGTTCGACAACTTGGCCATCTTGGGCCAAGTTGGACGCTGCCGCGCGAAGCGCGGCGGCGGTCCCGAAGGGACGAGCGGCGCAGCCGCGAGCAATCTCTCCGGGCGCACCACATTTCGTTCGTTCGATCAGTCACTGTGGACTTGACCCGCGCGATAATATCGCGATTCGCTCGAATTGACCCACTTTCGCTGCGTTACGAGAATCGACGTACGCGTAAGCAAGAAAGTGAGCTAGTGCAGAAAGGTGTGCTCTTGCAACATTGTGGACCCATTGCCCCGCGACGCCATGCAACGCTCGGCTACGTGTCACGACGTTTCTGATCTCGATCGGGTGAGGATCGAACGTGATGCATCTTCACGTTCGGTTAGGATCTACCTACGATGATGGCCTGCAGCGGATTTCCGCGGGACCGACACTGGGCATGGTGCCGTCTGGTAGCGCACCTGCTTTGGGAGCACGACGCTCCGATCCCGAACGAAAAATAACTTAGCACGGCAATCAACGAGTTGCGAGCCTTCCACTTCGCCAACGAGCCCGTTTGTGGACCCATTTGCGGACCCAGCGACGCGATGAGTCGGTGCGCGACTCTCTGCAACGTACCGCAACGTCTCTTAAACAGATCCTCCCCCACGCAGCCCGTTCGACGAGTTGAAGTTCGCATAACGTATTAAACGGTGAATGGTTGATCGGGTGTTCGAAGGGCCACATCTCCTCGAACATCGTGATCCTTAAAGTATCGAGCGAGACCCGCTCTCCGATTTTCGCTACTTCGCTCTCCTGGATGAGATCTGCTGCGTCGTCTATGTCGCGTGGTTAGAGTAAGCCGCAAGGCTTGCGGATACCGCATCGAGAAATGCCCGTGATTTTGTCGGGAGATGACGCTTTGAGGGCATCAGCGCGTAGATCGGCGCCGGCGCGCTTTGCCAATCGCGCAGAATGTGTTCCAACCGGCCTGCAGCGAGCTCAGTGACGACATCAATCCTCGACTTCAGCATGACGCCGCACCCGGCGAGCGCCCAATCCGCCACTGCGTCTCCGCTGTTGGCCCGCAGTCGGCAGCGTGGCTTGACGTCCACGAAAGTGGCGTCCGGCCCTTCGAGCCGCCAGGGTGCGGTGGGATCGTCGTAGCGGAGAGCAAGATGATCATGGAGCTCGCTGAGAGAACGAGGCCGACCGTGCCGGTCGAGATAGGACGGCGCGGCGACCAGTATTCGGCGATTGTCCGCGAGCTTGTGCATGATCGCGCTGCTGTCGTGCGGTTGACCGATGCGTACCGCGATGTCGATTTGCTCAGCCGTCATGTCAACGAGCCGGTCGTCGAGTTTGAGCTCAATCTCGAGACGCGGATAACGCTCGATCAACTGGGCGGCCAGAGGGACTAGATGAACACGTCCGAATGAAATCGGTGCGCTGACGCGAAGCAATCCCTGCGGCTCTTCCCAACCGCTCGCCAGGTGCGCTTCTGCAGCTGCCAGCTCTTCCAATATGCGATCGACATGGGGCGCGAGCGCTAATCCTTCGTTGGTGAGCGACAGCTTTCGGGTGGTGCGGTTGATCAGCCGTTGACCCGCTCCCCGCTCGAGTGAGGCCAGCCGCTTGCTGACCACGGCGAGGCCCACGCCGAGGTCTCGAGCCGCCGCTGACAAGCTGCCACAGGCCAGTATTCGCTGAAATGTGCGCAGTTCATTCAGATCGTCCAGCATATTATCAACCCTTGTTCAAGAGTATATCTCCTTTTAGATG
>JBKQSA010000018.1:0-11543 GCA_052143815.1 Steroidobacteraceae bacterium | reverse complement strand
GGAGTCCAGCGCCGGCACCGGTGTGATCTGCCAGCCCCAGCCCGAGGACAGGGCGGCCCAGGCACTGCCGAGCGCCCAGGCGATCAGGGCCTCAATACGCCAAGCGCGGCTTGTATCGACCGGGCCACCCAGCGCTACGTTGACCAAGTACACGCCCGCAATCGGCGGAATGCAGATGCCCAGCCAGAGCAGAGGCACCAAGAGATCGCTGACGCCGGCCAGGCCCAAAGCCGTGCCCAGCACGCCTGCGATCAGGCTGATCTTCCAGGAAGGCGTGTTCGGACGCACCGTTTGGCCCGCAAGCGTGGCCGCGTACAGATTGAAGGTGTTGGTCGACCAGGCGGTCAGCGCCACGATCAGCAGGGCAGGCAGGCCCAAGCCCAGGGTGATCATGATGGCGACGAGGTCTTTGTTGCCGACCGCTAGGCTCGAGAAGCCGGCCAAGAGCAGCACCGCCGGAAAGCACAGGCCATAGGCCACGGCAGCACCGGCCGCCGCGTGCCAGGGCGTGCGCGCAAAACGGCAGACGTCAGGCGCCAGCACGGCACCTACGATGAGGCCCCCGCCACTATCGAGATACCCGTGCTCAGGCTGGCGTGTCCAGCGGGCACGAAGGCAAAAACCGGGGCTAGGCCACCGCGCAGCGCGGCAAAGAAGGTCCACAGCAGCAGGACCACTTTCAAGGGCGAGGTGATGGCGGACAAGAGATCAAGCGCGCGAAAGCCGAACATGGTGGTCGCCGTGGTCAGCACGCAGCCTGCAAGGGCCAGCAGCCAGACCGGGGTGGCGGCCAGTACCGGGCTGACCCCGGTCAGCGCATGGCCCAACATCATGGCAATCACACCGTACCAGCCGAGGATGGACAATCCCAGCACGGCGTTGGCGACCTTGGCGCCTTGCGTGCCGAAGGCGTCAGCAATCAGCTGATAGGTGGTCTTGCGCGAGCGCGCGCCGGCCGTGCCGGTCAAAGCAGCAATCGAGGCCAAAACAATTCCGCCGAGCAGCGCGGCCGGCACCGCCCGCTTGGCGCCTAAAGTGAAGCTCAACTCGGCACCCATCACGAAGGCGGGCAGGGCGATCATCACTGCCAAAAGGATCAGCACGATGCGCCAGGCGCTGACCTGCGCTCCGGCTTGTGTGGGGTCGCCGCCTTTCAACGCGCACGCAAGGCCGAGCTGCTCCTCGCCTGAGGGGTGTTTGCCTGGGGGGGCGCTGCCACCCCTGACTGCCAGATGTTGCCGATCTTGTACCCTGCAATATCCTTCTCATTCGGATAAGGATAGATGCGCTTGCTGTGTCTCAGGCCGCATTTCACAAGTGTATCCGCAGCGCGAATCGTTAACGGCATGGCATCGATGATGGGCACGTCAAGCTGGTGCTTACGCAAGATCTCGGTGACCTGATCGGCAAGGCCCATGAACCCCGTGCACCCAAGGACAATCGCGCCCGCGTGATCGGCCGTGATGGCCTTCAGCGCCTTCTCGGCGATCCCCTTGACCACCTTTTCGCTGCCCTGACTCAGCTCCAACACTGGGATGTCGATGGACTCGAAGCCGGCATAACTGCTGCTCAAACCGTAGCCGGCGATGATGTGATCGAGCATGTGGCGCAAGCGCTCGAGCACGGAAACGAAACTGAAACGGGCTCCCAGCATGGTGGCGAAATGCACCGCGGTCTGGCACGGACCCAGCACAGGTATGCGCACCGCCTCACGGCACGCAGCAAGCCCAGGATCCCCCATGCAATCGATCACGATGGCGTCCGCCCCCGCCCTCTCAGCCTCCACCGCGCGGCGAACAGTATCGGGCACGGACAGCGCCTCATCGAACTCCGACTCGATCGAGGCGGGCCCCATCTCCAGATAGCTGTGGGTTACGACCAGGTCGGGGCGCTCACACTGCCGGAATTCCTCGCTGCCGCAGCGCAAGTCGGCCGTGGTGGCGGGAGTGATTACATGTATTGTCGACTTCATTGAATTTCTCGTATTGTTGACTTCATTGAATTTCTCCGCGCTCTCTCAGGAGAGCGCCTTCCCGCCCCGCGCGCCGGGATCGTCGCCCGACCGAGCCGGCCTCGCGGCCGCAATCAAAGCAAGCGAAGCCGGGCGCCAAGGCATTGGGACCATACCCGTCACTCGAAGTGATAGGAGAACGAGACGCCGTAGGTGCGCGGCGGACCGAACTCTGAGACCTCCCCCGCGGTGCCGCCCGCGAACCCAAAGACCCGGTAGGTCTTGTCCGCGAGGTTCCTGCCGTAGAGCATCACCTTCCACTTATCGTCCATCGCATTTGCACCGAGTCCGCCGTTCCATACGCAGTAACCCGGCTCCTTGAGAAACGGGGTCTCGTAGACGTCGAAGTCGACGGTGGTCTGGCACCTGAAATCGCTCTGCGCGAACCAGCGCGCTTTGGGCGTTTCGACGATGTCGTAGCGGGCCCTGCCGTTTGCATTCCATGTCGGCGACTCGGCCGGCCGGCCGTCCACCCGCACTTCTTCGATCAACGGCTTAACAATCCTGGCGTCGAGATAACCCACGCCAAGCGCCAGGTGGAGCCGGTCGGTCGGTACCGCCTGAAAGTCTATTTCTGCCCCGTAATTCACGGCATTGCCGATGTTTTGCAACGCGAATAGAGCAGCATTGCCGACGGCGTTTCTGAGGGTTCCCTCTCCCTGCAGGCCGTTGTCCTCGTAGTAGAAGATGGCGGTGTTCACCTGGGCGCGGCCGCCAGCCAGCGTCAGTTTTGAACCCATCTCGTACGCAAGTACGGTCTCGTTGTTAAAGGGCTTGATGGCGGCCTCGCTGGTGACCAGTTCGCCCTGGAATCCGCCGGACTTGAACCCCTCGCTGACGCTCGCATAGAAGAGCGCGTTCTTGCTCCAGTGGTAGTCGACCCCGATCTTTCCGGACGCCGCACCGAAGTTCTTCGAGAACGACGCCGGCGGAAAGAGCTCACCGCTTTCCACGGGGCCGATCTGAGCTGCGGCTCCCTGACCCACTTCCGGGTTCACGGTCCAGGGCGTTGTGACATTGTCGAGCTGCTTGTTGTCCTCGGTATAGCGCAGGCCACCGGTGAGGTGCCACTTGTCCGCTGGATCCCACTCGACCTGGCCGAAGATCGCCTTCGATGTCGTCTTCTGGTCGTACGTGTTTCCGAGCGACGTGATCACCGGGTAGGCGGAGGGGATGCCGAAAGCCGCGGTCGGGTAACCTACGCCGGGCAAGGGATAGGTAGTATCGTCTTCGACTTCGTCCTTGCTCCAATAAAGACCCGCGACCCACGTCAGCGGACCATGGCCCGAGGATGCAGCGCGCAATTCCTCGCTGACCTGATGGATGTTGCTCTGCTCAATCTGATCGATCCGCTCGTCCCCCGGAGCACAGCACGCCGGACGACCGTCGGTATTAAGGTATTCGAAGCGGTTCAAGTAATCGTAGCCGGTGACCGAGGTCAGTGTGACTCCACCCAGATTCCAATCGGCGGTGAGCGACGCGCCAACGGCTCGGGTGTTTTGATACGGAATGCCATCGATCGTGTCGATTGTGCCGTAGGAGGACGTATTGCCGCCTTGCCCCGGCAAATTGAAGGCATCCATGTTGGACCGGTCTTTCCCGACATGAAGGTTGAATCGAACCTTCAGGTCCTCGTCCGGCTTCCAGTCGAAAATGGTGCGAATGCTGACGCGGTCAAGTCCACCGTTGGTGTTGCCTGTCGTTAGGTCCTTCTGGTACCCCTCGCTCTGCGTGTCGTTGAACGCCAGCCTGGCGGACACCGAGTTGCTCAGTGGCCCGCTGATCGCGCCCTCAACCATATAGTATCCATAGTTGCCGACTTCGTCGTACGTCGAGGCCTCAAAGGTGTCGGCCGGCGCTTTGCTGTTAAACAGCACCGCACCGCCGATCGTATTACGACCGTAGAGAGTGCCCTGCGGCCCTTTCAGGACCTCCACGCCTTCCGTGTCGAACATCTGGAAGTTCAACAGCGCCGGAGAGGACAAAAAGATCCCATCGACGTACGTGCCGACGGACGTTGACTGATTGAGCGCGTAGTCGTTCACGCCGAGGCCACGGATCGTGAAGTCAGGAACGCCGGTGACCAGCGTGGCGACAGTGAAATTGCTGGTCGCGCCCGCGACATCACTGGGCTGTTTGAACCCAAGGTCCTGGATGGTTTTCGAATCGAATGCCGTGATCGCAATACCAACGTCGTTGATGTTCTGCTCACGCTTCTGGGCGGTGACGACTATCTCTTCAAGCACAGGGGAATCGGTGGTGGTTTCGGCCGCGGCGACTCCGGAGAAGGCCGCGAGCACGGCAATGGCGAGCGGGCGGGTCTGTCGATCGGTACGAGTGGCCATATGGTCGAAGTTCCCCATGTTTTCGAGTTGTTATGTCCGTCCAACGGCGGGGATACCGACCCCGCGGATGGCGCAAGAGTACGAGCGCTACTGTAGGCGCGCGAGAACAATGCTCAAGCGCACAGTGGGGTAGGAACCCATGCGCGCGGAGGGTAGGAACCCGTGCCGAGGCCCCGCTAATGTTGTACAGAAGCAACGACAACAGCACGTGTGATAAGCCGGATTTCACCAACGAATCGGCCAGCGAAGCTGCGCATGGAACGACCATGCGATATGGATTGTGGCCACTCAACTCGGTGACAGTTTTGCACCTCTTCACACAAGGCGCACCACCCGTCGTCGCTACCCCAATATCATACGGCGACGAATCTCGAAGAGATCCGCCATCACGGCCTCCGTTGTCGGCCACCGTCCCGCGCCGCGACCGGTCACGCGCTCAGTTCGGTGATCCTCGGTCTCAATGAGAAGCGTATTCCATTCGGCCCGCGTCTGGGCGAACGGGTGGCTTGCGGGTAGCGCTTCAAGCTGAACGATACCGGTCGCGACGCGCGTCTCTTCCACCTTGAGCCGCTGGGCACGCGCAACGAGACGGATCACCCGGCCCTCGTCCCGAGCACCCGCGAAAGTCGACAACGCCTCTTCGGTCAGTGCCTGCACGCCGGTGAGTGCGAGTTCCTGCCGGAACGCTGCCCGCGCGAGTATGGAAAGCTTTCGAGCGGTATCGCGTCCGGAGATGTCTTCGCTGGGGTCGGCTTCCGCAAAACCGCGCCGCTTCGCTTCCGCCAGCGCTTCAGCTAGCGAGTGGCCGGCCGACCACCGGTCCAGTATCACATTGCAGGTGCCGTTGAGAACACCCGCGAGACTCAGGACTGGGCGCTCCCGCGCCGCCCGGCGCACCGCTTCGATCATCGGCGCGCTCCCCCCAACCGCTGCGGAAAAGAGCATCTCGGATCCGCAGGTGACGGCGACTGACGCCTCACCACCCCGTCGCGCATTCACGACCTGTTTGTTCGCGGAGACGATGTGCGCGCCCTGATTCCTCGCGCGCTCAATGAGCGATTGAGCGGGCTCAAGCCCCGGGAGCAATTCAACGACCACATCCGGACTTTGTGCGAGGAGCGCCTCCGCATCGGCGGTCACAAAGTCTGCAGGGGCATCAAGAGATCCGTATTTGACCGGATGGCGCACCAAGGCCCCGAGGAGCGTGAAGTGCTCTGGTATCCGCTTCAGCCGCTCGAACACGCCCCCGCCTACGTGTCCGAGCCCCAATAGGACGATACGTAGCGCCGGGCAGGAGCCGCAGGGTGAGATGGTTTCGCCCTGCGCGTGAACACGCGTCTCGTACGGCAACCCCAGCGCGGCCACTTCCGCTGGGCGGGAGTTCCGCGCCAAGTACTCCACCGCCTTGGGCTGAATGAGCGGTGCGGCAATCTTAAGCGCCTTGTCGTAAGGGAGCGCCGCGAAGCGTTGGGTAGTCGTGCCGGTGACCGCGGGGTCCTTCTCATACACGCCGTCGACATCCTTGAGCAGACGACAGCGCTCCGCACCCAGTGCCACGTGCAAGAAGGCCGCCGACAAGTCCGAACCCCCGCGACCTAGGAGCGCCACCCGTCCCTCCCCGTCATAGGCAAAGAAGCCAGGCAGCACAAGGACCGGCGCTGTATCAAAGAGAAGCTGCACATGCCCCTTGTTGACGGCGACGGGATCGCTTGCGAGAGCGCGGCCAGTGGCCACCAATCCGATGGTTCGGGGATCGATCACTCGAGCGGGAACGCCCGCGCGGTCCAATCCGATACCTAACAGGGCGGCCGAGCGACGCTCGCCGGTGGCCAACAGCTCAGCCGTGGCAAACTCGTCCGGGTCAGCACAGAGCTCCTGTGCCTCCGCCAAGAGCGCGTTCGTCTGCGCGCCCAGCGCCGAAACCACGGCCAATACCCGGTAACCGTCTCGGTACCAACGGTAGATTTCGTGAACTGCCGAAGGGATATCGGCCAGGTCTCTTAGTACAGAGCTGCCAAACTTGAGGACGATCGTCCTCGCGAGCTGACCGCTCACGCGCGCGTGGAGTCGAACTCCACTACCAGCAGCGCCACGGCCTTTGCGCGGCCCACGTTGCGGAGTCGATGTGCGCGATCAGCTCGGTACCGCAGCGTATCGCCGGTGCTCCCCCGCGCCCGTTCACCCCCCGACACGGCTTCGATGCTGCCTGTCATGACGGTGAGGTGTTCGCGCGCACCAGCGGCGTGCGCCTTACTGTCTAGCATCCCACCAGGCTGGCACTCGAGCTGATACCACTCAACCCGGCCGGCGAGTTCCACAGGACTCAACACTCGAAGGGTGCACCGTCCATCGCGACTTCTCATCACGGGAACGTCCTGAACATGCAACGCCTGGATCGCACCCCCTTCCCCCGCCGCCGCTTCCCCTAATAGCTCCACTAGCGGCACGCCCAACGCGTTCGCGAGACGCCACACAACGGCCACCGTCGGATTCGCCCGCCCGCGTTCGATCTGCGAGAGCATGGATTTGGACACGCCCGACTGGCGCGAAAGCGCGTCCATCGAGAGTGCCCGACTCGCGCGCGCGGCGGCAAGCGCTGCTCCGACCCGGGGCGGCTCCTTTATCCCTTTACCGACTGTTCGGTGTTCTGTCATGTGACCACTCTCACGGACATCAAATCCTGACTTCTGGAACGGGTGTTCTTGATATGAAACATGTGTTCAGTATAGTGTATCGTGCATACACGACTGAATGCGACAGGTTTTTCCAGGAGGGTGAATGACTGGATCCGCATTTGACCAAACCGCGAGCGCATCGCTAGCTGATCTACGGGCGCAGGGATTGCTCAAACTTGAGCGCGTTCTGAGTTGCCCCCAGCGCGCCCAAGTCCGTGCACACACCGCCGATCAGATCGATCAGGCGATCCGGGCTTTTGCACAAGCCGGGCGCGAGCTCGGCATCGTCACTTAAGGAAATTCGATGAAAGCGTTGGTCAAAGCGAAGGCTCAGAAGGGCATCTGGCTACAGGAGATCCCTGAACCGACCTACGGTCCCAATGACGTGCTCATTCGGATCAAAAAGACCGCGATCTGCGGCACCGATATGCACATCTGGCATTGGGACGAGTGGGCACGGCGCACGATCAAGGTCCCCATGGCAGTGGGCCATGAATACGCAGGCGAGATCGTGTCCCTAGGCAGCGAGGTGCAAGGACTCGCCGTGGGCGACCGGGTGTCCGGTGAAGGCCACGTGACCTGTGGTCACTGCCGAAATTGCCGCGCAGGACGTAGGCACCTGTGCCGCAATACCGTCGGCATCGGCGTCAACCGGCCCGGATGCTTCGCCGAGTACCTGGCACTTCCGGCCAGCAATGTCTTCAAGCTCTCGCCCACCATCACGGATGAGACGGCCGCTATCCTCGACCCGTTTGGCAACGCGACGCACACGGCCTTGTCCTTCGATCTGGTGGGTGAAGACGTTCTCATCACGGGCGCGGGCCCCATTGGGATTATGGCGGTCGCGATCGCACGCTTCGTTGGGGCGCGGCACGTGGTGATCACCGACGTGAATCCTTATCGCCTGAGCATCGCGCGCAAAATAGGGGCGACATTGGCCCTCGATGTGCGCACGGAATCACTTGATGGCGCGCTCAAAACCCTTCAAATGGATGAGGGCTTCGACGTGGGATTGGAAATGTCCGGAGTGCCCTCGGCCTTCCGCGAGCTGCTGCGTACGATGAACCATGGAGGTCACGTTGCATTGCTCGGAATCATGCCGGAAAACACGGTCATTAATTGGGATGAGGTGATTTTCAAGGGACTCGTGATGAAAGGCGTCTATGGACGCGAGATGTTCGAGACTTGGTACAAGATGGCGAGCATGCTGCAAAGTGGCCTCAATCTCTCCCCAGTCATCACACATCGGCTGCCCATTGAAGAGTTCGATTATGGCTTTGAGGCCATGGCCTCAGGCCAGACGGGTAAAGTCATATTGGACTGGGGCGTGCCGGCGCTGTAAACGAGACGTTGGTCGAGAACAATGCTCAACCACGCAGTGGGCTCATCAGTGCCGCGCAAGCCGAGACGAATCGCCGATCGGATCTGGTCATACGCCCTTTACAGATTCCCGGAGCAGTCATCACAACGTATCTGATACACCGCCACGACGATCCGTCGAGTGTGGTCGCCCGGTTTACTGCGCGAGCGCAGAAGGTGGATTAGTTATGTCGACCCGGTGTCAAGGTCGGGCCTCGTTCTCACCGCGGCGCATATCCCTGCTCTCTCAGCGCTTCACGAATCTTCTCACCGGCGCCGACCATCCCGTCGCGTGACCAGAAGAACCCACCGCCGACGTCGGCGCACGTGACCGATTGGACGCCGGCGCAGCGACTATTGGCATTGCACGAGAGCCACGATCTGAAGGGCGAGGCACTGAACGCATGGTGCCGAGAGCGCGGATTATTTGCGCATGATCTGACGAAGTGGCGCGCCGCCTATTGGTTCAAACCGAAGAAACCGAAGGTCGTGCCGCCTGGCTGGACACCCCGCATCGGCTTGGGCACCACGCTGGGCGAAATGTACGACGGGCTCAAGCAGCTCGCCGAAACACCGAAGCCGCTGCGCACGATGTCCGTGCTGTTTGATCACTACCTGCTTGAGGCCCTGCCCGGCCTCGCGCCGCGCACTCAATCCGACTATCGAAAATACATTGAGCGTCTGCGTCCGACGCTCAATGATTGGGAACCCTCGGAACTAACCGCCGGAGATATATTCGATATTCGCGCGACGATTGCACAGGACTCCGGTGTGGTGCAGGCCAATCGCCACGCATCGTGTCTATCGGCCGTCTTTCGGGAGGCGATTGGTTGGAAGGCTGTGACCATAAATCCGTGCCTCCAACTCAAACGGCTGCGTGAACCCCCTCGGACACGCTATGTGTTCGATCACGAGTTCACTGGCATCTACGGCATCGCATCCGACGCCATGCAGGTGATGATGGATATCGCGACGATCACCGGGCAGCGGGAGGGCGACCTGCTGAAGCTACCGAATCGCGACCCGATGGTCTACGCGGAAGAGGGCATCGTATTTCGGCCGGGCAAGTCAAAGCGCCGGCACCCCCGGCATGGTGCCATCATCGAAACCGCAAAGACTGTGGTCGTCGAGTGGTCCCCGGAATTGCGGGACGTCATTGAACGGGCGCGTAAGCTTGGACCGGATATCCGCAAGACACTCATTTGCGACTTGCAAGGCAAGCCGTTTACGGAGAGTGGCTTCCGCTCGAATTGGCACCGATTGATTCAGAGCGGGCTCAAGGGGCGCAAGCGCAGTAACGGCGTTCTGCATGCTCAGCCAGTCATCAAGGAATCGTTCACGTTCCATGATCTTCGGGCCAAGTCAGGGAGCGATGCCGAGGACGTGCAGGAGGCGAACGACCGGCTCGCGCACGATGATCTGCGCACAACGCAAGTCGTGTACCGACGTAAGCCGCGGCGGGCTCGAGCGGGTCGGAAGGTTGGAACGTAAAGGGTGGGCCGGTCAGTGCGGGCGGCGAAATTCGCCGTCACGGCGCGCTATCCGAAACAAAATTGGACTGAGAATATTCCACAGTGGCCAGAATATTCCACGATTGGCGTTGGCCGAATGCGTCTAAGCCCTTTGTCCTTTCGGACACATAGGTTACCCATGTGTCCGGAATAATCTGTTATACATGGACCCTCCCGACGTTGCGAGAGAACCCTTCTTTCCGGCGCCGCAAGAGTCAGATGCGTGCATACATTCGGCCTTGTTTGGCGTGATCGTATTGCACGCCGGGCCCTGATGGGACTTCGCGCTCTCCAACCTCATCACCGAATGCGGCGTACTTGTGCGCCATAACAGTTACCAGAGTCTGAGAGAGCCGGTCTGACCAGCTTTGCCATCAAGTTGAGTTCAATCGCATCGTTCAGTGGTTCGTTTGATTGTCTCCAAGTAAATCGTTTACGGCACCATATTTATGCGGCTGCGCGCCTCTCATCGTAGCCGCAGCCTTCGGATAAAAGACGCCATGCCATCCGCGCGTTCTTGTTGGCAAGCGCCACTGCGGCGACTTTCTTGCCCCTTCGAACCACGAGTTCCCGGACCCAGTCAGCTCGTGGCCCA
Source organism: Steroidobacteraceae bacterium (assembly GCA_052143815.1). GTDB lineage: Bacteria > Pseudomonadota > Gammaproteobacteria > Steroidobacterales > Steroidobacteraceae > Bog-1198. The sequence goes on along the minus strand of JBKQSA010000018.1, from coordinate 1,047 downwards.
GTCCGATGATCGATCCGCCGCAGTACCGTATGGGCGCCCTGGATCAATATCCGTCGTATGTACACGTCTCCGCGCCGGCTGATCCGTCCGAGTTGTGATTTGCCACCGGAACTGTGCTGCCGCGGAACCAGGCCCAGAAAAGCGGCAAAATGCCTGCCATTCTTGAACATCTTTGGATCCCCCATCGTCGCAACAACTGCGGTTGCACTGATGGGACCGATACCCGGTATCCCGCGCAGGCGCCTACAAGGCTCGCTTTCCATCGACGCCACTTCAATTGCTTGCTCATATGGAGCAATACGCTCCTGCAGGCTGTATAGCTCATCACGCAACTCCGCAATGAGCCGCCGACCTTGCACGGTGAGTTCGTTCTCAGCGTCCTCCAATACTTCTGATAATGCGCGCCGCAGCTTTGAAACAGTAACCGGCAATACAATCCCGTACTCCGCAAGAAGTCCCCGAATCTGATTGCACAGGCTCGTACGCTGAACAACCAATCGCGCGCGGATCCGATGTAGGGCCAGTAAGTCTTGCTGCTCAAGCGATTTTGGTGCAACAAACCGCATCGTCGGCCGTTGCGCTGCCTCGCAAATCGCAGCGGCGTCGTTCCAGTCGTTCTTGTTGGTCTTGACGAATGGCTTAACGAACTTCGGATGGATCAGCCGAACTTCGTGCCCCAGTTTTGAAAAAGCTCGGGCCCAGTGGTGAGCGCCGCAGCCAGCCTCTATCGCCATCGTGCAGGTAGGTTGATTTGCCAGGTAGGGACTAGCTGCTCGCGGGTCAGCTTCTGTCGCAAGACCACCTTCCCAGCCGCGCTCTCGCCATGCAAAAAGAAGATCCGCTTCGCGGTATCGATACCAATCGTAGTAGCGTGGGTCATCGCCGTTCCTCCTCGAGGGGAATCCTCGGACGCAGCGATCTTCCCGCTACCTCGGCCGAGGGAAAAGCGGGAGGGTCCATCCCATCACCTATGTGACCGGAACAGACCCTTGATTTTTTGGTGGCCAGGGAGGGAATTGAACCCCCGACACGCGGATTTTCAGTCCG
>JBKQSA010000017.1:0-6572 GCA_052143815.1 Steroidobacteraceae bacterium | reverse complement strand
GCGCGTTCGCTGAACGAGTGACATAGTAAATAAAACATAACAAGAGGACAGCCTCATGACGCATAGGCAAGACTCCCTGTTAAGTCTCTGCTTGCGTCAAAAGCGCCGAGCAATACCCGTGAGTGCGGGCCGGCCGACGCCGACCGACCCGCCGGGTGGTCTCCTTCAGGATTCGAGAATTCGAGTCGCAGCCTGCCACAACGCGGTGTTGATCCGCACGTCCTCGCGTAATAGCGCATCAAGGCCTGCGCTGGCCGGGCAAGGATCTGATACTCAAACAAAGCAGCGGCGTAGTCACTTTCACTTCCGGGGACACGAATAGGGTGTGCCGGCCGGCCACGGAAAACGCACAGCATCACCGCAAATCAGGCGGTGGTGATTCGTCGGGCCGCGATGCGCCCGCGCATGCTCGGGGGGACGTGCCGCCGCCCGTATGCGGCTGGGACGAGAAGACGCTCGTCGTGCAATCCGGCGATCCCGAGGATGATCATCCGCCGTTCGAACAGCGCTTCAGCGTATCAGACGACGGTCAGCGCCTGGTCGAACTGGTGATCTTCAAAGGCGGGCGCTCGAGCGGCTTCACGGCATCTCGAGAGTGGGATCGCGAGCCGCCTGGCGTACCGCCATCCAAGAACGACCACTAAAGAAAAAGCCGTCACTGCGAAGCGATCGGCCGAGTTGATAAATATCCGGACCGACGCCACCATAGGGACCTGTAATGCGGGTGAGAGGCGTATATCAGCAACCTAGTGAAGTGACAGGTACGAGATGACCTTTCAAAACCCAGCCCCGCCCGCTTCCCAGGCGGTGAACCCTGCGGCGGCGGCCGGCGGATCGGCACCGCCGGCCCCTTTTTCGGTCGAGCGGGGCTCGCCGCATCCACCGGGCGCGCATCCTTTGCCGGAAGGCGTGAATTTCACTCTCGCTTCGGGAAATGCTACCGGTGTGGAATTGCTGCTGTTCGCATCGCATGACGCGCCTCAGCCGTTTCAGGTGATTCGATTCGATCCATTCGTCAACAAGAGCTTTCATTTGTGGCACGTATTTGTACGCGGGCTCAAGGCCGGGGCACACTACGCGTATCGCGTGGATGGACCTTTTAATCCCGCCTCTGGGCACCGCTTCAACAGGAATAAGGTCCTGATCGACCCGTACGCCCGGGGCAACACCAAAAGCCTGTGGAAACGCGCTTCCGCCAGCGGGCCGGACGATAATCTGGCCGCTTCGATGCGCTCGGTCGTCATCGATACGTCCGCCTACGACTGGGAAGACGACCGTCCGCTCAACCGTCCGATGGAAGACACGATCATCTATGAGATGCATGTCAGGGGGTTCACGCAATCGCCGTCCTCCGGGGTACAGCATCCCGGAACATTCGCCGGAATCATCGAGAAGATCCCGTACCTGAAGGACCTCGGTGTGACGGCGGTGGAGCTGTTGCCGATTTTCGACTTCGATGAGACGGCTGTCCTGCGTGAAGAGGGCGGGAAGCCCGTGACCAACTATTGGGGATACAGCACCTTAGGTTTCTTCGCGCCTCAGTCCGCTTTTTGTGTGAGTCCGGAGAGCGGCAGCCATCTGCAGGAATTCCGCGATATGGTGAAGGCCCTGCATCGGGCCGGAATCGAAGTGATTCTGGACGTCGTGTTCAATCACACCGACGAGGGAAATCACCTGGGGCCGACTTTCTCCTTTAGGGGAATCGACAACCGCAACCACTACTTGCTCGTACCCGGGGATCTGCGGCACTACATGGACTTCTCGGGTTGCGGAAATACCTTCAACTGCAACCATCCAATCGCCCTGAAGCTGATCATCGAATGCTTGCGCTACTGGGTTCGGGAGGGGCACGTGGACGGCTTCCGGTTTGACGAGGGATCCATCCTGGCGCGCGGTGAGGATGGATTGCCCAGCGAACACCCACCGGTGGTTTGGCAGATCGAGCTGGATGATGAACTGACGGATACGAAAGTGATCGCCGAGGCGTGGGATGCGGCCGGTCTATATCAGATCGGACATTTCCCGGGAGATCGCTGGGCGGAATGGAACGGCCGCTACCGCGACGACATCCGCCGCTTCGTCAGGGGCGATCCGGGGATGGTGGGGGCCGTGGCTTCGCGACTGGCCGGGAGTGCCGATCTTTACCAGGCGCGCGAGCAATTGCCCGTGAACAGCATCAATTTTGTGACCTGTCACGATGGCTTTACCCTCAACGATCTGGTCTCCTACAACGTAAAGCACAACGAAGCCAACGGCGAAGGCAACCGGGACGGCATCAACGACAACCTGAGTTGGAACTGCGGCGTCGAGGGCGCCTCGAACGATCCCGCCGTGGAAGCGCTGCGGAACCGGCAGGTGCGGAACTTCGCGGCGATTCTGCTGCTCTCGCGTGGCGTCCCCATGTTCGCGGCCGGAGACGAGGTCCGGCGCACGCAGCAAGGTAACAACAACGCGTACTGCCAGGACAACGAGACCAGTTGGTTCGATTGGACGCTCCTCGATAAGCACGATCTGTACCGCTTCTGGAAACGCATGATCGAGTTCCGCAAGAGGCATCCGGCGCTGCATCGGGGGCAATTCTTTACGGGCGCCGTGAACGAGCGCGGCTTGAGCGACGTTACCTGGCATGGAACGAAGCTCAACAACCCCGGCTGGTACGATCCCAACGGGCGCGCCCTCGGTGTGACGCTGGCGGGTTTCGGCGGCGATGTGGATATTCACATCATGATGAACATGCACTGGCAGGGCCTGGATTTCGAGCTGCCCGAAGTGCCGGGCAGAATTTGGCTGAAAGCGGTGGACACCTCTCAGGCTCCGCCTCTTGATATAGCGGACTTTGGCAATGAACTTCCCGTTGTGGGCAATGCATACACCGTGCGGGAACGAAGCGTGATGGTATTGATTAGCCAGGTTAGCGCGCTAAAGCCGGAGCATATTATCAACTGCAGCGTTAGCCTGCGGCAGGCTGGCCTATCAACGGCTAAGGCTCGATATGTTCAGCACTTAGCAGAGTCGGTCATATCGGGAAGCGTGTCATTCCGTGAGTGCCACCGTATGAGTGATGAAGAGGTTATAGCGGCACTTACACGTCTACCGGGAATAGGGCGGTGGACTGCCGAGATGTTTCTTAATCTTTGCCCTAGGACGACTGGACGTTTTCTCGGAGGGTGACGCTGAGTTTAGGGCAAACATTGAACGGCCGCTTTGTCGCCGGCGATTTCATGAACGCGAATGTCTCTGATTGGGTAACCTCGCTCTTTGCAAGAGCGGTGTCAGATCAAGTCGAAACTGCTACACGTTATTCATCGCCGCGGCGCTGATGTGCGGCTCACTTTAAACGTCGGTGAGGCATTTGTCGTGCTACCGGCTGAGACACTTGCTGCACCGTGTAGCGTCTTGGCCTCTATTATCGAATCTCAGAATGTGGTCATGTCATGTCCACGCCATCGCCCAGTTCCTCGGCCGACACCTCGCCGCGCTTGGTGTCTGATGAGGCCGGCATCCAAGCGGCTGTGTCGCGCACGAGGGAGTCGATGTGCTCGCAAGAGGCGATCTCGCGCTCGCATTGAGCGTACTCGCGCTTTTGATTGGCTATCTCGACCTCGGCCGCTTCGATCTCCCGCTTCCACTCGGCAAGGTAATCTCTGGCTTCTTTCTTGCTGCTCATTATGCCCATCTCCTGGTTGTGTACGCGCGCACGCGCGCGAGACCCAGGAAGCCCCGTCGCCGGCCGCCCTGCAATCCGACGGATGGGCAGCCGGCGCGACGGTTGGAGCAGCCACTCACTATACCGGTTGAGACACTTGCCGCACCGGCCGAGAGTGCACGGCAACAGCGCAGCCATTGGTTCCGCGGACCAACTGAGCTTGCGGCGTTTCGCATCGTGGCACCCTCCAGGGTGCTCACTGACAGTAAGAAAGGGAACAATCCTAAGACCGCGCTGAAACTTGGTCTCAACTAGCGCGTCACATCGCGCGCTCCTAGAATGGGAGCAAAGTCTCATTGGGGCAGCCTGGGCAGTCAGTTGCTCGTCAAATGCCATCTCGAGCATGATGCGAACACACGCATCGCGCGCAAACCGATCAACGGCCACGAGTTCCTTAGGCTGCTAGAGGTACTTCAGAGTTGCGCGCAAGCTCCGCTCCCTATCGCCCGGCCCGGATATACGCGGCCCGTACCTTCGCCTGAATTGTCATCGGTCGAGCTGAGCACTCGCACGCGCTCCGCATCCGTGGTGTGAGCCGTGCACCATTCGTGACCACGTCTGCTCGAGCGCGACGGCGTTAGCTCGAGCGCGACGGCGCTAGTAAAAGTACTAATATTTTTTGGTGTGTAGTCGGCGTAGGGTGATCGGACTGGCTATCGGTATCGATTTCATTTTCGACGGTCCGTGGTTTGTCGCCCTCGGCATGGCTTTGCGCGGTGTTCCGAGCGGTCGATCTTTCGCGCACGTATGAATAGCGGGGCACCCACAGTTCAAAGGAGTAAGGACATGAACAAGATGTTAGCGGTCGTATTTGGCGATGAGAAAGCGGCCTACGAAGCCGTGCGGGCTTTGACTGCCCTCGATGGCGAAGGCAGCATCGAGTTAAATTCCCTGGCGGTGATCAAGAAGAATGCCGACGGCACGGTCTCGAGGGAGCGCGTGGACGACACCTTCCCGGCGTGGACCCTGGGAGGCACCGCACTCGGGAGCCTGATTGGGATCCTGGGCGGACCCGTCGGCGTGGCCGTCGGCACGGGCGCGGGCGCATTGGCCGGTCTCATCGGTGACCTGTACACATCCGAAGTGGACGAGGACTTCGTGTCCGACGTCTCGACGGCTTTGATTCCGGGCAAGTTTGCCGTCCTCGCCGATGTGGATGAAGAATGGGTCACGCCGGTCGATACGCGGATGGAGACTCTTGGCGGGGTGGTGTTCCGCACCCTGAAGAGTGCCGCTGTAGAGGAACGTCGAGCGCGCGAAGCGGCTGCCCGGCGCGCCGAAATCGACCAGCTCAAAGCCGAGCATGCCAAGGCACGCAGCGACCAGAAGGCGAAACTGCAGGCGCAGATCGATCAGCTCCGCGCACGGCTGGAGAAGAGGCTCGAACAAAATCAGGCGCGCTCGAAGCAAGCAGCCGAGCAACTGCAGGCAAAGGTTGCGGCGCTGCAAAAGAAAGCGGCCCAAGAGAAGGGTGATGCCAAGGCGGCCATTGAGGCGCGGATCACCCGCCTTCGCGATGACTATCAGAGCCGACAACATGTTTGAGTCGCGCGCGGGACGGAGCAACTTGAGTAAGGTGACCTGCCGCTTACCGGCGTACATTATGAGGAGCATGTCATGAGTGTGAACAAGGATCTCGACCACGTTCGAGCAGCTGCGCAAGAGCTGCATGGAGCGATCAGTGATGCCGCGGCAAAGCGCGGTGGCGCCGTGAAGGCCGATCTTGAGGCCGTTGGGCAGAAGGCCAAGTCGGTCACGGAGTCTGTCAAGGCCACCATGGGCGTTCAGAACGAGGCCACGAAGAAGTACCTGAAGGAGGCGATCACCGATCTCGAAGCGATGCAGAAGCACGCCACCGAAGCTATTAAGACCTCCGGCCAGGCATTTCAGACTTCGATCAGGCAGACCCTCGCCGACGCGCGCGCGTCCGTTCAAAAGGTCAGTGAAGCCGTTGCCGCCAAGCGTTCGGCTGAATCCACCAAAACCCCTAAATAGGAGAGTTTTATGCACAATTACATCGCAGTGATCTTTGACGGCACAGGCAAAGCCTACAAGGGCCTGCACGCGCTCTGGCAACTTGACGGCGAAGGAGACATCACAGTCCACGGAACCACGGTGGTCCATCGTGACGATTTCGGCCAGTTCCAAGTTGATACCAAGGAGACGCAGCCCGCCCTGGCTACCGCCGTGGGCGTAGGCGTTGGCGCCTTATTGGGCGCTTTGGCGGGACCGGCAGGCGCAGCCGTGGGCGCCGCTGGCGGAGCAGCTATCGGCGCTGCCGCGGGTGGCGCGGTCGGCGTTGGTGCGGATCTCATGCGCGCAGACACTCGCGATCAAGCGAGGGATGAGACGGCGTTCGTTCTTGACGCTGGCCAATCTGCCGTCATCGCCGACGTGTCCGAAGACTCACCGTTGCCGATCGATACGCGGATGCGCGAACTGGGCGGAATTGTCTTTCGGCGCGCCTGGAGCACTCTGCAAGACGATGCTTGGTTCGACGAGTACATCCCAAGCAGCTATCTCTACCCATACGAGTACGTCCCGCCTGAGTATCGACTCTGATAGGGCTAGAAACCCCCGCCCCAATGGTCGCCTCGGTGCCGGGTTCGGCGCCGAGGCAGTTGGAGCGGGGCCGTACGGCGCATCTCGGGAGATAAGGCGGAGCGGAACCCCCGCTCACCCAGGAGAGTGATAGTGGGTGCATCAAAGTCATTGCAATCGTTATTCATCGCCGCGGCACTGCTGTGCTTAGTTCCCCTCGGACGACAAGCCGCAGCGGCGCAGGATCCGGGCCAGGATCAAGACGAGGAAGTGCAGCTGGGACAGGAAGTCTTTAATGAACTGAAGGCGCGCGCCGAAATCATCG
>JBKQSA010000016.1:0-149218 GCA_052143815.1 Steroidobacteraceae bacterium | reverse complement strand
AACGCGGATTGAACATGCGGTGGACGGGAGCGAAGAGCCTTGCGACCACGCTGGGAAGGTCGCCGATCACCTCCGCCTGCTGAACACAGTCAAAGACGTTTCGCCAGTCGCTATGGGAGGTGTAAGTCCCCGACCAGGAGCGTTCGGGATTGAGCGACGCGATGACGCGGGATTTCAGGCCCTTCCATTCAAGCTGAAAGCATATCTCTGTGACGTTGGAAAATTCCTCCGCAAAAGCCCGGGCATGCCGAACGATCTCCGTGACGTCGCGGGCCTGTATCCACGGGTCGAACCACTTCTGACCGTCTGGCACGCTGTCAGGCTTGCTGAAGCGGTCTTCGTGAAGGTTTCGCAGGATGCTCGCCCGCCCGTCGAAGGAAATACGCCAAAAGTCGCCGTGACCGGTCTGTCCATCCTCATATAGACTCGCCTGGATGAATTCTGTGTCGCCGCCATCTACGGCAGCGTCTGTCATGAAACGCGGGCTGATTTCGGCTCGTGTGAACGGATAAAACATGCTCCAGCCGTAGCGGATGGTGTCGCGCACGGCGGTGTTGACCTTCTCGACGACTGCGAGCGCTGTGTCAGCGGGAATTTGCTCGCCTTTGCGGTGGCGGATGAGATAGGAAAGCTGCACGAAATTCTCGGCCAGCGGGTAAGGCAGCTTCAACCCCATCCGCCCAGCCTCTTGAATCGCCGCCCTCTGCGTCGCCTGGTGCCATTTTGTGAGCTTTTCGCGTGTGTCATCTTGCTCTTCTACCTTCGGAGTTCCACCCGACACGATGGCAGAGAACATAGAAACCATCTCGTCGCGCCGCGCCAGAACGCAGCGCTGAATCAGCTTCTCGTAGTGTGCGGGCGTCGTGGCGGGTTCGCTTTCCGGCTTTGGCGTTCGGATGTAGATGATGCCCGAGCGGATGCCCTGCGGGGATCCCTTGGCATCCTTCGGGCCATCCGCTTTGCTGATGACGGGACTCATGCCGTGTGCGGGTATCCAAACAACAGCATGTTCAACACGCGCGAATTCCGGGAACGACACTTCGCACTGAAATTTCGGATGCAGATACCGGTCGATGACGCCTGCGAGGACGTCATGGCTGTAGAGCATGCGGACGTTATCCTTCCGTGGGCTCCGGGTTCCGTCTTTCTCGAACCCGAACACCAGATACCCGCCGCCGTAATTTGAAATGGCTGCGAGGTGTCGGGCCGTGTGGGCGCGGGTGGCGGGGTCGGTCAGATCAACCCAGGACTTAAGTTCAAGCCATTCCCGCTCAACGGGCTTCTCGACGAGGTCTTCAAGTTCGCTGACGGGGCTCGTATAAATGCTCACGGGCCAAACACTCCGCGTCTTACGGGTGAGCTCAAGATTCGGATCATTACATACGTTAGCGGCATCGCACCACCATATAACTCAGGCGGCTGCCACGTCGCCGACGCGGCACATCCTGTGCGGAAATTGCGCTGCCCGCGACAGCCGAGAAATCAATTGCTTGTCTGTGCTTGGCGTACGTAAAAATCCGCTTATTAATGTCACCCCGAGATCCTTCCTCCAGGCGATCACAGCGCGGCGCGCTGCGCATGCGCGCCGATCTTGAGACCGAGGTCTAGGGCGTAGCGGCGCTCGAGTTTGTAGACGCCATCGGGGATAATGGTGTTGTCGAGTTCGCGGGTACGGTTGTTGCTGATAGGCCGAAACAATTCGCCTTCGGTGTCATCTGAACTTCTTTGATCATTTCCGTGTCCCCGCTCCGAGGTGCGGATATGCCGCGTACGCGACGCCACGGGCGAGTGTTTGCCAGAAATCGAGCTCCTGCTGCCCGACTTCAAACTCTTGAAGTGGCTCAGAAGGATCACTGCCCTTACGTGCCCAAAATATCAGCCCGCTGAAGTCGTCACGATATCGCCAGTTGCCGTGCGCAACGGCGTTTCGAAACGCACGGACCGGATTATCAGTGAGAAAACGAGCACATTTGCGGGCCAGCGAATCTTGCGGCGCCGACTTAGAAAGTATTTTGAACAGTGCCTCTCCTAGGTACACGAAACACACATAGTTCTGATACAACACCTGCGCCCGCACGACGGCTGGGTGAGCGTCTGGCCGCGTTGATACAAGATCCATAAATGCCTGGAAAGCTGTCAGCTCCGATAAGCGGTCCTTCACGCCTACCGGCGATTCGTTGAGGATCTTGTTCTTCGCCTCCAGGGGGAGAAAGCGGAGCTCCGCAGCGACAGTCGTCGCCACCTTTGCGGCAATCTCCCTATCAATGCCGAGGGCGCCCTTGAGTTCGTCGCCGAACCTCGCGAGCTGCTCGTCTAGATGTCTCACACTTAATATCCGGACACCGTTAAATTAATAAGCGACTTTGAACGTCGGCGAGTCCTCGGGTCTGGTCTTGCGGTGATCGTATATCCGCGTCGTCGAGATGTTCGCATGCCCGAGCCACTCCTGCACCTTGGCGATATCGGCCTGATGGTCGAGCGCATTGGTGGCGGCTGTCGCACGGAGCGAATGTGCGCCGATCTCGAAACCGAGCTCGGCCGAGTATTCCCGCACCATCCGATAAACGCCGTCCGGCGTAATCGCCTGGTCGCTTCTGTGATCGCGGCTGTTGTGGAGAGGCCGGAAGAGGGGGCTTGCCTCGGCGCCGCCATGGCCGGCCGTCTCGAGGTAATCAGCAATTAAACCGCTTGCGGCTGGGTGTAGCGGCAGGTAGCGGGTCTTGCCACCTTTGCCGGACACTTTCAGGTGCGGCACGCCACGCCGCTCCTGGCGGTAATCTTTCACTTTGAGCTTACACAGCTCGTCCCGGCGTAGCGCGTGATACAGCAGCGTTGCCAAGATCGCGCGGTCACGCTTCGCTTTGAGCGTGTCGCCGGCGGGCGCGTCGAGGAGCTTGCGGGCCTGGTGATCGCCGAGCGCCGGGGTCTTGCCCTCAGTGGTCTCTGGCACCGGGCGCTTCACGCCCTTGACTGGGTTGTGTGTCACGGCGTTCTTCTCGCAAAGATACTCGAAGAGCGACGCGAGCGCCGACAGGCGATGACGGATCGTCGTTGCCGATAAGGCCCGGCGCCCGAGCTCGTCACGCCAGGCGATCACGTGGGCTCGAGTTACGATTCGGAATTCCTCCGGCCGGTTGATGCCCGTGAAGCGCATGAAGTCCTTGAGCGCCGTCTGGTAGGCGCGGCGGGTAGCTTTGTTGCCGAGGTTCGCGAACCACTCCATTTCCGGCGGTACGTCGGCCAGGCCCTGGAAGGCGGCAAGGTTGAGCAACCTCTCTGTGACGACCACAAGCGCTGGAGTAGTCTTGTCGCTCATACAGATTACCCGCTTACCGACGCGGGAAAGGTTTCCAGCACTCTCGGCAACCGCGAAGCAACTCGTGCCCGCAAGTCCGGATCATTCTTCCATTCCTCAACAAAATCCCCGACGGCACTAACAACATCATTCAGGAACGATGCTGTTCCGATAATCACCAGATGCCCGTCGATCGCGGGGTCATAGGCGTGCTTGCCACCGTCGTGATAGCCAAATTTCTTCGCTTCCGGGTTTTGCTTGTGGAAATCAACCTCAGTGCCAAAGGCATGAAGGACCGCGCAGCGCGCGCCATAAACATCAAGGCCCCGATACCTGTAAGGCTGATCCTCATGCCCCTTAAGGTATCTATCCACCCAGGCGATGAAGTCAGCACGACCCTGTTTGTCCTTGTCTGCCGGCAAGCCGAGGAAAGCCATCGTGTCAATACAGATGAAGGCCATCGCTACCGCCGCCGTCGTGGCGCCAGCCGCCTCGCATTTCTTGATCTCGGAAATTAGGTCCAGGACCGACTTCATGGTTCGAATCTACTCCCGATAAAATAGGTTATCAAGAGGAAAAGCGAGCGGGGAGTGACCGCAATCGTCGCCGTCACGATTCTTTTCCCCTGCGTGACCGAGGTCTCGGCCATCACCGGTCGCAACCTGGCACTCTCACAAGGCTCCCCAGCCCTTCCCTCACGAAATAACACATGGCTCGATCCCGACAGTCCGGCGCATTCACCGACCTCTTGGAGATCGCCTCGAAGCTCCCCTGGAAGGTATCGCTCGGCTTAGCGGCCATCAGTTTTCTCGCCCTCCACCTGCTCGCGGCCGTTTTCGCCTCGGCACCGACTCTGACTAATTCGGCGGACCTTGGGGGCGTCGTGATCCACCAAGCCATTCACATGGGCGCATTTTTCTTCCAGTTTGTAGTGCCACCGGCCTTTCTCATCGGCGCGGCGGTGTCGTATATCAAAAGATCGCGGTCGATCCGCCTACTCGACAACACCCGGGCCGCCAACGGCCCGGCCGTGGCATCGCTCACGTGGCAGCAATTTGAGAGCCTGGTCGCTGAAGGATTTCGACAACAAGGGTTTACGGTCACGGAAAAAGGGGGGGCGGCCCCGGACGGCGGCGTTGATCTCATCCTCGCACGCGGCAATGAACGTTTCCTCGTGCAGTGTAAGCAGTGGCGTGCCCAGCAAGTCCCCGTCACCATCGTGCGTGAGTTGTACGGCGTCATGGCCGCCCAGCAGGCCGCCGGCGGCTATGTCGTGACCTCGGGCCGTTTTACCCAAGATGCAATCGCGTTCGCTGAAGGGCGCAACATCCAGTTGATCGACGGCGGGAAACTTCCAGCGCTTCTCCGCCAAACCCGGAATGCCAGTCCTGCTCCGGTGACGCATGCCATCCTCGCATCGACGCCGGCGTGTCCGCAATGTAACGAGCCGATGGTCGCGAGGGTCGCAAAGCGTGGAGCAAACACCGGAAGTGAGTTTTGGGGTTGTCGCCGTTATCCTAAATGCAAGGCCACTCTCGCCAAGACCTGAAAGCACGTCGGTCGCGCCGCAGGCCGCGACTTTCCCATTATCACGTGTCGGCACAGAGATGAACCGCGCGACATTTCCCTAGATTTCTCGCCGTTTTGATCTTCACTCTCCCAATCCTGATCATTTATCGGCAAGTTAAACTAACATGGACTAACCAGAGAAAGAGTCGCTGGGAAACGAGGTGTGAAATGGATCGACAGGAATTGCTGTGGCGTCAATTCGAGCTGCATGTTGGGCTCTATAAGGACTATCTCAATCTCACTCTCAAGATTAACGCTGCTTTTTACGCGATTACAGGTGCAATCGTTAGTTACGTCCTGGCCCACCGCGCGAATGATATCTCCAAGGCGGCGCTTTTCATACCGATCGTTCTTGGCAGTGGGCTGACTCTGTTATTCCTCTATGGCAGCATTATGCTGCGTCATACCCGCAATGAGATGATCTCGATTCGAGACGAGCTTCAGCTACAAACTATCCCAGAGATATATGTCCTCCGCGGCCTGCTGTGGCTCTCATTGGCTGGATTCTTTGCCGTGACCGTTGGCGTCCTCGTGATCTGGTGCCATAGCTGGACCGACAAGATGTAACGGAATGACAGCGCGAGCGACAATACCGCCGGAGGTCATCGCCGACGTCCTCGTGGCGTCGAGGCGGCGATGCTGTGTCTGCTTCGGTCTTTCAAACGACACCGCGGAGAAGAAGGGCCAAGTTGCCCACATCGACCGCGATGCCTCAAATAGCGCCCGCGACAATCTTGTCTTCCTGTGCTTCGACCACCACGACCAATACGATTCCCGCACCAGCCAGTCAAAGGGTCTCACGATGGAGGAGGTCAGGGAATATCGAGCCCAGTTGGACCGCTTCGTCGCTCAGTCCCTACCCTTATCGGACATAGAGGTCGCCCGCACCCTCCTTGCTGGGCTCGACCGGCCAGCGTTCCGCACTCCGTTTCGGCAGGAGAGTTCACTGCCGCGGTTCCGGGCGGCTATCTCGGAGACCATATCGGCGATCAACACGGGAAAGACCCCGAGCGGGTCGCTATTGCCATCCAAGGCGGATGTCCGAGATCCGGCCGTGCGCGCGGCGCTCGACAGCGTAGTTCAACGCCTCGTGGCACTGAGAGGCGGATTTGATGACCTCGTCAAGAACGGCGAGATCCGTCCGTGCGGCTGCCAAGACCCGGATTGCGCGGTCCACATGCTCAGCGACCGCGCATGCCGCGAAATGGATCGACGCCGGAGCGAATTGCTGGTTGCCGCTCAGGGAGTCGACCCGGCATTCCCGGTTAGCTTCTATGACATGCTGTGATGCGGCCCAACCGGCACTGAGCGGCATTAATAGCCATCATGCAGTACCACCGCTGGGCCACACACGAGCGTGCGGTTCACATGCACATGACAATTGACCAGGGCATTGCTCTAGCCGCTAGTGTCGGCGCCTGCTTGTCGGCACTCGCGACCTTCTGGACGGTTCGCAAAATGTCGCAGCAGCGGGAGGCCACATACCTCCCGGAGTTAGTGTTGTCTCGTACGATGTTTGTTGGATCGAAGAACCCATTAGTCGCAGGGGATATCCCCACGATGTGGGTGCCAAAGACAGGCGCCGCCGGGATGACCGAAACAGTCCTAACGTTCTCGATGCCTCTTGTAAATGTGGGGCTTGGCGCCGCCAAGAATATTTCCGTTTCATGGTCTTTCCCGATTCACGAAATGGTTGTTAAAGTAAACGATCTGGCTCGGCGGACACATATTCCTGCCAACGTAGAATTGAAAGAGGGTGCCTTATCCATCAAGTCCGATGCGCTTGGTACCCAGACTTCAATTTGGGAGAACCAACGTCAAGAATTACTTGAGTTTGCGCTGCCAGCAGCGATTCAGAGAGAGCCAATTCTTATCCGGGTGCCTCCTGCATTCGTAACGCTGTCGTCAGCAATGCTATTTCTCACCGCGAAAGATGGCGGTTTCAAAAAAATCGCAGATGTTCCCCTCCTAAATGTTGAAATGGAGTTTCAAGATATCGGCGACGGGCATCATGTCGCGGCATTTTCAATTGCGCTCAAAATAATCGCGCTGGCAGGCGATGGCACGGGGTTCCATGGATACCTGGAGCCGCGGAAATCGATGTAACGTGCGTGAGTTGGTTATATGACTCGCACGAAAAAGTGAAAAGACTTAGAACGAAGCCCGACAAGGAGAAAGAGACACCATGAGCGTCGAACAATACTGGATAGGTAAAGGGCTCGATCTCGACAAACTCTGGGACGACTTTGACAAAGGGGCTGGCTACATAAAAAAGATTTCAGCGAGCCAACTTCACCTGCTGCGTCTCACGGTGGGGCAGCACCCAACCTTCTTACCGCTTTTTGATCACGAAGCAATATTCAAGACAGTAAAGGGAACATTCCATGATGTGAAAGCAGAGTGTTTTTCCCCTGCCGAGTATGACGCCGCGGCTCCAATTTTTCTGCAACGCGTAGAACGTGGGTCTGGAGTATTTGAGTTTCTCGCGCAGTTCGATCCACTAATGACATGGGTTGTAGCGCTCGGGGCCGCCGCGATGTGGTATCGCAAGGCTCTCGCCGCCGATCAGGACTTTGATGAGAAGCGGCTGTCGTTCATCAAAGCCAATTTCCCGGAGGCCAGCGTAAACGACGTTCAGGCATACATGAAGGCGTGGACGACCTTCGGGCGCCGGCGCGCCCTCCACCGACTGATCGGACAGCATTTGGAACGAGTCGAGGTATCACAACAGCCACTAAGCTCTACGCATCAGCCAACCATGGTGGACATGAAAGCTGTCGTGGAACTTCAACAGCATGAAGTAGATGGCTGAACAATTCGGAGCATCGCACATCACGCCCACATCCGCGCCCGAGAGGTCGGCCATATTAGCCAGGGCTCACGCTGCGGCGCTCTGTAGAGCCCGGTAGATCGTCGCCCGGTCTACGCTCAGGAGCCGCGCCACGTCGGGCACCGGCTCACCTTCGTCAATCAGCTTACGGGCGTGGGCGATTTGCGGCGCGGTAAGTTTCGGCTTGCGCCCAAACTTCACACCGCGCCGCTGCGCTGCCTTGACGCCGGCGCGGGTGCGCTCGGTAATCAGCGAACGCTCAAGCTCGGCGAGAACGCCAATCATCTGCCACATGGCGCGCCCCGTCGGGGTTTCCGTGTCGATCGCCTCGGTGAGCGACCGGAACTTAACGCCGCGTTGCTTGAGATCATCGAGCATCGCGATCAGGTCGCGAAGCGAGCGGCCCAGGCGATCGAGTTTCCAAACGGTCAACGTGTCCCCCGGTTGCAGAGCCTTGAGACAGCGGAGCAGGGCAGGGCGCTTCGTCGTCGCGCCCGAGAGTTCATCCTTGAAGACAGTTTTGCATCCGGCCTTTTTTAAGGCGGTGAGCTGCAAGGCCGGATTTTGGTCCTCGGTCGAGACGCGGGCATAGCCGTATTTCACGGGCTAGGCTCACGACGGAGCGCGGGGGGCCGAAGAGAAGAGGACGCCGCCCGGAAAGCGGCCCAAGCGTCACCAACTGCCGCAATGCCCGCCGCCGCCCTCACCGCCGGATCGGGCGAACGCAAGTCCGCGTCGATCTCATCCGGGGTCGCGTCACACTGAAGCTAGCGGGCCTTGTCCTTCCGACTGAGGCTCGCCCACCATTCCAGACCTTGCTCTATCTCGCCCTTCTTCATCGGTGCCACCGCCCGCCGCCCACAATACCGCACGGCGGTTAACAAATAGGAAACCGGAGCCCATTTAGCAACAGACTTTTGCGACGCGCAAGCCCTTGATTGCGCGGAGCGTAAAAGTTGTCGCAAAACTTACCCTTTTTGACACGCAAGTAGCGGCTTCGCCGACGCCACAAGGGGTGGCGATTACTCGCGCCTTGTTAGAACGACGTGTGTGGCGTTCGCGGTCGCAACGTGTTCGGTGCATTGATAACCAAGTTTTCGTGCGTCAATACCGGTAAAAAGGTGCTCTCCTGTGCCGAGGAGAACCGGGGAAATTGCCAGGTGCATCTCATCGATTAGTGCGGCGCGAAGGTATTGTCGAATCGTTGCAACTCCACCACCGAGTTGGATGTCTCGCCCATTTGCGGCTTCGGTTGCGCGGGTCAGCGCGGCGTTAATACCATCGGCAACAAAATGGAAAATGGTGCCCCCGTCCATGGTGATTGATGGGCGAGGATGGTTGGTGAGTACGAAGACGGGGGTGTGA
The DNA here is from genome assembly GCA_052143815.1 of Steroidobacteraceae bacterium. Taxonomy (GTDB): domain Bacteria; phylum Pseudomonadota; class Gammaproteobacteria; order Steroidobacterales; family Steroidobacteraceae; genus Bog-1198. Next base: position 140,159 of record JBKQSA010000016.1, on the reverse strand, counting down.
AACGGCGGATTATCGCCCCACCACCCCTTCCAAGTGTCGTCTGGCCAGGGCCCACGAACCGGCCCAAACATGTTGCGGCCCATAATCCATGCCCCGATATTGGCGAAAGCCCGTGCCACGAAATCGTCATCCATGCCTGTGGCGCCGCCGTCGTGCCCAACCATTTGCTGAAATGTTCGGGTGGCGAATAACCATTGGTGCAACGCTATGCCGCCGACGCCGAGCGGGTTCGTGGGATCCTGAGCTGGGCCAGCGCCGTAGCCATCGATGGAGATAGTGAAGTTGCGAACTCGCAATTTGGTCATAACGATCCCTCTTGCGTAAGGAGTCTGCTGCTAAATGCTAAAGCAATTGGGCGCAGTATCTAAACTTACCCTTTGTGCGACGGCGAACGGCCGCTTCCCTCGCCCCGGACGGGTCATTCAGAATGACTCCCGGCCCTGACCGGACGCTCGCTGGGTAGGAACTGTTCAGCGCCGTGTCCCAAGTGATCAGCTCGTCTGCGTGGCTAGCTAGGCTCGCCCACCTGGCTCCGACTCGCGCAGCACGGCGTGCTAGGATGAAACGGGCAAATGCCGCTAGCTTGTCATTGGTTTCGCTCGTCCGCCGAGTCATAGAGACCCCACATGAACTACGAAGATCGCGTGCTGTGCTTCGTCGACATTCTGGGCTTCCGGTCCCAGATCAAAGAAACCCTCGACACGCAGGGTCAGGGGCTTCCTGCGAAGATCAAGAACATCACCGATGCATTCATGTTTATTCGCGAGCTCTTGGACATCGACAAACCGGACGAGAACCGCGGGCGAGCCGTCACGCAATTCTCGGATTCCATCGTCATCTCGTTTCCGATCCATGAGCAGAGCGAGGTCTTCTGGACGCTCAACGAACTCCTCAGTGTCCAAGTGAACCTAGTCTGGCGCGGCATGCTCTGTAGGGGCGCCGCCGTGCAAAGCAAGGTGATCCACACGGACAGAATCATCTTCGGACCAGCGATGGTCGAGGCGTACGATTTGGAGTCGAAAGCGGCTATCTTCCCACGAATCATCCTGGGTGACTCGCTACTCGAGGTCGCGAAGCACGCGCACGCGCCGCATCACAGTCCGGAACTCGAGGTCGAGGCGATCACCAGCATGCTGCAGCGGGATACCGATGGCATGTGGTATATCGATTACATCACAAGAGCGCAGGGTGAATTGGGTGACCCGGAAGAGGATTACCCGGTTTACCTCGACAAGCTCACCACCATCGTCAGGAACGGGATGCAGAGCCGCGATGTCCCCCTGCGGCTAAAATACCAATGGATCCGGGAGAAGCTCGCCCCTCATGTTGCCGCAGTCAAGGCCAGCTCCTCCCGACTGCCTGACGGCGATGAGCGCAAAGACGCGTATGCCAGTCTGCCTGATCTGTAGTCTTCGTCATTAGTCCTTCAGATCGAGGAGGTCTCGGACGCCGGTCTTCCAGGACTCTGGCAAGCGCTAATGCGTCGTTCAGCGCATCCAGCGGGATCCCGCGCGAGCGTCTCGCGCAGTGCGCGCTTGAGCTACGTAGAAGTCGAGCGGCCCGCCAAGAGTGTTACGTATACCGCCCCGGAGATTTCCACCAGCGGTACATTTTGGCGTGCCGCCCGCCACCGGCCGCTTTGGGGATGACGCCCATTCGAAGGCCTTGCCCTATTCGACACTGTAAAATGCGGTTACGCTAAAACCGCTTGTTGCATAAAGGAACCTTTGTGCAACGGGAGAAAAGCCCCGCCGGCGTCGCCGGCGGGGCAAAGCGGTCAGTACTCGCGTGGCAACAGGATGGTGTTGTTGGTGAAGTAGAGGGTGATCCCGTCGATCGGGAAGTCGGTGTACTCAATCGCCTTGCTGAAGACCACGTTGCCGTTGCCGTCGTCGCAGGTCAGCACGCCGGTTTGATCGGCGTTCACTGCGAGCTTCCAGACCTGGAAACTTTCGGCAGCGACGCGCTTGTCGTGCGGCTGAATGATCGCGATCTCATCGAGGAGCCAGTACGCTCCGGCCTGGTCGGCGACGTATTTGGCGCCATCGGTGAAAAGAATCTTGCGGTTGATCCCGTGGCGATACCAGTTCTCGCTGCCAGTGAATTGCGCCAGGGCGGCTGCGTTCAGTGTTTTGGTCATGATCGACATCGTCGTTCTCCGGTCTTTTCGGGCGGGATTGCCCGAGTCCAAAGGGGTCCCATCGCAGCGCAGCCGTCACAGGCTGGCCACAGGCCACCCGGCGAGTAGAGGAACGCGCGAAGCGCGTGAGCAACGGAGCGCCTTGATCGGCGAGAACGATGGGCTAGGATCTGGAGAAGAGGCAAGCCCCATTTTTCCTGCATTTGCTCGTTTTCGTGCAACGGGAGAAAAGCCCCGTCGGCGACGCCGGCGGGGAAAAAGTGGTCAGTACTCACTCGGCAACAAAATCGTATCGTTGGCGAAGTAAGCGGTGATGCCGTCCGACGGGAAATCGGTGTACTCAATTTCCGGGGATATCAAGTTAAGGGGTAGGGTGCGATCGCCGCTGTAATCGAATCCTAGGCGGTCGATTTTCTACTCAGGTCGAAAAAAATGCAGCATGCCGCAGAAAACCGCCGAGCCGAAGGCCGGCGGCGACGCGTGCGGCTCTCAGGACTCGGGATTCGCGCTGTGAAGCGCCCTGTACCATGCCCAATACTCTGAAAGACGAAGTCGGTATCGAGCGATGTTGAACTCATTCAGCCGCTGGAATTCCTGCATCACCAGCTTAACGAAGCTCGATAGGTCGCGGGATTCGACGTTGCGCTCCGCGAGAACGCGGATTTCCTCGTCCGTAGGCCGCTTCTTCTCGAGCACGATCTGCCTCATCACATCCGCAAGCGCTTCTCGATATCGCATGCGGAACCGGTCCGGCTCTGCAACCGAGTCCCGAACGACGACGTATCGCTGGCAGGACCGCTCATATGCCCACACAAATACGTCCCGCAGGAGATCTACGCGGGTCATCTCGTACACGCCGAGTGTTCCAGCGATGTACGCGCGTTCGGGCACGTCGACGAATGACAACGGGCAGAGATCGGCCCGAATGAGCGGAATATTGGCGGCCAGGCGTGAGACGCGCTTGTTCACATCCTCGAAGGGCTGCAAGTACGGCAGATGCACCATCAGGAAGAACGCCTTCTCAAAAGGATCGCCAATCGAGCCGGCTTTCGAAAGGATGAGCGAGAAGTACTCCTCGATCACCTGCGGTACCGCGGGGGGTGTGTAGACGCTGCCGGTGATGTCTACAGGCCTGCGGCGCAGGCGGCCTGACGCCTCAGGATCGCTCATCAGATTTTCTGAGAGTAATGCATGCAAGTTAAGCAGAGTGAAGCGATTGATTCCAATGTCGTCCGCGCTGTCCTCCACAAGCAGCTCAATGGCTTTCTTGTGATTCAGGATCATCTGCGTTTCTTTCGCGTCCTTGCCTTCGGCTTCCTGGCCGAACTGAATGAGGCGCTCGGTATCGAGTCGACTGTAGGTATTGCCTTCGAGGCGACTTGAGGCCCAGGAAAGATCGATCAGGAAGCGACTGAGGATGTCGCGAGCGAACGTTCCGGCCGCCCTGTGAGCCTCGATCGGTTTGCCGATCTTGTGAAGATGGACTTTGATCTTGTCTCGAATGTATGCGCTCTTGTTGGGTACGTAGTCATCGAGCAGAATTCGTTCATAGCCTCGCGGTGTTCGGGCCGCTGCCGGCCTGGAAACGTACGCGAGAATGTCGCGCGCGATCGAAGAAAGCTCGATTGTGACGACGCCTTCGGGCGTCTCGAACTGTCCAGCTGACTCCGCGGCCTTACCCGACGGAGCGATGGTGGCGGGCAGAGCACCGCTTGCTTGTCCTTTGCCCTGGAGGGGATTGAGTTCCAGCGCCGTCGGCGCCGGTCCGTGCACATATCGAGTCGACCTCGCCTCGCCGCGACGATGAATGCGGTTTGCCGCAAGCAAGTCCGAGATCCGCCGACTGAGAGTGCGGCGAGTGATGGAACCGCGAAGCTCCCTCTGCAACTGCAGGAGGGACAGACCGGCCGGGTGCCGAAGCAGGACGTCCGCAATCCGCTGAAGTTCGGTTTCAGTGACTCGCTTGGGCATGGGTCACTGTATTTGGCACAATAAAATTCTATTTGGCAAGATATGCTTTAACTGACTGTTTAAAAAAGGTTTTTATTTGGCGCATAAATAATTTATCTAGCCATAAAAACGCTCAAATCATTGTTTCTCATATGATTCTAAATGGCCCACAGAAAGCGACCGCACCGATACGACCGCTCACTCCTTGCTGAGTTCGTGACCGCTCGCGACGGTCAGCCCTACCGATCCCACTACGTCCAAAGCCGCAACCTTCCGAAAGTCTGAACGCACACGTTGCGCTAGCCGGCTCGTCGAATCCGTCACCACGACAGCCGCATCACGCGCCCGCGTGACGTCGGTGTAGAAAGACCGACGGTCCGTCGTGCGCGAATGGGTGTCCTTCTCCAAGATGACGCGCGAGGCGTCCAGGCCTTGTGCGCTGTGGCCGGTCACTGCGTAGCTGTAGTCGAGCGATAACACCCGATCGCGCGCAAGCCTCAAATTGCTGCCATCCAATCGGCGTACCGTCAGCGCGTCGGCGCTGATCTCTCCGACGACTCCGTGCTCCCTGTTCCGGTAGCCTGCGTCGGAATTCGTGCCGGTAAATCGGACTCGCTCGCCGGCCGCTACCTCGAGGTCTTCCACTACGCCAACCGACCAGCCTTTTCCGCTCAGCCTCCGCGGCGACATGGTGCGGTGTGTGCCGTCCGGCAGTGTCACAATCATCGCGTCTGAGAAGATGCGCTCCACCTGCGCAGTGTCGCCGCGGCGCGCCCCGAGACTTCGATAATCCTTCTCGAAGCGGATGGCGTGGCCTGGTTGATACCTTTCGAGTTGCTTCTTTTGCGCCGCAGTCATGTCTAAGCCACGAAAGACTCGAATGCGCTCACCGGAGCCCGCAAGCCCAAGCTCAGCTCGAACGCGCTCGTTGATGTCGCGCCGCGCTTCATGAGAGCCCGTTAGCAGGAGCGTCTGCGCCTGGTCTGACGGCGACAGTGCGCCGAAGTCGCGCGCCATGCGCGCGTGGCGCGCGGCGGCATCTTTTTCCTCGATGACTGGCAGCAGCTGCATAGCCCGTGCAGGCTCGCGTACTGACAGCCGCGCCGCCCTGGCCAGTGTCGGCTCACGCTGTCTGACCATCTCGGACAACTCCGCGGTCTGCATCCCTTGCTGTTGCAATTGGGCGAAACCCCGGCCCGCTTCCACTGACTCGTACTGATAGACATCGCCGACGAGCACGGCTCGAGCGCCGGCCCGCTCAACGCGCTCGAGCACGGCGCGAAGAGTTACGGTGCCGGCTAGCCCCGCCTCATCGAGCACCACCACCGATCGCGGTGTCAGCGTCGATTCTGCATTCCGATCCAGAAGCCAGCGCTGCACGGTCTGTGATTCGATGCCGGATTTCTTCAACGCACGCACGGCGCTGTGCGACGGAGCCAGTCCCACAAACTCGAAACCCTCGCGCTCAGCGAGATCCCTGGCGACTGTTAGCGCCGTCGTCTTTCCCGTGCCAGCGAGTCCGTTCACGCCGATGATCCGATTGCGCGTTGTCAGAACGAGCTCGACGAGGGAACGCTGGCCGGCATTAAGACTTGAAGAAATGGGCGCCTCTGCGGCGCGCCGCACCCCCATGGCGATCGCCGGCACGGCATCGCGTCCTTGCAGCTCGATCGTCAGGAGTCGCTCCTCCGCCTCAATCGCTGTTCGCGTGGTGAGCCACTGACCCGCGGTGTCCTGCACAAGGTCGCCCGTACCGATCCGCCGATCCAACTCTGCGGTGATCGCCCGACTCGTTGCCGCTCCGCGGCCGGCGCGCAGAGCCTGCACGAGCGCATCGCGCCGGCGGAACGCGGCCTCCCGTTCGCTCAGGTGCTCGATCGCAAAGCGGACGGCCTCCCCGGCGAATTCTCTTTCCGGTATCGGGGGGAGAGGCGGCCCCTCCGTCGGCAAGTGCCGCACCAGCCCAACATGTTGACCACGTTCGATCCACTCTGCACGTAGAGCTGCGTGGTCGTAGTCTTTCTTCGCTTCGCGCGTCGAAAGCGCGGCCCTGCGCTTTGTTGCCGGCGTCGAGGTCTCGCGCCTCAACCCTTTGGATTCAAGCTCTACCTCCACCTCGCGGGATCGGCGACTGAAATGCTCGATCTGCTCACGTGTGATATGCGCAAGCTCCGGATTGCCATGCTTGCCGATCGTGATGCCGTAGCCCAAATCCTTCGCGCCCTTCGCCAGCTCGGACAAGTAGGTTTCGTACATGAGCCGCTGCTCTTTGAACATCTCGGCGTTTTCGATCGATCGCCATTGACCGTCCGCGCGGCGTGTAAGGTTGAGGACCACGACGTGGCTGTGAAGGTCCGGATCGCCCGCACGGCTCGTCGCGTGCTCGAACTGAGCGATGACGGCGGAGCGCGTGAATTCCAGCCGCATGGTGCCGCGCTCCGTCACGCGCGTCGCGATGGTCGCTTCGATCCGTTGCCGTGCGATGGCCACGGCCGAGCGATGTACATCGATCAGCCGCCCATCGCCGTTGACCAGCGCTTGAATGCTGAAGGACTTCGGGGCCGAGAATTCGAAGTCGGTACCGCCGCGCCTTGCGCCGCCTCCGCGGTGAAGCGTAACCCCACCTGGCATTCGCCCTTCGACGAGACTGGAGAAGGCCTGCCGATCCACTGGCCCTGAAAGCCCCAGCGCCCGAGCGCCCTCCCCGTACCATTCGCTGGGACTGTGGTCGCGTGTGTAATAGTCATCCTTCTCGTAATACGTTGCGGCGTGCCGCGCACCGATGTTGCGAGCGAGAGCCACGTCTCACCGGTCCACGAATGCCGGAATCACGGGCTTAAGGCGAGTGAGCGCGACCTTGATAGGATGCACGTAGCCATCCGGCAGCCGCAGGTACGCCCTGCGCACCGGCAGACACATGATCTCCGAGTAGGTCACGAGCCGGTGCATCTCCGGCTCCCAGGTTGTGGATACCCGACGGGTTTCCCGGAAGTCGCGCGCCGGCGTCGTGGTCTTCTTCCGCCGCAGAACTCTCTGCTCACCGATGACGTCGGAGAAATAGCGCGCCGTGTCCGGGTCGGCGCATGCGAGCATGACCTTGGTCTTCAGGTTCTGAAGCATCGTCTGCGCGATCTCATGGCCGTAGATTGACCGGATCTGCGCCACGTCCTGTACGCCGATCACGGCCGCACCGCCCCTCTTGCGCACGAAGGCCAGCTCATCCGGCAGGCTCTGGATACGCTTGACTGCCGCGAGCTCGTCGATGAACTCCCAGATGCGGCGCTTACGGTCCTCGGAAAGACTCAGCTTCGCCCGGATGACCAGCTCCATCCACGTCGCCGACAGATACTGCATTGCTGCGCGCTGGTCGTCGCGGAAGGTCATGAAGAGCCAGGGTCGGAAGATCTGACCGTACTTTCCCTCGTGGTCGTACTGCCCTTCGATGAGCGCACGAATGGAAAAGCCACGCTCGGCCGCCGCAGGCTCGCGCAGGAACCGCCACGGCTCCAGGTATTCCATCAACACATTGCGCGTGTTGGCGAACATCTTTTCGTTGCCCTTCTGCGTCATGACCGCCGCGGGGGTCCCCGCAGCGAACACCGCGAGCTCATCCGGCGATGAGATCAGAAGGGCGAGAAACTCGCGTATCGTGTTGCGTCCGTTCTCGACGCACGCCCGGAGTGCGGCGCCGACAAGCTGCTGTGCGAGTCCATGCCAGGAGCGGGACTCTCCGAAGCCATCGGGCACGATGGCGCGCGCCATCATCATGTAGTCGGATTCACTGCGCAGTTCGAGCCAGGGCACCCAACACGCAGAACGCCGATCGAACGGGTTCAGGATGCAGTCGCCAGCGCGCGCAATACGGGTCAGGAAATTCGCGCCGTAGTCGATGAAGACTGCTCGCTCTCCGCGCTCAGACAGCGTTAGTGCCATCGACAGGGCCAATTCTGTCTTGCCGGTTCCGGTCGAGCCCCCCAAGAGGAAATGATTGGTTTCGAGGTCGCGTGGGATTTGGACACCTCCCAGCCGAATCCGGCCGCCGCGGACCAGCTTGCGAAACCAGGCCCCGAGGCGGCCTGCGCGCGCGAGCGCAAGCAGAGCACTGACGGCTACGAACGTCACGGCGAAATTCCTGAGCACTTCGCGTTGCAAGTCAGGAACCCGCAGCATCGGGAGCAGTGCAGCCCGGACGCTGTTGAGGTCTGCAACGTCGAATCGGGCGCGCATGGCGAAGAACGAAGCGAGCGCGGTAACACCGACCGAGACGAGCAGCGCCATGCGAATGGAGCGCACAACGGAGCCTTCCGGATAGGTCGCTGCGAGGCGTGGCCCGTGTCCGATGCGACGGACGTCGGCATCTCGGTGTGCCCAGACCACCTCCCGGAGTCCCCCGTACATCAGCGCCCAGACGAGCGCGGCAAAAAGCATGGACTGAACGGCAAGGAGCCGCACGCTCGAGCGGACTTCAGGATAGGTCGAGAGTGCGCGAATCACCTCAGTCGTCGGGTGCGGGTTGTGAACGCTGCTAACCGGCACGCGCCACTGGGCTGTCGCCGGCCACGCGGCGAGCAGTTCGGCGAGCGCATCGGCGCGTTGCCACGGGTGGCTGCAGGCGACAAAGAAGGTGACGGCGCTTGCGGCCCAGATGAGCCCTGAGCGGACTGCACCCGACGCTCGATTCATGGTGACCCCTTTGGGCTTTCACATCCCTGGAGCCGCTCGCGCCACAGCTTTGCTTCTGCCTCGGCCTGTTCCCGCGCCTCTCGGACGACCTGGCTGAGCTCGCTGGGGTTGCGGTAAAGAAGTGCGCTGACGCGCTTGATCAGGACCTCAGAAAAGAATGTCGAGAAGACCAGGCGCTGGAGGAGGGGTGAATTGCTCTCGACGACTGACAGGCCGCCCTCGCTCAGCACAGAGCGAATTTCTCGCAACCCCTGGGCCACAGTCCGGTGACTTTGACGAATCTCCTTAAGTTCGCCGGCGAGGGCGGTACTCAACGCGCCAAGCTGCCCGCTCGCGTTGATCGAGGCCTCCCCAAGCGTGCCGTGTTCAATCAGTTCGGCGAGATAGACACTGCGCGAGATCCTGCGCGCGGACGCTGCGCGATCGATCTCCCGGAGGATCTCCTTCGGCACGCGGGTGCTGGCAACTTCCGTACTCATCGGCAGACCGCCGGCTGGGCGCGGCCTAGCTGGTGAGTAGCTGCCGCCGTATACGGCGCGAGCGACACATTTTCATGAACTTGCGCCTCAATCAGCCATGACTTGTAGACAGGAGCTGCATCGCTGTAGACGGGACCGTCTACGAGCAACCCGCTGAATTTCCTCATTTCGCGGCGCAGCCGCGTAGCAATCAACGATTGCGTGCTGTGTCTGCGGAATACGCTCTTGCCACGTCCATCTCGATTCTTGCCACCGGCGCCGATCCCCTGATGGGCCGCGCCAGCGGCCTGCGTGCGCACGTCTTGGGGTGCGGGGCGAAGCCCCGCCACGCTGAGCCCACCGAACACGAGGGCTGCGACCGACTCAGATGCGCCCATAGACGTACCTCAAGCGCTCGAGGAGGTCGGCGATCGACGGATCGCGGAACAGCGCCTCTAAGCACTGACCGAATGAAGCGAAATCCTTTGCGTCGAAGAGCCACACGGCGCGTTCCGTCTTGAGCATGAAGCCCGCCGGTGCATCAGGTGATTTGAGCCACTGGAACGTCTCTCCTCCTAGCTCTCGACCCGCAGCGGCCAGACGAGTCACCTCAGCGAGGTCCTCCACCTCGACGAAGTGACTCGCGGAGATCACCGAGTGGTGGGCGGACGAGTCCATCGCAAGCGTGATGTCATGCTCGCTGACCATTGCGCTCAAAGAAATCCGCCCTCGCTGCACCGGGTTCACCTGCTTCGGCCAGGCAAGGGGTTCTTTCGAGGACTCGATCAGCGCGGAACGCTCAGAGATCCAATAACCGCGAATCGCCAACTGCAGGAGCGCTCCGATGTAAGGCCCGAGCGTCTTTGAAAGCCGCGACTCGTCCGAGAACTCCTCGTCACGCAGATAGGTCAAGAGATTGCGACTTGCGAACTCCCCTTGCAACGAGGAGGGCAGTTCGTCCAGCAACTCGATCCACCTGTCGATGGAGTCAGGGAGAGTCTTTGCCTCGATGTTGCCGCTCGAAGTTGTGAGGTTGCCCAGGAAGTACCGCTCCTCGGGCCCCATCACCTTGCCGGTCTGGCCTCGTTTGGCCAGCAGAAATGCTTCGCGAAAGGCACCGACGTTCGCGACGAGCAACTCCCTCGAAACGAACTGGCGCCGGCAACGCTGGTAGGCCGTGTTCGCCGCTTCGGACAGGAATCGCAAGTCGCCGAGCGAGAGGATGTGCCCGGATCGCCACGCACGAAGTATCCGCAACAGGGCATCGCGAGTTCGTTCCCGGGGTGTCTCGTTCTCGATCGCGTCGAGCCGTTCTTCGGCGAGCCGGCGGATGGCCTCTCCGGTGCTCAGGCGTCCACCGTAGAAGGGCTTAGCCGTCGTCTCGACGCGGCGCAGTGCGGATTCCAGAAATCGAACGGTGAAGTTACGCAGGTTGTCGCTCTTCATGAGGCCTCCTGATAGGGAGGCCCTAGTATATAGTCGGAGGCACGCGGTTGCAATCGCTTCAAGCCTGTGACAGTATAGGACCCCACAGCTACCTGCGAAGGCGTGAAACGACAAGGTCCGTTCCGTCAGTGAATATGGAGATGAAGCGCAATTGCCGCCCCGCGGCCGTCGTATCGACTCCCGTCCCGGGGACTGACGGTGAGCACTCGCCTTCATGCGATGCAAGGGCTCCCCGGCAACTGCATGCGCGGAGTCCCTCTTTGACCCAAGTGACCGATCCATCTTCTCGCGCCCTTGCGCCTCGACTGCTCCGCCTGCGAGATGCGCCGCGATATCTCGGCATGGATAAGAACCGCTTCAATCGGGAAGTGCGCCCGTGCGTGGTGGTCATTCCGATCGGAACGCAGGGAGTGGCCTTCGACCGCCTTGACCTCGACGCCTGGGCGGACGAGCATAAGCGTCGCAACGGGTGTCCCGCGGCTCAATCTGAAAGGAGCAAGCCATGGGAAACCAAAGAACGACAGGCCTCACCAAGCGCGGCGGGGTCTGGCATATCGACAAAGTGTTCAGAGGAACGCGCATTCGCGAAAGCACTGCAACGGGTGATCTCGCCCAAGCCCAGGAGCAACTCGCCAGGCGGATAGACCAGATTCGCACGGCAAGAGTCTATGGGCTTCGGTCGGATCGCACGTTTCGTGCTGCGGCAACCAGGTTCCTGGAGGAGAACCAACTCAAGAAAAGCATCCGAGACGACGCCGCGCTCCTGAGGCAACTGGATCCCTTCATCGGGAACCTGACGCTGCGACAGGTGCACATGGGAAGCCTGCAGCGGTTCATCGCGAAGCGGCGAAGCGATGGAGTGAAGACGCGCTCGATCAACAATGCGTTAGCTCTCGTGCGGCACATCCTCAATCTCGCCGCGTCCGAGTGGCGAGATGAGCAGGGTCTGACGTGGCTCGAGTGCGCACCCAAGATCAAGCTCATCCCAGTCAAGGACGGCAGAGCGCCCTATCCGCTCGCATGCGATGAGCAGGCGATGCTCTTCCAAGAGCTGCCCGATCACCTCGCACGAATGGCGTTGTTCAAGGTGAACACGGGATGCCGCGATCGGGAGGTGTGCGGCCTCAAGTGGGATGACGAGGTGAAGGTGCCGGAGCTTAGCACCTCGGTCTTCATCATTCCGGGAGACAGGGTCAAGAACGCACAGGACCGACTGGTCGTCTTGAACCGGATTGCCCGATCAGTGGTGGAGGCGCAGAGAGGCCAGCACCCGGAGTATGTGTTCACCTTTGTACCGAAGCGAGGTAAGGCCAAACCGGGTGAGCATCAGGAAGTGCCGACCCCAGTGCCCGTGTTCCGGATGAACAACTCGGCGTGGAAGGGCGCACGAGTACGGGCAGCCGACAAATGGGAGGAGCAGACCGGCGCACCGGCGCCGGAGGGATTTCGGAGAGTGCGCGTGCACGATCTGAAGCACACCTTTGGTCGAAGGTTGCGGGCAGCCGGCGTGTCATTTGAGGACCGCCAGGACCTGCTGGGCCACAAGAATGGACGGATCACAACGCACTACTCGGGGCCTGAGCTCTCAAGCCTCATCGCGGCTGCGGAGAAGGTCTGCGATGACACAAAGTCACCCAAAGTCCCCACAAGCATCTTCTTGCGGCGGAAGTCGGGCTGACTAAATGGTTGATGTTATTTGTAAATTTGGTGCCGGCTGCCCGATTCGAACGGGCGACCTACGGTTTACAAAACCGTTGCACTACCACTGTGCTAAGCCGGCAAATCAAAGGGTTACGCTGATCGACGCATAGTCCGGCGCGCATTCTACCGCAGCCGGCCTTTGCAATCATCGCCGCGCCCGGAAGTTGCCGATCGCCGCCGGCTTCCCTACACTTTTCTGGCGAGCACCTCTTCGGCAACGAACCGAATTGCACATAATGCCAATGGCCAATCTGCACACCAGCGTCGTCAAGACTCTACAGAGCAAGAAAGTTCATCGGTCCGCGGGCGCCATCGCCGGTTTCGCGAGCGCCGTGTCGGTGCTGGTCGGCATGCTGGCCGCTTACGCTACCCCAAAGGGTTGGGGCCGGGTCACCATGGCGCTTCACATCACCCAGAAGCCGTTCATCATGAAGCTTGCGCCGATGATTACCGGCGTGGCGGTCGCGATCGCAACCGCAGCCGGGCTGTTGGGTTTCTATTTATGGATCGTCGAGCGCTCGGACGATCCGCCGGAAGGCAAATCCGATGGGGATCATTGATCGGTGCCCGCCGTCCGCGCGCGCAGCTGAGCCTGACGCTCATCGGGCAGGCGCTGCCTGTTGCGCCATCCGCTGGGCCGTGGCGTAGTCGCTTTCCTCCACGAGCGCCGCGGAGGTATGGCGGCGGCGCGGTTCGCCACCATGTGATGCCGGTTCATTTTGCAGCGCGCGCGGCTAGTGCCAGTCACCGACTGCGGCGATCGCAGATTGTGATTGACCGGCCGAGCAATCAGGCCGCTTTGGGAGACGCTGATCGCGTAGCGCGCACCGTCCGCCATGGGCAGGTAGGTGGCGCTTCCATAGAGCGCATCGATCCAAGGCACCAAAGACCGATAGCGATGCGCCAGCTCCCACAAGTCCACGCGCTCCGGCTGATTCAGGGAATAGACGGTGCGCGGCAGGGACCGTTCATCGTCGATGCTCGTGTAGCGTCCGCTGATTCGATCCAGCCGATAGGCCGTGTCGAACCCCAGTAGATTGGCCAACCCCCGCCACTTCAGGAGGCGCGCGTCGACCTGCCATTCGTCGCCGCGCAGCTCGAAATCCGTACTTTCGCCGGCGGGGAATGTGAAGACGCAGTTGAACTGGTGATACCCGATGCGAGTGAACTGCAGCGCTCCGGCGGGCTGCTCCGCGCTCAATCGCTGATACGTGCGCAGATTTGCGCTCACCAAAACCGCGCAGACCGCGAGCAGAAAAAGCACTGCGGATATTGAGCCTTTCAACAGTCCGCCGGCGATGTGCCGCCCGCTTAGGTTGCGGACCGCGGCGATCAAGAAGAGAACAGCGGTGAGCCCTGCGACGACGATCAGTGCATTGAATGTCATGGGCGATGAGTCCAACGGGAGCCGGAACCGAACCTCATGGGACTAACAAAACACTTAGCTCGGTCCCGGTGTCTCGTTGCAGACAACCTATTGTTTGCTGCGATCGCGATCATTTGCAAGTGTTGTGTTGCAGATGACGCAAACTTAAGCGCGCTGCGAACCCGAGGGATCGCAGCGCATCGGTTCTCATCCGGACTAAACCCTGCGAAAGCGTGGCCGATAAACCGGCGATAGGGCGGAGAATCACACGATGTCCACTTCACGCACGATGTATAGAGCGCATCGCGAGCCTGAACCGGCGCCGCCGGCCATTCCGGGGTGCGAACGCGTGCGTCGCCTCTGGGATCGGGAGTATCGACGCTAGGCGGCGAGAATTCTCCCCGGTGAGATTTTCGTCACACGTCACGATGAGTTCATTACGGCGATCGTCGGGTCTTGCATTGCGGTGTGCATTCGAGATCCGGTGCTGCGCGTGGGCGGGATGAGCCTTTTCATGCTTCCCGCGCAGACCGGGCAGGAGCGCGGCGATTCGCGACCCGACGCTGGCGGCCTGGCGCTGCGTTACGGTCGCTTCGAGTTGGAACGACTCATCGACGAGGTGATCAAGCTGGGCGCCAACCGCACCCGCCTGAAGGCAAAGATGTTCGGCGGCGGCCGAAACATCTTAAGGGGTAACCGACGCGGCCGCCAAAACCATCGCCTTCGTGCGGCAGTTCCTTCGACAACATGGCCTGCCGCTGGTGGAGGAGAAGCTAGGCGATAGCCATCCGCGGCGTGTCATGTATTTCCCTGGCAGCGGGACGGCATTGGTGAAGCGGTTGCCGTCACGTTACGCGGCCAGCGTCGCCAATCGGGAAATGCAATACTTCAACAGCGTGGGTCCGCGAACCAACGAGTTTGGTCCGCGAGGCAACGCCTTAAGGATGCGGAACTTTTCAGGCATAGACGTCTCGAATTAGCTTCTAACTGGCTCGTCCTGGGCTTAAAATTCCCGAGTCATCCGATCAACACCTGCGCGCGGCCGTTGCGGCTCGGCGGAAGGCTCCATTGGCGGAAGGCTCCATTGTGTATGTCCTACCGCGAGCGGCCTCGAGCGAGTGCAGGCCGATGGCAGGTATCCGTTGCGCGAATGGAATCGGCTTTAAAGGCGGCAAAGAGGTTCTCTAGGTAATGTGGATCGTTCAAGTAGCGCTGCGGCGGCCGTATACGTTCTTGGTGATGGCGCTGCTGATCCTCCTGGCGACGCCGCTGGTTTTGTTCCAGATGTCCACCGACATCTTCCCGGAAATCAACATTCCGGTGATCAGCATCGTTTGGAACTACGGCGGACTGTCGGCGCAGGAATTCGGCAACCGCATCACGGCGGTCAATGAGCGCAGTCTGACCACGACCGTCAACGACATCGAGCACATCGAATCACAGTCCTTGGCCGGCGTCGCCGTCATCAAGATTTTCTTCCAGCCCACGGCGAACATCGCCACCGCCATCGCCCAAGTGGTGTCGCAGGAACAGTCGATCTTGCGCCAGTTGCCGCCGGGAATCCTCCCGCCCCTGGTCATCAAGTATTCGGCATCCAGCATCCCCATCATTCAACTCGGACTGTCCAGTACGACGATGACGGAACAGGCGGTGTTCGACGCGGCGGTAAATTTTCTGCGCCCGCGCTTGGTGACCATCCCCGGCGTGGCGATTCCGTGGCCCTACGGCGGAAAGCAGCGACTCATCTCGGTCGATCTCGACACCAGTGCACTGCTCGCCAAGGGATTGACGCCCACCGACGTGGTCAACGCGGTCAATACGCAGAATCTCGTGCTGCCGTCCGGCACGGCGAAGATCGGCAGCACTGAGTACGTTCTTGCCGCGAACGGCTCGCCGGATACGATTGCGGGGCTGAACAGCATTCCGGTCGCAACCCGCAATGGCGCGACCACGCTTCTATCGGAAGTTGCACACGTGCGCGACGGTTTTTCGCCGCAAACGAACATCGTGCGGCAGAACGGCGAGCGCGGCGTCCTGATCTCCGTCATCAAGAACGGCGGCGCGTCGACCCTGGACATCGTCAGCGGGCTGTTCGCGCAATTGCCCATCGTTTCGCAGATCTTGCCCAAGGATCTGAAGATCACCCCCCTGTTCGACCAATCGAGGTTCGTTCGCGCCGCCATCAGCGGCGTGGTCCGGGAGGCGGTGATCGCCGCGGCGCTCACCGCCGCGCTGATCCTGTTGTTTCTCGGAAACTGGCGCAGTACCTGCATCATTGCGGTATCCATTCCGTTATCCATCCTGACGTCGATCATCGCTTTGTACGTCACCGGCGAGACGCTCAATATCATGACGCTGGGCGGTCTGGCGCTGGCGGTGGGCATCTTGGTCGACGATGCGACGGTCACCATTGAGAACATCGAACGCCACCTGCATCTCGGTTCCGACTTGCACAAGGCGATATTGGAGGGCGCCGGGGAAATCGCCGTTCCGGCATTGGTTTCCACCCTCTGCATCTGCATCGTGTTCGTTCCCATGTTCTTTCTGTCGGGTGTCGCGCGGTTTCTGTTTGCGCCGCTCGCCGAGGCCGTCGTGTTCGCGATGTTGGCCTCCTACCTACTGTCGCGTACGCTCGTCCCCACCTTGGTGATGCTGATGATGGACCATGCCGCGCCCGCGGCAAATGCAGCGCCCAGCCTGCTGAAGCGCTTGAATCGCGCCTTCGACGCGCAATTCGAGAGGCTGCGCGGCAATTACACGGTCATTCTCGACGCCGCGTTGGCGAACCGCGGGTGGTTCGCCGGCATCTTTCTGGGCTTTTGTCTGCTGTCGTGCGGATTGGTGTTCATTCTCGGCAGGGACTTTTTTCCGAGCGTCGACGCCGGGCTCATCCGCCTGCACATGCGGTTACCGACCGGCACGCGCATCGAGGAGACGGCGCGGGTGGCGGACGAAGTGGATGCGGCCATCCGCACCATCATTCCTCAACGGGACCTCAACACCATTCTGGACAACCTGGGTCTGCCGAACAGCGGCATCAATCTGTCCTACAGCAACGCCGGCACCATTTCCTCCCTGGACGGCGAAATCCAAGTATCTCTCAACGAAAATCATCGGCCCACCGTGTCTTACATCGAGGAAATGCGTCGCGAGCTGCCCAAGCGGTTTCCGGGGGTGGAGTTTTTCTTCCAACCCGCCGATATGGTGACGCAGATCTTGAATTTCGGCTTACCGGCGGCGCTCGACGTGCAGATCACCGGTGCCGACCTGCGGGGCAACTACGAGATTGCCGCGAAGCTCATGAAGCAGATCAAAAAGGTGCCTGGTACCGTCGATACCCACATCCATCAGCGGCTGAACCTGCCGGCGTTGGCGTTGGTCATGGACCGAACCCAGTTGCAACAGTTGGGGCTGACCGCTACGGACGTGACGCAGGACCTATTGGTGTCGACGTCCGGAACTTCGCAGACGGCACCCAGCTTTTGGCTCAATCCGGCCAATAATGTGGTGTACAACGTGACGGTGCAGTCTCCCCAGTACGCCGTGGACAGCATCGATGCGCTGCTGCAGACACCGGTGCGAAGCGCCGCCGCCGCTGCCGCCGGTCCGCAAGTTCTGAGCAATCTCGTCAGCGTCGCGCCCACGGAACAGATTGCGGTGGCATCGCGGTACAACTTGGCGCCGGCTACCGATATCTACGTGAGCGTACAAGGCCGCGACACGGGCGGCGTCGCGGACGACATCAAACGACTCGTGGATGCCTTGCGGCTCGAGCTCCCGCGCGGCACGCAGATTGCGACTCTGGGACAAGTGCAGACGATGGCCGCGTCGTTCACGCAACTCGGTGTCGGGCTGATTCTCGCCGTCGTTATGGTGTACCTGTTGATCGTGGTCAATTTCCAATCGTGGATGGATGCCTTCATCATCATCACGGCGCTGCCGGCGGCCCTGGCAGGGATCTGTTGGATGTTGCTGCTGTCGAATACCACGCTGAGCGTGCCCGCTCTGACCGGGGCCATCATGACCATGGGCGTCGCGACGGCGAACAGCATTTTGATCGTGTCGTTTGCCCGCCAGCGCATGGACGAGGGGCTCGATGCCGTCAAGGCCGCTCTGGATTCCGGCGCCACTCGGATTCGGCCCGTGTTGATGACGGCGCTGGCGATGATTATTGGCATGATTCCCATGGCCTTGGGGTTGGGCGAAGGCGCGGAACAGAACGCGCCGCTGGGCCGGGCGGTGATCGGCGGCTTGCTATTTGCCACCGTCTCAACATTATTATTCGTCCCGGTGGTTTTCGCCGGCATCCATAGTCGCCTCGCTCAGCGCAAGGGCGTGCCTTCGCCCGGGGCAATGCCGAGTGCATAGGGAAATCAATTACATGTCCGATGTCCAGTCGTCCCGGGTCGTGAAACGTGCCAAGTATGTCGCCACGGGAATCGTGGCGGTTCTCGTGGTGAGCGCGATCGTCGTTCTGGTGCTGCGCAGTTTTCATGCCGGCGCTTTGGAGCGAGCCACCGAACTGCACGCAAAACTGTACGTCGCGACCACGACGCCCAAAACGAATAGCGACGGTTTGCCGGTTACGCTGCCCGGGACGTTGCAAGGCGTGATAGAAGCGACGCTATACGCACGCAGCAGCGGCTACGTGGTCCGCTGGACCCAAGATATCGGCGCGTCGGTCAAGAAGGGCGAACTCCTGGCGGAGATCACCGCGCCGGAAATCGATCAGCAATTGCACCAGGCGGAAGCTACGCGGGCCCAGACGGCCGCAAGCGAAGCGCTGGCAAAGAGCACTGCGCAACGCTGGCAGAGTTTGCGCGAGAAGGACGCGGTCACGCAGCAAGACCTGGATGAACGCTTGAGCGCCTACAAGCAAGCGCAGTCGGATCTCGCTGCCGCCGAAGCCAACGTCTTGCGTTTACGCAGCTTGCAGGGATTCAACAGGGTGGTAGCACCCTTCGATGGAGTCGTGACCCGGCGCAATATCGATGTCGGAGACTTGGTCGACGCGGGCAACGGCGGCGGCACGGGAAGGGCGCTCTTTTCCGTGGCGCAGGTCGATCCGCTGCGATTGTACGTCTACGTGCCGCAAACCTATGCGAGTCAGATCAAGATCGGCGACCCCGTTACCGTCACTCTGGCCGAGCGCCGAGGTGAGCAATACCAGGGCACCATTGCACGCACTGCTCGAGCGATCGATACGACGACACGCACCATGCAGGTGGAGGTCCGCGTGCCCAACCCGAAAGGCGAACTCATCGCCGGTTCGTACGTGCAGGTCTTGCTGCCGATCAAGGGTGACAACACGGGTTTGGTCGTGCCCACCAACGCGTTGCTATTCAGACCCCAAGGCACCTATGTCGCAGTCGTCGACGGCGGCGGGCACGTGCGCTTGAACCTGGTCAAGCTGGGAACGGATTTCGGTACGATGGTGCAGGTTCGGAGCGGCCTGAATTCGGGCGACCGAATCGTCCTGAATCCGGCGGATTCGCTCGCAGACGGCGACGTCGTGACGTTAGCCGCGGCGCAGAGCGCAGGTTGATCGCGGTGCGGTTGAATCACCGGCGCGAATTCAAGGTGTTGGGTTGGCTCGTGCTGGCGTCGGCCGCCGGCTGCGCCGTCGGTCCGGACTATCATCGGCCCGCGGCCGATGTGCCGCCGTCGTGGGAGCCGGCAGAGCCGTGGCACGCGGCGGCGCCGAGCGACGCGGCGCTCAAGGGCAACTGGTGGGAGCTGTTCCAAGACGTCACTCTAAGCAGCCTCGTGGAGCGGGCGTTGCTGGCCAACGAAAATCTGCGCGTGGCCGCCGCGCGGCTCGACCAGGCCCGCAGTGAGGTGACCGTGGCGCGATCTTACCTTTATCCCGGCATCGCCCTGCAGGCGTCCGCGGCACGCGGCAGGACTTCCGCCAATCGTCCCTTGTCCGCCTATTCGGTCCCCAATCAGACGACGGTGCAGAACGACTTCATCCTGGGTCCGACCGTCAATTACGAACTCGATCTGTTCGGCCGAGTGCGGCGGCAAGTCGAAGGCTACCGTGCCGCGGCGGAACAAGCGGCGGCGGATTTTGAAAACACACGCTTGATGCTCACTGCGCAGTTGGTCAGCGATTACTTCACGCTGCGTGAACTCGATGCCGAAATCGACGTGGTGAACAGCAGCTTGAATCTCGAGCGGGATGCGCTCACGTTCATCACATCGCGGCACGATCTGGGCTATGCAACGGGGCTGGACCTGGCGCAGCAACAGGCGCTGGTGCAAAACAGCGCGGCGCAACTGGAATTACTGCAGGTGCAGCGCTCCGAGAATGAGCATGCCATTGCGACACTGGTGGGCACACCGGCGCCGGACTTTCGCCTCGCGCCGACGACGGCGCAAGACACGCTGCCGGCGCCGCCCGTCGGACTGCCATCCGATCTGTTGCAACGCCGACCGGATGTGGCCTCGGCGGAACGATCGATGGCCGCGGCGAATGCGCGCATCGGCGTCGCGCGTGCGGCTTATTTCCCGGCGATCCAATTGACGCCTCTGGCACCCAACATCGGTTGGGAAAGCAGCGCCGTCGCTTCCTTGTTCAACGCGCCGAGCCAGCTCTGGGCAGCGGGTCTTTCCGCCACTCAAACGTTGTTCGATGCCGGCAGGACCCGCGCGAACGTACGCATCGCGGAACAAGATTATACGGCCGCCGTGGCGACGTATCGGCAAACCGTGCTCAGCGCGATGGAAGAGGTGGAAAACGGAATTACCGGACTGACCTCCCTGGAACGCGCTGCCACGCAGGCTGACGCCGGCGTACAAAGCGCACAGCGCGCCTTCGACATCGCCGACGAGCGCTACAGGGGCGGCGTAGCCATCTACCTGGATGTTCTCACGGCACAGCAGACGTTGCTCGGTAATCAACGGCAAGCGGTGCAGATCCACGGTCAGCAGTTTCTGACAGCCGTCTATCTGGTCAAGGCGCTGGGGGGCGGCTGGCAGGAACTGAGCGCCGCCGGTCAGCTCACGTCGCGCGGCAATTAGCTCTTCGGCTTCGGCGCTTTCAACAACGAGTCGATCGGCACTGCGGGCGACAGCGCATTGGATTGCACGAAGTCCACCCCGAGTGCCGTCAACCATTCGTGTTCGGCCGCGGTTTCGGTCCGCTTGGCCACGGTATGCATACCGAGAACCCTTGCCATCTGCACGACGGCGGTGATGGCCGCTTGCGAGAGCTTGTCCGACCGCATTTTTGCCGTGATTTCGGCCGCCAATTTGACGTAGCGCACCGCCGGCAGCCGCAGCAGGTTGAAGCACTCGGTGCGCAGCCCGAAGTCGTCGAGCACCAGCGGGCAACCGAGTTGATGCAGGGCAGCGGCTACCTCGGCAACCTTGTCGCCAAGAACGACCGCCGTCGGTACATCGATCTCAAACCCGATCATCGATTTCGGCAGCGACGACTTCGCCAAGCACAACCCGACGAATTTGATGAAGTGCTCGTCGCGCAGCGCGGTGCTCGTGAGATTAACGGAGAACAGCACGGCTTGGGTTTTCCACACCTCCGGGTGATGCACCAGCCATGCGATGAGTTGGGTCAGGACGCGCCGGTCGATCATGGAACCGAGCCCGTTTTCCACCGCAGCTTTCAACATCGCTTGGGGCGCGGCATTGGGCGCGTCTTCGGACTTGGAGCGCAGCAGCACTTCATAGCGCCTGAGTTGACTGCCCTTGGTAAGCGGCACCAAGCGCTGTACGTAAAGCGCGATGGGGCTGCGGCGCATGGCCGCGTGCAACCGATCGATTTCGGGAGTAACCGCCGGTATCTGGCGCCTGTGCGGCGCCGTTAGAGGCGGTGCGGAAGGCGGCGGCGGTATGGCCGGCTTCGGGATGCGCATCGAATCCGCCAGAGTCAGCTCGGCGGGCGCCATGCCGGTGGACCGGGGCCCGGCGGCGCGCGGCGCTGACGGCTTGGCCTGGGCGGCACGCGGCGCCGGCGGCGGCGTTGCAGCGATGGCACGCATGCCCGCGAAATCGGACAGGACATGCTGCAACTTGGGCGTCATCAATCTTGCCAAGCCCTGGTCGTCGCGCTGGACGCCCCGGGTGTCCATGACCACCATGATCGCGCCCACCAAGGTCCGTCCGCCGTTCACGGCACGGAACAGCACCGCGGACCGTGAGTCGCCAAGATCGTAGGCTACGATGGGTCGGCCGTTGGCGATGGAAAATGCGTCGAACGCCTCGCGGACCGCGTTATGCTCGTCGGGCCCCATCGAGCTCTCGGTCAGGCACAACACGTCGCCTTTTTCGTCGTGAAGCGATACCGCGTGGACACGAGTTGTGTCGATCGCTGCACGCACCTTTTGGCAAACGCCATCGAAGTCGACGAGCGGACTTTCCGATGCGCTGAAAGGCTTGCCCTGCTCCATAGATCCAATCGTTTTCGGGTGAGGATACATATCTACAGGACGGTGACCAAGGTTGGTGTGATGGTCGTCCCCAAAATGCGACACCGCGTCTCAGTCCATCTGCCCATCCGGTCGATTGACTAACGCACAGCTGGCGTGACATATCGTCGGAATATTTTTTTTCAGTTGCGACTACGCTTCGAGTTCAACATGCCGCCAGCGCCAGAATCCCGTAAATACCGCTATTACATTTCGTGATGGCAGCTTATGTCTGCATTCTGTGGTGGCGATTATGTTCACCCAATATGCGTTGAAAAGCGGCTGGGAAATCATCGCCGCGCCGCTCACGTATCGAGTCGTGGCGTTTTTGAAAAAAGCGGAAAACGAGGACTACTACGACACGCACACCAATTTCAGTCCGTTCTCGCTGAAAGCCTGAACCGGCGCGCGACGGCTCAATTGATCGCCGCGCTGCCACTATTTGCCACTTGATGCGCTCATGGTCTGCCCGGATATCGGTCTGAAATAGCTCTCACAAGGGCGGCGAAGGTCGTCGCCTGAAGCGGTGAAACTTCTGTGAGGAGCTGTTATGAAAACTGCATATTCCAAGGTCGGTTGGACGGTGGGATTGATGAGCGTCAGCGTGGCGGCCATGGCTTCAGAGCCTAAGACCACGCCGCCGCAGGAGCCGGTCGGGTTCATTACGGGCGGCGTGATCGGCGGTCTGGCCGCCGGCCCCGTGGGTGCGGTCATCGGGGCGGGGCTCGGCACTTGGCTCGGCAACCGAGTACATCGTGCGAGCGATGCGAAAAAGGCAGAAGCTCAGGTAGCGGCGCTGCAGAGCGATAAGCTGCAGTTGCAGACCGAAAAAGCTGCACTGGTTGCCGAGACGGGCGATTTGTCGCAGACCAATCGGGCGTTGACGGGGCGGCTCGATCAGCTATCGCACAGCGTGGAAGCGGCGCAAACCGCCAAGGACGATGCGGCGCGGGACGAGGCGGCCGAAGTGCTCGACGGGCTGCAAGGCGATGTCTTGTTTCGGACCGGCAGCGCCGACATCACGCCGGAAATGACGAAGGGCATCCAAGTGTTGGCCGAAGCGGTGGCCAAATCGCCGGCGCTCAAAGTGCGCGTCGACGGGTACGCGGACCCGCGCGGCACGGCGGCTGTCAACCTCGCGCTGTCCGAGGCGCGGGCCAATGCGGTTCGGGATTTGTTTCTCGCCGCGGGCGTCAGCGATGAGGCGCTCGAAATCAACGCTTACGGCAAGAGCCAAAGCGTTGCGGCGGACAGCGACGGTTACGCACTCGAGCGCCGAGTGCGCTTGACCTTGCAGGCCCAGGGGGCCGCAGAGGTCGCGCAGACCGGCGGCAGTGCGCTCCCGGCGGGGACTTCGCCGCTGGTGGACGGGCAGGGGACGGCGCCGCAAGCGACTGAAAACGAGTAGCGACCCGGCGGCCCGGTGCGGGTACGTGCCGGGCCGCTCTTGTATCCCCGGTCGGCACATGCCTACGATAGGGCATGAGTGAGCAGCCTAGAATCGTGGTGATGGACCGCCTGCAAACGGGCGAATCCGCAAATCCCTCTCCCGAGAAAATCCTCGCCGGCATTCCGCGGACGCGCGTGTCGAATCAATATGCCGATAACACGCAGCAATTCTTCTGCGGCCTGTGGACCAGCACCAGCGGAAAGTGGCGAATACGCTACACCGAGCATGAGTTCTGCGTGCTCATCGAGGGCCGCGTGCGAATCGAATCCATCAGCGGCGAGAAGCACGATTTGCGCGCGGGCGACGCGTTTGTCGTGCCGGCCGGCTTTGAGGGGATATGGGAGGTCGTCGAACCGTGCAAGAAATGGTATGCCGTGTTCGAAGCGCGGCCCGCGCCGGGCAAACCTGAAGCCTGAACGCTCGCGATAGGAATCAAACGCGACCGCCGCTTGCGAGCCCTGCGGAGCGGCGGCCGCGTCCTCAATCGATGCCGCGAATCACTTCCGCCAAGGTTTCCACGATGCGCGCAATCTGTTTCGGTTCGATAATCAAGGGCGGCGACATGGCGATCACGTCGCCGGTCTGCCGTACCATCACCCCACGCTCGAAACACTTGAGGAACACATCGAATGCACGCGCGCCGGGATTGCCCGCACGCGGCTCCAGCTCGACCGCTCCGATCAGGCCGTAGTTGCGCACGTCTATCACCGCAGGCACGCCGCGCAGCGAATGCACGGCATCCTCCCACTGGGCAGAGAGCGTTGCGGCACGTGTCAGCAACCCCTCCTTGGCGTAGATATCGAGCGTCGCCAATGCGGCCGCGCACGCGGCCGGGTGCGCCGAGTACGTGTAGCCGTGAAACAACTCGATCGCGTTATCCGGACCTTGCATGAAAGCGTCGTAGATCTTCCGCTGTGCGAACACGGCGCCCATCGGGATGGATCCGTTGGTCAGGCCCTTGGCCGTGGTCATGAGATCGGGCGTCACGTCGAATGCCAGGGCGGCGAACGGTTTGCCGACGCGGCCGAAGCCCGTGATGACTTCGTCGAATATCAGCAGGATGTCATGCTTGTCGCAGATCTCGCGCAGCCGCTTGAGGTAGCCCACGGGCGGCAATATCACGCCCGCCGAGCCGGAAATCGGCTCGACGATGACGGCCGCAATGGTCGACGCGTCATGCAGCGCAATCAGACGCTCGAGTTCGTTCGCAAGGTGCGCCCCCCAATGCGGCAGGCCGCGCGAAAACGCGTTGTGTCCAAGATCCAGGGTGTGCTGCAGGTGATCGACGCCGGGCAGCATCGAACCGGCAAACGCCTTGCGGTTGTTGACCATGCCGCCCACCGACATGCCGCCGAACCCAACGCCGTGATAGCCCTTCTCGCGGCCGATGAGGCGCGTGCGTTGACCGGCGCCGCGAGCGCGATGATAGGCAACCGCGATTTTCAGCGCCGTGTCGACGGACTCGGATCCGGAGTTCGTGAAGAACACGCGATCCATGCCCGGAGGTGCGAGTTTGGCGAGCCGACTCGCCAGTTCGAATGCCATGGGATGGCCCATTTGAAACGTGGGGGCGTATTCCATGGTGTTGAGCTGCTGCGCCACCGCCTCTGCGATTTCCGGCCGGCTGTGCCCGGCGTTCACGCACCATAGGCCGGCGACGCCATCCAGCACTTCTCGGCCGTCCGCCGTCCAGTAGTACATGCCTTTGGCCCGCGCGAGGAGTCGCGGATTGGCCTTGAACTGTCGGTTGGCCGTGAACGGCATCCAAAAGGCGTCGAGATCGGCAGGCGACAGGGCGGGAGTGGGCTGAGCGTTCATGCAGAAAATCCTTGTGTGGTTCGGGCGTCCCGTAGGGCGTCCCGGGGGGCTAGCCGTTGGGCATCCTAAGGGCTTTGGTCCAAGGGCGCCCCCCGGATGATAAGGAAAATCGACACCAACCTCAATTTTAGCTAGCTGTTTAGCGCCGGTGTTTAATATAATGCACAGTATGACCGTGGATGTCGGCGCCCATTTGAAGTCGGTCCGGCAGATGTACGGACTTTCGCAGCGCGAGCTGGCGAAGCGCGCCGGCGTCACCAACGGCTTGATCTCGCTGATCGAGCAGAATCGGGTGAGCCCGTCGGTCAGCTCTCTGAAGAAGGTGCTGGACGGCATCCCGATGGCGCTTGCGGACTTTTTTACCTTGGATCTCGCCAGCAAGCCGCAGGTGTTTTTTCCGCGCGCGGAACTCGCGGATATCGGCTCGGGCGCGGTGGAATTGCGTCTCGTCGGCGGACGCTTGGGCAAACGCAGCATGTCGATCTTGCATGAGCGCTATGCCGCCAACGCGGACACCGGCGAGGAAATGCTGACGCACGCGGGGGAAGAGGGCGGAGTGATCGTCAAGGGCAAGATCGAACTGTCGGTGGGCGGCGATTCCCGGATACTCGCTGCCGGCGATGCGTACTATTTCAAGAGCTCCATTCCACACCGATTCCGCAATCCCGCGCGGGAAGAGTGCGAGATCGTGAGCGCCAGTTCACCACCCACGTTTTAGTCCGCAGCAGGTAGCATACGATCGCATGAGCAAGGTAACGGTAGCCGCCACGCAAATGGCGTGCAGTTGGGATCGCGACGCCAACGTGGCGCGCGCCGAGAAATTGATCCGCGAGGCTGCGGCGCGCGGCGCGAACGTGGTCTTGATTCAAGAGTTGTTCGAGACCCCGTATTTTTGCAAGGATCATTCGGCGCAGCATTTCGAACTCGCCAAGCCCCTGGACGGTCACCCGGCCGTGGAACATTTTCGCAAGTTGGCGCGCGAACTCGGCGTGGTGCTGCCGGTCAGCGTGTTCGAGCATGCCAATAACGTCTTCTATAATTCGCTGGTGATGGTCGATGCGGACGGCTCCGTACTCGGCAGCTATCGCAAGTCGCACATACCCGAAGGGCCGGGATATCACGAAAAATTTTACTTCTCGCCCGGCGACACCGGTTTCAAAGTCTTCGACACGAAGTTCGCGAAGCTCGGCGTGGCGATCTGCTGGGATCAATGGTTTCCGGAAACGGCGCGCTGCATGGCACTGATGGGCGCGGAAATATTGCTGTATCCGACCGCCATCGGGTCTGAGCCGCAGGATCCGAATTTGGATTCGAGCGCGCATTGGCAGCGCACCATGCAAGGCCACGCTGCGGCCAACATCGTGCCGTTGGTGGCATCGAACCGCATCGGCACGGAAAAGGGCGAAAAATACACGATGACGTTCTACGGCTCTTCGTTCATTGCCTCCCCGACGGGCGAGAAGCTCGCCGAGGCTGATCGCAGCAGCGAGACGGTTCTCACCGCCGCGTTCGACCTGGACGAGGTGCGCCGTTACAGGCAGGCGTGGGGCGTGTTCCGCGACCGGCGCCCTGATCTGTATTACCCGCTCATGTCGCTCGATGGACGCGGCTGAGGCCTGCGCGGCGGCGGCTTTCATTCTTCCGCAAGACCTGGTGTTCGTGGACTTGGAGACCACCGGCGGCAACGCGGCCCATCACCGCATCACCGAGGTCGGCATCGTTCGGATGGAAAAGGGCGCGGTGGTGGACGAGTGGAGTTCCCTCGTCAATCCCGAATGCCGCATCCCCTCGTACATCGAATCATTTACCGGTATCACCAACGAGATGGTCGCCGGCGCGCCGCGTTTCGCCGAGATCGCGGCGCTGATTCTCGAGAAGCTGCGGTCGCCGGTTTTCGTGGCGCACAACGCGCGTTTCGACTACGCCTTCTTGAGGACGGAATTCCGCCGCTTGGACGTGCACTTCTCCGCCAAGGTGATGTGCACGGTGAAACTCTCCAGACGCCTGTTTCCCGAGTATCCGCGACACAGCTTGGACGCCGTGATGGAGCGGCATCGGTTGACGTGCACTGCACGGCATCGGGCCCTGGGCGATGCGCGCGTACTCGGCGACTTCTGGTCCAAGCTGCTGGGCGAGATACCCGAAGAAAAGCTTGCCGCCGCGGCACGGCTCGTGATCGGCGCGAATAAGTTACCGGCGTATCTGCCGCCCGATTTGGCGGACGAACTTCCCGAGGGCCCCGGTGTGTATCGATTCTTCGGCGACGACGATGTGCTGCTCTACATCGGCAAGAGTCATTCCCTGCGCACGCGTATTCTCGGCCACTTCGCCGCAGAGCATGCCGATGCCAAGGAACAGAAGAAAGCCCGGCAAACGCGCCGCATCGATTGGCTAGAGACCGCGGGTGATCTCGGCGCGCAGCTCAAAGAAGCGCAATGGATCAAAGCGCAGAAGCCCCTCTACAACAAGCGGCTCAAGCCCCAGTCGGACAACTTCACCTGGAAGGCGGCCGACCATGGACACGGCGTCCACTTGAGGGCCATCGGAGATCTCGGCGCAGCCGAGTTGGGCGATTGTTTCGGCGTATTTCATGCGCAGAAGGATGGGCGCAAGGCGCTCGTGGAGATTGCGCGTGCGCATTCGCTATGCCTCAAGATCTTGGGGTTGGAGGAGAGTGCGGGTTCGTGTGTCGCCTATCAGATCGGGAAGTGCAAGGGAGCGTGCATCGGTAAGGAACCTCTCATACTGCACGGTGCCCGGCTCATGATGGCGTTGTCCGCGCTGCGTTTGAAGTCGTGGCCGTTTCCGGGGCGCGTGGCGCTCAAAGAGGGTCGTTCCGAGTGCCACGTTCTCGATCACTGGGTTTATCTGGGCACCGCTCGCTCGGAGGAAGAGCTGGCGACGCTCACGGCCGCGGAAGCGCCCGCGGCCTTCGACGTCGACGTCTATCGCATCCTGGTGCGTTATTTGGCGAAAAATCCCCACGTGGACTGGCACGACCTGCGCGGCGCCAAGTCCCAACCCGTGTTCGTGACATGAACGACAATGTTCGCTATTGGATCGCGACCGCCCCGGTGGGGGCGGCCTCCGTGCTGGCCGAGGAATTGGCGCAATTCGGCGCGAGCGACATTCGTGAGCGCAGCCATGACGTCAAGTTTCAAGGCACGCTCGAAGTCGGCTACCGCGCCTGCCTGTGGTCGCGCACGGCGACGCGGGTCTTGCTGAGCGTGGGCTCCATCGACGCGAGCAGCTCGAAAAACTTGTTTGAAGCCGTCAAGCGCATCGATTGGCGCGAACATCTTGCGGCGGGCGCGACGCTCGCGTGCGAATGCAGCGGCGGCAACGAGTCGATTCGTCACACCATTTATGGTTCGCAGCTGCTCAAAGATGCGGTGTGCGACAACCTGCGCGATGCGACCGGCGAACGTCCGAACATCAGGCCCGAGCGTCCCGACGTGCTGTTGCATTTGCACGTGGAAGGGACCACCGCGTTGGTGTCGGTGGACTTTTCCGGCGAAAGCTTGCACCGGCGCGGCTATCGCATCGAGGGCGGTCGTGCACCGCTGAAGGAGAACGTGGCCGCAGCCGTGCTGTTGCGTGCCGGATGGCCGGCCATCAACGACGCCGGCGGCATGTTGGTGGATCCCATGTGCGGATCCGGAACGTTTCTCATCGAAGCGGCGTTGATTGCCGCCGACGCCGCGCCGGCGCTGGCCCGTGACTACTTCGGATTCACGGGCTGGCGCGGCCACGACGCCGAACTTTGGGAGCGATTGCGCGCCGAAGCCCGCGCGCGCCGCGCGGCGACGGTTGCACGACGCTGTATTCTGGGATCCGACGTCGATGCGGATGCCGTGCGCATGGCGACCCTGAACGCAACCCAAGCCGGCGTTTCCGATTGGCTCCATGTGGAGAAGCGCGCGCTCGGCGAGGTGACGCGGCCGAAAAGCGACTTAGGATTGGTGGTGACCAATCCGCCCTACGGGGAGCGCATCGGCGCCGAATCGGGGTTGTCCGAATTGTATTCGGAACTGGGCCGCATTTTGCGCGAGCGCTTCAGGGGCTGGCAGGCGGCGGTTCTCACCGGAAATCCGCCGTTGGCCCGGAATTTAGGCATCTACGCCAAGCGGACGCATCGCGTGTACAACGGCACCATCGAGTGCCGGCTGCTGCGCTTCGATCTCGACGAGGCCAGCGAACAGCGTCTGCCTTCGGCCGTGCGCTCGGATTGGTCGGCCCGGCCCGGCGCTCAAATGTTCGCCAATCGCCTGCGCAAGAACTTCAAGCTGCTGGACGCGTGGGCCGAGCGGGAACACATCGATTGCTACCGCGTCTACGACGCGGACATGCCGGAATACGCATTTGCCATCGATCTGTACGGCCGCGAAGGTCGCCACGTCTACGTGCAGGAGTACGCACCGCCCAAGACCGTGAACCAGGAGAGCGCGCGCGAGCGCCGCCGCGAAGTGTTGGCGGTGTTGCCGGACGTGCTCTCGGTGCCGTTGCAGCACGTGCATTCCAGGGTGCGAAAACCGCAGAAGGGCAGCGAGCAATACGAGAAGCGCGAAAACTTCGCGGAGCGCCACGTCGTGCGCGAGGGGGGCCTGAAGTTCTGGGTCAACTTTCGCGACTACTTGGACACGGGACTGTTTCTCGATCACCGCATCATGCGCCGGATGCTGCGCGAGTGGGCCATGGACGCGGATTTTCTGAACCTGTTCTGCTATACGGGGAGCGCGACCGTCTACGCGGCCGCCGGCGGCGCTCGCAGCACCACCAGCGTGGATCTATCCAACACGTATCTGGAGTGGGCGCACGAGAATTTGCTGCTCAACGGGTTCAGCGGCGCCAACCATGAGTTGGTTCGCGCGGATTGCCTGCAGTGGCTGGAAAGTCAGGCGGTGTGGGGGCCGCGCTTCGACCTGATCTTCGTGGATCCCCCGACCTTCTCGAACTCCAAACGCATGGACGGGGTGCTCGATGTGCAGCGCGACCATGTGGGCATGATTCGCCGGTCCTTGAAACTGATGCGGCCGGACGGGCGCCTGGTCTTCTCGACCAACTACACGCGCTTCAAGCTCGACGCGGCGGCCCTCGAGGACTTGAACATCGAGGACATCAGCGCCCAAACCATCCCCAAGGACTTCGAGCGTCACGCGAAGATCCATCGCTGCTTCGTGGTGCGGCTCAAAGAGCTGCACCCGTTTGCACCGGTAGCTGCAATTGAGGGTGAGCCGCACCGCGGCTTGCGGTAATCTCATCTGTCTACGACCGGACCAAACTGCTCACGGTCAAGGGCACCGTCAAGACATTCCAATGGACCAACCCGCATGTCGTGAATCTGGGTCATGGTGTGGGGGCGTGAATTCGGTGACCTTGATGGATACCGGTCAGAAGCTGCAGGCAAATTTCGGCGCTCAGGAGAAACCTGGCTTGCAGTAGCGCGCGATCACAGCAAATCGCGCAGCCGATAGTAGAGCATGGCCAAGATCAGCGAGGGCCGCCGCAGCAGCGCGCCGCCGGGAAAATCACGATGCGGCAGTCGCGCGAAGACATCGAAACGTTCCGCCGTGCCTGACACCGCTTCGGCGACCAGCTTGCCGCCCAAGCCGGTGAGGGACATGCCGTGCCCCGAGAATCCCTGTAGATAGAAAACATTGGGTGCAAGCCTGCCGAAATCCGGGGCACGGCTCATCGTGATGTCGAGATAGCCTCCCCAGGCGTAGTCCACTTTGACACCGGCGAGCTGCGGAAACACCCGGACCATGCGTTTGCGCATCGATTCGGCGAGATTCGCCGGTTGCATCGCGCTGTAGCTCACGCGGCCACCGAACAGGAGTCGATGGTCGGCCGTGAGCCTCAAGTAATCCAAGATCCAGTTGATATCGGCGACAGCTGCATCGCTCGGCAGCAGCGCTTGCGCCCGTGCCGGATCCAATGGCTCGGTGGCGATGATGTAGGTGCCCACGGCCAGGATCCGCCGCGCCAAAGGCGGTGAGACGCCGTTGAGATACGCGTTGCCGCACAGAATCAAGTGCTTGCACCGCACCGTGCCATGCGCGCTGTGGACGGTGACTTCGCGGCCGCTCTCATAGCGCAGTACCTGCGTATTCTGGAAAATCTTGGCGCCCTGCAGCTCCGCCGCCCGTGCCACGCCCTGCGTGTATTTGAGGGGATGCAAATGCCCACTGCGCGAATCCAACAGCCCCGCAAGATAACGCTCGCTGCGGACGTGCGCCTGCAGTTCGTCGCGGTTCAACAGGCGCGCTGACTGATAGTCATATTCCCCGTGCAACTCGTCGACCCACTCTTCCAGCTCGCGTAGGTGGCGCGGTTTGGTGGCGACGTGCACATGGTTGGGTCGGTAATCGCAGTCGATGCGGTAGGTGTTGATCAGCGCTTGAGTGCAGTCCAAGGCCTCGATGGAAAGATCGAATAGGCGCCGCGCGTCCTCGCGGCCGACTTGGGCGCTGAGCGCCCTTTGACTGGCTGCGAGTCCGAAAATGGTCTGTCCGCCGCTGCGCCCGGACGCGCCGAAGCCCACGAAGCGCGCCTCCAGCAAAGCCACCTTGAAGCCGCGCTTTGCAAGATGCAGGGCGGCGGAGCATCCGGCGATGCCGCCGCCGACCACGGCGACGTCGGCTCGATGGTCCCCCTGCAACATCGGGCGATCGTCCGCGTCGGCAGTCCGTGCGGTGGCGGCGTAGTAGGACGGAGCGGGCTTATTCGATAGTCGCAAGACAGCTCTTTTCCGTTTGGTGTTTAAAATCTTGTTGCTATTGACAAAAGGCTCGGCGCCAGAGCCTAACGGGTTAATCGCCCCAAGCGCAAGATTGACGCGCTGCAGCAATCGTTGCTAAGTGCTGGATATGCTTAATTCTTAGCCAAATCTGCGCGGCGGGGCGGGACGGAACAACGCCGGTATGGTGTAATATGGCTGTTAATAAAGCCTAGTCGTTCATCTGGGCGTTTAATATATTAAACATGTCGCGCTTGCCGCTCATCGGAATTCCAGCCGACCGCCGGCTCTATGGGAAGCATTACTTCCACATGGTCGGCGAGAAATACATCGAAGCCATCGCGGTCGGTGCGAAGGCGATACCGGTGCTCATACCCGCTTTGGGGTCCGAGTTGGATTTGTCATCCCTGCTGGATGCATGCGACGGACTGCTGTTCACCGGAAGCGCATCGAATGTCGAACCACATCACTACGGAGGACCGGCCAGCGCGCCGGGCACATTACATGATCCAAATCGGGATGCTACGACGCTTCCGCTGATTCCGCGCGCGGTCAGCGCCGGCTTGCCGGTGCTGGCCATCTGCCGCGGATTCCAGGAAATGAACGTCGCCTATGGCGGCACCTTGCATCAACGCCTGCATGAAGTGGACGGGTACCTCGATCATCGCGAAGATGAAGCGGCGACGCTCGACGTGCAGTACGGGCCGGCGCACGAAGTCCTGTTGGAGCCTGGAGGAAGGCTGCAGAAAATCGCCGGACGGGATCGCTTGGAAGTCAATTCACTGCATTGGCAGGGGATAGAAACGCTGGGCAAAGATTTGACCGTCGAGGCGCGTGCACCCGACGGCGTCGTCGAGGCGTTCAGCGTGGCCGGCCCCGCAGATTTCGCGCTCGGCCTGCAGTGGCATCCCGAATGGCAATTTGAAGTGAATCCATTTTCCAGCGCGTTGTTTGCGGCATTCGGTGAAGCTAGTCGGCGCGCATCGATTCGAAGGTGATTTATGGCCAGTACGATTCAACAATTCCTGAGAGAACACGGTATCTCGGAGGTCGAGGCGATCATTCCGGACATGGCGGGCGTCGCGCGCGGTA
This sequence comes from Steroidobacteraceae bacterium, assembly GCA_052143815.1. GTDB lineage: Bacteria > Pseudomonadota > Gammaproteobacteria > Steroidobacterales > Steroidobacteraceae > Bog-1198. The sequence goes on along the minus strand of JBKQSA010000016.1, from coordinate 106,890 downwards.
AGCTCATGCCCGCCGAGAAATTCGCCGAGGAAGAAGGCATGCGCCTTCCGGAGGCGATTTTTTTGCAAACGGTCACGGGCGACTATCCGGACGACCAGAGCGCGATGAATCCGTCCGACATCGACATCGTGCTGAAAGCCGATCCGAAGACCGTGCGCGTGGTCCCTTGGGCAGCCGAGCCCACCGCGCAGGTCATTCACGATTGCTTCTACGGCGATGGTCGGCCGGTCACCATGGCGCCTCGCTATGTCCTGCGCCGGGTTCTGGAGTTGTACGAAGCGCACGGCTGGGAGCCGGTGGTGGCGCCGGAGCTCGAGTTCTTCCTGGTCGAACCCAACATCGATTCCGACTATCCGCTGAAGCCCCCGATCGGGCGCTCGGGAAGGCCGGAAATTGGCCGACAGGCGTACAGCATCGCGGCCGTGAACGAATTCGATCCGCTGTTCGACGACATGTATTCGTTCTGCGAAGCGCAGGATATCGAGATCGACACGTTGATCCACGAGTCCGGCGCGGCGCAAATGGAAATCAACCTGCTGCACGGTTATCCCATGAGCCTGGCCGACCAGGCGTTTCTGTTCAAGCGCACGGCGCGCGAAGCGGCGCTGCGCCACAAGATGTATGCGACTTTCATGGCCAAACCCATGGCCAAAGAGCCTGGCAGCGCCATGCACCTGCATCAAAGCATCGTCGATGCAAAGACCCGCAGGAACATTTTCAGCAATCCCGACGGCTCGCCCTCGTCTCTGTTCTTTGGGCATATCGCCGGGCTGCAAAAGTACCTCCCGGGCGCCATGTCGCTGTTCGCCCCCAATGTGAACAGCTACCGGCGCATCAGTCGCTACTCGTCCGCGCCCATCAACGTGCATTGGGGCTATGACAATCGGACCGCCGGCCTGCGCGTGCCCATGTCGGGCCCGGAAGCGCGCCGCGTCGAAAACCGCGTCGGCGGCGCCGATGCGAATCCTTATCTCGCAATCGCAGCCTCGTTGGCCTGCGGTTATTTGGGAATGGTGGAAGCGCTGAAGCCGTCGGAGCCCATTTCCGGAAGCGCCTACGATCTGGCGATCGCCCTGCCGCGCACCTTGGCCGAGGCGCTGCGCCTCCTGCGCGAGTCCAAACCACTGGTCGATCTGTTCGGCGATCGCTTCGTTCTGGCGTACACGGCTGTCAAGGAAGCCGAGTACGAAACCTTTGCGCAGGTCATCAGTTCTTGGGAGCGCGAGCACCTGCTGCTGAACGTTTAACCTGTCTGGCTCTGTCCCCGAGGCTGCGGCTGCGATATAACTACCGGCTCTGGTCCGCATGCGTCGCGCGCGGGCCTTAAGTCAGTGAAGCAAAATGAAGGGGACTCGTTTGATGTTCAGTTTTCGTCGGGCGGCGATTCTGGCGCTGGGGACAGCGTTTTTGGTGAGCGCTTGCGGCGGGGGCAAACCCGCGACGGAGACGCCCGGTCCGGGGGCGCCGGGCCGAGGGGCGGGCTCGAGCGCCGACGGCGCAAAGTCCCCGTCGAGCGGCGGCGCGAAGGTGCTCAATCTATACATCTGGTCCGACTATCTAGCGCCCAACACGCTCTCCGATTTCGAGAAGCAGACCGGCATCAAGGTGCACGTCTCTTACTTCGATACCAACGAAACGCTGGAGACGAGATTGCTCGCGGGCAATAGCGGCTTCGACATCGTCGTGCCCACCGCGTCGTATTTCGAGCGTCAGATCAAGGCCGGCGTGTATCTCACGCTCGACAAGTCGAAGCTGCCGAACCTCAAGAACATGGACCCGCAGCTCATGAGGAAAGTCGCTCTGCATGATCCGGACAATGCCCACGGCGTGATTTACACCTGGGGCACGAACGGCATCGGCTACAACGAGAAGATGATCAAGCAACTCATGCCCGACGCGCCCCTCGATAGCTGGCGGCTGGTGTTTGATCCCGCGGTGGCCTCGAAGATCGCCAAGTGCGGCATCAGCGTGCTGGACTCGCCCGCGGAAATGATGCGCGCGGTGTTGAACTACTTGGGCAGGGATCCCAACTCGCAGCAGCCCAAGGATTTGGCCGATGCGGAAACCACGCTGCTCAAGATCCGGCCTTATATCCGCAACATCAATTCGTCCGAGTACATCGAAGCGCTGGCGAATGGCGATCTGTGCGTCGCCGTCGGCTACAACGGCGACGTGCTGCAGGCTCGGGATCGCGCCCACGACGCCAATAAGAGCATCGAAATCAAGTACATGGTCCCGAAAGAAGGGTCGATACTTTGGTTCGACATGCTGGCCATGCCGAAGGATGCCCCGGATCCCGACAGCGCCTATGCCTACATGAATTACATCATGACGCCGCAGGTCAGCGCGGACATATCGAATTTCAAGCGCTATGCGACTGCCAATGGCGCGGCGCAGCCGCTGGTTCTCCCCGCGGTGCTCAATGACCCCGGCATTTACCCGCCGCCCGAGGTTCGTCAAAAGCTCGCGGTGCAATTGTCGGATACGCCCGACCAGACTCGCGCCATCACGCGCATGTGGCAAAAATTCAAGACGGGTCAATAGGCCATGGCGACCTCCGCTGGCGCCGTCAAAGCCGCTCCTTGGAATGATCCCAGCGCCCGTCCCTATGTTGAAGTGCTACGCGTCTCCAAGTCCTTCGGCGATTTCAAGGCGGTCGATGACGTCTCCTTGAAGATCTACAAGGGCGAGATCTTTTGCCTTCTCGGGGCTTCGGGTTGCGGCAAGACCACGTTGCTGCGCATGTTGGGCGGTTTCGAAACGCCCAGTTCGGGGCGCATCTTCATCGACGGCGAAGACATGACGGGAGTGCCTCCGTATGAACGGCCGGTCAATATGATGTTTCAGTCATACGCGTTGTTCCCGCACATGACCGTGGAACAGAACGTCGCCTTCGGCTTGAAGCAAGATCGCGTGCCCAGGCCTCAGATTGCGGAACGCGTGGCAACGATGCTGGATCTGGTAAAACTCGGCGGTTTCGCCAAGCGCAAGCCGCATCAACTGTCCGGCGGCCAGAAACAGCGTGTGGCGCTCGCACGGTCGTTGGTCAAACGCCCGAAGCTCCTGCTGCTCGACGAGCCGTTGGGAGCACTGGACAAGAAATTGCGTGAGCATACGCAATTCGAACTCATCAGCCTGCAGGACCAACTCGGCGTCACCTTCGTGGTCGTCACGCACGATCAAGAGGAAGCGATGACCCTGGCGAGCCGTATCGGCGTCATGAATTACGGTGAAATCGTTCAGGCCGGCACGCCGTCTGAAATCTATGAATTTCCGAGTTCCAAATTCGTCGCGGACTTCGTGGGATCGGTGAATATCTTCGAAGGCAAGTTAATCGAGGACGAACCGGAATACGTGCGCATCGCCTCCGAGGAACTCGGCGGCACCATCTACGTCAGCCATGGCATCAGTGCGGCGCCGGAGGCCGTCGTGTGGGCCGCCGTCAGGCCGGAAAAGGTGTTCATGTCGACGGCACAGCCGGAAGGCAGCGACAACGTAGTGCGGGGCGCGGTGCAGGACATTGCCTATCTGGGAGATTTGTCGATCTACCTGGTGAAGCTGGCCACCGGCAAGGTCGTACGCGTAACCCAGCCGAATACGTCGCGCCATGCCGAGGCCATTACGTGGGACCAGCAAGTGTATCTGACGTGGGATCCGTCGAGCCCGGTGGTTGTGACCCGCTGATTCGATGAAAACGACCTCATACCTGCGGCGGTTCGGCATTTCGGGACGCGGTCTCGTGGTGGCGCTCCCGTATCTGTGGCTGCTTCTATTCTTCGTCGTGCCGTTCGTCATCGTCTTGAAGATTTCGTTTTCCGACGTCGATCTGGCGATTCCGCCCTACAAGCCGCTCATCGAGTGGATCGGCAAGAACTCGCTCGCCATCAAGTTGAACTTCAACAACTACGTGTTTCTGTTCACCGACTCGCTGTATTTGAACGCGCTGCTCAACTCGGTCAAGGTCGCGTTCATCTCCACGCTCCTGTGTCTATTGATCGGATATCCGATGGCCTATGGCATTGCGCGCTCCAAGCCGTCGACCCGGAACATCCTCTTGTTGCTGGTGATACTCCCGTTTTGGACCTCGCTGCTGCTGCGCGTCTATGCGTGGATCGGGCTGCTGAAAGCCAATGGCGTCATCAACAACCTGTTGATCTGGTCCGGTGCGATTCACGAGCCGTTGACCATGCTGTACACGCCGTTCGCCATGTACGTCGGCATCGTCTATTCCTATCTGCCGTTCATGATCCTGCCGCTGTATGCCAACTTGGAAAAAATGGATTGGACTCTGCTGGAGGCGGCCGAGGACTTGGGCTGCCGGCCTTACCAGGCGTTTTACAAGATCACGCTGCCCTTGTCGCGCAACGGCATGCTGGCGGGTTCCATGTTGGTGTTCATTCCGGCGGTGGGCGAGTTCGTGATTCCGGCGCTGCTCGGCGGTCCGAACGCGCTGATGATCGGTCGCGTGCTGTGGGACGAGTTCTTCTCCAATCGTGCGTGGCCGGTGGCAAGCGCGGTGGCGATTTTGTTGTTGGCCATTCTCGTGCCGTTCATGATGTGGTACCAAAGCGTGCAGGCGCGGGAGTCGGCAGGCGCACGATGAATTATCGCCGTTCGTATTTCATCGTCACCTGCATCGCCTTCGGCTTTGCATTTCTATACGTTCCCATCCTGTCGATGGTGGTATTTTCCTTCAATGCGTCGAAGTTGGTGACCGTCTGGGATTCGGCCAACTCCCCGACTCTGAAGTGGTATTACTCGCTGCTCCATAACGAGGAGATTCTCGACGCGGCGTGGATTTCATTGAAGGTTGCGGTGATCAACGCATCGGGCTCGGTGATCTTGGGTACGCTTGCCGGCTTCGGTCTGGCCCGGTTCACGAAGTTCCGGGGCCGCTTCATGCTCAACGCCATGACCACCGCGCCGTTGGTCATGCCCGAGGTCATCACCGGTCTGTCGCTGCTGCTGCTGTTCGTGGCCTTGGAGCAGACGATAGGCTGGCCGGCGGGACGCGGCATCACGACGATGACCATCGGCCACATGACGTTTTCGATGGCCTATGTCACGGTAGTGGTGCAATCGCGGCTTGCCAGCTTCGACGGTGCGCTCGAGGAAGCGGCCATGGACCTTGGCGCGCGCCCGTTGAAGGTGTTTTTCGTAATCACCCTGCCCATTATTTTTCCCGCCATTCTGTCGGGGTGGTTATTGGCGTTCACCCTGTCGTGGGATGACTTGGTGATCTCCAGTTTCACCTCCGGTCCCGGCAGCAGCACGCTGCCGATGGTGGTATTCTCCAAAGTGCGCTTGGGGGTCAGCCCTGAGATCAACGTGCTCGCAACACTGACCATCGGCGTCGTAACCATGATGATAGTCGGGGTCAGCTTTTGGATGGCGCGGGCGAGCCGCTTGGAGAAGGCGGCGGCGTGACCACGATGCGCGCGGTGGGTTTTGGCATCGACAAGATGCCGCGCATCGTTCGCGGCCAGGGCAGTTATTTATTCGACGAACACGGACGCCGGTATCTCGACGGCTCGGGCGGTCCGGCTGCATTCAGCATCGGGCACGGCAACCGTGAGGTGAACGCGGCCATCGCCGCGCAGCTTGACCAGATCGCCTGCGCCTATCGATATTTGTTTACGAGCGACGCACTCGAAGAACTCACGCGCACACTTCTGGACGCTTGCGGGCCGAGTTTTGGCCACATCGTGTATACGTCCAGCGGCTCGGAATCCGTCGAATCGGCGTTGAAGCTTGCCCTGCAGTATTTCGCGGCGCGGGGCATGCCCGCGAAGAAGCATTTCATCGCTCGCCAACGCTCATACCACGGCAACACGCTCGGCGCGTTGTCGGTGTCCGGATTTGCCGAGCGACGCGGTCCTTTCGAGGGAAGCCTGCTCGATGTTTCCTTCGTTTCCGCTGCGAATGCTTATCGCCGCCCTCCGGGAGTGGCGCAGTCGGAATTGGTCAACTATCTGGCCAACGAACTCGATGCGCAGATCCGGTCGGTAGGCGCGGAACGCGTGGCTGCCTTCATTTTCGAGCCCGTCGTGGGAGCCGCCGGCGGCGTCGTGCCGGCGCCGCCGGGATACGCTGAGGCGATGCGCGCCGCATGTGACCGGCACGACGTGCTCTTGATCGCCGACGAAGTGATGTGCGGCGCCGGGCGGTGCGGGACGTGGCGCGCGCTCGAACACGACGGTGTCGCACCGGACATCATGACGGTCGCGAAGGGACTTGCCGGCGGCTACATCCCGCTTGCCGCGACCATTTGCCGCAACGAAATCGGCAACACCATGCTGCAGGCGCACGGGTCGTTCTTGACGGGCCATACCTATTCGGGTCACACGGCCGCTTGCGCCGCAGCCCTCGCCGTCCAGCGCATCATTCTGCGCGAGGGCCTTCTGCCGCGCGTGCGCAACCAGGGCGAGATCCTCAAAGCCGCGCTCATCGAATCGCTCGGCAAGTTCGACGAAGTGGGCGATATTCGCGGGCGCGGATATCTGATCGGCGTCGAGTTCGTCAAGGACCGAATCTCCAAAGAGCCGTTTCCCGTGGAACGGGCCTTGAGCTACAACGTCGGGCGGCAGGCGTTCCAGGGCGGTTTGATCTGTTACCCGTGTGCGGGAAACGCCGGCAATGCGGCGGGTGATACGGTCATTATTGCTCCGCCGTACAACGCTACTGATGATGAATTGCGCGAACTCGTTGAAAAGTTCACGCTCGCGGTCGAGGGCGCGCTCGGCTGATCGCTGCAAGCGCCGCGCCGCGCTCAGGGGACGCCGAGTACTCGCAACACGAAGAACAGCGCGGCGCCAAACAAGGCCGCACCGAGCAATACGCACACCGGGAGAGTCAGCACCCAGGCGAGTACGATGTTGCGAACGGTCTCCTTTTGGATGCCCGAACCGTTGGCGACCATCGTGCCGGCGATGCCGGACGACAGGATGTGCGTCGTGCTCACGGGCAGCCCCAATATATCGGCTGCCTCGATGGTGCCGAAGGCGATCAATTCGGCGGACGCGCCTTGTGCATAGGTCAAGTGCGCCTTGCCGATTTTCTCGCCCACCGTCACGACGATGCGTTTCCACCCGATCATGGTGCCGAGCCCGAGTGCCAGCGACACGGCCAACTTCACCCAGAGAGGAATGAAGTTGGTCAATGCCTTCAGCGATTTCTGGTAGCCCGCGGCAAGACCGGCGTCGAGCGCGGCGGGCAGCTGCTTGGCCTTCTGCATCCGCGCCACCGTCTCCGCCACCAGATACACATCGAGACGCAGTGCGACACGATCGCCCGCCGGCAGCGCCGCAAGGCTATCCAAGGAGGCCAGCCGCTGCGCGGTCCGAGCATTGACGGCGGCAAGAGCGGGCAAGGTCTCCGGCGCGACTTTGCCGGAGCGCAGGTACTGGGTCAGCTGCTTGTGCGCCGTTTCGAGGTTGGCAGGCCTTGCTTGAGACTCCGGCAATCGGTCGAGCGAGGACGAAAACGTCGCGGCCGTCGTGGCGAGCCGATGCAGCGCGTCGCTGGAGGTGTCCAGATTCAGCGCGAACACGGTGGGGACGATGCCCACCAGGATCAGCACGATCAGGCCCATGCCCTTCTGTCCGTCGTTCGAGCCGTGAGCAAAACTCACGCCGGTGCAGGTGAACACCAGCAATGCGCGGATCCACATCGGCGGCGGCTTATTGCCCTCGGGTGCCCGATAGAGCGCGGGATTGCGGATCAGTGCCTTCGCCGCCAGCAGGAGTAATGCTGCAGCGCAAAATCCGAGCAGCGGTGAACATATCAGCGCCTTGATCGTATCCTCGACCTTTGCCCAATTGACGCCCTCGCCGAACGCGCTGTCCGGGCTCATCAAGGAATTCATCAGGCCGACGCCGACGATCGAACCGATCAAGGTGTGCGAACTGGATGCCGGCAGGCCGAGATACCAGGTGCCGAGGTTCCAAACGATCGAAGAGATCAACAGCGCGAACACCATGGCGAAGCCGGCGCCCGATCCGACGTTGATGACCAGCTCCACCGGCAGCAGCGCGACGATGCCGAAGGCGACCGCTCCCGACGACGTCAGGACGCCGATGAGATTCCACATGCCCGACCAGACCACGGCCTGGTTCGGCTTCAGCGAATGGGTATAGATCACCGTGGCCACGGCATTGGCCGTATCATGAAATCCGTTGACGAATTCGAAGCTTAAGGCGAGCAGAACGGCCAAGCACAGCAATATGGCCGTAGGCATATCGATGCCGAGAGTTGAGAGCACGGAAGCTTCCTAATTGTGTTTGTTGGCCCGGGGCGGCGACCACACTAGGGGGGAGATATGACAATTCCGTGACGCGCCCCACGCAGCCGGCGGCGCCGGCGGGCCGTGACTCCTGTCCCGCTAGAGCATAGAAAGGTACAGTTTACCGGTGACCTCGGAGCGCATGGAACTTGCGGGTGTGGATCGGGCTCGGTACTTCGTGCCGACGGCGATCTGCGCTTACCTTGCGGGCGTGTGCATCGTGCTCATAATCACCTCGGCGTTCCTGGTGAGCTTGCAGGATGCGGTAGCCGTAACCGCGGCCGGCGTCTTTGGCTTACTGCTGACCGGCGGGCTTGGGTTCGTGTTCTGGCGCGCACAGCGCCGCGATTTGCAATATACGCGGCTGGCCACGGCGGCCGATGCATCCTCGAACTTCGACGCGGTTCTATGCGCCGCAAAAACTGCCGGCTGGCGCATCGTGCGCGAAGACGCACCGCGGCGCCTGGATGCCGAGGCATCCGTGTCGCTGCTGGATGCGGGCGAGCGCATCGCCGTCCGATTTCGCGGCAGCGACGTGCTGGTGGCGAGCATCTGCGACCCAAGCGTGGGTTTCTCGCTGGTTGGACGACGGCACTGTGCCGAGCACCGCGACCTGGTGCGCAAGGCAGTGTCAGGCTCTACGCTTGTCGAGGCCCGCAATGCGTAGCCGGCCGGCGGGCGGCAAGCGCTTGCGCTCGTCGCTCGCCAGGTGCGCCTCAGGTGGCGGCGCATGGATGAGCGATATGCTGATCCAGACCGCGACGCTGAAATAGAGCGACATCCAGGCCACCTCATTCTTCCAATCCCCCCAGCGGTGGGACACGACGCGGCGCGACGCGACATCGACCACGCCCTGGACGATGCTCATGTAGTGGCGGCCGGCGGCTTCGTCGGCGAGCCACCGAGCCCAGTACATGGGGACGTCGACGGAATACATGAAGGCCACGTAGCTCATCCCGGCGAGGCACCAGGCAACGAGCACGGGACGCCGATGGGTAGCGCACCGTGGCGAAATCGCCACGACACTGGCGACCAGGAGCGCGACACACAGGCCCCAAATCGACTCTTCGGCCACATGGCCCAAGTTCGAGGTCGTCAACACCGCGTACCAGGAGCAAGTTTCGGCGATCGCGATGAGCGGAACCACCGCCAGCGATGCGACTCGGCCCACCATGCTGCGCGTTGCGCGAGAAATCTCGTGCAGCATCAGCGCCCACTGCGCGACGAAGCACAGCTCGGCGGCCGTGGCGACCGAACGGCCGACGATGACGCTGGATAGCCAATGATTGAACAAACAGATGCGCGGGACGTCGTACACGGGAAACGCACAACGAAACGCACACCCGAAGACGTAGACGGCGGATAAGAGGAGCTGCAGGCGGCGCATCCTGTAGAGCTCCCCACGCATGACCGGCTGGCGGCGATTGAGAGCTACCGCGGAGACGAGCCAGGCGATTATGTTAAATACGCCAACGGCACACAGGAAATACCACCACGAGATTACGTCGAATGACATCATACCGTCATGATGACATGGTAGGGGCCGCTAGCCAATGCACTCTCGATCAGACGAGTACTCGTTCTATCCCGCCCTCATTGGCTTGCCGCACGTAATTCGGCAGCCAGTCGGAGCCGAGTAAATTTTTGGCGATCTCGACGACGATGTATTCGGCATCGATGTCGGCATTGTCGCGATAGCGCTTGAGGCCTTGCAAGCACGACGGGCACGACGTCAGCACCTTTACCTCGCCTCGATGCCCCGCGGCGCGGATGCGATCGACGCCGACACTCACTTCCTGTTCTTTTCGGAACCGCACTTGCGTAGAGATATCGGGCCGCGAGATGGCCAGTGTGCCCGCCTCGCCGCAGCATCGATCGTTCTTGTCGATGAATCCGTTCCGCGTGCTGTTCATGAGGGTGTTGACCACCGTGAGCGCATCGTGTTTTTTCATCGGCGAATGGCAGGGATCGTGATACAGGTACCGGATACCGGTCACATTCCCGAGCCGGACGCCTTTCTCCATCAAGAACTCATGGATGTCCATGATCCTGCAGCCCGGAAATATGCTGTCGAATTCATAACCCTGTAATTGGTCGAAGCACGTGCCGCAGCTGACGATGATGGTCTTGATATCGAGATAATTCAGCGTATTCGCGACGCGATGAAACAGTACTCGATTGTCGGTGATGATTTTTTCGGCCTTGTCGAACTCCCCGACTCCCCGCTGCGGATAGCCGCAGCATAGATAGCCGGGCGGCAATACGGTTTGCACGCCGACATGCCACAACATGGCCTGGGTCGCGAGACCCACCTGGGAAAACAGGCGCTCGGAACCGCAGCCTGGAAAATAAAATACCGCTTCGGATTCGCTGGTGGTACCCACCGGGTCGCGAATGATGGGCACGTAGTTGCGGTCTTCGATGTCGAGCAGCGCGCGCGCGGTTCTCTTGGGCAACCCGCCCGGCATGCGCTTGTTCACGAAGTGGACGACCTGTTCCTTGACGGGCGGCTTGCCGGTGGTCGACGGAGGACGCTTGGTTTGCGCTTTGGCCACCGCGTTCAGTGCTCGATTCGCCACGCGTTGTACGTTGTAGCCCCAGTCGATCAACACCTTGCGCGTCATCTTGATGGTCTGCGGGCTGGTGGCATTCAAGAAGAACATGGACATGGCCGTACCTGGATTGAACCGTCTTTTCCCCATACGGCGCAGGAGATCGCGCAGGGCCATGGATACGTTTCCGAAATCAATGTCGACGGGGCAGGGCGTCAGGCATTTGTGGCACACCGTGCAATGGTCGGCCACATCGGAAAGTTCATCCCAATGCTTGATCGATACGCCGCGACGCGTCTGTTCTTCGTAGAGAAAAGCCTCGATCAGCAGCGAGGTCGCCAGAATTTTGTCGCGCGGTGAATACAATGAATTCGCGCGCGGCACGTGGGTCGCGCAGACCGACTTGCATTTCCCGCAACGCAGGCAGTCCTTGATGGCATCGGAGATCGTATTGATGTCCGAATGCTGCATGATCAACGACTCATGTCCCAACAGGCCGAAGCTGGGCGTGTAAGCACGACGCAGATCTGCGCCCGGCAGGAGCTTGTCCTTGTTGAAGCGCCCTTCGGGATCGACCTTTCGCTTGTAGGCGCGGAACGGCGCGACCTCCGCTTCCGTCAGGTATTCGAGTTTGGTAATGCCGATGCCGTGTTCACCCGAGATCACGCCATTCAAGCGGCGGGCAATGCGCATGATGCGCGCGACCGCGCGATTCGCGCTCTGGAGCATGGCGTAATTATCGGAGTTCACGGGGATGTTGGTGTGCACGTTGCCGTCGCCGGCGTGCATGTGCAAGGCGACGAAAACTCGCCCCTGCAGAATCCGCTTGTGCAACGCGTCGCAATCGACGATAACCGGCGCGAATCGGGAGCCTACGAAAATGCGCGCGAGTTCCGCGCGCAGTTCGGTCTTCCAACTCACTCGAATGCTGCGGTCCTGCAATCGTTCGAACAGGCTTGCCGAACCATTGTCCGGCTGGCCGACGACCGCATGCATGGGCATGTCCATGGACTCGAGCAAGTACCGCCAACGCGTACGCACGCTGTCGACCAGTGCGCGCGCGGCGGCCCATCGATCGACGTCGCCATCGTCGGCGGCGCCGGGGGCCGTCACCGCGGGCGTTGCTGCCCCGGTCGCGCCGGCCTCATCGCGAAAATAGTGCGCCAGCGCGTCCGCCAGCTCCAGCTTGTTTTCGATGGACAATTCGATATTGATGCGTTCTATTTCGTCCGTATATTCGCCCAATCGCTCGAGCGGAATGACGACGTCTTCGTTGATCTTGAACGCGTTGGTGTGTTTGGCGATGGCGGCGGTCTTGGCGCGATCCAGCCAAAATTTCCGGCGTGCTTCGCTGCTGACGGCAATGAAGCCTTCGCCCGACCGCGCATTGGCGAGGCGTACGACCTCCGAGGTCGCGGCAGCGACGACTGCCTCGTCCTCGCCGACGATGTCGCCCAACAGCACCATCTTGGGCAATGCGCCGCGCTTCGACTTGGTGCTGTATCCCACCGCCCGCAAATACCGTTCGTCCAAGTGTTCGAGCCCGGCCAGGATGGCGCCGCGCGCCTTGCCATGGGCCTCGAGGTACCGTTTGATTTCCACGATGCTGGGTATGGCATCGCGGGCTTGGCCGAAGAATTCCAAACAGACGGTGCGAGTGTGCGTGGGGCGGCGATGCAATACCCAGCGCGCCGAGGTGATGAGGCCGTCGCAGCCTTCCTTCTGCACCCCCGGCAGTCCGCCCAAGAACTTGTCGGTGACGTCCTTGCCGAGTCCTGCCTTGCGGAATCTCAGGCCCTCGATGTTCAGTCGCTCGCTGCGCAAGACCTTGGCGTGTTCCGGGTGAGCGCGGCCGTCTTTCCAGACCAGTTCGAAGCTGGCCACCGGCACATCGTGAATCTTGCCCATGTTGTGGTCGAGGCGGGTCACTTCGAGCCAGTTGCCGTCGGGATCGACCATGCGCCACCATGCGAGGTTGTCCACCGCCGTACCCCATAACACGGCTTTCTTGCCACCCGCGTTCATGGCGATATTGCCGCCCACGCACGACGCATCCGCTGACGTGGGATCGACGGCAAACACGAAGCCGGCCCGCTCCGCCGCCTCCGTGACGCGCTTGGTGACCACTCCGGCCCCCGAAAATAGAGTAGCGGTGTTCGCCGCGATCTGAACCGGTCCGAGCGTCTCGAGCTTCTCGGTATTGATCACGGCCGACCATGGGGTGAGCGGCACGGCGCCGCCGGTGTAGCCCGTACCACCGCCGCGCGGAATGATCGTCAGGCCAAGTTCGATGCACCCGCGCACCAGATTCGGAATCTCGGCCTCGGAGTCCGGCGCCAATACCAAGAACGGCAATTCCACCCGCCAGTCGGTGGCATCGGTGACGTGCGTGACGCGTGCGTACGCGTCGAAGCGGATATTGTCTTCGCGGGTATGTTTGATGAGCACGCGCCGGGCACGCTTGCGCATGGCGGACAGATCGGCGAAATGCTTCTCGAAGCGCCGTACGGCTTCGAGCGCGGCCGCGAGCAGCTGTGCGACTTTGTCACCGCGCAGCGTATGAGCCGGATCGCGGCGCTTTTCCACCTCACGTAGCCGATGATGCAGGGCTTCGATGAGCTGCCGGCGGCGTTTCGGGTTTTCCATCAGGTCGTCTTGCAAGAATGGATTGCGCTCGACCACCCAGATGTCGCCCAAGACCTCATACAGCATCCGGGCCGATCGGCCGGTACGCCGTTCGCTGCGCAGTTCCTCGAGCAAATCCCAGGATTCGCTTCCCAACAAGCGGATGACGATTTCGCGATCGGCCAGCGAGGTATAGTTGTAAGGAATCTCGCGAAGCCGCGCTTCAGATCCAAGTTCCGAGGGCTGCAACGCACCAGACGGATGCAAGTCGGCAACGGCATTCATATCCCCCGGAGTGTACCGCACGCATGAAGAAAAACACCTTTGTAAACCATCCGCCGAAAGTCGAGGTGCCTGCGGACAATCGTCCGTTGGTGGCGCCGATCTACCAGTCGGTCAAGTTTACCTTCGACGATTCGCGCGAGACGTTGCGCAATTTGCGCGGCGAGCGCGAAGGTTTCTTCTACTCGCGCAATTCGAATCCCACCTTGAAACAATTGGAACTCACTCTGGCTCAAATGCAGGGAAGGGAGGGTTGCCTGCTGGTCGGCTCAGGAGTCGCCACCATTGCCGCCAGTCTCTTGTCGCTGTGCAAGCAGGGCGATCACGTGCTCGCCTTCATCGAGTCCTATGGGCCGACGCGCTACATCGTGCAGCATATCTTGGCCAAATATGGCGTGACGCACACCTTGCTCTCGATCGAGGATTTGGCCGGCATCGAGCGCGTGCTCGAGGGCACGCCCACTCGCCTGGTGGTGTTCGAGAGTCCCACCAATCCCGTGACCAAAATTGCGGATATCGAACACCTGGCGGCGCATGCGCGGCGCGCGCAATGTCTCACCGTCATGGACAACACCTTTGCCGGCTTCCATAACCATGGCGGCTACGACATCGATATTTTTTTGCACAGCTTGACGAAGTTCGCATCCGGTCATGGCGATGTCATGGGCGGCGCCATTATCGCGAACGGTGACCTGATATCCGCGATGCGCAAGGATGTGGTCTCCATGGGTCCGACGCTCGACCCGCATGCCGCCTTCTTGATTCAGCGGGGTATGCGTACCTATTTCCTGCGCTATGAGCGCCAGTGCGCGAACGCCCTCGCCGTGAGCCGGTTCCTGCATGATCATCCGAGGGTCAAGCGCGTCTTCTTTCCGGGTCTGGAGAGTCATCCGCAGCATCTGTTGGCGAAACGCCAAATGCAGGACTTCGGCAGCGTCGTGAGCTTCGAATTGGACGGCGGCTACGACCGCGGCAACCGCTTCGCCGACGCCTTGAAGTTCTTTTCAATCACCCCGAGCGTGGGGTCGAGCGACTCGTTGGTGATGCCGCCGCAGCTGTTGGGCGGCCAGGAATACACTGCGGCGCAACGCGAAGCCTCGCTCATCGGCGGCGGCACGGTGCGGTTGTCCATCGGCATCGAAGACGCCTCGGATCTCGTGGCGGACTTGGGGCAGGCCCTGGATCGAGCATTTGACATAGTGCCGACCCCCTGACGGGAGTCGCCCTCAAGCAATGGCGCCGCATGCCGATCTAACGATGTCGGTACCGGCGCAGTTGAGGGGTTTTCCGTGAGTCTCGAATCAATGGTCGTTCTGTCGTCGCTTCACAGCCAGTCGGCGCGGCAGTATCTGCACGATTCCTTAGGCGAGCCGCAACACCTTGCGCCTCTGCCGCGCGTCTGCGCCGAGCTTGCCCAATTGACCGCGCAGCAGGCATTCGATGCGTCACAGCTGGCACGGCTGATCGAATCCGATCTGGCGTTGGCCGGCGAGGTCATGCGCGTGGCGAACTCCCCAGCATTGCGGCCCCGGTCAGCGGTGGTCTCGCTGCGGCAGGCCGTATCGTGGCTGGGCATTGCCGAGGTCCGCAATATCGCCATGGCGGTGATGCTGCATGGCGACGTGTTTGTCGCACCCGGGCATGAACCCGAGTCCGAGGAACTGTGGCGCGAGGCATGGCTGGCCGGTCTGTGGGCAAAGGAGATCGCGCGCGAGCGGCGTAAACACGTCGAAAGTGCCTTTCTGGCGGCGCTGATGCACCGGACCGGCGCCGCTCTTGCCTTGAAGATTTTGTCAGGCTTCGAAGTGGAACAGCGCACCGTGATGGATGCGCGCTCCTTTGCCGATCTGGTCGTGGAATTCGAGCCGGCGTTCGGCCGCCTCCTCATGAACAATTGGAGCCTGCCCGGCGACGTGCAGGACGGTGCGAGCGACTGGCGAGACTATCGAAACTCGACCCATAGCGATCTGGCGGGCACGGTGAACGCTGCTCACATATTGGCAACGCACACCATGTATCCGCAGTTATTGAGCGAAGAAATGGTGCTCGGGGATCCCGTGTTCGAAAAATTGGGTGTATTCCCCGATGATCGCCGCGCCATGCTGGCCAAGCGCGATCACGTGCGCAGTCTCGCAGACATATGACATGCAGCCACCCGCCGATTTCGATTTGATTTGCCTGGGGTCCGGTCCCGCCGGCCAGAAGGCCGCAATTCAGGCGGCCAAAGCCGGCTTTCATGCGGCAATCATCGAACGCGAGGCGCAGATGGGCGGGTCTTGCCTGCTGTCCGGGACCATTCCCAGCAAGGCGTTGCGCGAGCAGGCGCTGCGGTACCGGCGCACGCGGGGCGAGTCCACCTCGATCGAGATCGAACTGCATGGGGATGCGCCGCTGTCGGCCTTGTTGCAGGGCGTCGACGCGGTGATCGCTTCTCAGGACCGTTATCTGCATGCGCAAATTGCGCGCAATCAAGTCGAACTGATCCGCGGCAAAGGCGTGCTGCAGGGTGCCAACCGCGTCGAAGTGCAGCGCCTGGACGGAACGCGATGCGTCTTGCATGCGCCGCGAATCATTCTCGCCACGGGTTCCAGACCGAGGCACGTCAGCCATATCGAAGTGGACCATGAACACGTGGTCGACAGTGACTCGATCCTGAGCCTGCCCTACTTGCCGAGAACATTGATCGTCCTCGGCAGCGGCGTCATCGCCTGTGAATATGCATCGATATTCGCTGCGTTGGGTTGCGCGGTCACGGTGGTTGACAAGGCGGCCGAGCCGCTGGGCTTCTTGGACCCGGCGCTGCGCGCGGGATTTCTCAATGCCTTGCGCGCGATGGGCGGCCGCTATTGCGGCGGCTTGGAGGTCGCCGGCGCGCGGTTCGATGGATTTTCGCAGGTGGAAGTGCTGCTCAACGACGGCGAAGTCTTGAGATCCGAGATCGTGTTAGCCGCGTTCGGCCGGGTCGCGAATTTGGACGGGATCGGGTTGGATAAGCTCGAACTCGGCATCAGCGCACGTGGCCACGTCCAAGTGAACGAGCGCTTCGAGACCAACATTCCCGGGATTTATGCGGCGGGCGATGCAATCGGGCCTCCGGCCCTTGCCTGCGCAGCCGCAGATCAGGGGCGGCGCGCCGCGCTCGCCGCCTTCGGACTACCCCCGCCCCCCGCGACCAGTCTGGTGCCCACCGGCGTGTACACCATCCCGGAAATCGCGTGCATCGGTCTATCGCAAACGGAGGCAGCCGCGAAAAAAATCGAGGTCATCGTCGGACACGCCGACTTCCGCGAAGTCGCGAGGGCGCACATCGCCGGAGAGCCGGCCGGGTTCTTGACGTTGGTTTGCGAGCGCAGTACGACGCGGATAGTCGGCGTTCAGGTGTTGGGCGAGAGCGCCACCGAACTCGTGCATCTGGGGCAAGCGGCCATCGCGATGTCCGCGACCGTCGACTTTTTCGTCGAGCAAATCTTCAACTTCCCCACGATGACCGAAGCCTATCGAATCGCCGCCTTCGATATCATGAAGCAGCGTACCGAGACGCAGCCCATCAAGGTGAAGCTCGCCCGCGCCATGGGGTGACCCGCCGGCGCGCTACAAATTGCGAATCATCAAATTGCCGAACTCGCTGCATTTGACTTCGGTGGCGCCCGCCATCAAGCGCGCAAAATCGTAGGTCACGGTTTTTTGCGCGATGGTCCTATCCATCGCGCCGATGATGGCGTCGGCGGCCTCGAGCCAACCCATGTAGCGCAACATCATCTCGCCCGACAAAATCACCGATCCCGGATTGACCTTGTCGAGATCCGCATACTTGGGCGCCGTACCGTGGGTGGCTTCGAACACGGCGTGGCCGGTGATGTAATTGACGTTGCCGCCCGGTGCAATGCCGATTCCGCCCACCTGAGCCGCCAGCGCGTCCGAGATGTAATCGCCGTTGAGATTCATGGTGGCGATCACGTCGAATTCGTCGGGGCGGGTCAAAATTTGCTGCAGGGTGATGTCGGCAATCGCATCCTTGATGATGACCTTGCCGGCTTTCTTGGCGGCGTCCATTTGCTCGTTGGCCGCCTTTTCACCCTGCGCGGTTTTGATGCGCTCCCATTGCTCCCAGGTGAATACCTCCCCGGGAAACTCGCGCTCCGCCAATTGGTAGCACCAATTGCGAAATGCCCCTTCGGTGAATTTCATGATGTTGCCCTTGTGCACGATCGTAACGCTCTTGCGTTTATTGGCGATCGCATACTGGACTGCTGAGCGAAACAGCCGGTCCGTGCCTTCCTTCGATGCGGGCTTCAGGCCGATGCCGGAACTGTCGGGGAAACGAATTTTCGCAAACTGTTTCGGGAAATTTTGTTTGAACAATTCCAGGAACTTGCTGCATTCGGCACTACCGGCCTCGAACTCGATGCCCGCGTAGATATCTTCGGTATTTTCGCGGAATATGGCCATGTCGACCTTCTCCGGAGTCTTGACCGGCGACGGCACGCCCTTGAACCAGCGCACCGGCCTCAAGCATACGTACAGATCGAGCATTTGCCGCAACGCTACGTTGAGCGAACGGATTCCGCCGCCGACGGGGGTGGTCAACGGCCCCTTGATTGACACCAAGTAGTCGCGGCAGGCGGCGACGGTCTGGTCGGGGAGCCACGTGTTGAAAAGCTTGTTGGCCTTCTCGCCGGCAAATACTTCCATCCAATGAATCTTGCGCTTGCCGCCATAGGCCTTTTGCACGGCAGCGTCGAAGACGCGCACGCTGGCGGCCCAGATGTCGCGGCCGGTGCCGTCGCCCTCGATGAAAGGGATAATCGGCTGATCCGGCACGTGCAACTTGCCGTTGCTGATCGTGATTTTCTCGCCCCGTGGCGGGGGTTGCACGCTGAGCGGCATCGCTTCAGACATTCGGTAACTCCTCTATCTTCAGCCGCAATGCTAGCATGCGCGCCCGGAGGACCGCATTGCGCATACTGACATCCACCCCCTCGAGCGACGGATTCCGAATGCCCGCCGAATACGAGCGGCACACGGGCTGTTGGATGCTATGGCCCGAGCGCCCGGATAACTGGCGCGACGGCGCGAAACCGGCGCAAGCGGCTTTTGCCGCGGTGGCGGCAGCAATCGTACAGGGCGAACCGGTTTCCGTGGGCGCGTCTGCGGCGCAGTTTCAAAATGCCCGTGCGCGCTTGCCGGCGCAGGTGCGAGTGGTCGAGATCAGCAGCAACGATGCCTGGATCCGCGACTGCGGACCGACTTTCGTCATCGACGCCAAAGGTCGGCGGCGCGGAGTCGACTGGAGGTTCAACGCGTGGGGCGGTTTGGACGGCGGATTGTACTTTCCCTGGGATCGTGATGCCGAAGTGGCGCAAAAGGTGCTGGAGATCGAGGCGGCCGATCGCTACCGAACGTCGTTCGTGCTGGAGGGGGGAGCGATTCATGTCGACGGTCAGGGCACGTGCTTGACCACCGAGGAATGCTTGCTCAACCCGAATCGCAACGGCGCGATTTCCCGTGCCGACGCCGAGATCATGTTGCAGCGATATCTGGGTGTGAGGACGGTTATTTGGCTGGGAAAAGGCGTGCATCACGACGAGACCGGCGGTCATATCGACGAGCTCGCATGCTTCACGAGTCCCGGCCACGTCGCGTTGACTTGGACCGAAGATCGCAAGGACCCGCAGTACGAGATTTCGGTCGACGCGTATCAACGTCTGAAAGCAGCGCGCGACGCACGCGGGCGGCAGCTCACCATCCATAAAATCCATCAGCCGGGGCCCCTTTACATGACCGCGGGCGAGGCGGCTGGGATAGACGTGCGCGCGGACAGCCATCCGCGTCGGGCGGGCGATCGCTTGCCGGCCTCCTACATCAATTTCTACATCGCCAATAAGTGCATCGTCATGCCGCTCTACGACAAACGCTGGGATGCCGCGGCCACGCGTACGCTGCGTCGCCTGTTTCCCACCCGCCAAGTGATCGGAGTGCCCACCCGCGAGATCCTGCTGGGCGGCGGCAATATTCATTGCATCACCCAACAAGTACCCCGGCCTGTGAGCCGATAAGGCTCGTCAAATGGAACTTTGCTGCGCGCCGACTCTCGAAAGTCATTATTCTACGCAGCCTTAATCCCTCAATCCGCTATAAATACTGGAAGCTGTAGTGCACTCATCGTCAGGAATCAACGCGCCCCGCCGTTCATCATTCAGTCAGGTTGGCTGTGAACCCGGCAGGCTGTCGCGACTGGCGCGCGGCGGTTTGGGCGCGCTGCTGTGCGCCCTTGCGATCTTCGCGGCCGGTTGCCACAGGACCAACATCTACAGTGACTATGGCGATGCTTGGGTCACGCTCACCGATACTCCGGGCGATTTCACCAGCTACATCGTCAACGTCGACTCGATCACGCTCACGCGCAGCGACGGCGTGGTCGTGACGGCGCTTGCCACCGTCGAGACGGTGGACTTAGCCAAACTCAATAATATTGCCGAGCTGTGGGGTACTGCGACCATACCGATCGGCACCTACAAATCCGCAAGCATCGTTCTGGACTACACCAATGCCTTCATCTCCGTGATGGTCGGTGGCCTCCCTCAGAAAGCGACGGTGGTCGATTCCGCGGGCGCCGCTGTGACCACGCAGACGATCAATGTGAATCTGGACGTCACGGACGCCGCCGCGGATCAGCTCACCATAGCCCCGACCTACGCCACCACCGCCGCGCAGCGATTGGCCATCGATTTCAATCTCGCCGCGTCGACGGCGTCGATCAATCTGGCGAGCAGCCCGCCCACCGTGGTGGTCAGACCGTACTTGACTGCCGCCATCGCGCCGGCGGACAACAAACCCATCAGAATACGAGGACCGCTCATCAACTCGAACGTGGACGTCGGCACCTATACGGTGTACGTGCGGCCGTTCTACGACGAAGTGGATAATTTGGGTACGCTCAGCATATTCACCAATGCCGATACCATATTCACCACCAACGGCACGGCCACTCAGGGTGCGGCCGGATTGGCCCAACTGTCGCAATCGTCGGCAGGCTCGACCGTGACGGCGGCCTATACCACGTATCAGCCCACAGCCACGCCCACCGCGACCGCCGGCATATTCCATGCGCTCTACGTGGTCGCGGGCAGCACGCTGGAAGACGTTTACACCCAAGGAATTGAAGGCGATGTCGTCGCGCGCAGCGGCAACACGCTGACGCTGCAAGGCTCGACGCTGTTCCTGAACGATGGAATCTCCAGCTACAACGTAGCCAACGCGCAGGTGCTGTTGGGACCCAGCACCCTCGTGACCGCTGACGATACGACGCTGACGGGTCTGAACTACAGCTCGGTGGCGGTCGGACAGCACATCATCGCACGCGGCATCTATAGCTTATCGGGAACCACGGTCATCCTGGACTCAACCGGTGCTTCCAGCACGAATACCGGCTCGGTACGGCTAATCTCAACCAACCTGTGGGGTTCGCTGGTGTCCTCCGGTGCGGGCAACTTGCTGCTGAATTTGCAGACGATTAATAACTGGCCGGTGAGCGACTATACGTTTGCCGGCAATGGCACCAGCGCCGCAACGGACCCCGTGGCCGCCGGCTTTGCCGTCAACACCGGCGCGCTCACCGTACCCGCCACGCCCGCCGGCGATCCTCTGTGGATCGATGGCTTATTCGCGCCGTTCGGCTCCGCACCGCCGGATTTCACCGCTTCAACCGTCAACGATGAGTTGAGCGTGCAGACCGCGGGCGCAACCGCGACCTCGCCAACGCCGCTGTCGTGCGGCCAGGGCAACTTCGAATGCATCCCGGCGAGTTTGCGGGTGTATTGGACAAGTCCCGGGACGAGCGCACCGTTTTCCGCGTTGAACGCCAGCGGAATGACCGTCGATTTGAGCAACGCGAGCTTCAGTTCCGGCGTCATTCGAATTGGACCCGAAAGCATCGATATCACGACGTTGCCGGCGTCGCCGCAAATTGTCCCGACGGCGACGCCGACGCCCGTGACGACCCAAGTCACCAGCGTTGCGGGTTCCATCCCGGTTACCCTGCCGCCGGTGTTCCTACCGGAGTACTCGTATGGCAATCCAGCAGCCGTCGCTCCGGCCGGGATCAACGTGTTCAACGTCTTCAGTACGTTTGCATCGGGCCTACCGGCTGCGCTCGCGACGACTCCCGCCTTGCAGTTCGAGGCTCGCGGTACCTACAACCGCGCGACCAATACGTTTAACGCGATCAGTGTCGACGTGGTGCTCTAAACTATCGTCCCCATATGGGGAAGCATGCATCACGCCTTGGATTGGCCGGCGCGCTGGCTGCGGGATTCGCATGGTGCTTCGGCGGAACCACGCGGGCGGCTGAGGTCCCCGGTTCAGCCGCGGAACAGCTGATCCGCCCACGCATCTGCCTCGTGCTGTCGGGCGGCGGCGCTCGCGGCATCGCCCACGTCGGCGTCCTCAAGGTCCTCGAAGAGCTCAAAATCCCTATCGATTGCATTGCGGGCACGAGCATGGGGGCGGTCGTCGGCGGTTTGTATGCGAGCGGGATGAGCGCGCATGACATCGAGACGACCATTCGTTCGTTGGATTGGCAGGAAGCTTTCCGCGATGCTCCGCCGCGCCGTGAACTCGCTTTCAGGCGTAAGCAGGACGATCGCAATTTTCTGGTGCGTCTGCCCTTGGGTCTGAAGCATGCGAAGATTCTGCTGCCCAAGGGTTTCATCCAAGGCCAAAAGCTGCAAGAAACGCTGCGGCAGTTGACCTTGCCGTTCGACAACAGCACCGATTTTGACAAGCTGCCGACGAAATTTCGCGCCGTCGCCACCGACTTGGTCACCGGCGGCGCCGTGCTCTTGGATAAGGGTGATCTCGCGATCGCAATGCGAGCCAGCATTTCGGCGCCCGGCGTATTCGCACCGGTTGAATACGAGGGCCGATTGTTGGTCGATGGCGGCCTGGCCGAGAATCTACCGATCGACGTCGCGCGGGAAATGAATGCCGATGTTCTCATCGTCTCCGACGTCAGCTACCCGCTTCAAGATCGAGCGCAACTCGATTCCGCCCTGTCGATCTCCAACCAGATGTTGGCGATCTTGGTGCGCAAAGACTCCGACCGGCAGCTGAAGACGCTGGGCCCGCAGGACATCCTCATCGAGCCGTCTTTGGGCACCGCCACCTCGACCGATTTCTCGTTGGGCGTCAATACGATTGTCCAAGGTGAACGAGCTGCCCGCGGCGCGCTGGACAAACTTGCGTCGCTGCGCGTCGACGAGCAGACATACGGCAAATACTTGGCGCGTCGCGCAGCCCGCGAGCCCGGATTGCCGCCCATTCAGTTCGTGCGCGTCGACCAGCCGTCGAAGCGCTACGAGAAAACCATCCTCGCCGAAATGCAGCCGTTGGTCGGCAAGCCGCTGGATCCGGATCAGGTGGGCGCACGCATTACCGAACTCTACGGGCTGGGGAACTTCGAGACGCTGGACTACAGCTTGGTGAAGCAGGCCGCCACCGCACCCGCAACCGCCGCGTCCGCGGGCACAGGCGAAGGTTCGGACGCAGGCGAGGCTGACGAGACCGGGCTCGAGATTCACGCACGCCGCAAATCCTGGGGGCCAAATTACGTACGTTTCGGCCTGAATCTGGAAGACGATTTCCAAGGCAACAGCCACTACAATGCTGCCGCGCGGTTCCTGATGACCGAAATCAACGACTTCGGCGCGGAACTGCTGACGGACGTGCAAATCGGCTACGACCCCAAGGTGGTCAGCGAGTTCTATCAGCCGCTCGATCCGCTGCGGACCTGGTTCGTGGCGCCGAGCGCCCGCATCGAAGCGCGCGATTTGCCGATCTATCGCGATAACGAGGAGGTGGCCGATTATCGCGACCGCGAAGTCGAAGCCGATCTCGATGTGGGGCGCAACCTCGGAAATTGGGGCGAGATTCGGGTCGGCATCCACCGCACCAACGGATTGACGTACGAGCGGTACGGCAAACCGGGCCTCGCGGAGGCTCAATACAACGATGGCGAGTTCTTCTTCAAGTTCAGCTACGATCGGCTCGACAACGTGCATTTCCCACGTGAGGGAGCCACGTTCTCGATGCAGTGGGACGCCGACCGCACCGATTTGGGCTCGGACTTCGTCCGCGATCGCGTTTCGGCCGATTGGTTGGTGGCGCAATCGCGGGGTCGCAATACCTTGCTCTGGTGGACGTCGGCCGGCACCACCCTCGACGGCAACGTCAAGCCCACCGCGTTGCCGGAATTCTATTCGTTAGGCGGATTCTTCAATCTGTCGGGCCTGCCGCAGACCTCGTTGATCGGTCCGAACTACGCGATCACTCGCGCCATCTATTTTCGCAAAATCGGCCGTGGCGGGGAGGGCTTCTTCGAGTTTCCCGCCTATATCGGCATGTCGCTGGAAGTCGGCAACACGTGGAACGAGCGGGGCGAGATCAGCTACGGATCTGCGCGCAAGGACGGTTCCATCTTCGTCGCATTCGACACGTTTTTGGGACCGCTGTATCTCGGTTCAGGCTACGATACGCGTGGCAGCAGCGCGTATTTTCTCTTCCTCGGCCGCACTTTTTAGGCGCTTCGCGCCGAATTCTACGGGGTCGTTACGACCCCGTCCGACAGGCGCTCGCTGCGCGAGCGTGGGGATCGGATTAGGGGCTCGCGCCGAATTCTACGGGGTCGTTACGACCCCGTCCGACAGGCGCTCGCTGCGCGAGCGTGGGGATCGGAATAGGCGCTTCGCGCCGAATTCTACGGGGTCGTTACGACCCCGTCCGACGGGCGCTCGCTGCGCGAGCGTGGGGATCGGATTAGGCGCTCGCTGCGCGAGCGTGGGATTAGCTGAAGCTGCGGCTTTCCGAAAGATTTTCCACTTTCTCGAACACCCGGTTAAGCGAAGCTACGACTCTCAGACAAATTCTCAACCTTTTCGAAGATGGCCGCGGGCTGATCGCCGATTCTGGAGTATTCATGCGTTCGCGCCATGTCTTCGAGCGCACTGTCGCGCTCCGCGGCGGTAAAAAACCAATGCGTTTTCTGCCAGTCTGTGCCGAGCAGCTTCGCGAACGGATCGCCGGGCCGCAGGCTCACGCGGATGCCGTACGGTCGCGGTAGAACCGGCACGCCCCGAACCAGATTTTGCGCGTTTGCGATTCCCATGATGCGTGAAACAATAGCCGAACGCCGTCCCGGGTGCTAGCTGATGAGTGCAGAATCGCGTGCTAGACTCCGCCGCCTTCGTCAGTCGACAGCACGCCGACTTGGAGTTAATTGATGGCATCGTCTTATACGGCCTCCGACATCGAGGTTTTGAGCGGCTTGGACCCGGTGCGCCGCCGTCCGGGCATGTATACCGACACGACACGGCCGAATCACCTCGCTCACGAAGTGATCGACAACAGCGTCGACGAGGCGCTGGCGGGACACTGCGAGAACATCAACGTCACGGTATTCAAGGACGGCTCCCTGCAGGTCGAAGACGACGGCCGCGGTATGCCGGTGGATATCCATCCGAAAGAGAAGATCAGCGGCGTCGAGTTGATTCTGACGCGCTTGCATGCCGGCGGAAAATTCAACGACAAGACGTACCAGCATTCCGGCGGCCTGCACGGTGTCGGCGTGTCGGTCGTGAACGCGCTGTCCAAGCACTTGGAGTGCTGGGTGCGCCGCGGCGGCAAGGAATACAACCTGAGCTTCAAAGGCGGAAGGCCTGAATCGAAGCTCGAGGTGGTCGGCGACGTCGCGAAATCGAAAACCGGCACGACCATCCGGTTTTGGCCTGACGGCAAATACTTCGATACCGATAAGTTCGCCATTCCCAGTCTCAAGCAGGTGCTGCGGGCCAAAGCCGTGCTGTGCCCGAGGCTGCGCGTAACGCTCACCAATGAATTCACGGGCGAGCGTGACGAATGGGTTTATACCGGCGGCTTGCACGAATATCTGGCGGAAGAACTCGGCAAAGGTGAATGGCTGCCGGCCGAGACCTTCTACGGCAAGCGCGACATCGACGGCGGATCGCTCGACTGGGCCTTCGCCTGGGTGCTCGAGTCCGAGCATCGCGTCACAGAGAGTTACGTCAATCTGATCCCAACGGTCGAAGGCGGCACCCACGTCAACGGCCTGCGAGCGGGCGCCGCCGACGCCGTGCGGGAATTTTGCGAGTTCCGCAGCCTCGTGCCGCGGGGCTTGAAATTGACGCCGGAAGACGTGTGGGACGGGGTGAGCTTCGTACTGTCGGTGAAAATGCGCGAACCGCAGTTCGCCGGTCAGACCAAGGAGCGCCTTTCGTCGCGCGAATCCGCCGGCATCGTTCAAGGCGTGATCAAGGATGCGTTTGCTCTCTGGCTCAACCAGCATCCGGATCAAGGAGAGAAAATCGCGATGTTGGCGATCGCCAACGCGCAACAGCGCTTCAAGGACAGCCAAAAGGTTGCGCGCAAGCGCATCGTGGCCGGTCCCGCACTGCCGGGCAAACTGGCTGATTGCGTGAGCCAAGATCCGGCGCGCGGCGAACTGTTTCTGGTCGAAGGCGATTCGGCGGGCGGTTCTGCCAAACAGGCGCGCGATCGGGTGACTCAAGCGATCATGCCGCTGCGCGGTAAGATTTTAAACACCTGGGAAGCGGATACCCGCGAAGTGCTGCAGTCCCAGGAAGTTCACAACATCACCATCGCGATTGGGGTGGAACCGGCCGCCACCGATTTGTCCGGGCTGCGCTATCACAAGATTTGCATATTGGCGGATGCTGACAGCGACGGACAGCACATCGCCACTTTGCTGTGCGCCCTGTTTCTGCGTCACTATCGACCGCTGGTGGCTGCGGGACACGTGTATGTGTGCATGCCCCCGCTCTTCAGAATCGATGCCGGGAAGGAAGTCATTTACGCCCTCGACGAGGCAGAACGCGAGAAGGCGTTGGCGCGGATCGCCGCCGACAGCCCGCGGATCAAACCGGTGGTGACTCGATTCAAGGGATTGGGCGAAATGAACCCGATGCAATTGCGTGAAACGACCATGGCGCCGCAGACCCGCCGTCTCGTGCAGATGACGATCGATGCCCACGACAGCCCGGACCAATTGCTCGACATGCTGCTGGCGAAAAAACGTGCCGGCGACCGGCGCGAGTGGCTCGAGACCAAGGGCAATCTGGCGCACGTGTAGCGCCCCTTTTTTTTTTGCAAGACCCGCGGCAATGAAAGATCAAGAACTCAATTTCGACGGAGTAGAGAAGGAGCCTCTGAAATCGTTCGCGGAGCGCGCGTACCTCGATTATTCGATGTACGTCATCTTGGATCGGGCGCTCCCGCACTTGGGCGACGGTCTGAAGCCCGTGCAGCGACGCATCGTGTACGCGATGAGCGAACTCGGCCTCGCCGCCGGCGCCAAGCACAAGAAATCCGCGAGGACGGTGGGCGACGTCATCGGCAAATTTCATCCGCACGGCGATTCGGCCTGCTACGAGGCCATGGTGCACATGGCGCAGGATTTTGCCTACCGGTATCCCATCGTCGACGGTCAAGGCAACTGGGGCTCGACCGACGATCCGAAGTCGTTCGCCGCGATGCGCTACACGGAGTCGCGGCTGACGCGATACGCGACATTGCTCCTCCAGGAGTTGGATTCGAGCACCGTTGATTGGACACCGAATTTCGACGGCTCGCTGGAGGAGCCGACCATGTTGCCGGCGCGCGTGCCGAATCTACTGCTCAACGGCGGCTCCGGCATCGCGGTCGGCATGGCCACCGACATCCCGCCGCATAATTTGCGCGAGGTGGTGAAGGCCTGCGTGGCATTGCTCGACGATCCCACCTTGAGCACCCGCAAGATGATGGCCAGCATCAAGGGCCCGGATTTGCCCACGGGTGGAGAAATCGTTTCTCCGCGCGAAGATCTGGTGCAAATGTACGAAACCGGATCGGGCAGTTTCAAGGCCCGCGCGACGTATGAAATCGAGGATGGGCAGATCGTGATCGACGCGCTGCCGTTCCAGGTGTCGGGAGCCAAGGTGCAGGAACAGATCGCCGCCCAGATGCAGCAGAAGAAGCTGCCGATGGTTGAGGACCTTCGCGATGAGTCGGATCACGAGAACCCGACTCGCTTGGTCATCGTTCCGAAGTCGAATCGCGTCGATACCGCAGCGCTGATGGCGCACTTGTTCGCCACCACGGATCTCGAGCGGAGTTATCGCGTCAATCTCAATGTGATCGCCCTGGACGGGCGGCCCCGGGTGATGGGGCTCAAAGAGTTGTTGTTGGAATGGCTGGAATTCAGAAAATCGACGGTGACCCGGCGATTGAATCATCGATTGGCGAAGCTCTCCGCACGGCTGCACATCCTCGACGGACTCCTCATCGCGTATCTCAATCTCGACGAAGTCATTCGCATCGTGCGTACCGAGGAATTTCCCAAACCGGCCCTCATCAAGCGCTTCAAGCTATCCGACGAACAGGCTGAGGAGATCCTGGAGACCAAGCTGCGTCGGCTCGCGCGCCTGGAAGAGATGAAGATCCGCGAGGAGCAGAAGAAACTCAGCGAAGAGCGCGACGAAATTCAGGCCATCCTGAAGAGCAAGGCGCGGTTGACCCGGCTGGTGCGCGACGAACTCACGAGCGACGCGGCGGAATACGGCGACGACCGCCGCACCAAATTGGTGGAGCGCGAAGCTGCGCAAGCCATTTCCGAAACGGAATTGTTGACCAGCGAACCGACGACCGTCGTTTTGTCGCGTCTGGGCTGGGTGCGTGCTGCGAAGGGGCATGACATCGATGCGCGGTCCTTGAGCTACAAGACCGGCGATGAGTTTCAGGCCGCAGCGAAAGGCCGAAATCTGCAGCAGGCGGTGTTCATCGATTCCACCGGGCGCGCCTACAGCCTGGACGCGTACCAGTTGCCCGCGGCGCGCGGTTATGGCGAGCCGCTATCGGGGACGGTGGATCCGCCCGATGGCGCGACATTCGCCGCCGTCTTGATCGGGGAACCGGACGACCTGTGGTTGTTGGCGAGCGATGCGGGCTACGGCTTTGGCGTGAAATTGCACGAACTGTATGCACGCAACAAAAAAGGCAAGTCGGTCCTGAAGGTGCCGGAGAACGCGCGCGTGCTGCCGGCGCAACCGATAACGAATCCTGCCGCATTCGCCGTGTTCGTGAACAACGACGGCGAGGTGCTGGCGCTCCCGGTATCGCAAATCGAGGAGATGAGCGCAGGCAAGGGTCAAAACCTGTTCGGGATCCCGGGCAAGAAGTCCGCGGACCGCGACGAGTACTTGGCGGCCATGGCAGTCGTGGCGCCGGGCGAGGTGCTGACGGTCTACAGCGGCAATAGCGCGCCGATGAAGCTCAAATACGACGAACTCAAACCGTTCCAGGACAAAAAAGGGCAGCGGCGGCAGCGATTTTCACGAGCCTACAAGCAGATCGATCGTCTCGACGTGTCACCGGCCTAGGTTCCGGGCGCCCGTCTCGATGTGTCACCGGCCTAGGTTCCGGGCGCCGGGGGCGCATAGCGGCGGCCGCCGAGCGGGCGCAAGTCTTCGCCGCTATCGCTCGCTCGACATGGTGACGTCTTCGGGCGCATTCACGAAGTAGCCCTGAATGAATTCGATGCCGAGCTGCCAGAGCACGGCCATGGTATTGGCATCTTCCACGCGCTCCGCGACGGTTTCGACACCTTTGCGCTTGGCCGCTTCCACCAAGCCCTTCACCCGCTGTTGCTGCAGCTGATTCGTGGACAGGCCCTGCATCAATGACCCATCGACCTTGATGAAATTCATGCTGATGTCGGCGAGCAGCCGGAGCGGGTCGCGGCCGGTGCCGAAATGTTCGATCGCAAAGCGAAAACCGAGGTTGCGCAGATGGTCGGCGAGTTCCTTGGTTTGTTTGACGTATTGCGTGGCCATGTCTTCCGTGACTTGGATGCATAGGCGCTTGGGCTCGATCTTGAGGGACTTCAACTGCGTATCGAGCCAAGCGACGAGGCTCTTGTCCAATACCGTGTCCTTCGAGACGCGCACGAAAATGCATGCTGCTTTGCGGTTGGCGGCGAACGACATCGACGCGCCGATCACCCAGCGATCGATGTTCTTCATCAAGTCGTTGCGTTCGGCGGCCGCGATGAATTCGGCGGGCAGCACTTCGGTGCCCTGTTCGTCGAGCATACGCACCAAGACGTCGAACATGCCCTTGTCCTCGCCGAGCAAGCTGGCGATCGGTTGCTGCACCAGGCGGAAGCGGTTCTCCATCAACGCGGATTTGATGTGCTTGACCCAGATCTTGTCGTAAGCCTGAACCCGGGTGTCGGTGTCGGACTTGTCGACGGCATACATCTGGTTGCCGCCGAGTTCGCGGCCGCGTCGGCTGGCGCTGACGGCATCGGTGATGGCTGAGCTCAGATCGGGATTGGTAGGCGGCAGCAATCCCAAACCCACCGTCACGGTGGCGGAAATGGTCTTGTCATCGATGCTGAAGGTATGTTCATTGACGCGTTTGACCACGTTCTCGGCCCAGGTCTCGACGTCGCGCGCGGTACCGCGCTCGAGCAAGATCAAGAAGCCGTTGCCGCCGAACCTGCCGCAGATATCCGTGGGCGTGAGCTGAACCCGCAGCAGCTCCGCTAGCTGCGCCATGAACTCCTCGCTGGCGAGCACGCCGATCGCTTGTTGAATGTCGATGAAGCGGTCGGGCTTGATGTGCGCGAAGTGGCGCACGCCGCCCTTCATGCTTTCGGCACAGCGCTCGCGAACCGCATCGATCAAGTATCGCTGCTGCAAGAACCGCGTGGAGGCGTCGTTCTTGACTGCCTCGGCCAAGCGTGCCTCGAGATCGAGGTCCTTCTTGTGCCGAGCCGGAATGCTGATGCGGATGGCAGGCTCGGATTCATAGTCGGCCTTGGTCAGCGTCAGCTCCAACGGCAAACTGGAGCCGTCCGAGAGCGATGCCTGCACCTTGAGCGCGTGGTCGGTCCACTTACCCTGCAGACATGCGACCAGCGCGCCTTTGAGGGCCGGGTGGGTTTCCAGTTCGAACAGGTCCATCAACGGGGTGCCGGTCAGCGCATCGTCACCGGAATAGCCAAACAGTTCGAGCCACGCGCGATTGGCCTCGACGATGATGCCTTCCTGCACGTGAGTGATGGCGTCGGCCGAGCCTTCCAGGAAGTTTTGCAGCTGTTCGCGATATTCGCGCGCCGAGGAAAGCGTCGTAGAGAGCGCCCGCTCGAGACGATAGGCGCGCAGCTCGCGGGTTGCCACCGACTGCAGGCGACTGCGATTGGCCAGCGTTACCGCGTCCTGGGCGCCCATGCGCATGGCCTCGGCGATCGCCGCTTCATCGATGTTCTCGCGCACGATCAGCACCGGCATTTCCGGTGCGCTCTGTATCTTCACCTTCATGATCGAACCCAAGTCGATGCCCGGTTCGTCGACGAAGGCGACCAGCATTTCGGGGTTGAGCTGGGTCAGTGCATCCCCCAAATCCCGCGCGTCCGGCAGCCATGTGCAATGGACCGGGTGGCCGGCTTTGCGCAGCGTGCTGTTGATCGCCTCGACGTGGTCTTGCGACTTCGTCATGACGATCATCGGAACGGCACCTTGGTCTGACACTGGGCAAAATCCTAAGGTAAACGGGTGCAGAGTGTAACATCAGGTTTTCGCTGATTCTGGGACCGGCGTCTAGGAGCCCTCTGACAGGCCCCCAGCCTTTAGGGGCGTTTGGGCCGGATTGGCCAGAAGTGTGGGTTGCGGCTATCATACGCGCCCTTCAACGCGAGGCCTGCGATGGCGAACTACAGCACCAATGAATTCAAAGCCGGTTTGAAGATTCTCATCGACGGCGATCCCTATGCGATCGTCGAGAATGAAATGGTCAAGCCGGGCAAGGGCCAGGCTTTCAATCGCGTGCGGGTGCGGAACCTGAAAACGGGCCGCACCATCGAGCGCACCTGGAAGTCCGGCGATACCGTTGAAGCCGCCGACGTGGTCGATACGGATATGCAATACCTGTACAGCGACGGCGATTTTTTCCACTTCATGGTGCCGGAGACTTTTGAGCAGCTCACGGCCTCCAAACAGGCGGTCGGGGAAGGCGCCCAGTGGCTCAAGGACGGCACGGTGTGCGTCGTTACGTTGTGGAACGGCGTGCCGTTGCAGGTGACGCCGCCCGCGCATATGGAACTCAAGGTGATCGAGACCGATCCGGGTGTTCGGGGCGATACCGCTACCGGCGGCTCCAAACCCGCCAAACTGGAAACGGGCGCCATGGTGCGCGTGCCGCTCTTCATCAACGAGGGCGAGATTTTGCGCATCGATACCCGCACCGGCGAGTACCTGTCGCGCGGCAAGAACTAACTAGTCAGGCGCTTCGCGCCGAATTCAACGGGGACTGATTCAGGCGCTTCGCGCCGAATTCAACGGGGTGGATGCCACCCCGTCCGAGGGTTGCTCGCTGCGCGAGCATTGAAGACCGGAGCGTGAGACGCCGTTTGCCGCCCGCCATGCTCAGGCGATCTCGATCGGAAACGCCATCGCTTCGGATAGACGGGCCGCGCCCAGGGCCACCGCGACCAACCTATCGAAGCCCAGAGCAACGCCGGCGCAATCCGGCATCCCGGATTGCAGTGCCGCCAGCAGGCGCTCATCCAGCGGCGGCTGAAGCTGGCCACGCGCCTGACGTGTGGCCAAATCCTGTGTGAACCGGGCGCGCTGCTCGCCGGCATTCGCCAACTCATGAAACCCGTTCGCGAGTTCGATACCGTCGATGTAGAACTCGAAGCGTGCAGCGACCGCCGGCAGTCCTGGCTTCAAACGGGCAAGGGACGCCTGGGACGCCGGGTAATCGCAGATGAAGCAGGGCCGGTCGCGCCCTAGTTGGGGTCCCACCACCATTCCCATCAGAAGATCCAGCTTGGCGTCGCGGTCGAGTTCAGCCTGGCACACGATGCCATGAGCCGCGGCCGCGCGTTCCAGATCAAGTTCGCTATCGGTGTGCGCATCGACGCCGGCATGCCGGCGGAGCGCGTCGGCGTACGTCAGGCGCTCGGCCGGCATGAGCCGGCGGCGCGGCGCCAAGAGTTCGGCCGCCAAGGCTTCGACCTCGGTCATCAAAGCCGCATCGTCCAGGCCTAAGCGGTACCATTCGATCAGGGTGAATTCGGGGTTGTGCCAGCGACCACGCTCGGCATCGCGAAATACCTTGCACACTTGGTAGATGTCGCCGCTGCCCGCCGCCAGCAGACGTTTCATCGGGAATTCGGGCGACGTACTAAGATAGAACCGATCGGTCATGCCGCCAACCCGCGTGGTCAGCGATTCGATCTGCGGATCGCTCACGGCGCTCGCACTGAGTATGGGCGTATCGACTTCGAGCACGCCGCGCGCGGCAAAGAATTCGCGCAAGGTCGCCAGCATGTGGGCTCGCTGCCGCAATGCGGACAGCGTCGCCGACGGCTGCCATTCGGGCCGTATGTCGTCGCGCACGCTGCCACTCATGTCGCGCGCCGTCGCTCTACGGCGGGCCGCTCTTCGACTTCAACCCGCTGCCCGATGGCCTGGCCCAATTGCACCACGGATTCCGCGCGCAGCAGCGGATGCCAGCGCGCCCGGTTCGGCTCGAACAACAGGATCACGGTCGAACCCATGTTGAAGCGACCGAGTTCAGCGCCCTTGTCGAGCGTCAATGCGGGACTTGGAATGCGAGTCACGGTGCGGCGCGCCGCCGGCGTGATGTCGCCGGCCCAGACCGTGGCTATGCTTCCCACATTGAGGGCACCCACCAGGACCAGCGCGAACTGCCCGAAATCCGTGTCGAACAGGGTTAGGACGCGTTCATTTCGCGCGAACAAGCGGGGCACGTATTGCGCGGTAACCGCGTTCACACTGAATAAACGGCCGGGGACGTAGACTGTATCGCGCAGCGTGCCGCGTACCGCCATGTGAATGCGGTGGTAGTTGAAGGGCGCCAAGTAAATCGTGGCGAACGAGCCACCCGCGAAACTCTTGGCCCAAGGTTGCCTCGCAAGTAAATCGTCGAGCGTGTACCGCTGCCCCTTGGCTTGCAGCAGACGATCCTCCTCGATGGCGCCGCATTCACTGACCGCGCCGTCCACCGGACTCGCAATCGCATCGGGGTCGGCGTCGATCGGGCGGGCATCGGCCCGCAGGGCGCGCGTGAAGAATTCATTGAAGCTGCCGTACCGGTACGGGTCGGGTTCGATCGCTTCGCTCGTGTCGACCGAAAAAAGCCTGAGAAAGCCGCGCGTCAGCAGGTTCTTGAACCACGGTATTCTGACGCGCGACGCCACCAGGATAAGCCGCGAGAGAGCGTGCTGCGGCAACACATATTGCAGCCACACGAACAGTCGACCGCCGAGACCCGCCTTGCTTGGGTTGGGGGCATCGATGTCCTCGGCGGCGCTCACGCTTGCCCAGCCACGATGCGCTGGAAATCGGCCTGCAAGGCATCGACGGTGAACGGACCCACGAGGATCGCCGTTAATCGAGCGTCGGGATTGAACACGAAGATGGCACCCGAATGGTCGACGGTGTAAGTGCCGTCGGCCTTCGGCGTGATCGTGACCTCGACGCCGAGCTTGGCCGCGACGGCCTCGATGGTGGGTTGATTGGCTGCGGTCACGCCGATGAACTCGGGATCGAAATACGGCACGTATTTCGCGAGTTGTTCGGGCGTGTCCCGCTTTGCATCCACCGACACGAAGATCACGTGCGGCCGCACCGGCGCGCCGCTGGCGCGCAGCCGTTTTTCCAGCGCCGCCAACGTGGACAACGTGGTGGGACAAAAATCGGGGCAATTCGTATAGCCGAAGAACATCATCGACCAAGACCCTTTGAGGTCGGCCGGTCCAAATGTGCGCCCGTGCTCATCGATCAGGCTAAAATCCGGCAGCGCACGGCCGGGCGATAGATAAGTCCCGGTCGCGAGCTGGACCGGCGCGGCGCCGCGGCGCCAGATGAGCGCGGCGGGAATGCCCGCAAGCAGGGCAATACCCATGAACGCGATGCTTAAAGACCTGGATCGAGGTGCCATGCTGCGATTATCCCATAGGAGCCTGCCTGGGGCCGCCCCGGCCGTGCCCGCCGCGACCGTGGGCGCCGCCATCGAGCGGTGTGCCCGCGCCTTGAAGCGGGCTCGCGTACACTTTGGACACGGTACCGACAATGCCTGCGACGAGGCGGCGGAGCTGGTGTTTTTTGTCGCCGGAATCGACCACGCCGAGGGCAGCGACGCCTATGGCCGGCCGCTTACCGAGCGCCGCCGCGCGCGCATCGACGAATTGCTGCGGCGCCGAATCGACGAGCGCATTCCCTTGGCTTATCTCACGCATCGAGCTTTCTTTGCGGGACTGGAGTTGTATGTCGATGAGCGCGTGCTGGTGCCGCGGTCGCCCATTGCTGAGCTCATCGTGAACCGCTTCGCGCCCTGGGCGCCGGCTCGCCGCATACGCCGAATTCTGGACGTCGGGACCGGATCGGGCGCGATCGCCGTGGCAAGCGCCAAGGCCTTTCCGCAGGCGCGCGTGGACGCGGTCGACATTTCAGCCGCCGCACTTCAGGTGTGCCGCCGTAACGTACGCCGCTTAGGGTTGGGCAAACGGGTCACGGTGCTGCGATCGGATCATTTCGCTGCTGTCGAGAGTCGCCGTTACGATATCATCGTCAGCAATCCGCCCTATGTCGGCCGCGCCGAAATGCGTCGATTGCCGCGCGAGTACGGCCATGAGCCGCAGCTTGGCCTGAGCGCAGGCGCCGATGGCTTGGACTCGGTGAGAGCGATCTTTTCGGCGGCGCGCCAGCACCTGGAAGATGACGGCATTTTGGTCGTGGAAGTCGGCAACACCGAGCACACGCTGATGCGGGCGTTTCCGCAGCTGCGGTTCATTTGGCCGGACATTGCGATGGGTGGCGGAGGCGTTTTCGTGCTGCGGGCAGCGGACTTGGGCGTTGACCGGTAGCGGACTTACGGAGTTCGAGCGTGGCGGGAAATACATTCGGAAAGGTCTTCACGGTGACCAGCTTCGGCGAAAGTCATGGGCCCGCGTTGGGCTGTGTGGTTGACGGCTGTCCGCCGGGCTTGGGTCTGACCGAGGCCGACTTGCAGACTGACGTCGAGCGGCGTCGCTCGGGCACATCGCAATTCACCAGCCAGCGCCGCGAACCGGATACGGTGCGCATCCTCTCGGGGGTATTCGAGGGGAGGACCACCGGCACGCCGATCGGGCTCTTGGTCGAAAACCAAGACCAGCGCTCGCGCGACTACGAGAAGATCAAAGATCGTTTTCGGCCGGGCCACGCCGATTACACCTATCAGCAGAAGTATGGCTTTCGCGATTACCGCGGCGGGGGACGTTCCTCGGCGCGCGAGACCGTGATGCGCGTAGCCGCGGGCGCCATCGCGCGGAAGTTCCTGCATGAGCGCTTGAACATCACCATCCACGGGTTTCTAGCGCAAATGGGTTCGTTGGTGCTCGAGCCGGTGTCGCCTGCCAGTGCCTACGACAACCCGTTCTTCTGTCCGGATCCGAGCCGCCTCAAGGAGCTGGAGGACATGATCTGGCGCCTGCGCGAGGCGGGCGATTCCATCGGCGCGCGCGTGACGGTCGTCGCCTGTGGGGTGCCTCCCGGGTTGGGCGAGCCGGTTTTCGAGCGGCTGGACGCCGACCTCGCGAGCGCCATGATGGGCATCAATGCGGTCAAGGGCGTGGAGATCGGTGCGGGCTTCCGCTCGGTGGCACAGCGGGGCTCCGAACACCGCGACGAACTGACGCCGAGGGGCTTCAAGAGCAACCACGCCGGCGGCGTGCTCGGCGGCATTTCGTCGGGCCAGGACATCGTCGTGAGCATGGCGCTCAAGCCGACCTCGAGCATCACCGTGCCCGGCGCGACCATCGATGTGGACGGCAGGCCCACGGAGATCGCGACCACCGGCCGTCACGATCCGTGCGTCGGCATCCGCGCCACTCCCATCGCGGAGGCGATGATGGCGTTGGTGCTGATGGATCATTATCTGCGGTTCCGCGCGCAGTGTGCGGATGTGGTCAGCACCACCCCCGTGATCACGGCAAGCCCTGGGGCGCACGAGTGACGCCCACCGGCGTGCCGCCGCGCATCGCCGTCGTCGGCGCCTCCAGCCTCATCGGGGAAGCCGTTCTCGATACCCTGCGTGCCCGAAAAGTCCCTTATGCCGCACTGCATGCGCTTGACGATGAGCGCAGCCTCGGTCGTCCGCTCGCTTCGGACGAGAACGAGGAGAAGGGGCAGCCTCCGCAGGTGATTCCCGTCTCGGCATTCGATTTTTCGAGCATCGATCTGGCATTCTTTTGCGGCGGTGCGGTGCTTGCCGAGCGCTACGCGGAGGCGGTGGCCGCGCATGCGTGGGTCATCGACAGTTCCGCGGCGTTCCGAGGGCGCAGCGACGTCCCGTTGATCATCGCGGACGTCAACGGCGGCGAGCTTGCGGGCGTGGGGTCGCGCGGCCTGTTCTCCTTGCCGGGGAGCGCGAGCGTCGCGCTCGCGACGGCACTGGCGCCGCTGCATGGCTTGGCCGGATTGCTGCGCGCCGAAGTGGCGACCTATCAAGCGGTCTCGGGCAGCGGGCGCGGCGCCATGGATGAACTGGCGGGCGAAACCGTTGCCATGTTGAGCGGCAAGAAGGCGCGCGGCCGCGCTTTTGGCCGCCAGATTGCCTTCAATGTGATACCGCAGGTAGATGCGCTGCAGGCCGATGGCGTGACTCGCGAGGAGCGGCGGCTATGGGATGAGACGCGGCGCGTTCTGGGGCTGCCGCAACTCGCAATCAATGTGACGGCGGTGCGGGTGCCCGTATTTTTCGGCCATAGTCTCGCGGTGCACGCCGCATTCGATCGGCCCCTGACTCAGGCCGAGGCCACGCTGGCGTTGCAGGGGGCCAGCGGCATTTCGGTCATCGAAACTGATTCGGCGGCGGAATTTCCGACGCCCGCGACCATGGCAATGGCCCCCGATAAGGTATACGTTGGGCGGCTGCGTGCAGATCCGACGCGTGATAGAGCTCTAAATTTTTGGGTCGTTGCCGACAATGTTCGAAAATGTGCGGCACATAACGCAGTTTCGGTTGCCCAGATTTTGGTAAATAGTGCCCGGTAAGATATAGTTATTCACTTATGTAAAAGGCAAGTGAGAATCCGCTTCCAAGCTCTTATCTCGCAATGAACTTTACCCGCTTGCCCACCGGAATTCTGGGAGAGAAAATGTCCGTGACGATGCGTCGCATGATGCTGATGGCGTGCTTGCTGTCTTCGGCCTCCGTTTGGCCGTCCTTGTCGTGGGCGTTGGGCCTCGGTGAGATTCATTTGAACTCGGCGTTGAACGAGCCGATGAATGCCGAGATCGACCTGCTCGCGGCGACTCCCGACGAGTTGTCTGCGTTACGGGCGACTCTGGCCGGCCGAGAAGCGTTTACCCGCTACGGGATCGATAAGCCGCCTTTTCTGTCTTCGCTCACCTTCAAGGTGGGTAAGGGCAAGGACGGCCGGGATGTGCTTTTGGTCCGCTCGACGGATGCGATTCCTGAGCCGTTCGTTACCTTTCTGGTGGAAGTCAACTGGGCCCGCGGCCGCTTGATGCGGGAATACACCGTGCTGCTCGATCCGCCGGTGTACACGCCGGGCGAGAGCGCGAGTTCGGCTGCAGCGGTCGCCGCGGCGACCACCGCGGCGCCGACCCCGGCAGCGCCGCCGGTACGCATGGCACCCCCGGTGGCACCGCGCGCCGAGTCAGGCACAACGCCGACGTCCTCGATGGGATCCGCGTCGGCGAACGGCATTCGCGTGGGCAAGGGCGATACGCTCATGAAGATCGCGCGCAGCCTGCAGGCAGGCGCCGCCGGACCGGCGGACGTGGATCAAACCATGATTGCTCTGTATCGCGCGAATCCGGGCGCGTTCGGCGGCAATATCAACGTGTTGCATGAG
Source organism: Steroidobacteraceae bacterium (assembly GCA_052143815.1). Taxonomy (GTDB): domain Bacteria; phylum Pseudomonadota; class Gammaproteobacteria; order Steroidobacterales; family Steroidobacteraceae; genus Bog-1198. The sequence goes on along the minus strand of JBKQSA010000016.1, from coordinate 68,189 downwards.
GGCGCGGTATTGCGCGTCCCCGGCGCCGATCAAATCGCGGCTTTGAACCAAAGAGAAGCCATCGGCGAAGTGCATCGCCAAATGGATGCTTGGCGCAGTGGCGAAACCGCTGCCGGAGCGCCTGGCGGGCATCTGCGTCTCGTCACGCCCAGCGCCGGCGGCAGCGCGACCGGGACCGGCAACGCGAGCGCCGCCAATTCCAATGCCTCGGCGGCTGAAACGCAGGCGCTCAAGGATCGGGTCAGGGATCTGGAAGGCCAGCTCGCCGAATCGAAACGTCTGATCGACATTCGCAACAACGAACTGAGCGCCTTGCAACGCAAACTAGGCGCGGCTGCAACGGCGCCCGCGGCGACCCTGCCGCAGGCCGTAACGCCGCCCCCAGCGGTCACTGCGCCGGTACCGGCTCCGGAGCGGCCGGCCGCGTCGAGTGCAGCGACTACCAAGCCGCCGGAAGCCGTGAATCCCGCTGCGGCGCCCGCGCCGCCGGTCAATAAGCCGGCGCCGGCCTATCCCGGATCGTGGATCGATTGGGTGGCCGAGAATTGGTGGGTGCCCGTTGCGTTGTTGGTCGTCGTGCTCGCCGGACTCGGGTTCGCTGCTATGCGGCGGAATAAGGACCAGAGCAGCGCCATGAGTCGGTTGATGGAAGACACCGACGTCGCCGATCTGCGTGAGCCGGCCTCCAAGGTGGTTACACCGCGTAAAGGCGCGGAGTCGTTCGTGGTGGAGGAATCCGGCCCGCATCCCATGCCGGATTTCAGCGCGGCGACGGGCCGTTTCGGCGATACGACGGACCTCAAATCGCACGAAGACACCATGTCGAGCGAAAGTGCGGTCAATCTGGACCAGGGCGATCCCTTGGCCGAGGCCGACTTTCATATGGCTTATGGTCTTTACGACCAGGCGGCCGACCTGGTCCGGATCGCGCTGGAACGTGAGCCGGATCGGCGCGATCTGCGTCTGAAGTTATTGGAGATTTACTTCGTCTGGGGCAACAAGGATGCGTTCCTGCAGACGGCGAAGAGCTTGGAAGCGACGCGGGATCGTGCACCCGCGGGCGAGTGGGACAAGATCGTCATCATGGGCAAGCAGATTTGCCCCGACGAACCGATGTTTGCTTCGAGCACCGGCGGCGGCCGCGGTGCCGGTGCATTGGTCGATCTGAATCTCGAAGGCGGAGAAAATCGGGTCGATATCGATTTGTTCGGCGAACCCGAGGGCGAGCGCAGCACGTTGGATCACCAACTGGGCGAGGCGAGCGACCACACGTCCACTACCGCTGAATCACCGGGATTGCATGCGGTTACCGACCACCTGGACTTCACGCTCGACGCGCCGGAGCGCGGCGCGGATGAATCGCCGACGCGCGAAATGCCGCCGCGCGACGAACCGACGGTTGAATCCGAGTTGATGAACTTCAGCGACGCGAACCTGGTGGAAGCGCCATTCTGGGGGGCGCCGTCCGAGTCGCCGACGGCCGAAGCGCCGGCATTGAAGAGCAACGAGTTGCCGGATCGTCTCGCCTCGAAGCTGGCGTCGAAGGCCGACCAGACCGCCGAAGTCTCGATCGACGATCTAGGGTTGGATCTGGATCATCTGGAGGAAACGGGGTCGGCGTCGACCAACAGTGCCCTCGAGGAAACCGATCATCCGACCGACGCGCCGACCATGGTGGCCGGTCTGGACGAGCGCTCGCGCCGCATGATGGCGGACGCGGAGAAGCACTCGCGCGAGAGCAGGTCTACCGAGCTCACTGGGTTGAATGAGCGCGACCGTGATCTGACCGAACTCGAGCGTGAATTGGAGGCGTCGTTCGTCGCCGAACTCGATTCGGGGAACGATGAAATCAAGACGGCGGTGTTGGGTCCCGAATCAGCGCCCACGGTGCTGATGCCGCTGGAAATCGATGGCAGTCCCACGTCCCGATTCAAGTCGAATGAGTTCGCCAATTTCGATGATCTCGATAAGGTCGACATGGACTCCACGTCGAAGCTGCGCGGCCTCAGCGCCGACAGCATCGACTTGGATCTCGATCGATTGGCGTCCGCGCTGGGCAGCGGCGATACCCTGGATCAGCCGCGGGCAGCGGAGGATCTGTTTTCCACCGAGGTTTTCGAGGTGAGCGAACAGAGCAAAGCCGTGGATCTCGACGTGGGCGAGGCGATGTTCGGCACCGATAGTCCGACCAACAAGCTGCAGGTGCAGACCAACAAGCTGAAGCCCGTGGATCTTGCGGTACCGGAAATGGAGCCGGTGACGATGAGCGAAGTGGGCACGAAGCTCGACCTTGCCCGGGCATACATGGATATGGGCGACCCTGAAGGGGCACGCAGCATTCTCGAAGAGGTTGTGCAGGAAGGATCCGCCAGCCAGAAACAGGAAGCCTCGCGTCTCATAGAGTCGCTGCCCGGCTAGCGTGGACCGGGCCGCGATCGGCGGGGATGCGCCAGCCGCGGGCGGTGCAGCTCGTGCCGATTCGCGACGGGTGGCGGCGATCGTTGAGTATGACGGGACCGATTTCGCCGGGTGGCAGTCGCAAGCGCACGCGGCATCAGTGCAGGATGCGGTGGAAGATGCCGTCGGCTTCGTCGCAGGGCATCGGGTTATCGCGATTTGCGCCGGACGCACTGACTCGGGCGTTCACGCGACCGGCCAAGTCATCCATTTCGATACCACGGCGGTGCGCACCCCGCGCGCCTGGGTGCTTGGCGCCAATACCAAACTGCCGCCCTCGATCGCCTTGCAATGGGCCGCCGAGGTGACCGGAGGGTTTCATGCTCGGCATACCGCGGTTCGCCGCATCTATCGCTACTACATTCTCAATCGCAGCGCGCGCTCGGCATTGCAACGCTCACGCACTGCGTGGATCCATCGATCGCTCGATGCCGGCGCCATGCACAGCGCTGCGCAAGTGCTGATCGGCGAGCACGATTTTTCAGCGTTCCGCTCCATCGAATGTCAATCGAAAACGCCGGTCCGGCGCGTGCAGCGCATTCAAGTCGAGCGCGCGGGCGATACCGTACGGCTGGAGATCGAGGCGAATGCCTACCTTCACCACATGGTGCGCAATATCGTGGGTACCTTGCTCGATGTGCAGCGCAATGCCGATCCGGCCGGCGCAATGGCGCGGATTTTGGCCGGCGGTGACCGGCGCGCCGCGGGCATGACCGCGCCGGCCGCCGGGCTGTTTCTGTGGCGGGTGGAGTATCCCGCCGCGTATGGCATACCAGCGCCCATTGAGCGCTTTTGGTAAACTATAGTATGTCCTGGTTTGAGCGAATCGTCCCTTCCCGCATCAAGACCGAGCGCCGTACACGCTCGGTGCCCGAGGGGCTATGGACCAAGTGTCTGGCGTGCGATGCCGTGCTGTACCGCGCGGAAATCGAGCGCAACCTCCACGTCTGTCCCAAATGCAGTCATCACATGCGCATCGGCGGGCGTGAGCGATTGCTGAAGTTCTTGGACCCGGGCTCGAACAAGGAAATTGCGGCCAAAGTCGAATCCGAGGATCCGCTCAAATTCAAGGATACGAAGCGCTACCGTGATCGCATCGTCCAAGCGCAGAAGCAGACGGGCGAGCGCGATGCCCTCATCGTGATGTCGGGTCAGCTCGCCGGGCTCGGTATCGTGGCCTGCGCGTTCGAGTTTCGCTTTCTCGGCGGGTCCATGGGGTCGGTCGTGGGCGAGAAATTCGTGCGCGCCGTGGAGTTGTGCTTGGAACATCGCCTGCCGCTGGTGTGCTTTTCCGCAAGCGGCGGCGCGCGCATGCAGGAGGCGCTGTATTCGCTGTTGCAGATGGCGAAGACCAGTGCGGCGCTCAAGCGGCTCTCCGAGGCCCGACTGCCGTTCATATCGGTGATGACGGACCCGACGACGGGCGGGGTTTCGGCGAGCCTCGCCATGCTCGGCGACATCAACATCGGCGAGCCAAAGGCGCTCATCGGCTTCGCCGGTCCGCGGGTTATTCAGCAAACGGTGCGCGAGACCCTGCCGGAGGGTTTTCAACGCAGCGAATTCCTGCTCGAGCACGGCGCGCTGGACATGATCGTCGATCGCCGCGAGCTGCGCGATCGTATCGGCGCCATGCTTCGTCTATTGACCGGTAAAGAGCCCGCTGCGGCGGCCTAGAGCATCAACCTTGCCTCGGAGTCTCGAGCAGTGGTTGGTCCACCACGCACAGGTGCACCCGCACACCATCGATCTTGGCCTGGAGCGCTTGAAATGCGTGCTCGAGCGGCTTGAATGGCGCCAGCCGAGCGTGCCTGTCATCACGATTGCGGGCACCAACGGCAAGGGTTCCGTTACCGCTTATTGCGCGGCGATGTTGGCCGCCGCCGGCTACCGCGTAGGCACGTTCACTTCGCCACACCTGCGCGATTATCGTGAGCGCATTCGCGTGCACGACCGGCTGGTCACCGAGGATGAACTCGTGTGGGCGTTCGAGCGCATCGAGGAGGCTTGCACAGCGACACCCGGCGTGGCGACGCCCGGCGCCGTATCGTTGACGTTTTTCGAGTACAACGCGTTGGCTGCTTTCTTGATATTCGAGGCGGCGAGGGTGGACGCGTGGGTGCTCGAGGTCGGCATGGGCGGGCGCTTGGACGCGGTCAACGCGGTGGATGCGACGGTGGCGGTGGTCGTCAGCATCGGCCTGGATCACGAGGAGTTCCTGGGCACTACGCTCGAGGCGATTGCGCGAGAGAAGGCCGGCATCTTTCGCGAGGGCTGCAGCGCCGTCGTGGGAAGCCGTGAGGTGCCGCAGACTCTGACCGAGATCGCAACATCAATTGGCGCGCTACCGAAGCGGCTGGGACTTGAGTTCGACTACGTCCGCGAGACCTCGGGTTGGCGCTACCAGGGCCCCCGCTGGGATTTACCGGGTTTACCGCCACCCGGGCTCGCGGGTGACACCCAATTCGCAAATGCGGCGACGGCCATCGCGGCCTTGGAGGAACTCGAACCGCGCATCAGCGTATCTGCCGCAGCGGTTGCGCTGGGCTTGACGTCAGTGCGACTGGTGGGACGTTTCCACGTCATTGCACCGGGGTTCGGCAAACCGACATGGATTTTGGATGTCGCACATAATCCGGATGCTGCGCGTGTGCTCCGGGAGAATCTGCGCGCGTTGCCGCCTGCGGGAAAGACGCTGGCTGTGTGCGGCATATTGGCCGACAAGGATGCACCGGCCATTGCCGCGGAAGTGCGCGATTGCTTCGATGCTTGGTGGTTGGTATCGACGGAAGGGGCGCGCGGCACCAGCGCCGCCGTATTGGCGGGCCGAATCGCCGGGCAGGTCCGCGCGCCGCTCGTGATCGCCGACGGCATTGCAGCGGCATGCGCAGCAGCGTCAGCCGCCGCAGGCCCAATGGATCGAATCGTGATTTTCGGATCGTTCCATACCGTGGGGCCGGCGCTGGACTGGCTCGAAGCGCAGCGTTTGTTTCCCGAATATACTGACTCGCCCCACAGACAATGAACAAAGGCTGGCCAATCTTCATGGATCGTCGCCTCAAAGAGCGTCTGGTCGGCGCCACGATTTTGGTGGTGCTCATCGTCTTGATCGTTCCCGAACTGTTATCGGGTCCCAAGCCGGCGGCCAGAGCACCGGCTGCCGTGGCCGGCGGCCCGGTCGAACCGGTGCGCAACGTCACCGTGGACCTGGCGACGAGTAAGGCGACACCCGCGGAAGACCTGGCCTCTGCAGCAGCGTCATCCTCGACGCCGACATTACCGCCCAGCATCACGACGTTGAAGGCCCAGCAGCCTACGCAGCCCGCTCAGGCGGCTCAGCCGGCGCAACCCGCGCAACCCGCGCAACCCGCGCAACCCGCGCTTGAAAAAGAGTCTTCGCCCCCCAATGGTCCGCTACTGACGCCGAAACCCGGCACGACGCGGGAGACGGCTGCGGTGGACGGTGCGCACCATAATTGGGCGGTGCAGATCGGCAGTTTTGCGAGTCGGGCCAATGCGGAAAAACAGATGCGCCGTCTGAAGGTACATGATTCTTCCGTTTACGTGTCGTCGAGCGGCAAGGGGCCATCTTCGAGATACAGGGTCCGCGTCGGTCCGTTTGCCGATCGCGCCGCCGCCGAGAAAGTGATGATGAGGCTGAAGAAAGAGGGTCAATCTGCGAGTTTGGTCGCGCCGTGATGCTGTCTTTGTGCCTATCGTTTCACGGCACACTCGGGCAAGGTCCGGTAAACTATTATTATGACCGGAGCCGATTTCGTTATTCTATTGGTTCTGTTGGGCTCCACGTTGATTGGATTGCTGCGCGGGTTCGTTCGCGAAGCCGCGTCGCTCGCTTTTTGGATCATCGCGATCTGGGCGGCTTGGAAGTTCGGCCCCGTGGTCGAGCCGCATCTAGGCGGCTTGCTTGCCGAGCCGAGCGTGGCGCCATGGGTGGGACGGCTGGTTGTTTTGATGCTCGTGCTGCTGGTCGGCTGGGTCGCGGGCATGCTGCTTACCTACTTCACGCGCAGCCTGGGGCTTGGCCCTCTCGATCGGGTCATCGGTCTGTTATTCGGCATCGTGCGCGGCGTGGTGCTGGTCGGACTCATGGTCATCGGCGGCGAGTTGCTGCATTTGAATCACGAAGAGTGGTGGAATCGGTCGAAGCTGATTCCCTACGGTGAGACCGCCGGCGATTGGCTGCGGGCCATGGTCGGGGAGAGAGGCGATCCTTGGGCAAAGCTCGAGCGCCTGACCGGAGTCAAAGTCAAAGCAGGTAAGACCGGAGGTCCTTGATGTGCGGAATCGTCGGAATGGTCGGGGTGAGCGCGGTCAATCAACGAATCTATGACGCGCTGACCGTACTGCAGCACCGCGGTCAGGATGCGGCGGGCATCATGACGGCGGAGGCCGGTGAGCTTTTCATGCGGAAGGATTCCGGGCTGGTGCGCGATGTATTTCAGCAGAAACACATGCTCAAGCTCAAAGGCAACATCGGCATCGGGCATGTACGGTATCCAACCGCCGGTGCAGATAGCGCGCAAGACGCGCAGCCGTTCTACGTCAATTCGCCCTACGGCCTCTGCCTCGGCCACAACGGCAACCTAACCAACGCACGCGAGCTTACGGAAGTGCTGGTGCGCGAAGACCGTCGCCACCTCAACACGGGTTCGGATTCCGAAGTGCTATTGAATGTGCTGGCCTCCGAGCTGCAGCGTGTCGGTACGCCCCGCGTCACACCGGCAGACATTTTCGCCGCCGCCAACGCGGTGTATCGTCGTTGCCGCGGCGGCTACGCTGTAGTCGCGATGGTGATCGGCCACGGCATTCTCGGTTTTCGCGATCCGAATGGAATCCGGCCTCTGGTGATGGGCAATCGCGAGACCAAGAAGGGAACCGAGTGGATGCTGGCGTCCGAAAGCGTTGCCCTCGACATGCTCGGTTTCAAGATGGTGCGGGACGTGGCTCCCGGCGAGGCGGTGTTCATCGACGAACAGGGCCGGTTCTACGCACAGCAGTGCGTGGCAATGGCGCGGCACACGCCCTGCATTTTCGAATATGTTTACTTCGCGCGGCCCGACTCGATCATCGACAACATTTCGGTGTACAAGGCGCGGCTGCGCATGGGCGAACGTCTTGCCGAAAAAATCAAACGCGACCGGCCACAACACGACATCGATGTGGTCATTCCGATTCCGGACACGAGCCGAACCGCCGCGGTGCAAGTGGCGCAGCTGCTCGGCGTCAAGTATCGAGAGGGCTTCATCAAGAATCGCTACATTGGCCGCACCTTCATCATGCCCGGACAGGAACAGCGGTCGAAGTCCGTGCGCAGTAAGTTGAACGCCATCGACCTCGAATTTCGCGGCAAGACGGTGCTTCTGGTCGACGACTCCATCGTGCGTGGCACGACCTCGGCGCAAATTATCGACATGGCGCGCGAGGCCGGCGCCAAGAAAGTGTATTTCGCCTCGGCGGCGCCGCCGGTTCGTTACCCCAACGTGTACGGCATCGACATGCCCGATACATCGGAATTGGTGGCGGCGGGACACACGGACGAAGAGGTGTGCGACATCATCGGCGCCGATTGGCTGATCTACCAGGATCTGCACGATTTGGAACACGCCGTTCGACACGACAACGCCAAAATTACGGACTTCGATACATCGTGTTTCTCCGGCGAATACGTCACCGGCGATGTGACGCCCGAATACCTGAAGCGCCTGCAGGGAGAGCGATCCGACGAAGCTAAGCAGCAGCGTCGCGATGGCGCCGGACGTGGTCTCAAGTCCGTTCGCGTGCTGTAGTCCGTTGATCGACGTCGTCGCCGCCGGCTCGATACGGCGGCCGTGACCGTGCGTCTGCTGTTGATCGCGGAGCGCGCCGAATATCGGCTGCTGGTGAGAAAGCACGTCGAGATCGAATGGCCGGCCGCGTTTATCGTCGAGCATCGTTTGGGCCAGGACGCCCCATTGGACGTTCATTTCTCCGCCGCCGGTTTCGATGCGGTGGTCCTCATCGGCGCGCCGCCCGCCGCTCCGCTGGAACAGCTGGCAGCCGAATTGCTGGCCAAACCGGAATTCGCGCCCGTCGTGTGCGTACTGCTACAGGTCCCTCCGGCCGCACCGCAGGTCATGGCGGGGTTGCATCGCGTTTACGGCCGAAAAATCGATCGCGATGCGCTGATACGAACGCTCGAGACTGCATCCCGCGAACGTAAACAGATGCAGGCCGTAAGGCGGGGTCAGCCGGATTATGGGCAGCGGTACCGCTTCGGCTCCGTCATGATCCGTGGCCATCGGTACATCCGGCAGATCGGCAGCGGTGGTATGTGCAAGATCTACCTCGCTGAAAGCGAGCGCGCGGGCACTCTGGTGGTGCTCAAGGTATTCAGTCAGGTCCCCGACGTGTCCGAACGTATCGTCGGTTTCGATCGATTCCTGCAAGAATATGAAATCGTCGCAAGCCTGAAGCATCGCAACATCGTGCGCATTTACGATTTGGGCATCGCCGATGATCATGCGTATATCGCCATGGAGCATTTTCCGGGAGGCGATCTACGGCAGCGAATGAAAGCGCCACTGACGCCTGCCGTGGCGCTGCACTTCCTGGAACAGATCGCCAGCGCGCTCGCGGCCATCCACGAAGTGGGCATATTGCACCGTGACTTGAAACCCGCCAACGTCATGCTGCGCACGGACGGTTCGATATGTCTGATCGATTTCGGTTTGGCCAAGACCAACGAAACGGACGCCGAACTCACCGGCACTCGGGAAATCTTCGGCACGCCTTACTACATGAGCCCGGAACAAGGTCATGCGGAGCTGATCGATGCGCGCAGCGATCTCTACAGCTTGGGTGTCGTGTACTACGAAATGTTGACGGGGCGAAAACCGTACACCGGTGCGTCGGCCATGGAAGTCATTTACAAGCACAAGCGCGCGGAGCTGCCGCAGATTGCACCGCAGTTCGCGAGCTACGAAGGAATTCTGCGGCGGCTGCTCGCGAAGGCGCCGGCGGACCGGTTTCAATCGGCGCGTGAGTTGCTCAATACCATTGCGAGTCTGAAGGTCCCGGCGTGAAGGCTGCGGCGAGCGGCGTCGGGGCTTCAGCCGGCTTCGTGCATCCGGTTCTGCGTGCGGGAACTCCGGCCGCTTGGGTGGCGCAGGCCTGCACGGTCACCGACGTTCTGCTCATCGATCATGCCAACTGCGAGAAGAAGGCGGCGTCGACCGCGCTGTCGTTGATGTTTGCATACGCCGAGGACTTGGAACTCACCGATAAGATGTCGCGGCTTGCGCGCGAAGAATTGCGTCACTACGAGCAAGTCGCCAAACTCATGAAGTCGATGGGGCTAGTGCCGCAACGGCTGGCCCCCGGCCGCTACGCGGAAGGCCTGCGTCGCCTGGTGGCCAAAGTCGAGCCGCAACGCGAGGTCGATCTCATGATTTGCGGTGCGATCATCGAAGCGCGCTCCTGCGAGCGCTTCGCTGCGTTGGCTCCGGTTATCGGGGGCGCGGCCGGCGAACTTTTCCAGGGGCTGCATGCGGCGGAAGCGCGTCACTACAGGGTGTATCTGGAATTGGCGCGGCGCGCCGCGATCCGCGCCGAAGTCGCACTCGGTCCGCGTGTGGAGGAGTTCGCGCGGCGTGAGGCGGAACTCATCACCGGTCACGATGACGTGTTCCGCTTTCATTCGGGCGCCCCCTGATACCCGGGGCGCCGCATGCCGACTGCCGAACGCATCGCTAGCGCGGCAGTGAAACCAACTCCGGGCCGCCGCGATCCCAGCGCAGCAAACTTCCGTGGCTGTGCCAATCGCCCAGCACGATGCGCGTGCAGGCGCGTCCGTCCACGGTCAACGCATGGATGGCGGGGCGATGCGTGTGCCCGTGCAGCAACGTCGCCGTGCCGGCGGTGCGCAACGCCGCCATGACGCTGGTCGGGTTGACGTCGGCGATGGTGTACTCCAACGCGGCCGTGTGTGCTTGACTGCCGACGCGTGCGGCTCCCGCCAGCGAGCGCCGCGCCGCAATCGACAACGCGAGAAATTGCCGCTGCCAACCGGGGTTGCGCACCGTGGCGCGCAGGCGCTGATAGGCGCGATCATCGGTGCACAGTGCGTCGCCGTGCATTACGAGGACCCGTTCGCCGTAGAGTGTGACGATCAATGGATCCGGCAGAAGCCGCGCTCCGGACATGGCGCAGAATTGGGCTCCCAATAGGAAATCGCGGTTCCCGTGCATCACGAAGCATGGCACGCCTCGATCGGTGAGCGACTTGAGCGCGGCTATCGCCATGGTTTGATGCGGATCCGCGGCATCGTCGCCCACCCAGGACTCGAACAAGTCGCCCAGAATATAGAGCGCTTCCGCTTCCCGGGCCTCACCGTCCACCAGACTCATAAACTGCCGGGTGATTTCAGGACTGCCGGCGTCGATGTGCAGATCCGAGATGAAAAGCGTGGTCACACGGATTATGGGGACGCGACGCGCTCGATTCGTTCGATGACCACGGGTTGCAGGGGGGCGTCTTCCTTGAATGGGCCCTTCGAACCGGTCGCGACGTTGCCGATGCGGTCCACCACATCCATTCCCTGCACGACCTTGCCAAACACGGCATATCCCCAGCGTGATTGATTGGGATCGAGCGCCGCGTTGTCATAGAGATTCACGTAAAACTGCACGTCGCCTGCGTGCGGCTCGGCTGGGCGAGCAAGCCCTACGGTTCCGCGTTGGTTGGTCAAACCGTTGCCCGATTCGTTGACGACCTTGGTGGGCGAGCCCTTGAGTTTGAAGGCGGTATCGAAGCCGCCGCCTTGGATCACGAAATTGGGGACTACGCGGTGAATTATCGTCCCAGAGTAATATCCCTGATCCACATACTTCGAGAATTGCGCGACCGTCAGAGGCGCCCGCTCGGGCAGCAATTCAATCGTAAAGTTTCCCATCGAGGTTACGACCTGCATTTGAATGGGAGCCGCCGGAGCCGCTTTTGCGGGCGCAGCCGGCGGATCGGCTGCAAGGCTGGACTGAAACACGGATGCCGATAGCAATACGAGGACGGGTAGTAGCTGTTTCATGCTCGGGATTCTACTCGAATGGGTACAATCTTGAGCTATGTCGTCATCAATCGTTACCCGGTTTGCCCCTAGTCCGACCGGATCCTTGCATTTGGGAAATGCGCGCACCGCTTTTTTCAGCCATTTGTGGGCTCGGAAAACCGGCGGCCGATTCATTTTGCGCATCGAAGACACCGATGTCGAGCGCAGCCAGTTGCGATACCGCGATGGGCTGATGGTCGACTTGGGCTGGCTCGGGCTCGATTGGGACGAGGGGCCCGATGTTGGCGGTCCCTCGGGCCCCTATTCGCAGTCGGAACGCGGCGGGTTCTATCAACAGTTGTTTGCAAGATTGGAAGCGGGGCATCACGTGTACCCGTGCTACTGCACGGCCGAGGATCTCGAGCTGTCGCGCAAGCTGCAGCGCATGGCGGGCAAGCCGCCTCGCTATGCGGGAACTTGCCGCGACTTGACGTCGGCACAGCGCGCGGAGCGCGCAGCGCGTGGGCTGAAGCCCACGCTGCGTTTTGCCGTGCCCGCCGATGCCGTGGTCGAATTCGTCGATGTGGTCCATGGGCCGCAGAAGTATTCATCGAGCGACATCGGCGACTTCATCGTTCGCCGTGAGGACGGGACCGCCGCGTTCTTTTTTTGCAATGCCGTGGACGACTCGGTCATGGGCGTCACCCATGTGCTGCGCGGCGACGATCATCTGACGAACACCCCGCGTCAACTCATGCTGCTGGACGCCTTGCAGCTGCGGCGCCCCAACTACGGACATGTCGGCTTGCTGGTGGGGGCGGACGGCGCACCGCTCTCGAAACGTCACGGCAGCACCAGCGTCCACGAATTCCGTGAGCAGGGTTTCATGAGTGCGGCTGTACTCAATCACCTGTTCCACCTCGGGCATAGCAGCGATAACGAGGGGTGGTTGGCCCCGTCCGATATGCCGGCCCATTTCCGGCCCGAGCATCTTGGGTTGGCCTCGGCACGCTTTGATGAATCGCAGCTCCTGCATTGGCAAAAGGAAACTCTGCAGCGGATGTCCGCCGCCGAGATTCGGGCGTGGTTGGGGTCCGGCGATTCGACCGAATTCATCGAACTGGTGCGGCACAATGTGGTGCTGCCGGCGGATGCAACGTGCTGGACGGCCGTCGTGCGGGGCGAATTGCCTCCCTTGGGAGAGGAGGAGCAGCGCGTCATCGCTGCCGCTGGTCCGGCCTTTTTTTCGGCCGCCGTGGATGCCCTCGATCAAGCAGGTTCCGACCTCAAGCAGCTGACGAAAATATTGAAGGAGCGCACCGGCCGCAAGGGCGCCGACCTCTTCATGCCGCTCAGGGTGGCATTGACCGGTCAGGCGCACGGGCCGGAACTCGCTCCGCTGTTGAAAATCATGACACCAGGTACAGCGCGGCGGCGCCTCGAATCACATGCTAAAAATCCATAACTCGCTCACCGGCGAGAAAGAAGAATTCAAGCCCTTGCGCGCGAACGAGGTGCGCATGTACGTGTGCGGCATGACCGTGTACGACTACATTCACATCGGCCATGCGCGCATGCTGACGGTGTTCGACCTGGTGCAGCGCTACCTGCGCTCGCGGGGTTACCAAGTCACGTACGTCCGAAATATTACGGACATCGACGACAAGATCATTCAGCGGGCGGCGCAGATGGGCGAGGATTGGCGGGAGTTTGCCCAACGCTTTACCGTGGCCATGCAAGAAGACTGCGTCACTCTGGGTTTGCAAACCCCGGATCGGGAGCCGCGGGCGACCGATTTCATTCCCGCCATCATCGCGATGACGCAAACCTTGATCGATAAAGGCTATGCCTATGTCGCCGGCAACGGCGATGTGATGTACGCGGTGCGCAAGTTTCCCAATTACGGCCGCCTGTCGGGTAAACGCATCGACGATCTGCGCGCCGGGTCGCGCGTGCAAGTCGACGAGTCCAAGCTCGATCCGCTCGACTTCGTGCTTTGGAAGCACGCGAAGCCGGGCGAGCCGTTCTGGCCTTCGCCGTGGGGCGACGGGCGCCCCGGTTGGCACATCGAATGCTCGGCGATGTCGACCAGCTTATTGGGGACGTATTTCGATCTGCACGGCGGCGGCATGGATCTCAAGTTCCCGCATCATGAGAACGAAATCGCTCAATCCTGCGCCGCCTGCGATACGCCTTTCGTGCACGTATGGATGCACAACGGGTTCGTACGCATCAACGACGAAAAAATGTCGAAGTCGTTGGGAAATTTCTTCACGGTGCGCGAAGTGCTGAAGACGGTGCGGGATCCGGAGGTGCTGCGTTTTTTCCTGCTCAGCAGCCATTACCGGGGACCCATCAACTATTCCGAGGCGCATTTGGCGCAGGCCGATGAGACGCTTTTGGGGCTTTACCGAGCGTTGGAGGGTGTCGACGAAGCGCACGCACCGAAACACGCACCGCCTGTGGAGATTGCAGCGCGGGCCTTGTTCGACGCGGCCATGGATGATGATTTCAATACGCCGGACGCGCTTGCCGCGATGCAAGGCGTGGCGCGGGATCTGAATTCGGCCAAGGCGGGCGGGAGGCGCGGGGAAGCCGCAGTGTTTGCGGCGACGCTCCGCGGCATGGGTCAGGTACTTGGTCTGCTGCAACAGCAACCGGCTGCTTACCTGAAGCGCGGCGTCGGGAGAGCCGCATTGACCGACCCAGAAATAGAAAGCCTGTTGGGCGCTCGCCGTGTGGCCCGCGCGGCGAAAAATTTCGCCGAGTCCGATCGGATACGCGACCTTTTGACAGCCGCCGGGATCGTACTCGAAGACAAGCCCGGCGGAAGCACCGGGTGGCGAAGGGCGTAGGCTAGGAGCCTGTCTGAGTATTCTGCGCGGCTCGCAGACAGGCTCCTTGGCCGCCCCGGCCGGCCATCAATCCGAACGCCGGGCGGCGATCATACCCACCGCAAGACCGATCAGAGCCGCAATTCCCACCACCTGCCAGGGATTGTCGCGCACGTAGGTATCGGTCGTCTTCGAGACCTGCCGGGCTTGGGTACGAACCTGCGCGGCGCCATCGGAGAGCGCGCTCTTCGCAGCCGCAAGAGCGATCTTTACCTTAGCCCTGACCCGAGCTATTTCCGGAGTATCGACATCCTTCAAGGCGTGCGTCAGATCCTCGACATTCTCGATGAACGTGTTGATTTGCCCGTTCGCGTAGTCCTTGGCGCTGCCGGCTAGGTTGGTATCTAAAATCGATTCCATTTAAATCTCCCGAATGTTCAAAAAACGGCTAAACCCGACGACAATAAAGAATACCACCGCATAGTAGAGCATGGATGCCCCGCGTTTAAGCAGTCGGTGTGCGGATAGGGGAGACGTAGGATATTGCCCACGCTGCGGCCATCGCGGGCACCGGTGGTACCATCCGGCGGCATGAAAACGCTGCTGATCGTTTACCACTCCATGACGGGCGGCACTCTGCAAATGGCCGAAGCTGCCGCGTTTGGAGCCCGTAGTGAACCCGCGCTTCGAATTTCACTGCTGCGTGCGGCCGAAGCGAGTGCCGCCGATGTACTGGAGGCCAGCGGCTACGTTTTCGCGAGTCCGGAGAATCTTGCCGCGATGTCGGGGCAGATGAAGGATTTCTTCGATCGGGTTTATTACGCTGCGCTCGACCGCCTAAACGGCAGACCGTATGCCGTGATGGTGTGTGCCGGCAGCGACGGGCGCAACGCTGCGCAACAGATCGAACGCATTGCGACCGGTTGGCGGCTCAAGGCGATCGCTCAACCGCTCATCGTTTGCACGCATGCGCAAACCCCTGACCAAATCCTGCGGCCCAAGCAGATCTCGGCTGCGGATCTAAAACAGTGCGAAGAGCTGGGGGCGACTCTCGCAGCAGGAACGGCACTCGGCATCTATTGACGGGCTCGATCCGCGCGCGCCGGCTCCTGGAGCTGCTCATGCTCGGTGACGGTTGGTCTTCAATGCTTGCGAAATGCCACCGCGCCTTTCGCGTACAGCCACAACAGGGTCGCAATGATGCTGCCACCCGGCAATTGCAGAATTTCAGGATCCATGTCGGCGCTGACATGTTGTATGCGAGCAGCGATCCGCGCAGCGTACGACTCTAATTGTTCTTTCATCGGCATCTCCGATGCCCCGGCAACAGATGCCTGGGCAATCGATAATTCTGAACTCAAACATTCGCGAGCATTCGCTTGAGCACCTGTTCCATCTCGCGTACCTGCGCCTTAGGTATGCCCTTCAATAGCCGCTCTACGACCCGATCGAGGCACGCCTCCATCACCGGAAAGGCGGTCCTTCCGGCAGCGGTCACCTCCAAGGCAACGGACCTTCGGGTGTGAGCGAGCGGAACGCGCTGAATCAAACGCTTGGTCTCGAGGCGGTCGATCATCCTACTCATCGCGCCGCGATCGTAATCCATGAGTTTGCACAACTCGCATGCTGACTCAGCCCTGCCCTTGAGCAGATTCTTCAAAATTGCAAATTGCGCCGCGGTAACTTCGAGGGGCGCCAATTCCTCACACTGCAGAAATTCCCGGTCGGTTCCCGCGATGACGGCGAGACGCACCTGCGATACCAGGAACGCCAGGTTTGCACCCAGCGCAGATGCCTTGAGCTCCGTTCGATCGTCGCTGCTCACCAACGCCTTCATGTTCGGATAATAGTTGCCGAGGCATCAATTGTCAAGGCATCAGTCCCGGAGCCGCGTCGGCCGCCGGCGCCGGGAGTTGTTGAACGGTCAACAGCGTCGGATTGATGACCTGCGGATTGTCACGAAGCTTGATGTACAGCGGCCCCGCCGTCGGATGGGGAACCGGAAGCGCGTCCCCCAAAAAGCCGTCGGGCACGGATACCGCATGCTTGAATTCGGGATCGCCGGCAACGGAATCGATGAGAAACAGATTTGAGCCGATGAGTTTGCACGCCACGTCCGGCGTTGCGGGGCACTTGAGTTCTTTGAGGGCCGGCAGCCGCACCAGATTGGTCAGCGGTTGCCAATCGCTCGTAACGCCCTTGATGTTTACGCGAAATTTCAACGGTCCGAACGTCGAGGGACCGAATGCCTTCATGGGATTGAGCGTCGCCACTACAACTTGCGCATTCTCGAGCGTGAGGCCGCCGTTGGCGAGACTCAAGATGGTTGCAGATGACTCGTCGCCGGTAGCCACGTCGATGCTCTCATCGTGCGCGAACGTCGCCGGCGATTGGGCTCGAATCGAGAACGCCAAAAATGCGTCCTGAGGCAGTTCGCCCGCGTCGGTGAGTTGGACATTGCTTTCGTTGTCGGAGATGGACGGCTGCATGCTCTTTCCGATCAAACTCACCCGCGGACGGGACGCTTCGATGGAAGCAGTCACCGGAACCGAGCGCGCGTCCTGCAGCGTGACTTTCGCCGCGACGGAATGCTCGGCCTTGAGGCCGGCCGCGGCTTGCGCGTCCTGCGCTACCATGGGAAGTTCGTCGCTGCCCCCGCGGCTGGTGAGTTCTCCCGGCACGAACGTCACGTTCTTGACGGTCAAGCTTGCCACCTCATCGAGACGGCTGCCCTTCAAAGTGCCCTGGATATCCCCGGCATGGATGACGAAGCTGTCGAAACGGCCAGCCTCCGAAAACACCTGGAGAGGAACCGGCTGCGGTTCGGCGAGCCCGTATTGCGCCACCAACAGCGTCAGCGCACCAGGCTGCGCTTCTTGAAGCGGCAGCTTGACCTCGACCTCATTGGGTTTGACGGACTTCCAATCAACCTTCAATTCCTTGCCGCCGGGATCCTTCAACATGATGGTGTCGACACAGCTCACGCTGTCGGCTCGCAGGTGCACGGTGTCCTGGCGACCGACGATCAGCGCTGCTTCGTCACCCGCCGCTAATTCCCAGCTTCGAGCACGTGCATTCATCAGGCGAAAGTGCGGGCCTTGGTACGCATCGAAACCCCAATATCCGCGCAGCGATGCCTGCACGTCGTCTCCAAGAGTCGTCGACCCGAGCCTGGCGGTATCGACCACGTAGCCGCCCTGGGTGGCATCGGCCGCGGCCGGCAGGTCCAACGACGTCCCGTCCGCACCGGTAAGATTCAGCGTCAGGTCATGGGCGAAATTGGTTGAAAACACCAGCGGGGCACCTTCGACAGGCAACACCAGCGCTGTTCGTCTCGCGCAATAAATTTCCTTGGGATCGACGGCATGCAACGGCGGAAGCTGGGCTTGTTCCACTGCCGGAAGAGCAGCCACCAACACGGACTTCGGATCATGGAAGGAAGGCGCAGTGTTCAACGTCAGCGCGAGCTTGTCGCCGCGTTGCGAAGCCAGTGCCGGGATGTACTGATACTGCGCTGTTCCGAACGATTCGAAGATGCGCGCGATATCGAGCACCGACGCAACGTATGGGCTGTAATAGCCGTAGCTCAATTGCGGCGTATAGCTGGCCTCCATCGCCAAATCGCTCCCAGGACCCGAAGTCAGGGCCTCCACGATGGACGTGCTGTGTCCGTCATTGAGAATGAGCGATTCCTGTCCCAGCATGAGACACGGTGCTTGCAGTTCGGGCAGCCTATCCAAGCACTTTTCGTCGACCTTGATGGCCAGGCTGCGCGCCAGCAACGGCGCAACCTGCGCGAGCTTGGCGGGATCGGCATCGTTCAATCGGCGAATGGTCGAGAGGTAGCGCTCGAGTCGAGATCGATCCAACGCAGCCTGGTTCAAATCCTGCGACGTACGAACGAAGGCGCCCGGCCGGCCGCGCACAGCTCCTACCAGGGTTTTGAAGTCGCCGCCGGTCTGTGGTGCGAGGAACACCAACACCTGCTGCGCGTCTTGCGGCACCGTGATCGTCAAACCGTCGGCAGCGCATTTGCCGGTCCAGGTCTTGCACGGGAAAAACCAGTTTTCCGGCGGTGGATTGGTCGAGCCCCGCAGAAAGGCGGCAACCAACAAATAGTGCACCGACTGAGTGGCCGGCAGATCCGCCTTGAGCCAGATGCGGTCGCCGGGGGCCAGATTCGGCACTTCGCCGGCCGGCAATGTCGTCTGGCCGCGAGAAATCTTGACATCGAGAACCGGGCCGGCGAGGTCGAATGGGGCCGGAACGGCATGAGCCGCCGCGGACACCAGAGCCAGCAACAACGAAAGAGCGTAGCGCGAAATCATAACGTTAACGGGTGACCTTTGGAGCTGCCGGCGTCAGCTTAGAGTGTCGCTCAGCCGCGAAGTTCGCGCCGCCGCTCATGCCATTCATGACCGAAGCTTCATCTTCGGTTTGCATTATCATAGAAAGCTATGGACGATCCCACGCTCCCCCGCGAGCGGGCGGCCCGGCAACTGCAGGTCGTGTCGGCACTCGCGAAGATTCTACCGGACGATTGCATCTTGTATCGCATTGAGGATACGCATGCATACGAGTGCGATGCGCTGACGGCCTACCGGCAATTACCGCTGGTCGTGGCGGTACCGGAGACCGAAGCGCAGGTGGCGGCGGTCTTGAGGGCGTGCCACGCACTGAATGTTCCGGTCGTGGCGCGAGGCGCGGGGACCGGCCTGTCGGGCGGGGCTCTGCCGCACTCTATGGGCGTATCGTTATCGCTGGCGAAGTTCAACACCATCATCAAAGTCGATCCCGCCGCACGCACTGCCGCCGTGCAATGCGGCGTTCGCAATGTGGCGATCAGCGAGGCAGCCGCCCCGCATGGCTTGTACTACGCTCCCGATCCATCGAGCCAGATCGCCTGTACGATCGGCGGAAACGTGGCCGAGAATTCCGGCGGCGTCCATTGTTTGAAATACGGCCTCACATTGCACAACGTGCTTCGCGTGCGCGGGTTCACCGCGGACGGCGAGGCGATCGACTTCGGTTCCGAGGCGCCGGATGCGGCCGGGCTCGATCTTCTGCCGTTGGTGGTGGGCAGCGAGGGCATGCTGGCGGTGATCATGGAAGTCACCGTCAGACTACTGCCGCGGCCGGCGCTTGCCCGCTGCATCATGGCCAGCTTCGCAACCGTGGAATGCGCGGGCGGGGCGGTCGCGGCGGTCATCGCGGCCGGCATCATACCTGCGGGTCTCGAGTTGATGGACAAGCGCATGACGGCGGCGGCGGAGGATTTCGTGCATGCCGGCTACGACCTCGATGCGGCTGCGATTCTGCTGTGCGAATGCGACGGCACGGCGGACGACGTGGAAGAGGAAATACAGCGTGCGATCGAGGTGTTGAAAGCCAACGGCGCCACGCGGATCGAGATCAGCCGCGATGAAAAGCAGCGGTTGACGTTTTGGAGCGGACGCAAGAACGCATTCCCTGCTTCGGGAAGAATGAGTCCGGACTACATGTGCATGGACTCCACCATCCCGCGCAAGCGATTGGCCGAAATGTTGCGCGCCATCGAAGCCATGGAAGTCAAATACGGACTGCGTTGTGTCAACGTCTTTCACGCCGGTGACGGCAACTTGCACCCGCTGATCCTCTTCGACGCGAACGATGCGGACGAGTTTCACCGCTGCGAGTTGTTCGGCGCTGCGATTCTGGAAGCGAGTATCGACGTGGGCGGTACCGTCACCGGCGAGCACGGCGTTGGCGTCGAGAAACTCAACTCTATGTGCGTTCAGTTCTCGGCTGCCGAGCGTGCGCAGATGATGGCGGTCAAGAGCGCTTTCGATCCGGCGGGGCTGTTGAATCCCGGCAAGGTGATTCCGACGCTGCAGCGCTGTGCCGAATACGGAAAGATGCATGTACATCGCGGCGCGCTGCCTTTTCCCGATTTGCCCAGATTCTGATGGACGCGAGGACTTCGGCTCTGCAGCGGTTGACCCAGCGTGTATTGGAGGCGCGCGACGGCAAAACCGCCCTGAATATCCGCGGGGGAAACACCAAGCATTTTTACGGTAATCCGCCGCGCGGCGAGATGCTCGATGTACGCGGGCTGTCGGGCATCATCAGCTACGAGCCCACCGAGTTGGTGATCACCGTGCTTGCGGGCACGCCGTTGGCGGAAGTGCAGGAGGTGCTGGCGGCGCGCGGTCAGTGTCTCCCGTTCGAACCACCGCATTTCGGGCCGTCCGGTACCCTAGGCGGCATGGTAGCGGCGGGGATCGCGGGCCCGGCGCGCGCCAGCGTCGGCCCATTACGGGATTACGTGCTCGGCGTCACCATGCTGAACGGCATGGGCGAGTTGCTGACTTTCGGCGGGCAGGTGATGAAGAATGTGGCGGGCTACGACGTCTCCCGCGTGATCGCCGGCTCGATGGGGATACTGGGAGTGATCTGCGAAGTTTCGTTGAAAGTGATGCCCACACTGCCCGCTTGCAACACCCGGTATCTGGACATCGACGAGGCTGCTGCGCTGAGGCAGCTCAACCGCTGGGCCGGCGAGGGCTTGGCCGTGACTGCAAGCTCCTGGCATCAGGGTCGGCTCCACGTGCGGTTGGGGGGTGCGATAGCTGCCGTCGGCCGTTGTCAGCGTCAGGTGGGCGGGCGAGAAATCGCACCGCAGGACGCCGCAGGGTGGTGGTCGGATATTCGCGATCATCGCCACGAATTCTTTGCATTGACGGACTCCGAGCTTCAACGGGGGCAGTGTTTATGGAGGCTGTCGGTGCCCGATACGGCGCAGCCCATAGCTTTCCTTGGGGAACCATTCATCGAATGGGGAGGTGCTCAACGTTGGTACCGAAGCACG
Organism: Steroidobacteraceae bacterium; assembly: GCA_052143815.1. GTDB lineage: Bacteria > Pseudomonadota > Gammaproteobacteria > Steroidobacterales > Steroidobacteraceae > Bog-1198. The sequence goes on along the minus strand of JBKQSA010000016.1, from coordinate 47,011 downwards.
GCGCCGGCAGCTCAAATTCGGTCCGCGGCGTCAGCCGTGGGCGGGCATGCGACGCTGGTTCGCGCGGCGGATAAATCGCCGGGCGCCTTTGCGGCGCTGACGCAGCCCTTGATGCAGATCCACCGGCGATTGAAGCAGTCGTTCGATCCCGCCGGCATTCTCAATCCAGGGCGTTTGTACGCAGAGTTGTAATGAACTTATATGCAGACGAAGCTTAGCGCTGAATTCAAAAATACGCCGCAAGGCTGCGCTGCAGAGGCCATCGTACGCAGTTGCGTGCACTGCGGTTTCTGCAATGCCACCTGCCCGACGTATCAGGTTCTCGGCGATGAACTGGATGGGCCACGCGGCCGCATCTATTTGATCAAGCAAATGCTGGAAGGCGGCGAGGTTGGCCGCAGCACGCAACAACACTTGGATCGTTGTCTGACCTGCCTCAATTGCGAGACAACGTGTCCGAGCGGCGTCGAATACGGCAAGCTCGTGTCCATAGGCCGCGCATTGGTGGACGAGCGGGTCGAACGGCCCGCTGCGGAGAAACTGAAACGCTGGCTGCTGAGAGAGGGGCTGACCTCTGCATTGTTTGCGCCCATGCTCAAGGCGGCTCGCTTCGGCAGAAAACTGGTGCCCGGCCCATTGCGCAAATATGTTCCAGAATCATCGAGCCCGAGCGCTGCGGCTTGGCCGGCAAGTCACCATGACCGCAAGGTCCTGCTGCTCGCCGGGTGCGTGCAGCCGGCAATGTTGCCGAACATCAACAGCGCAACGGCGCGAGTGCTCGATGCCGGCGGCATCCAGACGCTCGTCGCCGCGGGCGCCGGCTGCTGTGGTGCGCTTCGAGAGCACTTGACCGATCATGAGGGGGGTCTCACCGATGCGCGGCGGAACATCGATGCTTGGTGGCCGTTGGTCGCTGCGGGAACGGTCGAGGCGATCGTCATGAACGCATCCGCCTGCGGTCTTGCCGTCAAACAGTATGGTGACGCATTGAGTGCGGACCGCGCGTACTGCGACAAGGCCGCTCGCATCAGCGCAGTGGCCCGTGATTTGAGCGAGTTGCTTCCCGAACTCGTGCCGGTGCTCAAGGACAGGCTGCGCGCGGGCGCGGTCGGGCGCCTTACCTTCCATGCGCCGTGCACTTTACAACACGGCCAGCGGCTGCGAGGCGGCGTCGACGCGCAGCTCGCGGCACTGGGTTTCGAGATGCGGGCGGCGAGCAGCGAAGCGCACCTGTGTTGTGGATCCGCGGGCACGTATTCTGTGTTGCAGCCTGCGCTGGCCCGTCAACTGCGCGATCGAAAAATCCTGCATCTTGCCGCGTCGAATCCGCGGTACATCGTTTCCGCAAACGTCGGATGCATTCAGCATCTGCAGTCGGGCACCGATATTCCGGTGCGGCACTGGGTTGAGGTGTTGGACGACGCGCTGCAAGCGGATTCGTAAAAAGGATTTATTGGGATCGGCGAACTTGCGTTAAACTGAGTGGTCAATGGACTTTGTGAGACAAAGTCCAATGGGCGGCGTTAATGCGTTCCACCGAAGTTAAAACTGTGGTTCTCCGCCACGCCGCCTCTGCCTAGAGGGATGCTGATGATCGATCCATGGATTTTTTGGGCGGGCTTAGGATTAGCCGCATGCGCGATGGCGTATAGCGTCGTAGCGTGGCTGGCGGTGCTGGCACGGATACGACCCCGGTCGCCCGTGCCGCAAGAGACTCCTTCGGTGACGCTGTTGAAACCCTTGTGCGGCGCCGAGGCGGAAACCTACGATTGCCTGCGCTCGTTTTGCGACCAGGATTACCCCGAATTCGAGGTGATCTTCGGCGTTGCGGATTTGAACGATCCCGTGGTCGCCATCGTTGAACGATTGAAGCAGGAGTTTCCGCAACGCCCGCTGCAACTCGTCGTCGATCGCCGACAGCACGGCAGCAGCCGAAAGGTGAGCAACCTCGTCAACATGATGCCGCTGGCGCATCATGAATTTTTCGTAATTTCCGACAGTGACGTGCGCGTGGGCCGCGACTATCTCGGACAAGTCGTCGCGCCCCTTCTCGATGCAGGGGTTGGCATCGTTACCTGTCCCTATCGCGGCATTCCGCGGTCCGGCTTGTGGTCTTTGTTGGGATCGCAATTCATCAATGAATGGTTCATGCCCTCGGTGCGCGTCGCTGCGTTGAGCGGATCGCGATCCTTTGCATTCGGCGTCACCATTGCCATAAGCCGCCGCGCCCTGGCTCGCATCGGCGGTTTCATGGCTATCGCCAATCAACTGGCCGACGATTATCGGCTGGGTGAGCTGACCCGCCGTCTGGGCTTGAAGACGGTGCTCTCCGACGTCGTGGTCGACACCAACGTCGTGGAGGGCAGCTTCGGCGACTTGGTGCGGCACGAACTGCGGTGGTTGCGCACCATTCGCGCGGTGAGGCCGGTGGGCTATTGTTTCTCCTTCATTACATTCGGCGTGCCGGTGGCGATTTTGGGCGCGCTGCTGGCGGGCGGCGCTGCGCCAGCCATCGCCCTGCTCGCGATCACCGCGGCGGCGCGAATTCTGCTGCATTTCAAGACGCGCAATCAGGACGCTTCACTACGTCAACTGTTCATCCTTCCGATCAGGGATTTGCTGAGCGTGGCGTTGTGGAGTTGGAGCTTCGTCACGCGGCGCGTGCACTGGCGAAACGACCACTTCCTGGTTAATCGCGATGGTTCCGTTCTGCCGGTCGTGAGAATCTGATTGCGGTCGCATTGGGCGCCGCGGTGAAAGCGGTTCACCTATGCGAAAGTTTCTAATCGTCACCGCCGATGATTTCGGTCTGCACGATGCCGTCAACGAAGCCGTCCAGCAGGCGGCCCGCGCGGGCATACTGACTGCCGCCAGTTTGATGGTTGGCGCCCCCGCCGCCGGTGATGCGATCCGGCGGGCGCGTTCGCTGCCCAACCTTCGCGTGGGGCTGCACGTCGTGCTTGCGGACGGCTGCGCCACGCTGGCGCCGCATTTGGTCCCGGCGCTGGCCGATTCGGCCGGACGCATGGACGGACGGATGCTCAGCAGGGGTTTGCGTTTCTTTGCGCTTCCACGGGTACGCCGGCAGTTGGACGCCGAGATTCGGGCGCAATTTTCAGCATTCGCGCGAACCGGCTTACCGCTGGATCACGTGAATGTGCACAAGCACTTTCATTTGCATCCGAGCCTGCTCGAGATGCTGTTGCGGATCGGTCGGGAATACGGCGTGACCGCTGTCCGAGTACCGGACGAGCCCTTCTGGTTCGCCGCCCGAAGCGGCTGGACCGCGGGTGCCGGCGCCGCGTTGCTCACCCCATGGGCCGCGCTCATGAAAATGCGGTTGCGCTCAGCCGGAATCATTCACAACGATCATATCTTCGGCATTGCCGCCAGCGGGGCCATGGACGAAGCCAGATTACTTCAGGTGATAGGCCGACTGCCGCAAGGCGTCACCGAAATCTATCTTCATCCGGCCATGGCGGGACACGTGATCTCACCGTCGATGAGCGAATATCGGCATTCCGAGGAGCTTGCCGCGCTGCTCAGTCCGCGCGTGCGCGCCGCCATTACAGAAGCAAACATCGGCCACGGAGGCTACGGGGATGTGCCGCGCGAGGGCCGCGCATCGACACCGCTACAGCCGTAGTCGGCCGCCCCAACGATGCGTCGCGAATGCGAGCGCAACCCCGATGAACGGGAGAAGCACTACGGCATCGGCTTTGTGCACGATCAGGGTGCCGGCGAGCAGCGCGCCAAACAGGTAGGAAACGACGACAGCGCTCTGGATTTTCACGTCTTTCAAGCCGATTGTGTCGCCGTTTGCCAGAGAGTCGGCAATCGTTCCGACGAGCTTTGTAAGAGTCGTGGTGAACACAATGGTCGTGAGGCTGACGGTTTGACCGATGACGGCTTGTACGCCCATCGCCACAGCCAGCACCAAAATTTGCAAGTGATCCGAGGGTGCGTGTACGGCATGTGGAGTCCACATCGCATACAACGCGAAAAACAGCAGTAGACCGGCTTCGGTCATGAGCAGCAGGCTAAGCGCCTGTCCCTGGGCGCGGCTGCGGCGCAGAAGCACCCCGAGTGCACACCCCAAAACGAACCCGCTCAGCGCGACCACCGAGCCCATGGCCGACTGAGCATCGCTCTGCGCAACGTAGTAAGCGAGCAGCGCGAAGTTGCCCGTCATTGCCGACGCAAACACGCCCCCCAAGGTGGCAAAGCTGATGACATCGACCGTGCCTGCCGCAAAGGCGGTCAATAGAAGGATGATCTCAACCTGCGTGAATGGCGTTTTGTCGGGCACGATGTTTTCCATTCTACCCGGCTGGCGCCGTGCGCACGAACGGCACGTGCCAACTTGAGCAGGACTTGCAAATCGCCACAGTTCGTCGATTCCTGGACGCGCCGGCTTCGAACAAGGGACAATCCGGGCTGACCGAGGAGTGCGAAATGACAGAGCCGACCATAGTCTGCCCAAAGTGCGGTACCGAAATCCGATTGACCGAGTCGCTGGCTGCGCCCTTGATCGCCGCCACTCGCCAACAATTCCAGCAACGCTTGTCGGAGAAGGACGCAGAACTTGCTGTGCAGCTCAAAGCAGAGCGCGCGCGCGTCGCAGCGGAGGAATCGAGGAAGGCAAAGCTCGAGAGCGCGGCCGAGATGGAAGTGAAGGTGCGTGAACTGGTCGAGTTGCAAGAAGTCCTCAAGGTGCGCAATGAGAAGTTGGCGCAAGCGCAGCAGGCGCAGGCTGAGCTCCTCAGGAAGCAGCGCGAACTCGATGACGCCAAGCGCGAATTGGAGCTTACCGTCGAGAAGCGAGTGCAGGACGGCCTGGCCGAGGTGCGCAGCAAAGCGATGCGGGACGCCGAAGACGGCTTGAAGCAGAAGGTGCTCGAGAAAGATCAGACCATCGTGTCGATGCAGCGCACTATCGAGGAATTGAAGCAAAAGGCGGATCGCGGGTCGCAACAGCTTCAGGGTGAAGTTCATGAGCTGGAGTTGGAGTCCTTGTTGCGGGCCAAATTCCCGTTCGACAGCATAGAGCCTGTGCCGAAAGGCGAATTTGGCGCAGACATCGTGCAAGTCGTCAAAAGCCAAGGCGGCCAGCCCAGCGGCACTATTCTCTGGGAGATCAAGCGCACCAGGAATTGGAGCGACGGGTGGCTGATGAAGCTGCGGGAGGACCAGAGGGCCGCAAAGGCTGAGATTTGCGTGCTCGTCAGCCACGTTCTGCCCAAGGGCGTGGAAACGTTCGATATCGTCGATGGTGTTTGGATAGCGCACCCGCGTTGCGCGCTGCCCGTCGCTGCGGTCCTGCGCAATACCATGCTGCAGATCGCCTTAGCGCGGCAAGTGTCCGATGGGCAGCAGTCGAAGACGGAGATGGTTTATCAGTACCTTACCGGCCCGAGGTTTCGCCAGCGCGTCGAAGCCATCGTGGAGGCTTTTTCCGCGATGCAGGAGGACCTCGATAAAGAACGCAAAGTGATCACGAAACAGTGGGCGAAGCGCGAAGAACAGATCGAGCGGGTGATGACCGGCACCATCGGAATGTACGGGGATTTGCAAGGCATAGCCGGAAAGTCGCTGCAAGAGATCGACGGCTTGGAGCTGCGCGCGCTGGCGCTGGACGGCGATGACTGATTCACTTCGCGCAGCGGGTTCGGATTGCCTCCAACATGGGCGAGGCGTCGTGCTGCAAATGCTCGGCGTGGCTGCCGTAGAGCAGCCCGATGTGGCGCTTCAAATTGAACCCTGCCAACAGCGGACGGACGACGCCCTTCATGGTGTAGGACGCGGGCATCACCGTAACCCCCAATCCGGCCTGGACCAGCGCGAGAACCTGCTCATCGTTCGTTCCCCGGAACGCAAAGAACGGGCGCACGCCTCGTTCGGTGAAATGCCGGCTCGTTTCCGACAGCACTTCGCAGTGACGGCGCACGATCATCGTGTTGTCGGAAAGATCTTCGGCAGCGATCGCGGTCCTATCGGCCAGCGGATGACCACTGTGCAGGGCGAGCGCATAGGCTTCCGCAAACAGCGCTTCACTCGCGAAGCGATCGGAGTCGGGTCGCACGATCGTCAGGGCAACGTCGATCTGGCCGCGGCCGAGCCGTTGCAATAATTCACGTTCATTGCCGGTGACGATCTGCAGCCGTTCAGTACCTTCAGGCCGTTTTGCCGCTTTTATGGCGTCGGCAACGTGCGCGATCGGAAATGTCGAGATCACCCCAAGCCGCAGCGACCGCGCCGGCCGCAGGTTCGCCACGGCGGCTTGCGCCAAATTGAATTCGTTTTCGATGCGTCGCGCGTGGGCGGCGAGGCGCGACCCCGCGTCCGTGATGTGCACGCGCTTGCTGGTGCGCTGGAACAGGGGTGCCCCCAACAGCCGCTCCAGCTTGGCGATGCCCACCGAGAGCGACGGCTGGGCGACGTTGAGCTGCTTCGCCGCTTTCGAGAAGCTGCCGCAATCGATGACGGCCAGGAAGTAGCGCAGTAAGTAGCGGTCAATCATAGATACAGACTATGACTATGGCCTCGATCTTTCAATTTTATTATGGGGATCGGGCGCAGTAACATACTGCGGACCAGCAACAAGGAAGCGGTGGCCGGCATGTCAGCGTTGGCGATGGACTTCGGATTGGGCGATACCGCGGACGCAATCCGCGCTACGACGGCTCGCTTTGCGGCCGACAAAATAGCGCCGATGGCCGCGGAAATCGACGCAACCAACATCTTTCCGCGCGACCTCTGGCCACAGATGGGCGAGCTTGGATTGCACGGCATTACCGTCGAAGAAGAGTGGGGCGGCCTGGGGCTTGGCTATCTGGAGCACGTAGTGGCCATGGAAGAGGTGTCGCGGGCATCGGCCTCCGTCGGCCTGTCTTATGGGGCGCATTCCAATCTTTGCATCAACCAGATCCGTAGGTGGGCCAGTCCCTCGCAAAAGAATCGATATTTGCCTAAATTGATCAGCGGCGAACACGTCGGATCGCTCGCCATGAGCGAAGCCGGCTCGGGTTCCGACGTGGTTTCGATGCAGCTCCGAGCCGCGGCGCGCGGCGACCGCTATGTGCTCAACGGCACCAAGTTTTGGATAACCAACGCGCCGGCGGCCGATACCCTAGTGGTGTACGCGCGGACCGGCGTCGCTGCCAATCGAATATCTGCGTTCATCGTCGAAAAGGGCATGAAGGGCTTCAGCGTCTCGAAAAAGCTCGACAAGATGGGCATGCGCGGCTCGGATACCGCGGAGCTCGTCTTCGAAGACTGCGAAGTGCCCGCGGAAAACCTGATGGGGCCTCTCGATGACGGTGTACGCATATTGATGAGCGGACTAGACTACGAGCGCGCGGTGCTCGCCGCGGGGCCATTGGGATTGATGCAAGCTTGCCTCGACGTCGTATTACCGTATGTGCGTGATCGCAAACAGTTCGGCCGGCCGGTCGGTTCGTTTCAGCTCATGCAGGGCAAAGTAGCCGATATGTACGTCGCGTTGAGTTCCGCCCGGGCCTACGTCTACGCCGTCGCTCGCGCCTGCGATGCCGGTAACACCAATCGCATCGATGCAGCGGGAGCGATTTTGCTCGCGTCGGAAAATGCGGTGCAAACCTGCCTCCAAGGCATCCAGGCATTGGGCGGCGCCGGCTACACCAAGGATTGGCCGGTCGAGCGATTCCTGCGCGATGCGAAACTTTACGATATCGGCGCGGGCACCAACGAGATTCGCCGCTTTCTGATCGGCCGGGAACTCGTGGGCGAATGACCACGATGTCCGCCCAGGCACGGCTGAACGCCGAGTTGGCCGCGGAGCTGCGCCGTCGCGTGGCCGCCGCGGCGCTGGGGGGTCCCGAAGCGGTCCGCTCGCGCCACACCGCGCGCGGTAAACTGTTGCCGCGCGAGCGCGTGGACAGACTGTTGGATCCCGGTTCGCCATTTCTCGAAATCGGTCAGCTGGCCGCGTTCGGGCTCTACGAAGATCAAGCCCCGGGTGCGGGGGTGATCGCCGGAATAGGCCGCGTGTCGGAGCGCGAGGTGATGATCGTCGCGAACGACTCGACCGTCAAAGGCGGCGCGTATTTTCCGCTGACCGTCAAGAAGCATCTCCGGGCGCAAACCATCGCTCAGGAAAACGCGCTGCCCTGCATTTATCTGGTCGATTCCGGCGGTGCAAATCTTCCCTTTCAGGCGGAAGTCTTCCCCGATCGAGACCATTTCGGTCGAATCTTCTTCAACCAAGCTCAGATGTCGGCCGAAGGCATTCCCCAGATCGCCTGCGTCATGGGCAGCTGCACCGCCGGCGGGGCGTACGTCCCGGCCATGTCGGACGAGACCGTCATCGTCAAGAATCAGGGCACTATTTTTTTGGCTGGGCCGCCACTCGTGAAGGCCGCCACCGGCGAAATCATCTCCGCCGAGGAGTTGGGCGGCGCCGACACGCATGCCCGCCGCTCGGGGGTGGTGGACCATGTGGCGGAAAACGACGCGCATGCGCTGTTGATCGTTCGCGACATCGTCAGTCGATTGAACCGCGTCAAGGAGTCCCATATCGAATTGCAGCCGCCGCGGCCGCCGAAGCTGGATCCTAAGGGGCTGTACGACATCATTCCCGGCGACGTTCGCGCGCCCTACGACGTACGCGAGGTCATCAAGCGACTCGTGGACGACTCCGACTTGCACGAATTCAAGTCGCTATACGGCACCACGCTGGTGTGCGGTTTTGCGCACATCTGGGGTATCCCGGTCGCCATACTGGCCAATAACGGGGTGCTGTTTTCGGAGAGTGCGCTGAAGGGCGCTCACTTCATCGAGCTTGCGTGCCAGAGGCGAATTCCGTTGTTGTTCCTGCAGAATATTTCCGGCTTCATGGTCGGCGGAAAGTATGAAGCAGGCGGCATCGCCAAGGATGGTGCCAAGCTGGTGACCGCCGTCGCCACCGCTTCCGTGCCGAAGATCACCGTGCTCATCGGCGGCAGCTTCGGCGCGGGTAACTACGGCATGGCGGGTCGCGCCTATTCCCCGCGATTTCTGTTCACGTGGCCCAATAGCCGTATCAGCGTCATGGGCGGCGAACAGGCGGCGGGGGTGCTGGCGACCATCAAACGGGATGCCATGGAAGCACGCAACGAAGCGTGGACGGCCGGCGAAGAGGCCGCATTCAAGGCACCGGTGCGCGCGCGCTACGAAACGGAAGGCAATCCGTATTATGCGACCTCTCGATTGTGGGATGACGGAATCATCGATCCCGCGCAAACCCGCGACATCCTCGGCCTGGCATTCGCCGCGACCTTGAACAAGCCCATACCGGCGCGCGCGCAGTTCGGTTTGTTTCGGATGTAGCCTAGGCTCCTAATGATCGAATCGCTCCTCATTGCGAATCGCGGTGAAATTGCCAGCCGCATCATCCGTACGGCGCGGCGCTTGGGTATTCGCACCATTGCCGTGTTTTCGGCTGCCGATGCACACGCACCCTTCGTGAAGCAGGCGGACACAGCCGTCGCCATCGGCGCCGCCCCTGCGGCCCAAAGTTATTTGTCCGCCGAGAGAATCCTGGCAGCCGCCAAATCGACCAACGCCGCCGCCATTCACCCCGGTTACGGCTTCCTCTCGGAGAACGCCGCGTTTGCCGCCGCCGTGCAGGACGCGGGACTCATTTGGGTCGGCGCACCTCCGGCTGCGATTCGGGCCATGGGATTGAAGGACGCGGCCAAGGCGTTAATGATTCGGGCGCACGTACCGGTGACTCCCGGATATTTGGGCGAGGTGCAAGAGACGCCGCGGCTGAAGCGCGAAGCGTCGGCCATCGGCTACCCGGTGCTCATCAAAGCCGTTGCCGGCGGTGGCGGCAAGGGAATGCGGCGCGTCGAGGACGAGTCCGGCTTCGAGGAGGCTCTCGCCTCATGCCGGCGCGAGGCGGCGGCGGCTTTCGGTGATGACCGGGTGTTGATCGAAAAATACATCCGCGCGCCGCGCCACATCGAAGTACAGGTGTTCGGCGACACGCATGGACAGATCGTGCATTTGTTCGAACGCGACTGTTCGCTGCAGCGCCGCCATCAGAAAGTGATCGAAGAAGCGCCTGCGCCCAATATGGATGCCGCAACGCGTGAGTTCGTCTGTAGGACCGCTGTCAAGGCGGCGCGGGCGGTGCAGTACGTCGGCGCGGGAACCATCGAATTCATTGCCGACGCGGCGCACGGGCTGGCCGCCGATAAAATCTGGTTCATGGAAATGAACACGAGGTTGCAGGTCGAACACCCGGTCACGGAAGCGATTACCGGCCAAGATTTGGTCGAGTGGCAAGTGCGGGTCGCAAGCGGCGAGCCGTTGCCTTGCACGCAAGAGGCCCTTCATATCAATGGTTGTGCGATGGAGGCACGGCTATACGCAGAGAATCCTACCAGCGGCTTTCTGCCTTCCACCGGTCCCCTTCGGCATCTGCGCTTCCCTTCCGACGTCCGCATCGACAGCGGAGTGGAGGAGGGCGGTGAGGTCACGGGCTTCTACGATCCGATGCTCGCCAAACTGATCGTGCATGCGCCCAATCGCCGCGCGGCCGCGCGCAAGCTGGCCGCTGCGTGCGCGGCGGTCCAAGTGTGGCCGGTGCGTACCAACGCGGCGTTTCTGGCACGGGTTGCCGACGATGCCGCCTTCGTCGCCGGTGACATCGATACCGGATTCATCGAGCGGCGTGCCGAGACCCTGATCCCGTCGGCGGAACCCAGCGATGGGGTGGTGCGTGCGGCGGCCGGCGCGCTCGTGTCCGGTCATGCATCCGACCCCTGGAGCAGTTTGGTCGGTTTTCGCCCGAACGCGCCGCCATGCACAAAGGTCGACGTCGCGGTGGGCGAACACAGTTATTGGGTGACCGCTGATCCGCCGCCGCCGGCATCGACGGCGACCATCGACGGCCAGCGGGTTCTGTTTCGGCGCGGCGAAGCCTGGAGCTTCGGGGCGCCCGACAGCGCTTGCGTCATCGGCACGGCTGCCATATCGGACGGCGCTTTACAGTCGCCGATGCCGGGTCGCATCGTCAGCGTCTCGGTGCATCAAGGTCAGGTCGTCACCAAGGGTCAAACCCTCGTCTCGCTCGAGGCCATGAAGATGGAACACGCACTCATCGCGCCGTTCGACGGCACGGTCGGCGAACTGTCGGTGTCGGTCGGGGACCAAGTCGCCGAAAACATGACGCTCGTGCGCATCATCGGCGACCTGTCGGCGAGGCAGTCCTGATGGCGGGGCGGTTCTACGAAGATTGGAAAGTGGGCGATCGAATCGAACACGAGATCCGGCGCACGGTGACGGAGACGGACAATCTGCTCATCACGACGCTCACGCACAACGCACAGCCGCTGCACCTCGACGCAGAGGCTGCGGCCAAGAGCGAGTTCGGGCAAATCCTGGTGAACGGCATTTTCACGTTCGGCCTGATGATCGGCGTATCGGTATCGGATACGACGCTGGGCGTGTTGATCGCCAACTTGGGTTATGACCAGGTGGTCATGCCCCGCCCGGTGTTCATCGGCGACACGCTGCGCGGCGAGACCACCGTAGCGGAACTCAAAGACAGCCGCTCGCGGCCGGAGGCCGGCATCGTGATTTTTGCGCACCGAATGTTGAACCAGCGCGACGAAATCGTTTGCCGTTGCCTGCGCAGCGCATTGATCCGCCGGAGAAGTTCGTGAGGCTTCGCTCCTTGTTGTTCGTCCCCGGCGATAGGCCGGATCAAATGACCAAGGCCCTGTTGGCTGGGGCGGATGCGCTGATACTCGATCTGGAAGACTCGGTGGCACCGCAGCGCAAGGCTCAGGCTCGCATCGACGTCGCTGCGTTTCTAAACCGCGACGCTCGGCCCGTGCCGATGTTCGTGCGCGTCAATCCATTACGGTCCGGCTTCACGGATCAGGATCTCGCCGCCGTGGCAGTGGCCCGACCGGACGGCGTGGTGTTCCCCAAAGCGGAGGGCGCTGCATCCATCATCGAGTTGGCGCGGCGCATGAATGCAACAGGGATGTCGGCCACGCGCATCTTGCCGATCGCAACCGAGACGCCTGCCGCGATATTTCGGATGGGCGAATACGGGGCCGTGGCCGAGCGCCTGGTCGGCATGACCTGGGGCGCCGAGGATTTGAGCACCGCGGTCGGCGCGACGTCGGCGCGTGAGCCGAGCGGTTCTTTTACCGCGCCGTATGAGATGGTGCGCGCGCTCACCTTGTTCGCCGCGCATGCCGCGCAGGTGCCGGCAATCGAAACCGTGTATCCCGCGTTCCGCGATCACGCTGGCTTGTCGCATTATGCCGAGCGCGGCGCCCGCGACGGCTTCACCGGAATGATGGCGATCCATCCATCGCAAGTGACGATCATCAACGCCGCGTTTACCCCGTCGGCGCAGATCGTCGACCGTTCGCGCCGCATCGTGGCGGAATTCAACAAACATCCGGATGCAGGGGTCGTGAGCATCGACGGCGGGATGTTCGATGCGCCGCATCTCAAGCAGGCGCAGCGCATCCTCGCGCAGGCCGATGCGGCGGATGCCTCCGACCCAAAATGAGGCGACAGACGGCGATGAACGAGAACGCGGCCGGGCTCGCGTGTTCCTCGCCGCGGTACGCGCTACTAGAACGCAGCTTCCTCCAGCGCCATCATCGATGTCTTGCCCGCCTTGATGGCGTACAACAACGCGCCGACCTGCGGGAGGATGCGGTCGATGTAGAACGCCGCCGTCACGCGCTTGGCTCGGTAGAACGCCGCATCGTCGCCTTTCGCCGCCGGCAGTGTCGCGGCCGCTACCTTCGCCATACGCACCCACATGAAGCCGAGCGCCACCAGGCCCAGCATCCGCAAATAATCGGTGGAAGCGGCCCCCGCTTCTTCCGGATCGCTGAAACCCTTCTGCGCGATGAAGCCGGTCGCGAGCTGCAGCGCGCCGAATGCCTTGGCAAACGGCTGGACGAGCGCGCCGATTTCCGGATCGGCGCCGTGAGCCTCGATGAAATCGGCGACCGGATGGAAGAATCGTCGCAGCGAGCGGCCCATGTTCGCCGGCAGTTTACGACCGACCAGGTCCAGTGCCTGCACGCCATTCGTGCCTTCGTAGATCATGGCGATGCGCGCGTCGCGCACGAGCTGTTCCATGCCGTGATCGACGATGAAGCCGTGACCCCCATAGGTCTGCAGCCCAAGATTCGCCGCCTCGAATCCTAGATCGGTGAACAGCGCCTTGACGACCGGCGTCATCAGCGCGACGAAATCCTCGGCTTCCGCACGTTCAGGCGACTCGGGCAGCCGCTCCATGCGATCGAGAGCATTGGCCACCCAGACTCCGAGCGCGCGGCAGCCCTCGTTGTAGGCACGCATGGTCATGAGCATGCGGCGCACGTCGGGATGGACGATGATGGGATCCGCGGCTTTTTCGGGGTGCTTCGGACCCGAGAGCGAGCGGCCTTGCAGTCGATCCTTGGCGTAGGCGACGGCACTTTGGTACGCGATCTCGCCGACGCCGAGGCCCTGAGTACCCACCGACAAGCGCTCGCTGTTCATCATGACGAACATCGCCCGCATGCCTTTATGCGGCTCGCCCACCAGCCATCCGGTGGCCTCGTCGAAGGTCATCTGGCAAGTGGCCGAGGCCTTGATTCCCATCTTGTGCTCGATGCCCGTGCACTTGACGCCGTTGCGCGCTCCGACCGTGCCGTCGGTTTTCGGCAGAAATTTGGGTACCACGAACAAGCTGATGCCCCTGATGCCGGGGGGCGCGTCCGGCAGGCGTGCGAGGACCAAGTGGATGATGTTCTCGGTGAGATCGTGTTCGCCCGCCGAGATGAAAATTTTCGAGCCGCTCACGCGATAGCTGCCGTCGGGTTGGGGTACGGCGCGCGTGCGCAGAAGCCCCAGATCCGTGCCGCAGTGGGATTCGGTCAAGCACATGGTGCCGGTCCAACTGCCATCGACCAACTTCGGCAGATACAGGTTCTTGAGCGCTTCCGAACCGTGGCTCTTCAATGCGAGATAGGCACCGTGCGAAAGACCTGGGTACAGGCCGAACGAGAGGTTGCAGCCGCAGATCATCTCTTCGACCAGCTTGGCGACGCTCTGCGGCAGCCCCTGACCGCCATATGCGGGGTCGGAACTGAGCGCGCCCCATCCGCCGTCGACGAAGGCGCGGTACGCTTCTTTGAAGCCCCGCGGCGTGCGCACTACGTTGTCGGCATAATGACAGCCTTCGGCATCACCGCTGGCATTCACGGGGAGCAGCACCGCGCTGATGAATTTTCCCGCTTCGTCGAGAACCGTGTTGAGGAGATCGGGCGACATCTCCTCCAGCCCGGGCAGTGTTGCCAGGGCGGCGCTGTCGTGCAGCTCGTGGAGCACGAAGCGCATGTCGCGCAAGGGTGCAGTGTAGGTTTGCATAGGGTAACTCCAATTCCTAATTGCGCAGGGGCTTGCCGGTCACGAGCAAATGTTCGATCCGCGCCAGCGTTCCTGCAGTCTTCATGAGCCGCATGAAGGCGGTGCGTTCCAATGTCAGTAGTTGGTCCTCGTTGACCACGTCGATGAGATCGGCGTCGCCCCCCGACAGCACCTCGGCCAGCGCCTCCGCGACCACCATGTCGTGATCCGTCGCCATGCCACGCTGATGAAAGCCCTCGGCAGCCATGGTAAAGGCCAACTTACCGGCAGCGCCGGGCAGCTTCAGCTCAACCGGCTTGGGCGGCGCATAATCGATCGCCAGTTTCAGCGCCAGCGTTTTCGCGTCCGCCAACAAGCGGTAACGATTCATGGTGATACCGTCGTCGGCGCGCAGGAACAGGAGTTCCTTCGCTTCTGCGGCGGATTTCGACACGGTTGCGGTGCTGACGGTCTCGAATACTTTGCTGGGTGCAGGCATCGGCCCTCGCGGCAGCAAGCCGCTGGTGGACCACCTCGACAGCATCTCCTTGCACCCGCCCCAGCCCGGCACGACGCCCACGCCGCACTCGACCAGACCGATATAGCTTTCGGCATGCGCCTGTACGGCATCGCTGTGCAGTAAAATCTCGCAGCCCCCGCCGAGCGCCATGCCGGCGGGCGCGCTCACCACGGGGAAGGGTGCGTACTTCAGCGCCTTGTAGGTCTGTTGGCCGGCAGCGATCAATTTTTCGATCTCGCTCCATGCCGCAATGTTGGCGGCGAAGATCGCCAGGCCTAGATTCGCACCCACCGAAAAGTTGCTGCCCTCGTTGTAGACCACCAAGGCCTTGTACTTCTCCTGCACCAAGGGAATGGTCTTGCCCAGCAACGCGATGATTTCAGCGTCGAGCGAGTTGCTCTTGCTCGTGAATTCAAAACATAGAACGCCGTCGCCGATATCCCACACGGCAGCAGAGCCGTTCTTGAGCACGGGCTTCGAGGCGCGCTTGACATCCTCCAGCATGAGCACGCCTTCGGGCCGACGCAGGTCGTGATACTCGCCGTCGGTACCCAGGTACTGGCGACGTCCATCCAGCAGCCGATAGAACGTCTTGTCGTGTGCGGCTCGCAGCAGCGGGGGCACGGCCAGGCCGTCCTGCGCCAATTTGTCGGCGAGCCATCCGGCGCCCAGCTTATCGATCAGTTCGAACGGACCCCATTGCCAGCCGTAGCCGAGGCGCATGGCCTCATCGACGGCACCGATATCCTCCGCGGCTTCGGGTACGAGACTCGCCGCGTAGGCCAGCGTCCGGCCCAGCACGCGCCATGCATACCTGCCGATCTTGCTGGGCGATGCGAGGAGCGCGCGAAGATTTTTCGACGCGGCGGCGAGTTCCGGCAGATCGGGCTTCTGTTCCGGTCGATAGTCCCCGGAAACGAGGTCGATGGTCTCCTTGAGCTTCCCCCCGCCCGCACGGTTCAGGCGGTAGAACCCACCCTTACCCTTGCGTCCGGTGTGGCCGTCGGCAATCATCTTTCTTATCAACGGCAGGTCGCTATTGGCGGCATGAAAGGCGTCATGGGGCGGCAGCGACTTGGCCAGGCTCGCGTTGACGTGCGGCATCAGATCGAGTCCCACCAAATCGATGAGGCCGAACACGCCGGTCTTCGGTATTCCCATGGGCTTACCGATGACCGCGTCCGCTTCCTCGACGGTGAGGCCCAAATCGATGGCCTCGATCACGCCGGTCTGCAGCCAGTAAACCCCGAGGCGGTTGGCGATGAATCCGGGGCTATCCTTGCAGTGCACGACGCTCTTGCCGAGCATTCGATCCGCGAACTGGCCGACGGTCTGCGCCAGTTGCTGATCAGTGTTCGGGCCGGTCACGATTTCCAGCAATCGCATATAGCGCGGCGGATTGAAGAAGTGCGTGATCAGGAAGTCGCGAGTGAACGCGTCGCTCAACCCTTGAGTCAACAACGCCAGCGGAATGGTCGAGGTGTTGGAGGATACCGCGGTGCCCGGCCGGCGCACCGCGTCGATTTTGCGGTACAGCGCCTGTTTCACATCCAGCCGCTCCACCACTGCTTCGACGATCCAATCGCTCTCGGCGAGCTGCGCGAGATGATCTTCGATGTTGCCGGGAGTCACGAGCTTGGCCGCGCGCGCCGACATGAACGGCGCGGGCTCGGTTTTCAGCATCTTCGCGATCGCACCCTCGGCCAACACATTGCGGTTGGCGGCACCGTCGGGGACGATATCGAGCAGAAGTACCGGGACTCCCGCATTGGCGAATTGGGCAGCGATGCCGGCGCCCATGACCCCGGCGCCGATGACTGTGGCTTTACGGATCGGTTGCATAAGAAATACGCTCCTTTAGATCCGCTCGAGAATCGTGGCAATGCCTTGACCGCCGCCGATGCATTGGGTGGCCAACGCATATCGACCACCGACGCGCTGCAGCAGGCTGGCCGCTTTGCCGACGATACGCGCCCCGGTTGCACCCAACGGATGTCCAAGGGCGATCGCGCCGCCGTCGATGTTGAGGGTCTCGTCGCGGATGCCGAGATCGTGGGCACAGGCCAGCGCTTGGCTCGCGAAGGCTTCGTTCAATTCGACCACATCGATGGCCGACATCTCTAGTTTCGCGCGCAGCAACGCTTTCTGCGTCGCGCCGACCGGACCGATGCCCATGATGTCCGGCGCACAGCCGGCGACGGCCACGCTCACGATGCGGGCGAGCGGGGTGAGGCCATGCTTGGCCGCGTAATCCTCGCTGCAGACCAGCACGGCCGAGGCGCCGTCGGTCAACGGCGACGACGTGCCGGCGGTGACGGTGCCGGTCTGCGAGAAGGCGGGCTTCAATTGAGCGAGGCCGGCCGCGGTGGTGTCAGGTCGGATACAGCCGTCGGTATCGACGATGCCGTGCTTGGCTAGAATGGGAACGATTTCGTCCTTGAAGCGTCCGGCCTTGGCGGCGGCGGCCGCACGTTGCTGGCTGCGTACGGCGAAGGCTTCTTGCGCCTCGCGGCTGATGTGCCACTTACCGGCCACGTTCTCGGCAGTGTCGCCCATGCTGATATACGCATGCACTTTCGCCTGGAGCGTCGGATTCGGCAGCGGATTGAAGCCCATCATGGGCACGCGGGTCATGCTCTCGATACCCGCCGCGATGAATGCGTCGCCCGCATCGAGCTGTATCTGGCCCGCGGCGATGTGGATCGACTGCATCGATGAGCCGCAAAAGCGATTCACCGTCATGCCCGCCACCGACTGCGGCAGCCCCGCCAGAAGTCCGATCAAGCGACCGACATTGAAACCCTGTTCGGCTTCCGGAAAGGCGCAGCCGACGATGACATCCTCGATGTCCTGAGGTCTGACCTTGGTGCGTTCGATCAGCGCTGCGACGACCTGCGCAGCGAGGTCGTCGGGACGGACTCGCGTCAGCGCGCCCTTGTTGGCCAGAGTGAAGGGGGAGCGAGCGTAGCCTGCGATCACGACATTTTTCATGCTGTTACTCCGATTGGGTCCGCGCCAGTCGCGGCTCGTAATTCAACTATTGACGATCTGATTCAACCGGCCGCGCGTCGCGCGCCGGTCTCGAGCTCGCTCAGCGCATGGTGAGCCTGAGCTTCGACTTCCCGCAGTTCTCCCAAGGCCTCATCGAGGGCAACTCGCTGATCCTCGAGCTGCAGAATTCGACTGCGCACCGCTTTCAGCAGCAGGCGCAGCTGTTTCGCCTGGGTCGGGTCCGCGTTGTAAAGATCGAGGTACTCCCTGATCTCGCGCAACGTGAATCCGAGTTTCTTGCCTCGCAGAATCAGAATCATGCGGGCCCGGTCGCGCAGCGTGTAAACGCGGTTGTTGCCCGCGCGACGCGGCGAAATCAGACCCTTGTCCTCATAAAACCGGATCGTGCGCGCACTCACGCCCAAATCCAGCCCCAGCTGGGTCACGGAATAGAACTGCCCGGTCGTTTCGATCATGGTGTTCCGGTATTGAGCCAAAAGTTAACGTATACGTCAACTTAATTTCGTATAAGATAGCTTAGAGTTTGTGCGTCGACAACAGCAGACTGGTTTCGGTGCCGGAGATACCCTCGATGCGCCGGATCCGACTCAGGACCTGATCGAAGGATTGCAAGCTGTCGGCCCGGATCTCCGCCACCAGATCCCAACGCCCGTTCGTCGTGTACAACGTCACGATCGATGGGTCGCCGCGCAGCGTGCGTAGCACGGGATCGATCCGGTTGCCCTCCACCGCGATGGTCATCAGGGCGACGATGCGTTGCTCATCGATCGCCGGCCGCAATCGAATCGTGTAGCCGGCGATGGTGCCGTCTCGCTCCAGCTTTGCCAGCCGGTTCTGCACCGTCCCCCGAGAGACCTTCAGGGACTTGGCTAACGATGCCGCCGAGCTGCGCGCATTGTCGCGCAGCAGTCCGATCAGTTTTCGGTCGATATCATCCATAGGGTCCACTGTTTCACTGAACAATTCGCCAATAAGATCTAGCGTTATGCTTAATCATAGGAGCATTTTGTGCAACTTGCTGTCTTCTTGTTGGCTTCGCCGCTCGTCATCATAGGGATGCGGACTTAGGCCCACGGGAGTTTGAAACCATGATCGATTACATCGGTGTCAGCGATATGTTGCGGCTCGTCAGCCGGGTCGGAACCGGCGCCTTCATCGAGCGCTTGGCAAACGAGATCGCGCATGATTACCGTCGCTGGAGCGACTTCGAAAAGTCCGCGCGGCATGCCAGCCATTCCGCCGTTGGTGTAATCGAACTGATGCCGACCAGTGATGGGCGGCTGTACTCATTCAAATATGTCAACGGGCATCCGAAAAACACGGCCGCGGGACTTCTCACGGTCACCGCTTTCGGCGTGCTTGCCGACGTGGAGACCGGTTATCCGCTGCTGCTGTCCGAACTGACCGTCACGACGGCATTGCGCACCGCGGCGATGTCGGCTCTTGCCGCTCGCCATCTAGCACGCGCCGACAGTCGAGTGATGGCCCTCATCGGCAACGGTGCCCAGAGCGAATTTCAGGCCGTCGGATTTTATCGAATGCTGGGTATTCGCGAACTGCGGCTGTTTGATACCGATCCGAAAGCGACGGCGAAACTCGAGCACAATTTAAGGGCCATGCCCGAACTCAGCGAATTACGCATCGTACGCGCGTCATCTAGCGCGGATGCATGCAAAGGCGCAGACATCGTCACGACCGCCACGGCGGATAAGCGCAATGCAGTCATTCTGACGCCGCCGATGATAGCCCCGGGCATGCATTTGAATGCCGTCGGCGGCGACTGTCCCGGCAAGACCGAGCTGCATCCTGACGTGCTGCGAATGCCGAATGTCAGTGTGTTCGTCGAATATGAAGCGCAATCGCGCATCGAAGGCGAGATTCAGCAGATGAACCCAGAATATCCGGTTACGGAGTTCGCAGACCTCGTGCGCGGTGCGGCGCCCGGGCGCAGCTACCCCGAACAGGTCACGCTCTTCGATTCGGTCGGGTTCGCGCTGGAAGACTATTCCGCCTTGCGATTTTTGCATTGTTTGTTGAAGGAGGAGCGCGGTGGCGCGCGTCAAATCGATCTGGTGCCGGAACTCGACAATCCGAAGGATTTGTACGGCGGCACCGTGGGCAAAGCCGTGCGATCGCCCGTTCGCAAGACCGCGTAGGAGGTGGGTGTCATGATCAAGCGAGTTTCGCTGATCGGCGCGCCGAGCGACATCGGCGCCGGAACCCGCGGAGCCTCGATGGGGCCCGAGGCGCTGCGCGTTGCCGGACTTCAGGACATGTTGGAATTGCAAGGTCTCGATGTTCGCGACCACGGCGATTTGCGCGGACCTCCGAATCCGTTGCGCGGACCGGTGGAAGGCTATCGGCACCTCGACGAGGTGACTCAATGGAATCGCACGGTTCACGATGCGGTGTATGGCGAGCTGGCCGATTCGCGCATGCCCATACTGCTCGGCGGTGATCACAGTTTGAGCATAGGGTCGATCAGTGCGACCGCCCGCCACTGCCGCGAGCGGGGACGCAAACTGCGCATTCTCTGGCTCGATGCTCATGCCGACTTCAATACCAGCGTGCTCACGCCCAGCGGCAACCTTCACGGTATGCCGGTTGCCTGTCTCTGCGGGCTGGGACCCAAAAACCTCATCGAGATGTCCGGGCGCGTGCCGGCGATCCAGGCGGGGAGTATTCGGCAAATCGGAATCCGCAGTGTCGATCAAGGCGAGAAGCGCTTGGTTCATGAAGTGGGCCTCGAAGTATTCGACATGCGCTTCATCGACGAGGCTGGTATGCGCCAGACGCTCGCGAATGCCCTGGAATCGCTCGACCGCGATACGCACTTGCACGTCAGTTTCGATGTGGATTTCTTGGATCCCGAAATCGCACCCGGCGTCGGCACGACCGTGCCGGGCGGCCCGTCCTATCGGGAAGCGCAGCTGTGCATGGAGATGATCGCTGACACCGGCCAATTGGGCTCGCTCGACATCATGGAATTGAATCCCTCGCTCGACGTGCGCAACCGAACGGCGGCGGTCGCAGTCGATCTGGTCGCTTCACTGTTCGGCAAGAGCACCTTGATGCGGCGGGAAACCGCTGCGTTGCCGCTGTTGCGTGCCGTTTGATGCAAGACGCCGCCACGCGATGCGTCAAGGTCTTCTCATTGCCTGTTGGGCTGCCGACCCAGTACACTACGCGGTCTTCCAATCGTAGGCTTCCGGAGCGGCGGCGCTCACGAGCGAGTCCGGGTTTCGGCGTGCGATTTCGATCGTCGGGGTGTAGCTCAGACTGGTAGAGCGCTACGTTTGGGACGTAGATGTCGCAGGTTCGAATCCTGTCACCCCGACCAATTCAAGTGGGTCCATTCCGGACACATGGGTAACGGTCCATTCCGGACAGATAGGTTTATACCGGAACGATGTGTAACCTATGTGTCGGTAAGTTCAGTAGGTCCTAACCGGTCTATTCCGGCCCATAAAAGAAAAAAAAGATCTTTTGCAATGAATACCTCGTTTTGATCGCTTGACGCGCTTGGTGCGAATGGGCGATATATGAAGCTAATCGGCCCCTTGCTCCAGCCCGACATGGATGAAAAGCCGAAGTCGCGCGATTTAGACTCCATTCTTCTAATGGCATTGGTATCCCACTGACTGCCGAGGCGAACGTGGACGCCGATCAAACTGCCGATAAGGCCGCCATCAACGCCGTGATCACGGACCGTTTCCTCGCGGGCTGGAATGCGCACGACGCACGCGTCTTCGCTTCGGGATTCGCTCCGGACGCCGACTTCACTAATGTTCGCGGCGTGAGTGCTTCGGGCCGCGAGAACATCGAACAATTCCACGCACAAGCGTTCCAGAAAATGTTCATGCAAAGCCACCAGACCGCCGAAGTGAAGAAGATCCGGTTTTTGAAACCGGACGTTGCCGTTGTTGACGTCCGATGGGAGATGACCGGCGCGCTGACTCCCGACGGCATTTCATGCCCTGTTCGCTCCGGTCTTCTTGATCTTGTGTTCACATCCTGCGGCGGGAGCTGGCTCATCACCGTCATGCACAACGTTGATCTCGCGCCCGCCGCAGCAGCGTCACCAGCTAGCATGTAGGCGGTCGGTCTCAGCCTTGCGTGCGTTGACCCGTTCCGGCTAGAACGCGTGATCGAAGGCAACCTCTCCCTGCACGGCGACTTGATATGCCGACACCTTGCGCTCGAAGAAATTCGTCAGTTCCTGGACATCTTGCAGTTCCATGAACGCGAACGGGTTACGCGAGCCGTAGATAATCGGTAGATTCAGCTTCAACAGCCGCTGATCGGCGACGTACTGCAAATACTCGCGCATCTCGACCCGCGTGAGACCGGCAACTCCCTCGCAGAGCACATCATCGGCAAAGGCTGCCTCGCATTCCACGGCCTCTTGCATCATCGTTTTCACTTGCGCCGCCCAATCCGCGTCGAACAGCTCCGGTTCTTCCTTCCGCACCGTCTCCAACACCTCATAGGCGAATGCCATATGCGCGCTCTCGTCGCGGAACACCCAATTGGTCCCCGAGGCCAAGCCCGGCAACAGCCCGCGCGAGCGCAGAAAGTAGACGTAGGCGAACGCGGCAAAGAAGAACAAGCCTTCGATGCAGCTGGCAAAGCAGGTCAAATTGAGCAGAAACCGGCGCTTATCGTCCAGGGTCTCGATGCGATGCAGATCCAGAACGGAATCGGTCCAACGTTGGCAAAACTGCGCCTTCCGGCGAATGGAAGGAATGTTGTCGATGGCCGCGAACGCGCGCTCCCGCTGAGCTTGATCGGGCACGTAGTTGTCGAGCAGCGTCAGATAAAACTGCACGTGCAGAGCTTCTTCGTAGAGCTGGCGCGATAAGTACATGCGCGCCTCCGGCGCGTTGATGTGTTTGTAAAGGCTCAATACCAAGTTGTTCGCCACGATGGAATCGCCGGTGGCGAAAAAAGCCACCAGGCGCTCGATGAGGTGGCGATCCGCGGCGCTCATGCGGCGCTGCATATGGCCCAAGTCGATTTGAAAATCGATCTCCTCCACGCTCCACGTATTCTTGATCGCAGCTCGATACATGTCGTAGAACTTCGGGTAACGCATCGGTCTCAACGTCAGATTGAAGCCGGGATCGAGCAAGCGGCTCATTGGCAGGCCTCGCAGGTCTCAGGATTTTCAAGCGAACAGGCAAGGACGGCTGCGCTGTCTCGAGGCGCTTCGGTCTGCTGTTCACGCACGGTCGTCTTGGAGATTCTCGTCGCGGGCCGAGACCGCAAGTAGTACGTCGTCTTGAGGCCTTGTTTCCAGGCGTACATATACATGCTCGACAGTTGACCGATGCTCGGGTTGGCGATGAATAGGTTCAATGATTGACTTTGATCGATGAAGGCGCCGCGGTCGGCAGCCATCTCGATCAAGGCCTTCATCGGCATCTCCCAGGCAGTGCGATAAATGCTCTTGAGTTCTGCCGGCAGCGCGTCGAGGCGTTGCACCGACCCATCGGCCAGTTTGATGGCATCGCGCATCTCCGCGGTCCATAACCCCAAGAGCTTCAGTTCCTGCGCGAGGTAGGCATTCACCTGCAGGAAATCGCCCGACAGGGTCTCTCGCTTGAAGAGATTGGAAATCTGCGGCTCGATGCACTCATAGCAGCCGGCGATCGAGGCAATCGTCGCGGTGGGCGCGACGGCGATCAGCAGGCTGTTGCGCAGTCCATGGGATCGAATCTGCGCCTTGAGGTCCCGCCACCTTTCCGCATTGGCAGGAGTGACGCCCCACGAGTCGAATTGCAATTCGCCCTGAGCGGCGCGAGTCTCGGGGAAACTTGGATGTGCGCCGACCTCGCGCGCCAGCTCCGCGGAGGCGCGCAGGGCGTGGAAGTAAATGTCTTCGGCAATGCGGCGCGACAACGCCCTCGCGGCTTCGCTGTCGAACGGCAGCCGCAGCTTGAAGAAGACGTCCTGAAGTCCCATGACCCCGAGGCCGACCGGGCGCCATCTCAGGTTCGATGCCCGCGCCGAAGCAATGGGATAGAAATTGAGGTCGATGACACGGTCCAGCTGCCGCACCGCCTGTTCGACGGTATGCTCGAGTTTCTCGAAGTCGAACTCGCGATCATCGACGTGCCGTGCAAGATTGATGGAACCCAAATTGCATACGGCACTCTCGGCGTGGGTAGTGACCTCGATGATTTCAGTGCAGAGATTCGATAAGTGCACCACGGCTTGCGGTTGCGCCGTCTGATTGCAGGCGCGATTGGCTTTGTCCTTGAACGTCATCCAGCCGTTGCCCGTCTGAGCGAGCGTCCGCATCATCCGCGAATAGAGATCCCGCGCCGTCAGCGTCTTGCGCGCCAAGCCTCGAGCTTCGGCTTGCACGTACGCCTGCTCGAAGGCATCTCCCCATAGGTCGGGAAGCTCGGGCACGTCCGTCGGATCGAACAGCGACCAAGCCTCGTTGGCTTCCACACGCTTCATGAACAGATCCGGAACCCAATTGGCGATATTCAGATGATGAGTTCGGCGAGCATCGTCGCCGGTATTGTCGCGCAGTTCGAGAAACGCCTCGATGTCGGCGTGCCAGGTTTCGAGATAAACGCAGGCTGCGCCTTTGCGCTTACCGCCCTGGTTGACTGCCGCAACCGATGAATCGAGAGTCTTCAGCCACGGGACGATGCCATTCGAGAGACCATTGGTGGATCGTATCAGCGACCCTTCGGAACGGACCCGATGCCACGCAACGCCGATGCCCCCCGAAAATTTCGACAGCAGGGCAATGTCCTTATATTTGTCGTACACGCCTTCCAGCGAGTCGGGCGGCGAGTCGAGCAGAAAGCAGCTCGAGAGTTGCTCGTGCAGCGTGCCTGCATTGAACAGCGTTGGAGAGCTCGGCAAGTAGTCGAGAGACGAGAACAGCCGGTACAGCTCGATCGCGCCGTGAATCGTGGTGCTCAAGGCGACGGCGACGCGCATCCAGAAATAGGGCGGGGTTTCGATGACGAACCGTTTCGTCGGATGCTTCAGCAGGTAGCGGTCGTATAACGTCCGGATGCCGAAATATTCGAAGCGCTGCGTGCGCTCCACATCGATGGCATCGTTAAGTTTTCGCGCATTCGACTCGACGAATTGCAGCACCCGCTCATTCACCAGACCCACGTCGAAACCGGTGCGGATCGATTGGGAAAAAGAGTAAATCCCCAATCCTTGAACTTCCTTGTCGATGAACGCGGCCAACAGTCGCGCGGCAAGCTTGGAATACGCCGGCTCGTCCGCCATGAACGATGACGCAGTGCGTATCGACAACTCGTCGAGTTCGCGTGTGGTTGCACCATCATAGAGGCCTGCGATGGTCTTCAACGCCACTCGCATGGGATCCACATCCGCAATGCCTTCGCAGCAGCGCGTCACCGCGCGTACGATTTTGTTCACGTCGATGGGTTCGTGAGCGCCGGAACGCTTCTTCACGCTCATCGGCACGCGCGGCGACGGCGGCGGATTCAAGCTGAGTTCAGGCTGGCGCGCGCCGGAAGTCAGCGCGTTCGTACTGGTCGGTAACGCGTCATTCTGTGGTTGTATATTCATATGATGGTCCTTGACGTCCCCCCGGAAGAATTGGAGTTCGCTAAAGGGACGACGGAATGAGGCCCGCGCGCGGCGCAGGCGAAAACATCCCGGCCGCTCCTCCCACGAGAGCTCCAGAGCCGAACGACATCCCTTTCGAGATGAGGATCGCGGCAGGTCTTCGGGCTCACGGGCGTGCGGCTAATCTTTGCGCCGATTCCTACTGCATGCCGCTTCCCGAGCCCCGACTCGCGTCGTCCACTCAGTGCCAATGACATGGTTCGTTCCCATCCACCGCTGCGGGGCAGCTCCGGATTCGGACCGGATTCCCTCTTAGGCCCAGATTTTGTGCTGGGCACCGCAATAGGGCACAAGATATGGTGTTTGGCGGAAGACGTCAACCTCACGTGCTCGGCGGGGCGGGCGCACGGCAATAGACTCTTCAATTGGTTAAAAAACTCTATATAATCCGCGCGCACTTCCGATTCGGTTTGCACGGACCCGAACATCGGCCTGGAAAATACGTTTGGCGCTATGAGTTTTTGTTGGGTTAGGCGCCCGTAGCTCAACCGGATAGAGCACCGGCCTTCTAAGCCGGCGGTTGCAGGTTCGATTCCTGCCGGGCGCGCCACCTCGTCTCGGAAGGATGACGATGGTGGACGTAGCTCAGCTGGTAGAGCCCCGGATTGTGATTCCGGCCGTCGCGGGTTCGAGTCCCGTCGTCCACCCCACTTAAAAAGTGGGTCGAGTTGCGTTTTGCGGAAAAGTTCGTACGGGCCGTCAGCTTCAGCTGGTGGAGCAGTTGACTCTTAATCCTGTGGTTTTCACTTAAAATTCAACCGTTTAGCGGTGACGATTGTGCCCCAGCATCGCAGTTACCCTCGTCTTACGCCTACTTAATCGATGCAATATGCCCCATGGGCAGCGCGGATCAGCCTCCGCCAGAAAGCGGCATTTGGTCTAGTTGATGTATTACGTTAGTTCAGTTAATATGAACCAACGCAATACATGGAAATTGTCGTGGCCACATCGCTGCTGCAACTCGTTCAAGCTCGCTTCTTGCGTGAGTTATTTCGCGCGAGCAAGGGCGGCTTCGTTCTAAAAGGCGGTATGGCGATCGCCGCACTCTATGGTACCTCTCGGCAAACGCGAGACATCGATCTTGACTTCCCGCCGCTCGATGAACGCACCGCTGAGAGTTTGCACAACCAGGTTCGACGAGCACTTGATCAAGCTCTGCGCGGGTACGTCGTGGACGTCAAAATACATTCCCCGGGGAAGGGCGAGATCTCGCCCAAGTGGAAGGTCAGCGGGCGCAGCACGGAAGGCGCCCCGTTTAATCTGAAGGTCGAAGTATCACGACGGCCGCCCCCGCCCGGTTCGATACGCCAAGTCACCGTGTCTGGGATCGCCGCGCTCGGGCTCGGGGTTTTCTACGTCGATTTGTATAGTGAGCCAACTCTCGTTGCCATGAAGATCGCCGCGCTTCTATCCCCCGATCGCTGCGCGCCGCGGGATGTCTACGATTTGGATTTGCTCCTTCCGGTACACCAGCCGGGCCGCGAATTGTTGGAATGGGCACTCGCGGTAGCGCACGTCGCTCCAATTGGCGCTTCGCAGGTGCTGCGAGACAAACTCGAAGCAATGCCATGGGACCTATTTCAAACGCAGACGCTACCGGCGATCGAACCGACAATGGCATCGCGATACACCGCCGACACTTGGGCGGAAATGAAAGATCGAGTCGCTGGAACGCTGACGCCCTTATTTGAGGCCTACGCCCTCGAACTTCTCGAGACGAAACCATGATTCCCTGGAAACAGAGGTTGGAAATGCAATTGAGCGAGCCGCAAGCGCCCGCCGTACTGACTCTCGGCGAGTTATCGCGCGCTGCAAGTCTCGCCCGGCTCGAGCCGGTTCCAGATCCGACCCTGCACGCTTGGATTCGGGACGCGATCGCGCGCAATCGGCTGGCGCCGGTCATTCGAGGCATCTATTTAAACCGATTCATCCATCCGGCCGGCCGTCTCGCGGACGCCGCGGCGCACGTACGCAGGGACGCGGTGGTCTCGTTGCATAGCGCTCTAGACGAATCCGGCATGCTCAATAACCCACCGGCCGACGTTACCGCCATATTGCCGCTCGTCTCAGGTCCGGCCCGTCCTCGAGTGGGGCGGGTGCAAACTTCCGCAGGAGCCATTCGGTTCCACGCAATGCCGCGCGCCATCTTAGAAGCCGGTGAAATAGAGGATCGGCTTGATCTCGAGCGCGGACCCACACATGCTCGCGCAACGCCCGAGAAAGCGTTGCTCGATTGGCTGTATCTTGCCAAGAGTCCCCGCAGCGCAGTCTCGCCGCCGGCACTACATGACGTGGAGCACGACAGGCTAAATAAAAAACGCTTGATGCGACTCGCGAGGGCGATGAAGCTCGAGGACACTCTTGCGCAGTGGCTTCGCGGTGAATTCACACAGAAGAAATCCGGCGCGACGGTAATTCCAATACCCGGTCCAGCAGATGTGTCAGTTCTTCCTGCCTTGCCTGCGACATAAGAAAGTCCCAGAAGGCGCGAAAGCTACGGCCCTGATCGGATTCGGCGATGAGGTCACGTTCGCCCATGATCTCCTGCAAGAGCGAGCCCTTCGCGCCCTCCCACAGAGCGATACGCTCGCGCACGCTGCGGTCCAACGCGCGAAAGTTCTGCTCGACCTCACGAAAGTCCGCGAGTAACTCGCGAGCGATACCGGCGAATTGGATGAAGCGTTCCTTGAGCGCCGTGGAGTCGAGCAAGGGCACGTCTCCTTGCTGTATTCGTGCGATTTCACCGTCGATATCAGCCCGACGCTTGACCAGCTCACGAATGCGCGCTTGCGGATCGGCTTCGCTGCCTTCGCTCATCTGTCGCAGCAGATCGAATAATGTGAGCAGCCGCGATTCGGTGCCCACGAAGGGTCGTTTGGCAAGGTTTGCGAGCCAGGCGATCGTCCTTTCCGTGGCCGGGGTTAATTCGAAATGCGCCTCGTCCGACCCCGGGGGATAGTGTTTTCGAAGCCATCCCTTCTCGTTCGCAGTCCATTCGTTGAGGTATTCCATCGCGGACCTTGGAAATGTCTCATTCCCCGATTGCTCGCGCAGCCCGAACAATTCGTCTTCCAGTGCTTCTGCTAGGTCGGCGGCGCTCTTCATCCTTACATTGGGCAATACAAACGCCTTATGCAGAAAACTGGCGATGAGAGCGGCGTGCTCCGCGAGCAGCAGGCGCCAGGCGGGGTGCTGCCGACGAAGAATCTCGAGGGTTGCGTAGTCGAGACTCATGTCTATCCCTGTGATACGTGAGTTCACGCTGATCAATCCGGAAAGCTATCGGGTTTCAGCGCCAACAGAAATTCCTCGCAGGGCATGCACAGCACCCCGTCACGCTTTATCCGATCTTCGCCGCGGTAGAGCAGGTAGCGCCGACTCTGCGGATAATCCTCGGCGAAATGCTTCAATGCAGTCAAGTCGCTAGAGTCGACGCGTTTTGAGTTCTTCACTTCGATCGCATAGATTCCGGACTCTCCGTAGATCACGAAATCTACTTCGGTGCGTGATCGAGTCTGCCAGTAGTGCAAGCTGTGCTTGCCCTTCGAGTAGCTACGCCAGGCATGCAGGTGCTGAGCGACTAGCCCTTCGATCGCAGCGCCATCGAGTTCAGTGGTTGCATCGAGTGGTCCGGCAGGCCGGTTGGCGCGAAATACGCCAGTATCGAAGAAATAGAATTTGGGGTGAGCCGCGAGTTCGCGTTTGGCACGTCTAGTGAAGACGTCGATCCGAAATCCCAACAGTAGGTCCTCGAGAATTTCCAGATATCCTTCGACCGTCTTGCGGCTCACTTGGGCTTCACGCGACACGTTGGCCAGATTCAGCACGGTCGCATGACTGAAGCTCATGGCTTGCAGGAAACGGGCAAAGGCACCGATATTACGCACCAGTCCTTCCGCCTGCACTTCTTCATGCAGATAGAGCGCGTTGTAGGCATCGAGAACAGCAGTTGGATTGTCCGCCCCCCATACAACGGGCAGCATTCCCTGCTGAAGTGCGGTGTCGAGTTTGAAGCGCTTGCCGAGCTCCGCGGCCATATAGGGATACATGAGCTTCTGGCTAGCGCGACCGCCTAGCAAATTGACTCCCTGACGGCGTAGCTTTCGTGCGCTTGAGCCGGTGAGAATGAACTGCTGGCCCGCCTTGCGTTCGATCAGTAGATGCACGACCTCGAGTAGGGTAGGGAGCTTCTGGATCTCATCGATCACGATGTGTCGGGCTTTTGTATTTGCCTCGACGATGTTTATGAGGTATTCGGGTTCGATGGAATACCGGCGTAGAACCGCTGGGTTGAGGAGATCGATGCGCAAAGCGTCGGGATATTGTTGCGCACACCATGAGGTTTTGCCGGTGCCGCGCGGCCCGAGGAGAAAAAAATTGTCCCTGCCGGTAGTCAACAAACGTGGAATGAATTCCATTCAGGGGTCTCGAATATGGCGACTCGGCCGCCGTTCTGAGACTCAGAATGGCGACGTTATCGCCATTTTGCAATAGGCATGACCCATATGACCTCCTTTACGGTCTGGCAGCCAAGGCTCGGCGCACGGTCGAAACAGTCTGGGACGCTGAGGCCCTTGGTAACCGGAATCACAAAGCCATTTATAGGAAAAATGAGTACACTACGCACCGCGCGTAATTCGATGGCGCGCGATTTGTGCCCCAAGAGGCAGAATATGCGTCGCTGATATTACAATTCGTGACGCATTTAGAATGTTTGGCAGCTAAATTCGTCTACCGATTTCTGCTAACATATTGATTTTAAAGGTTATATTGGGCCGTTAGCTCAGCTGGTAGAGCAGTTGACTCTTAATCAATTGGTCGTAGGTTCGATCCCTACACGGCCCACCATCCAATAGAGATCAAGGACGTCCGAGAACGTCCACTGCGGCGATGAAATCGCCAAAAATCCCTAAAAATCCTGAAGGAAATAGCTACCCGGCATCCATCGACGTCCACCGTCGTGACAAGCGGACGCGTACCCTCGCGGCGGGGAGCCGCCAAGGCGCTCGAGTTTGGCATGGCCCGGGAAGGTCATTGATTGCCTAGGCTCCGGGCTGTGCGCTGAGAGACTGACTTTTGTGCCTCTGGTGGTAGGCGGAGCCGCCATCAACCCGCGTAGCATTGCCAGCCTTGGGCAAGTCATGGTGTTAGCCGAGGAATCATGAGCCATCAGAGCTTAGAAGACCTGTTGCAGACCCGGAAGAGTCCAGTCGATCTTCTGCGAAATCAGCAGACAGGCCCCAATGTGTATCCTGGCGTACCGGCCGAATACACCAATTGGCGCGATGAGCAGCGGGCCTGGCAGGAAACGTGCGTGCTGTTCAACCAGTCCTATCACATGGCCGACTTGCTCGTAGACGGCCGAGATGCTTTGAGACTGTTGTCCTACCTGGGCGTCAACAGCTTCCACAACTTCGGCATCGACAAAGCAAAGCAGTTTGTCCCGTGCAGTTACGATGGATACGTGATTGGCGATGTGATCCTGTTTTATCTGGCGGAGAATCAGTTCAACTTGGTCGGGCGAGCACCGGTTTTAAACTGGGTTCAATATCACGCAGAGACGGGGGACTTTGACGTCAAAGTCGAATTGGACGAACGAACCGTTCGGCGTGCGGATCCGACGCGGCGTAAATCGTACCGATTCCAGGTGCAGGGACCCAATGCAATGAAGGTGGTCCAAGCCGCCACCGGCAAGCTGCCGCCGGAGCTCAAATTCTTCCATATGACCACGATATCCATCGCTGGCAAACCGGTGCGTGCATTGCGGCATGGCATGGCGGGACAACCGGGCTTTGAACTCTTCGGGCCCTGGGATGACGGTGAGACGGTCAGGCAGGCACTGATCAAGGCGGGACAAGACTTTGGGTTGCGCCTGGTGGGTGGTCGGGCGTACTCGACGAACGCGCTCGAGTCCGGTTGGATACCGTCACCGCTTCCGGCGGTCTATACGGGCGAAAAGATGAAATCTTATCGCCAGTGGTTGCCCGCAAACGGCTATGAAGCGATGGCGTCGCTCGGGGGCAGCTTTGATTCCGACAGCGTCAACGACTATTACTTGACGCCGTGGGAACTCGGCTACGGGGGGTTCGTCAAGTTCGATCACGATTTTATCGGCCGCGCGGCCCTCGAAAAAATGGCAGCCAAATCTCATCGCAAGAAAGTTACTTTGGCGCTTGATGGCGAGGACGTTTCCCGCGTCATCAGCTCAATGTTTCAGAAGGGCAGTCGCGCCAAATATATCGACTTCCCGTCGGCTGTTTATGCCATGCATCCATATGATGAGGTGCTGATTAACGGGAAGTCGGCGGGTATATCGACATGGATAGGCTACAGCGCAAATGAAGGACGGATGCTGACGTTGGCGATCCTCGACGAGGAGCACAGCAGACCCGGTACTCAAGTGACGCTGCTCTGGGGAGAGAAAGACGGCGGGTCGACGAAGCCCACGGTCGAACGGCACGTACAGACCGAAATCAAGGCGACGGTCAGTCCGGTTCCCTACTCCGAAGTCGCGCGGGATTCGTATGCCGATAGTTGGCGCACGCGTCAAACGACTTAACGATGCCTTGATTAACCGATTGCCCCACGGCAGGCGGTCCATCGATTGCAGGGCACCGGGATCGTTAAGGCCATGTCGCCGCAGTCCAAGGCTAGGTCGCGGCGCTCTCATGCTCACGGGCACTGATGGCGTGAGGTCATAGGCAGGCGAGAGGTTCCAGCTCTTTTCCTTCGCGATTACCGCGCGATTGCGCGGGTGATCGTCAAGATTTGAGATGAGCGCGTTGAAGCAGACTCGGCGGAATAGTTCGCGGGCATCCTAAAACCCTGGCGATGCCAACGGGTTGACTGATTTGCGGGCGGGTCGGAAGGTATCACTGGTCCTCGCGTCAGCGGCCCCGTCGCGCCGCCTCGATCGCGGCGATGTCTATTTTTTTCATCGCCATCATCGCTTCGAACGCGCGCTTGGCCGCTGCGGGATCGCTGTCGGAAAGCGCGGCAATGAGGGCGCGCGGGGTGATCTGCCAAGACACGCCCCACCTGTCCTTACACCAGCCGCACTGGCTTTCCTGGCCGCCCTTTTTTACGATGGCGTTCCACAGGCGGTCTGTTTCGGCCTGGTCGTCGGTCGCGATCTGAAACGAGAACGCCTCATTGTGCTTGATCTCCGGCCCGCCATTCAGCCCGACGCAGGGGATACCAATCACAGTGAACTCGACCGTCAGGACATCGCCCTGCTTGCCGTTGGGATAGTCGCCCGGCGCGCGGAGCACTGCGCCCACGGTGCTGTCGGGGAAGGTCTCAGCATAGAAGCGAGCAGCGTCTAAGGCAGAACCGTCATACCAGAGGAAGATCGTATTCTTGATGGCCATTGTCGTTCTCGTATGAGAATAACTGAAAGAGTTTCCCAGCTTTGAGTGCCGCTTGTCGAGCGGCACTGCTCTCCGCTTGCCCCTTGCGTTGAGCCGTAGGGACGTGCCGATGAAATCGTACAAGGGGGAGTCAGCATAAGCCGTGCCAGCCCCTCGTTTGCGCCTAAGGACGCTCTGACCGCAGCCGGGTAAGCAACTTTGAAATCCTGAGTTGCCGGGTCTCTGGGGTCTTAGCTTCTTCGATAGCGGCGACCTCTTTCCGTTTGAGACCGTATGGCAGGTGGTCAAAGGATCAAGGGTCGAGGGCCGGAATCAAGCCCCTCCACCACTTTTTTTGGCACCTCGACAGCAGTGGCATTACCGGAAGGAATGACCTTAGCGCGGAACTTCACGCTCCTACACCCATGGCGTCTGGCAGTAGATCTTCACGATGCATGACAATCGAATGCTCCCTCTGATTAGAACAGCACGGATCTACATGGGATGACGCTTCGTTCGCCCACGTGCGCGGGCCGGCAGGCAAGCTATCCAGCTGATCCCTCAGCGAGCCGGCGCACCAGATAGTCCACCGAGCCGTCGAGCGTCATCATCTTGCCGTAGTCGGACTCCGGAACGTCCACGCCGATTTTCTCGTGCAAATTCTCGAGGATGGTGAGGAAATCGAAGGAATCGATGTCGATCTGCCCGCGCACCGGCCGGTCGGGGCGTACCTGTGTGAAGTCGGCCTCGGGCGCGACGTCGAGGATGCTGTCGATCAGGGCTTTACGGACTTCATCGCGACTCATGCTCATGCGAGGCCCTCCGGTTGCTGCAACAGGCGATCGAGTTCGACGAGAAAACGTGCGCCGCGCATGCCATCGCTGACGCGGTGATCCGCCGAAATCGTCGCGTGCACCACGCGCGCCGGCACGATCGCCCCGTCGATCACACAGGGCTTCATAGTTGATCGGCCGATACCGACGAGCGCCACCTGCGGTGGATAGATCACTCCGAAGACAGTCTCGACGCCGAGATCGCCCAAGTTCGTTACCGTAATCGTGGGGTCCGACATCTCGGAGCTGCGAAGCTGTCCGCTCCGCGCCCGCCGCAACAGATCCTTCAGCCGTGCCATGAGATCGGCCAGGCTCAGCTTGTCCACGTCGTGCAGGGCCGGCGCCACCAGTCCTCCGCCGCGCAACGATACCGCCACCCCGAGGTGCATGCCGGGGCCGGGCCGGAAGGCACCGCTTTCATAGAACCCGTTCAGTTCGGGCGTCTCACGCAGCGCGAGCGCCACGGCTTTGAGTTCCACCGCGGCGAATAGCGCGCGCGCGCCGATCGGCACCGCCGCATTGCGTTTCTCGAGCCAGGTTAGCGCGCGCTCGACGTTGATCTCGGTTGCCAGGTAATAGTGCGGAATCTCCCGGTTCGAGCGCGACATCGCCGCGGCGATCGCGGCGCGCATTGCCGCCTGCCGATCCGGCGGTTTCTTCGCAGCCGCGGCGAGCTCGACGTCGGCGATGGAAATGGCGCCGAGGGTGCCGGACGGCTTCACCGCTGCGAGATCGATGCCCAATTCTTGGGCGCGTCTACGCGCTGCCGGCGAAACTTTCAGCCGCTGCGACGATGGGGGTACGGCGCCCGATGCGGCGACCACCGCCGCGGGCCTCTGGATCGTCTCCCGGCCCGGCGTTTCCGGTCGAGGCTCGCCGCTCGGCGGCGGCGAAGGCGCGGCCGCGGCGATTGATTTCCAGTCCTCGCCCCCGGTCGCAACGAGGGCCATCACTTGGCCGACCGGAATTTTCTGTCCCGGTGAGGCGGTCAACTTCGCGAGCACCCCGCCTTCCCAGATCTCCACGTCGATGGCGCCCTTCTGCGTCTCCACCACGCAAATCACCTGACCGCGCGTGACGTCTTGTCCGGGCTCCACGTGCCATTCGACGAAGGTACCATCCTCCATGTCGGCGCCCAATGAGGGCATCTTGAATTCGTACACGTCACTTCACCAAATTGCGCGCGGCCGCGACGATGCCGGCCACTTGGGGGATTGCCGCGTCCTCAAGGTGCTTGGCATAGGGGACCGGAACCTCGGCTCCGCAGACGCGGGCGGGCGGCGCGTCCAACTCGTAGAATGCCTGCTCCAGAATGCGCGCCATGATTTCCGCCGACAGGCCGCCGCTCTTCCAGCCCTCGTCCACGATCACGGCGCGGTGCGTCTTCGCCACCGACGCGACGATCGTCGCGTCGTCGAGCGGGCGCAAGGTGCGCAAGTCGATGACCTCGGCGCTTACACCGTCCTCGGCAAGTTCCGCCGCGGCCTGCATCGTCTTCAGCAGAGAACCGCCGTAAGTGATGAGACTCACGTCGGTGCCTTCGCGCCGCACCGCTGCGTAATCGATGTCCACCGGTTGGGGGTCTGCGGCAATGTCCCCTTCGACGTTCAGGAGCAATGCATGCTCGAAGATGAGCACCGGATCGGGATCCTGCAGCGCCGTAAAGAGCATTCCGCGAGCGTCCTCGAGCGTGGCCGGCGCCACGATGCGCAGTCCCGGAATGTGCGCGTACCAGCCCTCGAGGCTGTGCGAATGCTGCGCGGCGAGCTGGCGCCCCGCGCCCGTCGTCATGCGGATCACGACCGGCACGTTCAACTGGCCGCCCGACATGTGCCTCAGGGTCGCCGCGTTGTTCATGATCTGGTCGAGCGCGAGCAGACTAAAGTTCACCGTCATCACTTCGACGATGGGCCGCATGCCGTTCAACGCCGCACCGATGCCTGCGCCCACGAAGGCGGATTCGGAGAGCGGCGTGTCGCGGATACGTTCGTCGCCGAACTCTTCGAGCAGCCCCTTGCTCACGGCATAGCTGCCTCCATAGCGGCCGACATCCTCGCCCATCAGGAACACCCGCGGGTCGCGCAGCAGGGCCTCCCGCAAACCCTGACGCAGCGCGTCGCGATAGTTGATGCGGACGGTGCCGCTCACGAGGCCCCTGCCTTCACAACGCGCCGCTCTCGCGCATAGACGTCGCGAGTCAGGTTCAGGACCGGCTCGAGTGTGCCGGCTTCGGCAAAGGCCAGCGCATCTTGGATCTCTCGCGCCGTATCGGCCTCGATTGCGGCGATTTCCGCGTCCGCGATCAACCCAGCCTCCCGAGCCCGGGTCTTGAGGGCCTCAATCGGGCAACGATGCTTCCATGCCTCGACCTCGGCCTTGCTGCGATACAGATCCGGATCGAACATCGAGTGGGCGCGGAAGCGGTAGGTCTTCAGCTCGATAAAATAGGGGCCGTTGCCCGCGCGAACATAAGCCACCGCCGCCCGTGCGGCCTCGGCGACGGCGAGCACGTTCATGCCGTCGACGCTTGCCGCGGTCATGCGATAGGAGCGCGCCTTTTCGCAAAGGTCCGTGTCGGCCTCGCTGCGCTCGATCGAGGTGCCCATCGCGTAGAGATTGTTCTCGCATAGGAACAGCACCGGCAGCTTCCACAGCGAGGCGAGGTTGGCTGATTCGTGAAACTCTCCCTCGGCGACCGCGCCCTCGCCGAAGAAGCAGGCGGTGATGCGTGTCGTACGGCGCATCCGGTCGGCGAGCCCGAAGCCCACGGCCATCGGCAATGCGCCGGCGACAATCGCGTTGCCGCCGAAGAAGCGCAGCGACGCGTCGAACAGGTGCATGGAGCCGCCGTGTCCGCGGCAGCATCCCTCCTGTTTGCCGTACATCTCCGCCATGATCGAGCGCGCCGGCATGCCGCGGACGAGCGCATGGCCATGCTCGCGATAGGTGGCAAGGACCGCGTCCTCGCGGGATAACTCGGGCATCACCCCACACGCGACCGCCTCCTCGCCGATATACAGATGCAGGAAACCGCGAATTTTGCCGGCGCTGTAGACCTCCGCACATTTTTCCTCGAAACGGCGGATGCGCGTCATTTGCCGCAGGTAGGCGAGCGCCTGCTCGCGGCCGATGTTCACGAGGACTCCAGCGTTGAGATGTCCCCCTCGGGCAGGCCGAGTTCCCGCGCCTTGAGGAGACGGCGCATGATCTTGCCGCTGCGGGTCCGGGGAAGGCCCGGCAGGAAATCGATCTCCTTCGGAGCCACCGCCGTGCCCAGGCGCTTACGGACGAATGCCAGCAGCTCGCGCCGCAGCGCCTCACCCGGTGCGTAGCCCGGCTTGAGCGCAACAAAGGCCTTCACCAATTCACCGGCCACGGGATCGGGCTTGCCTATCACGCCCGCTTCGGCCACCGCCGGATGCGCCATGAATGCGGATTCCACCTCGAAGGGTCCGATCAAATGTCCGGAGGACTTGATCACGTCGTCGGCACGGCCGACGAACCAGTAGTAGCCGTCGGCATCGCGCTTGGCGAGGTCACCACTCAAATACCAGCCCCCCACGAAGCACTTGCGGTAACGCTCCTCCTCGTTCAGGTAACCGCGGAACATGGATGGCCAGCCTGGCTTCAACGCGAGTTCTCCCTCGACCCCGGGCGCATCGATGGGACGAACGCCGCCATCCGCGAGATGCTCGACGACGGTCGCCTCGATCCCCGGCAGCGGCCGCCCCATCGACCCCGGACGGATATCCATCGACGCGAAGTTCGCGACCATGATCCCGCCGGTTTCGGTCTGCCACCAATTGTCGTGAATGGGCAGCCCGAATGCTTCCATGCCCCACAACACAGCCTGCGGGTTCAGCGGCTCGCCCACGCTCGCGATAAAGCGCAGCTCGGGAAACGTACGCCGGTGCACCGTCTCGGCGCCGCCCTTCATCATCATGCGCACCGCCGTCGGCGCGGTGTACCAGACGTTCACCTTCTCCCGCGCAAGCGTGTCGTACCAGCGCTCCGCATCGAAGTCGGCCTCGTCGACGATCATCGTGGCGCCGATGGTGAGCGGCGCGATGATGCCGTAGGAGGTGCCGGTGACCCAGCCTGGGTCGGCCGTGCACCAAAAGACATCCTCCGCATGCAGGTCGAGCGCGAGCCGCGCGGTTGCGTGATGCGCGACCACGGCCTCGTGCACGTGAATCGCACCCTTGGGCTTGCCGGTCGTGCCGCTGGTGAAATGCAGCAGCGCGCGGTCCTGCGGATCGGTAGGGCCGATACGGTACGTTGCCGAGGCGCCGCCGAGCAGCGCGACCAGATCGAGCGCGCCTTCCGGAATCGAATCGTCGGGTTCGTCCCTGACCACCAGCACGTGCTTCAGGGTCGGGAGTCGGCTGCGCAACGCGGCGATTTTCTTGCGATAGAGGCCGGTCGTAGTCACTAGAACGCGGCCCTCGCCGATGGCGACCCGCGTGGCGATGGGCTCGGGGCCGAAGGCGGAGAATAGCGGGGACACCACGCACCGGCGCTTCAGCCCGCCGAAAACCGCGAAATACAACTCAGGTATTCGCTCCGCGAGCACGAACACTCGCTCGCCAGGCCCTACCGCAAGTTCTTCCAACATATTGGCGAAACGACTGCTCCAAGCCGACAAGTCGGCATAAGTGAAATCGCGGACGCCGCCGTTTCTGCCCAGCCATCGCAGCGCGAGATGCTGCGCGCGCGCGCCGCCGGCATGACGATCCACCGCCTCGTGCGCGATGTTGAGCCCCCCGCCGCCAGGCAATCCGTCGAGCGCGCGGCGCGCATCCTTCCATGAAAAGCGCGCGCGCTCCGCCGCGTACTCCATCATGTTTGGAGGCGTCTTGGCATCAGCGACGTTCTTGCGGATTACCTCATTCATTCGCATCGCCTTGGTTGCGAAACCTTCGTACACCCTACTCGTACCAAGCCGATAGGTGGCTAGGGATTTACGTCCCGGTCTTAGGGGAAATTCCCTAGGGATGCGAGTACATACAGGCATCGGGAACTGGTGACGAAATTTGTTATTAGCCAGGAGTGGCTCGATCACTTCGCCGAGCTTCGCGCCGCGGTCGCCGCTCTTGATGCCGAAAGCAAAGCATCACTCGGCGCCGGTTACAGCGTCACGTTTCGCGGAGCCGCGCACCAGAAGCTCGGCCGCGTACGCATCCCCGAGCGCGCCGGGAATCCCGAAGCGGCGGGTCAGTTGCTCCAGATCATTCACGTGTACTGGTCCTTAAGTATCGGCACCGATCCAAATTTAAGCCACGCTGCCGGATGATCTTTGAGCGAAGGCGGGCGCCTGCCAGTCTCGTGAAGCGGATAGGAATAACAAACCCCTGCTGCGCAGGAGACTGCGCAATGGAACACATTAGAGACGGCGTCGGCCCGCGACCCGGAAACCAAGTAAGGGGGTCCGTCACAAAAGCAAGGACTGTACTAAGTACTGACCCTAATTCGTAAGCCTCGCTGGCCGCGCTACTATCACCAAAGCAGTGGTTGGCAGCCACGTAACGTCTGGTGGAAGGATAGTGTGAGGCAGCTATCTATCATGGTCGGGCGGGTGCCGCTGCCGTGCCGTTTTTGGCCAGTTGCTTGGGTTATGCGACGGATGCAGTGGCATATGCCAAGGAGCAGTCCGACCGAGTTCGGGAGCCGATCACATGCGACGAATCAGCGTAATCACGCTTCTGGTCGTTGCCGCGTTCGCGGTCGGCGGAGGGTTGTGGGCATTCTGGCCCGGCCGGAACAAGGTACCTGTGTTCCTCACGACACCGGTGAAGCGAGGAGACCTTGTTGCCACGATCAGCGCCACGGGCACGGTCGAGCCAGAAGCGGCAGTCGACATCGGCGCGCAGGTTGCAGGGGTCATCGTTGCTTTCGGGAAAGATAAGGACGGTAAACCCGTCAATTGGGGCTCCGTGGTGGACGCAGGCACGGTGCTTGCGAGAATCGACGATTCCCTTTACGGCGCTGCCGTCAAGACCGCAAAGGCGCAACTCGATCAGGGTAAGGCCAATGTGCTCGCGAGCCAGGCGAACTTGTTGCAGCAGAAGGCAAATCTTCTGTACGCCACTCAGAACTGGGAACGTGCCGAGAAGCTTGGTCCGTCGGACGCGCTGGCGAAGAGTGCCTACGACCAGTACCAGGCAAATTACGAGGTAGCCAAGGCCAATCTCGCCGCCGCCGAGGCCGCGGTGGAGCAAACCAAGGCCGCAGTCGAGCAGGACCAGGCCAATCTTCTTACTGCGCAGATAAACCTCGATTACTGCACCATTAAATCGCCCGTGAAGGGCGTGGTGATCGATCGGCGGGTGAACATCGGCCAGACCGTCGTTTCGTCGCTGAGCGCTCCGAGTCTCTTCCTCATCGCGAACGACCTGAGCCGTATTCAGGTCTGGGTCTCTGTCAACGAAGCGGATGTCGGCAACATTTCCGCCGGCCAGACTGTGACGTTCACGGTTGACGCTTTTCCGGGCAGAGTGTTTCAGGGCCGGGTCGGCCAAGTGCGCCTTAACGCGACGATGACGCAAAACGTTGTCACCTATACGATAGAGGTCGACATCGACAATTCCGACGGCAGACTTCTCCCCTATCTCACCGCCAACGCATTGTTCGAGACAGGCCGGCGCAAAGGCGTGCTACTGCTGCCGAATGCGGCGCTGCGCTGGTCGCCGCGGTCCGATCAGATCGCGCCGGACCTGAGGCAATCACACGTCCAAGCCTCTCGCGGTGCGCACGGTTCGGATGAAGGCGGGGTCCACACGGTCGTGTGGATCGAGGATGGAAAATTCGTCCGTCCCATCCCTGTACGCCTGGGACTCACCGATGGCACATTCACCGAAGTCGAGGGCAACGGCCTGAGAGAAGGACTGCGCGCCGTTATCGGTGAGGGTACGCCGGAGGTTCAATCGGCTGAAACAGCCGAGCGCAATCCGTTCGCGCCTCAAATCTTTCGTGCGCAGCATTCCGGCCAGGAACAGGCCCAAGGAAACCCGGAGCAGAGAAATCCGGAGCAGGCCAATCCGTCTTCCGGCACTAGTCGGTAGGCCGCGGGGTGACCGAATGGCCGATTTAGTCAAGCTGCAGAATATCCAAAAGACCTATCACCTTGGCGAGGTTGATTTGCCGGTGCTCAAAGGCGTGTCGTTGGCCGTTGCCCGAGGCGAGCTGGTCACGCTCATGGGCGCAAGCGGCTCCGGTAAAAGCACGCTCATGAACATCCTCGGGTGCCTCGATCACCCGACCTCGGGCGAGTACTGGCTCGACGGGCAGGAGGTCTCGCATTTCGGCGCCAAGGAGCGGGCCCGGTTGCGCAATCGGATTATCGGCTTCGTCTTTCAGAGCTTCAACCTCCTGCCCCGCACGACCGCGCTGGAAAACGTGCTCATACCGTTGAGCTATACGAGGGAGAACCTCAGCGAGCGGCAGAAGAGGGAGCGGGCCGCGGAGATGCTAACAAAAGTGGGTCTGGCCGACCGGATCGGTCATCAGCCGTCCCAACTATCGGGAGGCGAACAGCAACGAGTCGCCATCGCAAGATCGCTCATCAACCACCCCCAACTGCTCCTTGCCGATGAGCCGACGGGGAACCTCGATTCACATACCAGCGAGGACATTCTTGGCATGTTCGAGACGCTCAATGCCACTGATGGAATCACCGTCATTCTCGTCACCCACGACCCGGCCGTGGCCCATCACACCCGCCGGACCATCCGGATCAAGGACGGTCTCATCGAAGGCTCGAAGGGCGTCGCATGAGATTGCTCGGCATTCTGAAAACCGCCGCAGGCGCGCTCAGACGAAGTACGATGCGGACCCTACTCACCACGCTCGGCATCGTCATCGGTGTCGCGGCGGTCATCACGATGATGGAAATCGGCAACGGCGCAACTCTCGCCATTCAGCGCACGCTCACCAGCCTAGGAGCCAACACCCTCGCGGTGATTCCCGGCGCGCAAAATGTGGGCGGCGTCAACTACGGTATCGGCAGCGTGACGACCCTGACTCCGAACGATGCGGATGCGATCAGCAAGAAGTGTCCCGCCGTCGCCAACGTGGCCCCCATCGTGCGTGCGCGCACCCAGATCGTCTATGGAAAACGAAACTGGGTGCCTACGTACATCTATGGTTCGACCCCATCGTTTCTCCTGGTGCGCGATTGGACCAATATGGAGGAGGGCGCAGCATTCACCGAGCACGACGTCCTGAACGCGAGCAAGGTTTGTGTCATCGGCCGCACGATTGTACGGGAACTCTTCGCCGGTCAGTCGCCGATTGGCAAGGAAATTCGCGTCCGCAACGTATCCTTCAAAGTGATCGGCGTGTTGAGCCCAAAGGGCGCGAACATGATGGGCCAGGATCAGGATGACATCCTGCTGGCGCCTTGGACTACGATTAAATATCGCGTCGTTGCCACGTCCGTCTCGAGCAGCAATCAGAGCGCCACGAATACCACGAACGCCACCGAAGTCAATTCACTGACCCAGATGTACCCGAACATCACGACGAGCCTCTATCCGACCCAGTCCAGCAACGAGCTCGCCGACCTGCCGCAACCGATCCGGTTTGCTAACGTGGATCAGATCCTCGCCAATGCGCGCAGCGCGGCGCAGATCCCCGGCGCGATCGAACAGATTACCGACGCGCTCAGGCAGAATCACCACCTGCGTCCCACCGCCCCTAATGATTTCACTGTTCGCGACATGACTGAGATCACCAAGGCCATGAGCTCGACGACGGCACTGATCACGAAGCTACTCCTGTACGTAGCCATGATCTCGCTCGTGGTGGGGGGTGTGGGCATCATGAACATCATGCTCGTCTCGGTCACGGAACGGACACGCGAGATCGGCTTGCGCATGGCGGTGGGCGCAGAGCCGAACGATATCCTCCGCCAGTTTCTCGCCGAGGCCATCGTGGTGTGCCTGCTCGGCGGCATCATCGGTATCGCTGTCGGACGCGGTACCTCCACTCTCGTCTCGAAGGTGCTGAACTGGCCGACCGTCGCTTCGGTGGGCGCCATCGTAGCCGCGGTGGTGGTCTCGGCAAGCGTCGGCGTCATCTTCGGCTTTTATCCGGCCTGGAAGGGGTCGCGGCTTGACCCCATCGACGCCCTTCGATATGAGTGAGGTACTCGTGAGGGCGAAGGTGCCCGCCGCCCTTCTGACGATACTCATCACCGGATGTGCGGTCGGCCCGGATTACCATCCTCCCAGAGCATCTGTGCCAGCCTCATGGGTAGGCGTGACGAACACGCATCAGCCGTCGGTCGTGACCGACCGGCCCGCCGACCTTGCCCGATGGTGGCAGCGATTGGGTGATCCGACGCTGACGTCGCTGGTCGAGGAGGCGCTCAAGGCGAACTCCAGCCTCGCGCTCGCGCAAGCGAATCTGAGGCAGGCCCGCGCCCTCAGGGATATCGCCGCCGGCGGATTCTGGCCATCCGCTACCGCCACGGCCGCTTATCAGCGACAAGCCGGTCCTCTCTATATGACCGGTGAGGTTCCACGCAATTTGTATGAGACCGGCTTGGACGCGGCGTGGGAACTGGATTTTTTCGGAGGCGTTCGTCGCAGTGTGGAATCGGCGAGTGCGGGTGTCCAGGCCGCCATAGAAAACATCAGGGACGTTCAAGTGAGCATTGCCGCCGAGGTAGCACTCGATTACATTCAGCTTCGCGGCAACCAGCAGCAGATCGTCACCGCGCGCAATAATCTGCAGGTCCAGCAGCACACCGCCGAGATCACCCGCAAACTCTATACGGTCGGGTTCGACAGCGGCCTCGACATGGCGAACGCGGAAAGCACCGTGGCGACCACCGAATCTCAAATTCCGGTCTTTGAAACGGCTGCGCGCCAATCCATCTACGCGCTGAGTGTGCTACTCGCCCGGCCGCCGGGAGATTTGCTGGAACGCTTGTCACCGATCGGCAAGCTGCCGGCGATACCCCAGCAGATTCCTGCCGGGTTGCCGTCCGATCTGCTCCGGCGCCGGCCCGATATTCGCCAGGCCGAGGCGCAGCTGCACAGCGCCACCGCGCAGATCGGCGTAGCGGTCGCACAGCTTTTTCCTCAGTTTTCTCTTACTGGCGGGGTGACTTGGCAGAGCAGCGGGCTAAATAGTTGGTTGCAGAGCTCGAACCGCTCGGTTTTCATCGGCCCCGCGGCGTCGTGGCCCCTGTTCCAGGGCGGCGCCATCGTCGCCAACATCCGCGCGCAGGAAGCGCTGCGCGACCAGGCCTTCATCACCTATCAACAAACCGTATTGAGCGCCTTGCAGGATGCGGAGAATGCCCTCATCGCCTTCACGGAGGAACAGCAGCGCTATAAGTCGCTCAGCGAAGCGGTCGCCGATGACCACAAGGCCGTGGACCTGTCTCTGCTGCTGTTCCGGGAAGGGCAAACGGACTTCCTAAGCGTGCTCACCGCCGAGCGTACGCTTTACACCGACGACAGCGCTTTTACCCAGAGCGGGGGAAATATTGCCACCGACTTGATCGCTCTTTACAAGGCGTTAGGAGGTGGTTGGGAGGAGGCGTCCCCCCAATTGAGTCCAAAAAGGGGTTCCGAATGATCAAACCGATCACCCGTGATCCCATCTATCGCCGACAGGTACACGGCCCACCAATTTCACGAGAATTATGGGGAGCGTTCGTGCTTGCAGTGGGGGCGGTTCTGC
The DNA here is from genome assembly GCA_052143815.1 of Steroidobacteraceae bacterium. Taxonomy (GTDB): domain Bacteria; phylum Pseudomonadota; class Gammaproteobacteria; order Steroidobacterales; family Steroidobacteraceae; genus Bog-1198. The sequence continues at coordinate 2,579 of JBKQSA010000016.1, read as the reverse complement.
GGCGCTATTCCGTGCTCAGTGTGAAACTGCGCGTGGACGGGGCAGAAGAGCAGGCGCGCAGCACACCCTTCGTGTTCGTCGGCAACAACCGATATGAAATAGCGGGCTTGGAAATCGGTACGCGCACGAGCCTGATTTCCGGGCGGTTATGGGTGTGCATGGCGCCCAGCACCGGTCGCCGAAACCTCATCCGCATGGCACTGAGGACGCTCAGGGGACGCGTGAGCGACCATGAACTGAATGCCCTTGAGGCGGAGGAGATCTGGGTGCAGACTGAAACCAGGCGGGTCAACGTGTCCACCGACGGTGAGTTCACCGCCATGGAGGCGCCGCTTCATTATCGTATTCGCCCCCGTGCGCTCGGCGTCGTCGTGCCGGCCCGGAATGGCGAACGGGCCGCCGAGGTAATCGCGAGGTCGCTGTGATGGCGCGTTGGCTGTGGATATCGTGGGCCGTGGCCCTTTGCATGATATCGGCACGGGTGGCGTGTGCTGCTGCGACGCCTGCGGTCGCCGATCACCTTGCATCCACCGGCATGGTGGCGCAGTTGGCGCTGGATGGTCCGATCGGCCCGGCGGCGGCGGAATATTTCGACGACGCCGCGAAGCGTGCCGTGGCCGACGGCGCGGTGGCGATCGTGCTGCGCCTGGATACCCCGGGCGGGCTGTCCGACTCGATGCGGCAGATCATCTCCGGCATGCTGGCCTGCAAGGTTCCGGTACTGGTCTACGTCGCACCCGGCGGTGCGCGGGCGGCGTCCGCCGGCACGTACATCCTGTACGCCGGGCAGATTGCCGCCATGGCGCCGGCGACGCATGTGGGTGCGGCCACGCCGGTGAGCCTGGGCGGCAGCATGCCGATGCCGAAAATCGGCGAGCAGCCGCCGAGCGCAGCGAGCTCTCCGGCGCCGGCACCATCGGCCGACGATGGCGATGCCGAGTCGCACAAGATATTGAACGATTCGATTGCCTACCTCCGATCACTGGCGCAATTGCGTGGGCGCAACGTCGAGTGGGCCGAACAGGCGGTGCGCGGCGCAGCCACGCTAACCGCCAGCGAAGCGGCGCAGCAGCACGTGATCGATTTCGTGGCGACCGACGTGTCCGACCTGCTGGCCAAGGCCGATGGCCGCATGGTGCAACTGGGCGATCGCACAGTGAGCTTGCAGCTCAAGGGAGCATCCGTGCGCGAATACGCGCCGAACGCGCGTTCGAGGTTCCTGGCGATCATCACCAACCCGACGATCGCCTATCTGCTGTTGCTGGCGGGTATTGTCGGACTGTTCGTGGAGGCGACCCATCCCGGTGTGTTGTTGCCGGGCATCGCCGGTGGCATCTGTCTGTTGGTCGGCCTGTATGCGCTGCAGTTGCTGCCGGTGAACTACGCCGGGCTGGCGCTGATGGCGCTGGGCATCGGCCTGCTTGCAGCGGAGGCAGTCGCGCCGACGGTGGGTGCGTTCGGTATCGGCGGAGTGATCTCGTTCGTGGTAGGTTCGGTGATGCTGATGAATACCGAGGTGCCGGGCTACGGCGTCAATCTGGGTGTTATCGCCGGCATCGCGGTATCCGCTGCCGGGCTGCTGGCGTTGATCGTTTGGCTAGTGTACCGCGCGCGGCATTCGCGCCAGTTCATCGGCGATGAGGCGCTGCTGAACGAGGTGGCGGAGTTACTGGAGCCGATGGCCGTCGGTGGCGAAGCCTGGGCGAGTGTGCATGGCGAACGCTGGCGGGTACGCTGCGAGAGCGCACTGCCGGCCGGCGCGCGTGCACGTGTCGTGCGTCGGGAGGGCCTGTTGCTGTGGGTTGCGCCGGTGTGAATCTGGGAGATAGTCATGTTCGTATTTGTCGGTATGTTGGTGGTGCTCGGGGCAATGCTGCTGTTTGCCTCGGTCAAGGTCTTGCCGGAGTATCAACGCGGCGTGGTGCTGACGGTAGGCCGCTACACCGGCACCAAGGGGCCGGGGCTGGTGTTGCTGATTCCGGTGGTGCAGCGGATGGTCCGGGTGGATCTGCGGATCACCGTGATGGACGTGCCGCCGCAGGACGTGATCTCGCGCGACAACGTGTCGGTGCGGGTCAACGCGGTGGTGTATTTCCGCGTGGTGGAACCGGACAAATCGGTGCTGCAGGTCGTGAATTTCTTCCAGGCCACCAGCCAGCTGGCGCAGACACGGCTGCGCTCGGTGCTCGGCCAGCATGAGCTGGACGAGATCCTGTCGCAGCGCGAATCGATCAACCGCACGCTGCAGGCGATCCTCGACGAGGCGACGGATCCGTGGGGCATCAAGGTCGCCAACGTCGAGATCAAGGATGTCGACCTCAATGAAACCATGGTGCGGGCGATCGCGCGCCAGGCCGAGGCCGAGCGTGAACGCCGCGCCAAGGTGATCCATGCCGAAGGCGAGATGCAGGCCGCCGAGAAGCTGCGCGATGCAGCCGCGATGCTGTCGCAGCAGCCGCAGGCGCTGCAGTTGCGCTACCTGCAGACGCTGGCCGACATGTCCAGCAACGGCAAATCCTCAATCATCGTGTTCCCGCTGCCGTTGGACCTTATCAAGCCGCTGATGGACGCGAAAAAGT